>DASQZJ010000021.1:0-12738 GCA_035638775.1 Gammaproteobacteria bacterium
CCCGGGCACGCTTGGGGCGGCCTCCGGCTCGGTGAGCGAGGCCGGCGGCGTGACGCGGATCACCTGCGGCGCCGGCGGCGTCGTGGCACAGCCGGCGAGCAGAAGCAGGGCGGCGATCAGGGCGGCGCGCTTCATTTTGCCCCCCGCAGGTCGGCCAGGGCGTGGCTGAGCACCGGCGCCACCGGCGCGTCGTCGGCCGCCGGCGACTGCTCGATCTGGCGCAGCTGCTCGGCCGTGCTCGCGCGCGTCGCCGCCAGGCGCTTCTGCAGGCGCCGGGTCGCCGCGTCGTTCTCGGCGAGCTGCTTGCGCAGCGAATCGGCCGCGGCGCGGTACTGGTCGCGCTGGGTGCGCAGCTGGCTGATGTCGGCCTGCTGCGAGCGGATCCGGCCCTGCAGGCTGTGCACCCGATAGAAATGCCAGGCGAGACCCGCGCCCAGGACCAGCAGCACCAGCACGATGCGCCCGCCCCTGCTGGTGAACAGGCCCTTCGCCAGGCGCAGCGCCAGTCCCACCATCAGGCGACCCCCATCCGTGTCACGGCCCAGATCCCGACCCAGACCAGGTAGACCAAGAGCACGGTGCGTTCGATCCAGGCGGTCGGCAGCGACAAATCCCGGCTCTCTGCCGATGCGAGCAGGTCCGCGGCATGGCCCTCGTACCAGGCGATCGCCGCGGCCACGACGAGGCCGGCGCCGAAGAAGATCCGCGCGATGCCACTGGAGTCCAGCAGCATGCCCAGGCCGGCGCAGCCGTAGGCCAGGCGCGCGCCGATCAGGTGCAGCGTGCGGTCGCGGGCGAAGGCGCGGGTGATCGCGGCGATCGAGGTGCCGAACGCGCCGGCGATGAGCAGCGCGGCGGCCACCGGCGGCGCCGTGTTGGCGATCGCCAGCAGCGCCGCGGACACGGCGAAAAATCCCAGTGCCATGAGATGGCCGTCGGGGCCGGCCAGGTAGGCGCTGATCGGATCGCGCCACCAGTGCAGATCGGAGCGCCGGTGCTGGTCATAGACCAGGATCACGGCGAAGGCCGCGGCGCCGATGAGCGCGACGAGGCTATTTGTATGAGTCACCCGTGCTCCCTCCCTTCACCCGGATCCAGGCATCCGTGAAACGGCGCCCGGCGTAGAGCATCCCCAGCACGCCGATGACCTCCGCGGCGCCGGCGCCGTCGAAGGCACCGACCGAGAAGCTGCCGATGTGCACGCCGGCGAGCGCATAGCGGACGATGACCAGGCCGACGAAGACGGACAGCAGCGTCTTGGTGCCGCTGGGGTTGTCGTGCTCGGCGGTGAAGCGCGTCACTTGCCGCCCCCGATCAGCGCGCCGGCGCCGTTGGCGGCGACCGTGTCGACGTAGTGCTGATTGACCCAGTGGCCGTTGCCATCGCGGCGCGGGCTGCCGGCGTTGTAGGCGGCGACCACGCCGGCCCAGCCGAACTTCGGCTTGTAATGGTGCGCGAGCGTGTGCAGGTGGATGCAGCCGAAAGCGAGCCCCGCATCCGCCCCGCAAAGCACCGGGAACGGGCCTTTGAAGCCGTATTGACGGGCGACCGCGCCCATCACCTGCATCAGCCCCCAGCTCGCCTGCTGGCCCCACCACTCGGTGTCGCGCGACTGGCCGGCGATGGCGTGGAAGTCGCTGGGCGCCTCCTCGGAGGCGATCTCGGCGTGCGTCAGGTGACGGAAGGGCTTGCCGGTTCGGTTGTCCCACAGGTAGCGATACGGCGGCTCGACGCGCCAGGCGGAGGGATTCCAGCCGCTCTCCGTGGCGACGATGGCGATCACCAGCGCCGGCGGGAGCTCGTGCTCGTTGGCGGCGGCGCCCGCCCGGTCAGCCAGTGCGTTCACGGATCCGCTCCCGGTTTTCCCTGCCGACGCGGTTGCGCCAGCGCAGGTCCTTCAGGGTGTAGGCGACCAGGTCGCGCAGGTGCTCCGGCACTTCCGCCAGCGCGCGGCGGCGCTCCTCGCGCGTTTTCAGCGCGTCGATGCGGCAGACGTGAAAGATGACGGAGTTGTCTGATCTGGCCTCGAGCATGAGGCCATCATCGGGGGGCTCTGGGGGCGCGGATAATGCTGACGGGCGTCAGCAGGGGGTGTCAGAACAGCGATTCCTGGGGGTCAACGGTATCACCGTCGGCGACGATCCGCCAGATGCTGCGCTCAGTCAGGCCGTGCTCGCGGGCGAGCTGGGCCGCGCTCTTGCGGCCGTATTCGGCCCGGATCCGGCGCCGGCGCGTCTCGCGCAGCGCGCTGGTGGCGAGCGGCACCGAGATCGTCTCCCGCGCGTATATATGGCTCAGCGCCCGGGCGCCGCGCTGCCCCATCACCCGGACGATCGGGTGCGAGCTGTCGAGCCGCTCGGGCACGTAAATCCGCACGCCGCCGTAGTGGCGCACCAGCTCCATCGTCGCGCGCAGGCCGCAGGCCCGGACCAGCTCCTGCAGCATCGGCGGCAGCAGGCTCTCGTCAATCTCCACGGCGTTCTCCCCCCTTGAGTGTCCGCACGAGCTCCCGGATCCGCGCCTGGTTGCGCCGGCGCTGCTCCGCCGTCAGGCCCGGCGCCGGCAGCGCGGCCTGGCGGGAACGGCGTGGCAGGTTCTGCAGCAGAAGCCGCGGCGAAGGCCACTCGGTCGCGGTGCGCTCCAGCGCCCGGAACGCCGACGCCAGGCGCGGCCGGTCCGCGTCCTCGTCCCAGCGCGCCGCGCTCCACAGCGCCTCGACCCAGACCTCCTGGGTGAGCTCGATGGTGTCGGCCGAGGGCGTGCGCGGCAGGCTCAGCACATACAGGCGCTGAATGCCGTCGAGCACGGCGTTGAAGAACCAGTCGGGGATCCGCTCAGCCACGGCGCCGGCTCTCCAGCTTGGCCAGGCCCTGGGCGGTCTTTCCTGCCGGCCCACGACGCTCGCCCTGCGCCGGCCGCGGCGCCTGCGGCGTGGTCGACTCCAGCACCCGCGCGAGGTAGTTGTGCGAGGTCAGCGGGCGCCAGCCGGACTGCTCCTGCTTGGCGCGCATCGCCTCGACCGTCTCCGCCAGGGCCCGGCCGAGCACATCGGCATCGCCGTGCTGCGCCACCGTGTCGCGGGCCAGGCGCAGCGCCCGGTCCCACGACAGCGCCCGGGTCCGCGCCCGGAACAGCGACAGGTACTGGACCAGCGGCCGGGAGACCTCGCGCGGCAGCGCGGCCAGCAGCGCCATCAGCTCCCGCGCGGCCTCGTCCTCCAGCGCGGCGTCCAGGTGGTAGCGGGCGTGGCAGTTCGGGCAGGTTATCTGCATGGCGCTCTCCTGATCGCGTGCAGCTTCACCGGCGCTGCCTCCTCTTCTGGTCGTAGGTCAGTGCGGCGACGATGCGCCGCAGCTGGCCGGGGTGGCACCACTCGACGCGCTCGACGCGGAACATGCGGCGCGCCATGCCGTCGGCGTACTCGCGGCGGCGTCCGGCCTCGGCGAGCATCGCGTCGATCTTGCTCACCATGCCGGCCCGGTCGGCGCTGACCCGCGGCCGCTTGCTGCGGGCCGAGGGCGCCCAGCCGACGGCCCGCAGGTGCTCCAGCACCGCCCGGCGCCCGTGCTGGTCCAGGTCGCCGGCCGAGCGCACCCGCGCGACGGTCCAGAGCATGTCGCGGTAGGTCTCGTCATCCATGCCGAGCTGCTTGGCGGCCAGGTGGATCTTGGCCAGGTCACGGCGCCGGCTGTCGGTCTGCGGGGTCATAGCGTCACTCCTGACCGGCCCGCGGAATGCGCGCCCACAGAACGGCGCCCACCGGGTAGTCCGGATCGCCGCCGATCAGCCGCAGCACACCGGCACCGTCGACATAGGCGACGTCCGTCGCTAGCGATCCGTCGCCCGCGCGCCACTGGACCAGCACGTCCTGCCGCCGCGGCGGCGGGATCCGCACCGGATGCCAGACCAGGAGCGCCCCCGCCAGGATCTCGGCTTCGTGCTGGCCGGCCAGGCCCGTGGCGACCCGGTGCAGCGCCTGCGATACGCGGTCCGTGCGGTCCTCGCTCACGAGGTTTCCTCCTCCACCGGCACGATCTCGACCTCGCACGCCCGATAGCCCTCGGCGGCGAGGCGCTCACGCTCCTCCTCGAAGCTGCGGCTGGTGCGGACATCGCCGGGCAGCGTCAGGACGAAGCGCATCCACGCGCCGCTCGGGCGCGGCGCCAGGCTGCTCCAGACCGCCGTGCCCGAAGGCGTGAAGACGCAGCAGGGCCGGTTCACGCCGCGCTCTCCTCGATGGCGTGCTCGTCGACCTCGTACCAGAACGAGTCCGTCGGTCGGCGCACCACGCCCACCTGCTCGAGCTGGGCGTCCGGCAGGGTCGCCAGCGCCTCCTTGTCGACGCTCTCCTTGACCCGCACCGCCTGGGTCAGGCCCAGCTCCTTGAGCCGGTCCAGCACCGCGGCCCAGGTCCATTTCGTGGCCGTCTTGAGCTGGGTGCTTCGCCGGAATCCCAGCGTGCCGAAGTGCAGCTTCACACTGCGGCGCTTGCGGAACAGCCGGTCCTTGTTGTACTCGGCGTAGGCCAGCAGGCCGGCGTCCAGCTCGGCCATCCGCTCCTTGATCGGAGCCGCCTTCGCCGCGGCCGCGGCCTTGGCCTGGTCGATCTCGTCATTGAGATCGGATTCGATGCCGCGCAGCTGGCGCTGCAGGGCGCCGACCTCGGCCAGCACCCGGTCGGCGTGCTGGTTGTCGGCGATGTGCTCGATGTTGTCGGGCTTCTTGCGTGCCATTACTCGACTCCCTCCTGCTCGCGGATCCAGTCGGCGTGCGCCTCGTCGTCCCAGTAGGCGAACAGGTCGCCGTACTCGTCGCGCTCCACGTTGATCATCCCGCGCCGCTGCAGGCTGAACGCGGTGTTCCTCTCATCCTTGTCGAGCGGATAGTGGCCCCAGGACTCCTCGAGCTCCTGCAGCAGGGCCCGCTGCCGCTCCGTGAGCGGCCTCATACTTCCACCTCCTGCGCGCGGATCCACTCGGCATGTGCCTCCTCGTCCCACTCGGCGTAGCTGTAGGCGCCGTGCGGGTCGTCGGTGATGCGGATCAGCCCGCGCAGCTCCAGGATGCGGGCGGTGCGCACCTCTCTGGGATCCAGCGGATAGGTCCCGGGATGCTTGTGCATCTGCTCCAGCAGGAGCTGCTGGGGCAGCGTCACGCGCGTCACGTCGCGCGCCCGGTCGGTTCGGATTGCGTTCATGCTTCCTCCTTCTGCTCTACGGGCAGGCGCAGCTGGCCGCGCAGGTCGGGTACGGAGACCCTCCGCATGCGGGCGACCTGCGTGAGTGAGGCCATCGCCCGGTCGTGCAGGTACATGCAGGTCTCGTCCAGCTCGAGCTGGCTCTCGGCGATGAAGTAGCCGGTCGCCGGGTGGGCACAGATGTGGTGGCCTTCCATGCGTAGCTCGGTGACGACCGCGCGCAGGGCACGCTCGCCGACGGGATTCGGGCGCGGATGCCCGGTGATCTCCTCGACGAGCGTGGCCGCGCTGGCCCCGCTGGCATGGCCGATGTGACGGCGCAGCGCCTCCAGCACGGTGTGCCGGTCGATGCGCTCCGCCTCGAGTCGCATCTGCAGCGGCATCACAGGTCCTCCGTCAGCACCGGCGTGTGGTTGCGCGGGAGTTCCGGCATCTGCCGCACCTTCTCGTGGCAGGTCGGGCACTCGCCGCGCACCAGGTGGTGATCGGTGCAGCCGCACCACCCGCAGGTGCCGATGGTTTGCGGGAGCTGGGGAGCGGGCCGGACGGACCGGCAGACGTTCTCCCACAGCGCGACGGCTTCGAGGGCCCTGGGGTCATCGCCGGCCAGCTCCTGGAGCCGGAACGCGAGGATCCGGCCGGCCTGGACCAGCTTCTGTTCATTGGTGGGCCTGGGCATAACTGTCCTCCTCCGCCGCTTCAGCGACGGTATTGCGGGCGCTCTCGACCAGCTCGCTCCATCCGTTCAGGAGCCGGCGCAGGCGCTCGGTGTCGGTCGGATGGACGCGGACCATCTGGGTGGTGCCCCACAGGAAGAGCACCAGGGATCCGTCGTCCTGGATGGCGTAGTGGTCTGCGGCCTTGTCCCAGTCGCAGCGGGTGAGTTCGGCCTCCATGCCGTCGAGGCACTCCAGGACGGTGGCCCGTGGCTGGGACCTCGGATAGATTCCGGTCTCCCATGCCTCGCGCATCGCCTTGGCGAGCGCCTGCTCCAGCTGCTTGATCCTCTCATCCTTCTCCTCCAGCGCCTCGCGAGCATTGCGCCAGCGGGCGTCCGATCCCTGGAGCTTCTCGACCTCATCCTTGAGTTCGGTCACCCGGTCCACGAGGCTCCTGTCCCGGCTGATCAGGTTATGGACGGCGTCCGCAGCATCGACGTCGGTGCTGCAGCACGCTTCCAGCCCCAGCGCGCGGCAGATCTCGACCAGGAGCCAATGCGTCCCGCCGGGAGTCGGATTCGTGGCGCCGCCCTGCTCCCGGGTCTCGCTGCTTTCCTTCGAGCTTTCCTGCGCCTTCGCCGCAGCCTTTCCGCCGGACTTGCTGTCCGGATCCGGCTCCGACCGTTCGCCGGCATGGGGATCCGCCTTCGAGCCGAGCACGAAGTGCGGCGCGGGCTTCTCGCCGTCGATGCGCCCGACGACGCCCTGCTTGCGAAGTTCGTGCAGGGCGAGGCTGACCTGCGTAGTGTTCTCGGCGGTGTCCATCCGCTCATAGAGGTCGCGGCAGGTGAGCGGCTTCTCCGATGCCTCCAGCAGCTCGCGTACATCTCCCGTAAAGCTCATGACCGCCCCCTGAACATGCTGTTTGCGACCGGGAACCGCCGGTGATGCAGCGGCTCGACGATGGCGCCGTTGCGCCGCGGCAGCGTCTCCACGCCGCGCTCGGCCTGGGCCATCTCGGCCTCGTAGACCTGCCGCTGCACCAGGCGCTGGCGCGGCAGCAGGGGCTCGTGGCGCTCGGTCAGGTGCTCGTAGCGGGCCGGATCGGCCAGGTACTGCACCAGCGTCACGCCGTGGGCGCCGAGGCGGTCACGCAGGAACCGCTCGGCGTAGTGCTCCAGGTACTCGTCGCTGTACATGACTCATTCCTCCTGCAGGCGGCTGTGCGGGCAGCCGCTGCGACACGCGTGGTAGAGCTGGACGCGTGTGGGGTTGGTCGCCGCGAAGGGGCGGCGCTGGTTGTCCAGGCACACGTCCCGCGGCATGTCGCCGAGCACGGGGCAGTCGACGGTGGCGCCCATCAGGCGTCCCTCGACGACCTCGCGCAGACGGGTCAGATCGCCCCGATACGTGCCCTTTAACGCCTGGTTGATGACCGCGGCCGAGTAGCCCAGGTCGCGGGCGACCCGGGCCTGGCTGCGGCGTATGCACTCGGATCGCAGGCGGCCGACCCACAGGGGCTCGGCGGCCTGTTCGGCGGCCTTAGTCATCCTCTCCTCCGATGAATCGCTGGCCGTTCGGGTCCCAGCAGGTGCCGTCGATCCGCACGCGCGGGGCGTGCGGGCCGAGGTTGCGGACCAGCTGGTAGACGGCGCAGTCGCCGGCGTGCCCGTTGCAATGCTGGCGCACCACGCGGATGACGCCGGCCCGGCGCAGCCCGAGCACGAAGCGGCCCACGTTGTTGCGGCTCGCCTCGGCCGTGGCCATCAGCTGGGGCACGTCGAACCGGCGCAGCACACGCATGGACTGCCAGATGCGAGAGCGAGCCGAGGTGGCCCGCATTGGTGCTTTCGTGTGGCTGCCGACGGGCCGCATCAGCCACGCCCTCCGATCGCCGCGACCTTGGCGCCGCCCTTCGGCCGGGCCGGGGCACGGCCGCGGCCGCCGCCGAGGAAGAAGCCCTCGTCGCCCTCGCGCCAGTCGGCGGCACAGACCGATTCCAGGCTGCGGGCGCGGGCGTAGTGCTCGATCCGGCCCAGGCCGACGGTAATGCGGCGGATCTCGCCGGCGGCGTGCTTGTGCAGGCGCGCCAGCAGGTCGTCGGCGACCTCGACCTCGCACATGCCGTCGGCCAGGGCCCGGGCGTCCTCGAAGTCGCAGGGCTGGAACTCGACCCACTGCGCCAGGCGGCCGGAGAGCTGGCGGCGGTGAACCAGCTTGCGCTGGATCCCGGCCATGCCGACCAGGATCACCGGCACCAGGGAGAGGTCGTGGATGTCGCGCAGCGTCTCGGTCAGGCGCTTGCTGTCGGCCAGGTAGTCGGCCTCGTCGATGAACAGCGGCCGGCCGCTGCGGGCCAGCAGCTCGACGATGCGCTCGACCATCTGGGCGCAGCTGCCCTTCGGGTCCTGGTCGAGCTCGCGCAGGATGGATCCGAGCAGCGACGAGGGCGTCGAGGTCGCCATCGCCCGGACGTAGACGCCCCGGGTCCGGTTGACCAGCCAGGTGGCCGCGGTCGATTTGCCGTAGCCGGTCTCGCCGTAGATCAGGCCCATGCCGGGCATGCCGAGATCGCGCTGGATCAGGGCCTCGGAGGCCTCATGGACGCGCGCCACGTTCTTGACGGGAATGATGCGGTGTTTCACTATCTACTCTCCTCGTTGTTTTGCGACTTCGCTCTCAAGGTCCCGGATGCCGAAGGCACCGGGACCGTATTCCTCGTAGATGGAAAGCCGCGCCTGGAACTCGATGCTGGTCTCGTAGACCCGCAGCTGGCGCTCCTCGAACTCGCTCAGCTCGGCGCGCCGGGCGTTCTTCAGGATCCAGTCGCGGAAGCGCTGCTCGGCGGTCTCCTCCTCCTGCTGCTCCTCGCGGATCTCGTGCGCCAGGCGCTCCATCGTCTCGGGGTCGAGGAACGGCTCCTCAGAGATCTGCTCGGTGCCGTCGCGGGCGTCGGCCGCCTCCGAGGCCGCCTCGAGGTCGTCGGTGGCGTGCTCGAACTCGGGCGCCGGGAAGCGCACCACCTGGTCGTGGCCGCGGCTGCGGTGCTCGAGGATCTCTTCGGCGATGCCGCGGGTGTTCTGCTCCTTCGCGGCGCGCTTCATTTCGCGGCGGATGGCCTGCACCCGCTCCAGCTGGCGCCGGCGCGCCTCGCGCGCGATCTCCTGGCGGGATACGCCGGTGATCTCCGGGCACTCGGCCCAGCAGACGAACGCGCCGCGGTGGTAGACGGCGATGCGCCCGACGTCGGTCTCGTCAAAGCGCACGTGGACCTGCTCGCCGACCAGCTCGCCGAGCTCGGGGGCGATGTAGTGGCTGTGCTCGAGGCGGATCCCCTTCTTGGTGACGCGGCGCATGCCGTCGCCGGGCGCCTCGGCCAGCAGCAGGTCCAGGGCGCGCTCGTCCTGGATGGAATGGATGGCCGCGCCGGCCGCGGCCTCGAACGGCGTGCGCCCGTCCAGGCCCTGATGCGCCTGGTGGGCATAGATCTCGTCGGTCCAGCGGTCGCAGAAGGCCTGCAGCTCGTCCGCGCTCATGCCGATCTCGACCACCTGGTCCTTCTTCAGCAGCCGGTCGGCGAAGGAGTGGCGGGCTTCGATGGCGGATCGGTCCGCGACCGAATGGCCGATGTAGCCGGGCAGCAGCTCGACCAGGTCGTGGGAGAAGGTCCTGAAGGACCGCTCGATGTGCGGCTTCTCCCAGCCGGAGAAGGGATTGCAGCGGATCTGCTCGATGTCGAGGCCGCGCAGCACCCGCGTGATGTGGTGACTGGTGTAGTCGCTGCCGTTGTCGGTCTTGATCTGCTCCGGCACGCCCCAGTCGAGCATCGCCCGGCGCAGCAGCGCCGCCACGGCCGTGGCCTTACTGGTACGGCTGACCAGGTAGCGCAGCCGGCGGGTGCCGACGTCGATCACGCCGATGATGGAGTGCCGGCCGTCCGAGAGCATCACGTCGGCCGGCGTCGAGTCCATTTCCCAGCGCTGGTTCGCGCGTGTAATGGTCTCGGAGGCGCTTCCGAAGGCGCTCAAATAGCGGTTCTTCCAGGCGTCGGGGTTGGCGACCGCGGCGAAGAGCTCCGCGTGGTCGCGGCGCCAGTGGGTAAGCCAGCGTTCGACGGCACGCCGGCTCGGGAACTCGATGCTTTCGTCGTCGTGGAAGCGGGCGAGCAGCCCGTCGTGCAGGTGCTTGCCCGTGGCGTGCGGGAAATCGGTCAGGAACGCCTTGCAATAGGCCAGCAGCGGCTCCTGCGTGTCGATCTTGGAGCGCGGGCAGCCGCCGTAGGTGCCGCCCAGGCGCGCCGCGCCGTCGCGTTTGAGGGCGCGCAGCCAGCGATAGACCGTGGAGATGTGGCAGTGCGTGACCCGCTCACGCACCCAGTCGGCGGCCTCGACGCGCCCGTCGTTGTAGGCGGCGCAAAAGCTCTGTAAGGCCGTGCTGTGCGGCAGGCTCGAGGCGCGATGGAAGTCCTCGAACAGCGACAGGATCTCCAGCCGGGCCTCGGCGCGCCGGCGTGAGGCCCGGTCCAGGTCGGTGAGCTGCATCAGGCCGCGCTCGCGCGCCTGGCGCGAGCGGCGCTCGCCGATCTGGCCGCCGATCGCGGCGCGGCGTGCCTCGGGGACGGGCTCGGGCTCGGAGCACTCTTGCAGAGCGATCGCGGCGCGCGTTTCGGTGGGAAGGGAGCGCAGGTCGTACTCGCGGCCGCCGCCGCGCCCCTGCCTCTGACGGGCTCGCCAGCCGGCGCGCTTGGCCTTTCGGATGACCGCGCTCCGACTAGCCGGCATTCCAGGCAACCCCGCTAGCTCTAGTGCCGTAAACCACTGCTCCATCACTCGTCCTCCCCGTCGAAGAGGCCGAGCTCGGGCTGGGACGCCTTGTGGACGTTGGCTCGATGGAAGGCAAGGTTCTCCAACAGGGAGTTGAGCGAGGCGAGGGTCTCGGTCGCGGACGCCCCGTCCTGGTAGAAGCGGATCAGGAGCCCGACCGACTCGCTGAAGTCGGCCTGGAGCTGCATCAGGTCCTGGTCGGACGCGGTGCGGCCGGACGGGATGTCGATCAGCAGCTTGTGGTCGCTGGTGGCGATGTACCGGGTGATGAAGTCGCAGCCGCAGGCGTGCTCGAACGGCCGGATCAGGATCGCGGGGATCCGCCCGGACTGGACCCACTTATAGATGGTCCAGTGGCTGGGCAGCCCCATCAGGTCGGCGACGTTCTCGACGCTCCGGTTGTGGATCGCCCGGGCGTAGTTCAGGCAGAGCTCTAGCGCATGGCGCAGCGAGGTCGGGCGCTGTGCATTCCATCTGGTGCGGGTCATTGGAAATGCCCCTTTTTTATCGATTCCAAAATCCGCCGCCATCTGCCGTGGCCTGCCGGGCCGCAATGGCCTAGCATTTATGCAACGTGGCGGTCGCAGATGTTCTTGGTGTCCGGCTCCATGTAGCGGCTCGGCCAGATATCTGCCGGGTCCACGCCGATGGCGGCCGCGATGATGCGTTCGCCCTTCGGCCAGTGACGGTCGAGGGCGTTTTTCAGGGTCGTCGGCGCGGCGTATCCGTGATGGACGGATAGCCGGCGCAGACTCCACCCGGCCTTTCGCAGGGCGGCGACGATGTCCGCTCGATGCCAGTCCTGCGAGGCCGGTTTTTTGGGCGTCTCTGTTGTGCTCATGGGGAAACCATACAACAGGATTTTGCGGTAGTGCAACAGTTTTATTCTCGTCAAAGTTCGAGAAGGGAATGGAAATGGTTGTAGAGCGTGTTTTTTGTGTCCCATCAGTTAGTTGGGCGGAACTGTGACGCGTCAAAGTTCCAGCGCTGATCAGGTCACAGTTCGCGGCCGGAACTCTGACGCGTTAGGCAAGCGATTGGAGCTGGCTATGGGAGATACGTCGGCCTATGCCCTAGGGAAGAAGACAGGCATCACGCAGGGATTAATACGCAACTATATTCGTGGCCTGTCCGTGCCAGGCGCAGATAAAGTTGTACTGATGGCGAAGAACCTGGGCGTTCGCCCTGGATGGCTCCTGTCGGGCGAAGAGCCGATGTTGGAGGCCGATCATATTCAGGTGGCGGAAGGGCTCGCGCCGTACATGGCGGACTTCGCCCTGGTCCCGAAGTACGACGTCGAGGCGTCGGCGGGCGGTGGCAGGGAGATCGTGTCGGAGGAAGAGGTCGGGCGCTTCGCGTTCCGGCGGGATTGGCTTGCAGAGCGCGGTCTGAAGGCGGATCGCCTGGCGCTGATCGCCGCTCGAGGCGACAGCATGCACCCGACCATCGAGCCAGGCGACACATTATTAGTAGACCTGTCCCCGGCGCCCGTGCGCGACGGGATCTACGTCATCAGGATGGGCGGCGAGCTGCACGTGAAGCGCCTGCAGCGCCTCCCTGGCGGCCGCGCGAAGGTCCGCTCGGACAACGCGGCCTATGAGGCGTTTGAGATCCCGTTAAACGGCGAATGGGTCGCCGAAAACGACGACCAGGTGGGCCGCGACCGCGTCGTCGGCCGCGTCGTCTGGATCGGCCACGTCATTCAGGATTGAGTACCTGTTATCGGGTGGCGCGAGCGGTGCGCGGCTGTCGCAAACTACGTGTCGTCGGCCCCTCGAGGCGCTCGGCCAGGTGTCGCTGACCGCCAAACCGACGCGCGCGCCGATCCCGCCATAACCTCTTGTCCCGCCTCACCATCCCAGCCCGTCACGCTTCATCCCGCGTCATCCCGTCTTTCGCAAACCAGGTGCCGGTGCACAGCTCGCCCTGATGATGTGGCAGTGGCAGGGCCTGCCCGGAACCGTCTGGGAAGTCCGGGGGGCGCTCGGGAGCGGGATCCTGTGGGCCCTGTGCGCGCTCGGGTGGCTGGTCGTGCTGACGTCCACCTTCATGATCAATCA
>DASQZJ010000022.1:0-13455 GCA_035638775.1 Gammaproteobacteria bacterium
CCCCAGAAGTAGCCGGCCAGCCGCCGCAGCAGGCCGACCTCCTCCTCGCGCAGGGTGTTGCGCCCGTACTGCTCCAGCCGCCGCGCCGCCTCCTGCGCCGTCAGCCCCTCGGGCCGGCTGCCCGCAGCCGCATAGGGGTCCGCGCCATCCGGTGTTCCGGGGGTGGTGGATGATGGTTCGTTCATCGGAAGAGGGCTCTCGCGTACGGGACCGGCCGGGACGCACGACCCCCGCCCCGCCCGCTGCCGCGAACGAAGCTGTGTTCCGGCCGGACCGGCGTCAGGGCTTGCGGCGCGAGCGTGTCGACTTGCTGCCGTCGACCTCCGCCTCGGCTTCCAGCCAGTCCCGGACCGGATCGCCGCCATCGAAGCCCCGCCGTTCGGCCCGGTAGTAGGCGGCCTCGGCGATCCTGTGGTGCCGCTCGTCGCCGGAGGCCGGCCGTCGCCTTCGCGGGCTTTTCGCGGCGCGCGCCGAAGTGGCGTCGCCCGGCGCCGCGCCGCGCGCGGGGTGCTTCTTCGAGACTGGAGACATGATCCACACCCTCCCTGGGACGGGACTGAAACGCTGCTCGCCCGGACCTCGGGCGACGCCGTTATTGAAGGGGATACCGGGCAGCTTCGCCTTGACCGGAATCAACGAAGCCGCATGGCGGGCCGGGCGGCCACCCCCGCCGCCAAGACCTTTGCGAGGCGTCGTGAGCCCGATGGCCTGCGGACCGGTCCGCCCCCCGGCGCCGGGCCGCTGCAGCTGGCGCGGGGCGCCAGGTTTGCTGTCCGGCAGCAGCCCGACACGGATCGCGGGCGGTTCCCGAATCCATGAACCCGGACCGGCGGGGCCGGGTCCGGATCGCGATGCGCGCGCAAGAGCTGACCCGGATCAAGGAGTGACCGCCTGCCGCGGCGTAGTAATGACAACTCAAAAGGGCCCTGCACGATCGTCGATCGCCCGGGGTCGCGCCCGACGGGTAACGGGTCGGAAGGCAGGAGCGCGCATGCACCTCAGGACACTCGATGACATGGATGTCGCCGGCAGGCACGTGCTCGTGCGGGCCGATCTGAACGTACCGATCCGCGACGGGGCGGTCACGGATACCGCCCGGATCTTCGCCTGCGCGCCGACCGTCCGGGAGCTCATCCAGCGGGGTGCGATGCCCGTCGTGATGTCCCACCTCGGACGCCCCGGGGGCAGGCCCGTCGCGGGGGACTCCCTGCGACCGGTGTCGGGTCCGCTTTCGGATGCGCTCGGCGGTATCGAGGTCCGGTTCGCCGCCGATTGCATCGGCGCGCCCGCGCGCGCCGCCGTGCTGGCGATGCGGGCGGGTGACGTGTTGCTGCTCGAGAACCTTCGCTTCCATCCCGGCGAAGAAAACGACGATCCCGAGTTCGCCTCCGCGCTCGCGGAGCTGGGGGAGGCGTATGTCAACGACGCGTTCTCCGCCTGCCACCGGGAGCATGCCTCGGTCGTCGGCCTGCCCGGGTTGCGGGAGTCGGCTGCGGGCCGACTGCTGCAGTGCGAGCTGGAGAGCCTCGAGCGCTGCCTGGCCGACCCGGCGCACCCTTACCTGGCCGTGCTCGGCGGTGCCAAGGTCTCTTCCAAGCTCGGCGTGCTGCGGGCGCTGGTCGATCGGGTCGACGTGCTGGCGCTCGGCGGGGGCATGGCGAACACCTTCCTGGCGGCGACCGGGAGCGCGGTGGGGCGGTCCCTGTGCGAGGCCGGGATGGCCGACGAGGCGAACGGGATCCTCGAGCAGGCGGCGCGCTCCGGCTGCCGGATACTGCTTCCCGAGGACGTGGTGGTGGCCCGGGAGGTCGCAGCGCACGCGTCCTGCCGCATCGTCGGGATCGGCGAGGTTCCGGAGGAGTCCCGGATCCTCGACCTGGGTCCGCGCAGCGTCGGCCGCATCGTGCGCGAGCTCGATCCCGCCGCAACCGTGGTCTGGAACGGGCCCCTGGGCGCGGCGGAATTCGCGGGATTCGAGCACGGGACGCAGCAGGTCGCGCGCGCTGTTGCCCGGCGCACGCGAACCGGCTCGCTCGTCAGCGTGGCCGGGGGCGGGGAGACCCAGGCGGCGCTGAACGCTGCCGGCTCGGCGGCCGACTTCACCTACGTATCCCTCGGGGGGGGCGCGTTCCTGGAGTGGCTGGCCGGGAATGAGCTGCCGGGCGTGCGGGCCCTGTCGCGGGCCGTCACGGCCTGACGGAGGCGTGGCGGGCAGCGGCGCCGGCGCAGGGCCGGACGACGGACCCGGGAGGATCGGGCCTACGGTAGGCGGGAGCGCACCGACTGCGCCTTGCACGAAGCCGTTGCGACCGTGCCCCGACCGGGACTGCAGCTTTGCGAAGCGGGGATCGAGAGCGGATCTGCACTTCCCGCTGACACGTGAACGGGGCGGCCCCGGGAGGGGCGGGCGGCCCGGCGAACCAGCATGGGCAGGGCCACGCCGTGGACGAAGGGAACGAGACCTCCCGCCCGGTGCTCCGGATGGAGGGGGTCTGGCGCAGCTTCCGGGAGGGCAAGAGCACCCGCGAGGTTCTGCGCGGGGTCGATCTGACCGTCGAGCCGGGGGAGCGGGTGGTCATGCTGGGGCGCAGCGGGTGCGGCAAGTCGACGCTGCTGAACCTGGCGGCAGGCATCGATCTGCCGGACCGCGGCCGCATCCTGGTCGCCGGTCGGCGCATGGAGATTCTCTCGGAGCATGCCCGCACCCTGCTCCGGCGCAGCATGTTCGGCTTCGTCTTCCAGTTCTTCAACCTCGTTCCGACCCTGACCGTGCGCGAGAACCTGTACCTGCCGCTCGAGCTCAACGGCTGGAAGCCGCCCGTGGCCCGGGCGCGCATCCGCCAGATGCTGCAGTCCGTGGACTTGCCGGACCGCGGCGACAGCTACCCGGATACCCTGTCCGGCGGCGAGCAGCAGCGGGTGGCCCTGGCACGCGCGATCATCCACTGTCCCGCGCTGGTCCTGGCGGACGAGCCCACCGGCAACCTGGACGACGACACCGGCGGGCGCGTGCTCGACCTGCTCGAGAGCCTGGCACGGGAGCAGGGGATTACGCTGCTGATGGCCACCCACAGCCACCTCGTTGCCGGCCGTGCCGACCGGGTGCTCACGCTCAGGGACGGCCGGCTTTCCGCAACCTCCCCGGTGCCCGGCGGGTGACCCGGCATGCGGTACGTGCTGCTTGCCGGCCTCCGGTACCTGCTGCGGCATCCGACGCTCGCGGTCCTGTCGCTTCTGGGGGTGGCTCTCGGGGTCGCGGTGGTGGTTGCCGTGGACCTCGCCAATGCCAGCGCTACCCGGGCGTTCCACCTGACCATGGAGGGCGTAGTGGGACGCGCCACGCACCAGATCGTCGCCGGCCCCGGGGGCATCCCGGACCGCCTCTATCGCGAGCTTGCCGGGCGCGGCCTGCTGCCCGTCGCCACGCCGGTGCTGGAGGGGACGGCCGGCCTGCCGGATGGCGAGAACGTCCGCCTGGTGGGGATCGACCCGATCTCGGCAGCGCCGTTCCGGCCTCGCCTGCAGGCGGTGTCCGTGAATGATCTGCGGGCTGCCGTGCGTCTCATGACCGAGCCGGACGGCGTCCTGATCGATGAGCAGGATGCGGCGGCGCTGGGAGCGCGTCCCGGTTCCCGGCTCCGGCTGACCGTATCCTCCGGAGCCGTCGCGGTGCACGTGCTCGCCACGCCGGCCCACGGCGCCACGCCGGGCGTGGTGATCACCGACATCGGCACCGCGCAGCAACTGCTGCATGAGCCGCACCGGATTTCCGAGATCGACCTGATCGTCCCCGCCGGCCCCGCCGGGCGGGTCGTGCTCGCCAGGCTGTCGTCGGCGCTGCCGCCCGGCGTGGTGATTCGCGCCGTCGGCACGCGCGCCAGGACCATGCACGAGGCCACACGGGCCTTTCGCGTCAATCTCGGCGCCCTGAGCCTGCTGGCGCTGCTGATCGGGGTCTTCCTGATCTACAACACCATGACCTTCAGCGTGGTCCGGCGGCGCGAGCTCTTCGGCATCCTGCGCGGCGTGGGCGTCAGCCGTGCCCAGCTGTTCCTGGCGGTGACGCTGGAAGCGTTGATCATCGGGGCCGTCGCCACCGCGGTCGGTATCGCGCTCGGGGTCGGCCTGGCGCAGCACCTGGTCCACCTGGTGACGCGCACCATCAACGACGTCTACTTCGCCGTCCAGGTCCGGACGCTGGTGCCGGGGCCCGGGCCGTTCGCCAAGGGCGCCGCGCTGGGGCTGGGCGCGACCGTCCTGGCGGCGCTCGCACCGGCGGTGGAGGCGGCGTACGTGCGTCCGCGCGCGGCCATGCTGCGTTCCGGCCTGGAACGGCGCGGGCGCGCCTTCATCCCGTGGCTCGCGCTGGCCGGCATTGGCGCGGCGCTTGCGGGGGGCGGACTGCTGCTTGTCCCCGGCGGTGCCGTGGCGCCGGCTTACGCGGCCCTGGTATGCCTCGTCGCGGCGGTCGCGCTCTGGATCCCGGGTCTCACGCTCATCGCGGTGCGCGGCGTGACCCGGCTGCTGCCGCCGTCGCGCGCGGTGGTGGTGCGGATCGCCCTCCGGGGCATTACAGCCGGCCTGAGCCGGACGTCGGTGGCGATCGCCGCGCTCGCCGTCGCGCTTGCCGCCACGGTGGCCGTCGGTACCATGATCGGGAGCGTTCGCCACGGCGTGGAGCAGTGGCTGGACCAGGCGCTCCAGGCGGACATCTTCGTCGGGCCGGCGGGCTCGCGCACGGAGGGACGAACCCTGCCGCCGGACCTCCCCGCGCGTGTCGAGCGGGTTCCCGGCGTCGCGCGGGTGACGCGGGGACGGCATGTCGGCGTCGACACGCCGTTCGGGGTCGTCCCCCTGGTCGCGTATGGCATGCACCGCCGGGACTTCGGAACCTTCCCGCTGATTGCGGGCCGGTCGGGCCAGGCCTGGCGAGCCTTCGCCGACGCCGGTCGCACGCCACCGGCCGTGCTCATTTCCGAGTCGCTGGCCCGCCTGCATGACCTGCACCCGGGCGACGCGATCCGGCTGTACACCGGTCGCGGCCTCCGGGAGTTCGAGATCGCGGGGGTGTTCCGCTATTTCGGCTCGACCCGCGGCCGGATCGCGATATCCCGCCAGACGTATCTGCGGTACTGGCAGGACCCGAGGCTGTCCTGGATCGCGGTCTTTCTGTCGCCGGGGGCGTCGCCGCCACGGGTGCTGCGCAGCATACGCCGCCTGCTGGGGCCCCGAATCCCGTTCACGGCGCGGCCGACCCGCTCGGTGCGCGAATACACCATGGCCGTCTTCGACCAGACGTTCGCCGTCACCGCCGTGTTGCGCCTGCTGACCCTGATCATCAGCATCATGGGCATGATCAGCGCGCTGATGGCCCTGGAGCTCGAGCGCGCCCGGACGTTCGGCGTGTTCCGGGCGCTGGGGATGACGCCGCGGCAGACGGTGGCGGTCGTGCTGGGCCAGACCGCCTTCATGGGCGGCCTGGCCGGTGTGCTGTCGCTGCCCGCCGGACTTGCCTTTGCCGCGCTCATCGTACGCGTGGTCAACGAACGCGTGTTCGGGTGGCTGATGCCGTTCCGGCTCGACGCCGGCGTCGTCTGGCAGGCGCTGGCGGCCGCGGTGGCGGCGGCCCTGCTGGCGGGGGTGTATCCCGCCTGGCGGCTGGGCCGGATGCGCGCGGCGCGCGCGTTGCGGGAGGAGTGATGCGCCGACTCGTGGCGATTCTTGCACTGCTGATCGCGGGCGCCCTGGCCGCCTGGCTCTGGCCGCGCGCACAGGGCTCGGCGGGAAACGGCGACGCGGGTGGCTCGCTGGTGGACGCCCTGGGGGCGGGGCAGTCAGCGGGCTACCGCGTCGTCACGGGGCCGCGCCGTCTCGTGTTTCCCCGCGACGACGGACCTCACCCGGGGTATCGCGACGAGTGGTGGTACTTCACCGGCAACCTCGAGACCGCCGCCGGCCGGCACTTCGGCTTCGAGCTGACGTTCTTCCGGGTGGCACTGGCCCCGGGCAAGGCCCGCGGCACCGCCGACTGGAGCGGCCACCAGGTGTATATGGCCCACCTGGCGATCACCGACGTGCGCGACGATCGCTTCCGCTACCGCGAGCGCGTCAGCCGCACGGGACCCGGCATTGCGGGGGCGCGCGCGCCGACGGCGAAGCGGCCCTTCCGGGTGTGGCTGCACGACTGGTCGGCGACCGGGAAACGCCCCGGCCGTCTGTTCCCCCTCACCCTCTCGGCCGGAAGCGACGCACTGGGCGTGCAACTGAATCTGCACAGCGAAAAGCCGCCGGTGCTGCAGGGAGACCACGGCTACAGCCGCAAGGGCCCGGCGCCCGGCGAGGCATCCTATTATTACTCCTTCACGCGCCTGGCGACCCGCGGGCGGCTGCGGATCGGCGGCCGAACGTTCCGGGTCACGGGCACGAGCTGGATGGACCACGAGTGGAGCAGCAGCGTGCTGGACCATAGCCAGGTGGGCTGGGACTGGTTCGCGCTGCACCTCGACGACGGCCGGGACCTGATGTTCTACCGCCTGCGGCGGCGAGACGGGCAGCCGAGCCGCTATACCTACGCGATCGTGGTGGACCCGCGGGGGCGCGTGCGTCACCTGGATGCAGCCCGCGTGCACCTGGAGGTGACCGGCCACTGGCAGAGCCCGCACTCGGGAACCGACTATCCGTCCGGCTGGCGGCTGACCCTGCGGCCGCTGGGTCTGACCCTGCGCGTCCGTCCGATGATCCGGGACCAGGAGCTGCGCGGGATCGTCAACTACTGGGAGGGCGCCGTGGACGTATCGGGGCAGGGCCGACACGGTACAGTCCGCGGCCAGGGCTACGTCGAGCTGACCGGTTACGGCAGGAACACGGACGCTGGCGCGGGCGGGTCAGGACGCTGAGCGCGCCGCCCGGCTCATTCCCGTTCGAATTCGAGCTCGAGCAGCCGGTAGCCCGTCACTTCCATGCCAAGCGCCCGGTATATCGACTGCGCGGTGGCGTTGTCCCGTTCGACGTACAGTCGCATGCCGCATACGCGGGGCATCCCCTGCGCGAGGCGCCGGACATGCTCGTACAGTCCGCGGAACACGCCACGTCCGCGCCAGGCGGGGTCCACGTAGACGCTCTGGATCCACCAGAATTCGCCGTCGCGCCAGTCGCTCCATTCCCGCGTGACCATCAGCTGGCCGACCACTTCGTGGGTGTCCCCGTCGGCAGCTACGTAGTACTGGGCTCCGGATTCGGGCTCCAGCGCCTGCTTCACGCCCGCGCGCACCCGCGCGAGGCCAAGCTCGCGCCCCTCGGTTTCCCGGGCCAGGGCCATGTTGTTGCGCGCCAGCGCCGACGCATCTTCGGGGCGCCCGCGACGGATTCTGATGCTCATGGGGGGGTCCTCCAGTACGACCTTTTCTATTTTGCCGCTTCAGTATGCTACGACTCCGGCGCGACGGGCGGCGCGCAGGTCGGCGGGGGAGTCGATGTCCGATCTTGCCGGCAACAGGCGGTACGATGCCCGCGCCCGGTCCAGTCGCCGCAGGGTCGAGCGCAGCACGGTGGCGTCGCCCCAGCGAATGCCCCGGAAAAGCCCGGGCCGGGGCCGGCGGGTACCGATCAGCACGTAGCCGCCGTCGGTGCTGGGGCCGAGCACCGTGTCATGGCCGGCTTCCAGGGCGGACAGGGCGCTGCACAGGTAAGCGGGGTCGACGCCGGGACAGTCGCTGCCGACCAGCAGGGCAGGCCGGTCGCCGCGGGTCTGCTCCCGCAGGGCCCGGAACATGCGCTCGCCCAGCCCCGCGCCCTGCTGGCGCGCGAGCCCTGCGCGCAGCTCGCGCCGGCAGGCGAGGAACAGCGCGTCCCGGGTATCCGGCGTGCAGTAGAGCGTGACCGATCCGATGCCGGCCGCGACCGCCGTGCGCACGGTATGCCGGACCAGCTGCCGGTGCAGCGCGGCCGCGCCGCGCTGCCCGATCGCCGGGGCCAGTCGGGTCTTGACCCGGCCCGGGCGGGGCGCCCGCGCGAACACCGCGATTCGGCAGCGGTCGCCGCTCATGCGCCGTCCCGTCGACCGTAGCGGCGCGCCAGCGTCTCCGGGGCGGCGCCGGCGCGGTACGCCAGCCGCAGCCGCCACATCAGCGCGATGGTGCGCCAGGCGCCGGCGCGCTCCCAGCGCCGGGCGGAGGTCCGCAGGGGTCCCCGCAGGCGCGCAGGCCGGGCAAGCCCCCGCAGGCGGCGGCTGAGCTCGATGTCTTCCATCAGCGGCAGCGGGGCGAAGCCACCCAGGCTCTCGAACAGGGCGCGCTCGACGAAGATGCCCTGGTCGCCGGTGGCGATGCCGGTGAACGCCGAGCGCAGGTTCATCATCGCGGCGACCACACCCAACAGCGGCCGCGGGCTGTCGATGACGACATCGAACCGGCCCCAGCGTCCGTTCCGGGACCGCGCCTCCAGGATCTGGCCGACGGCATCGGTGCAGGGCAGGGTGTCCGCATGCAGGAACCAGAGCGTCCCGCCGCGCGCCCGGGCCGCGCCGGCGTTCATCTGCAGCGCCCGACCGGGGCTGGCCCGGACCAGCGTATCCACGAACGGCGCCGCGAGCGTGCCGGTGCCGTCGGCGCTGCCGCCGTCGACCAGGATCAGTTCGTGCCCGGCTTCGCGGCAGCGCTGGAGCCGCTCCAGCACCGGGACGATACCGGCCGCCTCGTTCAGCGCCGGCATGACGATGCTGACCTGTTCCATGGGGTTCCGGGGTTGTGGCGAAATCCGCGAACGCGATGCTAGAATACCACCCGACGCGGGGCGGAGACAGGCCCCGCGCTTTCGTCCGGGGCCGTAGCTCAGATGGGAGAGCGTCGCGTTCGCAATGCGAAGGTCGGGGGTTCGATCCCCCCCGGCTCCACCAGTCGAGCATGAAAAAGCCCGCCTTCCGGCGGGCTTTTTCGTTCCCCCCGTGCCGACCCGTCAGGTCGGAATTCTCACCATCAGCTTGCTGTAGCCGTGCACGAAGCTGGAGGGGACACGCTCCGGCTCTTCCATGACCTCGATGGTGTCGAAGCGCTGCATGATCTCCTCCCAGAGGATGCGCAGCTGCAGCTCGCCCACGCGGTTGCCCATGCAGCGATGGATGCCGTAACCGAAGGACAGGTGGTGGCGCGGGTTGGGCCGGTCGATGATGAAGTCGTCCGCCCGCTCGATCTCGTCCTCGTCGCGGTTGCCCGAGACGTACCACATCACCACCTTGTCACCCTTGCGGATGGTCCTGCCGTGGAGCTCGGTGTCCTCCATCGCGATCCGCCGCATGTGCGCGAGCGGTGTCTGCCAGCGGATGATCTCGGGCACCATGCTCTTGATCAGCGACCGGTCCTCGCGCAGCTTGCGATATTGCTCCGGGTACTTGTTGAGCGCCACCACGCCGCCGCTGATCGAGTTGCGGGTGGTGTCGTTGCCGCCCACGATCAGCAGGATCAGGTTGCCCAGGTACTCGGTGCGGTCCATGTTGCGGGTGGACTCCCCGTGGGCCAGCATCGAGACCAGGTCGTTGCCGGGCTCGGCGTTGACGCGCTCGTTCCAGAGCTCCACGAACGCCTCCAGGCATTCGAGCAGCTCGGCACGGCGCTCCTCCTGGGTGTTCACCAGCCCGCGCCCGGTACCGCGCTCCGGATCGGACGTGGCGATGTCCGACCAGCGCGTGAGCTTGCGCCGCTCCGCGAACGGGAAATCCAGCAGGGTGGCCAGGGTCTGGCTCGTGAGCTCGATGGAGACGCGGTCGACCCAGTCGAAAGTCTCGTTGCGCGGCAGGTTGTCCAGCATGTTCTGGACGCGCTCGCGGATGGTTCCCTCGAGCTTCGCCAGGTTGGACGGGGCCACCACCGGGCTGACCACCTTGCGCTGCTCGTCGTGCTTGGGCGGGTCCATGGCGATGAACATGGGCAGCGGGAAGTCCTCGGCCGGGTCCGCTATGGTGATCGCCGGCTCGGACGAGAAGATCCCCGGGTGCGTCTCCACCTGCATGATGTCGCGGAACCTCGTGACCGACCAGTAGGGCCCGTAGTAGCTCTCGCGGCAGTAGTGCACCGGATCCTCGCGTCGCAGCCGCTCGAAGAACGGCCAGAAGGTGTCGTTCTGGAAGCGGTCCTCGCGGCTGACGTCGATCTCTTCCAGGGGCATCGCCCAGGCCTCTTCGCGGGCCGTGGCGACGGGATCTTTGCGTACCTGGCTCATGTCAGCTCTCCTCCTCGCATTCGTGATGCCGCATACCTCGCGGAGCCTGCCGGCGCCCCCATCAGAACTGGTACTCCGGCAGCTGCACCACCAGCCCTTCAAGCTTTTCGCTGACCGGGATCTGGCAGGACAGGCGGGAGTTGCCCTGACGGTCGGGGTGCTGGCTGAGCATCGAGTCCTCGATGTCGCCGGGAGGCCCCACGACCTCCAGCCACTGCTCGTCCACCAGGACGTGACAGGTGGCGCAGGCGCACTCGCCGCCGCAGTCGGCGTCAATGCCGGGAACACTGTGCTCGACCGCGACCCGCATCAGCGGCATGCCGATTTCCGCCTCGACGGTGTGGGTGGTGCCGTCGTGCTCGATGAATGTCACTGTGGGCATCTGTCCCTCGCTGGGATATCCGGTTGACCTCTGCCATGATGGTTAGCCTAACTCAGTAGGATATGCAAGCCCCCGCCGGCCCGGGCCCGCTGCAGGCGGGTGCGCGTGGCGGATGGATGCCGCTTGTCGCGCCGTTCCGCGCCCGCCGATTTGCATGCGCGTTCACGACACGGGAAACTGTGTCGCGCCGGCGCACAGACGGGCCCCGATAGCTCAGCTGGATAGAGCGTCCCCCTCCTAAGGGGAAGGTCCCAGGTTCGAGTCCTGGTCGGGGCGCCAGATTTCCCCCATAAAACATGCGCTTATCTTTGAGTGGTTTTGTGGCTGTTTGTGTGATTTTGCCCAATTCCCGGATATTGTGTGATAGGGATGTGATGAAACTGCTCCGGGTATATGGCTTTTAGGTCAACCGTGCGCTCGCTCCAATACTAGGGTATTCGGTGCACTCCGAGAAGCAGGTCGGGGCGCAGTGCATGCGTGTGCGCCGACATAGCTGGACGCCATCCCCGATCGGACCCCGAGCCATGACTTGGAGGGTTACGCGATCAACCAGGCTGGCGGAGCGGGTAAGACGGGGAGCCGTGGGAAGAGGGGTCTATTTTCTCGTTTGATTCGCCCCGGACTCCCTCTTGCCTAACCGCTACGCGATGGCGATCGCGATAAGCATGGCGATCCCGATGAGCAAGAACATTGCGCCATAGGTCGGGTCTCCGACACCGGATGCCACACTCCGGGCAACTGCGATGACCCCGCCCACACTGAGACCGATTGCCCCAAGCAAGCAGTAGCGAGCGGCTCGGGGTCAGGTCTTGCAATAAGGCATCAACGGTCTTTAGCTACGGCATATGGCACTTTCGAAATAGGCTCGCCGTTTCGGAGTCCGGGAGCCTGTCCGGCCAATGTTTGATTGCAAGACCTGACCCCGTTTTTCCTCGAACGGTTCATTGTTTGCCTGGCAGCCGATCTATGACCGCATAGATCGCCACGAACGTTAAACAAGGGAGGACGAACTCAATATCGTTCAAAACATTTGGGGTGTTGACGGGCGCCAGGTAGTGCGAGAGCTCGACTCCAGAGGCCGCTTGCATGCGAAAAAGGATGAGCATGGGAAAAACGACAGTGACAAGAACTACTATTGCGCTGAGAACGACCACGGATAGCCGCTTCAGGTAGCGCGAGAGCACTGCGGTGGCGGTCGCCACGCCTAGCACACCCGAAAACCGAAACGTTGACAGGCCATATGCCACCGCAATCAGTATGACCGCAAAGACCGAGTATAGGAGTACAGATTTCAGGCGCTTGGTCACTTCCCACCTTTCCCATTCGCAATACACTGTGCAAAGCGTTTGCTGCAACGTTGAGTCTTTCTCGCATTGCCGGCGGCTCTTGCATAGCACCCTTGACGTTCTACGTCACAGCAGTACCGGATCGAGCGCTTGCATGCGTAGTCGACAGATGCTTTACATGCCTTCCAACGCAGCCAGTTTGAGAGCGTTGATCCATTGGGGATTTGACTCGAGCGACACATCTTGTACCGCCCCTTGCACTTGTTGCGAAAATCCCTGAGTCCGAGTGGGTCCACCCTGTTGGTGGGATCCGCATGTACGTATGCATACAGATTGACCCCTGCAGATAATCCCAGAGGATCTCGGCTGAGCCAACGGTGAAGCTGCGACGAGTATGCACGATTGAGAGTCAGGTAAAGCGTGTTCTGGGCATCGTACAGCATCCCCGAATAGGCAAATGCAGGCACAACGCCACCCGCACGCCGGTGATGGCCAAGGCCGTCGTTGTACACATGGGTGATCCCATAAGGACTGTACTTCACCCGACTAAGAACGTGGCCACGACGGTTCGCGACGGCTGTCACCGAGCCCAGATGGTTCCGCAGGTAGTACCGCTTCTGCCCGTCCCGGACCTCCCCCTCGGGCTCGAACGTTGCCACGACGTTGCCGGAGGCATCCCGCGCCTGGCAGGGCAGGGCGCCGCTGCCGCACCAGACGTAGTCCGTCTCCTGCGGCTGACTGCTGCCGGCATCATGCACGATGGCGATCCGGCGCCCGAGCGGGTCGTAGCGGAAGCGCGTGACCTTGCCGGAGCCGGTGTCGGTCACCGCGATCAGCCGCCCGGCGGCATCCCAGCGGTAGGTGTGGGTGCCATCATCGGTGAGATGGCCGTCCGCGTCGTAGGTGTAGGCCTTTCCGTTGGCCTGCGTGATCTGGTCGACGTCGTTGTAGCGGGCCGTGAAGGCCTGGGACGTCGGACCGGTGGCCCGGAGCAGGTTGTCGACGCGGTCGTAGGTGTAGGTCCGGTCCGGATCACGCCGTGAGGTGACGCCGGTCAGGCGGTCGGCGGCATCGTACTGGTAGTGGTCGGTGCGCCGGCCGAGGAAGGCGGGCAGGCCGACGCGGGCCGATCCGCCGTGGCGGTCGTCGCCCTCGCCGCGGTCGGGGTCGCGGCCGCCGGTGCCGCGGTGCTGCATCCCGGCGTCCCCGTCGTTATCGGCAAAGGCGTGGCTGGTGCCCGTGTTGTGCGCCTGCGGGTCCTGGCGGTCACCGTGCGCTCCCTCCTGCTGTGGGTGCAAGAGCCGGTGCAGGGCGCCGAGCAGGCGCTGGCCGGCATCGTCGTCCTCGCCGGGCTGCCCGCTGCCCGGCAGGGCCAGCCGTCCCAGGCTCCCGGCCGGGCCCTGGATCATGGACAGGATCCGGCCGGCGGCGTCGCTGGTATACCCGAAGCTGCGCACCGGCGGGCCGAAGGCGCCGGTGTGGTTGAGGATCGCCTTCAGGCGCCGGTCGTGGCGGTTGGACTGGTAGCGGTAGTCCACGCGCAGCCGGCTGCCGGCGAGGCGCGCGCGGGTGACC
>DASQZJ010000023.1:0-103434 GCA_035638775.1 Gammaproteobacteria bacterium
CTTCTGCAGCTTGCGGGCCGCCGTGGTGACGCCTTCGCGGCGCACCCCCAGCATGTTGGCGATCAGGTCCTGGGTCATGCTCAGGCGGTTGCTCGGCAGGCGGTCCAGCGACAGCAGCAGCCAGCGGCAAAGCTGCTGGTCAACCGTGTGATGGCGATTGCAGACCGCGGTCTGCGCCATCTGCGTGATCAGTGCCTGGGTGTAGAGCAGCAGCAGCCGCTGCAGTTCCCCCTGGTGGTTGAACTCGGCATTGAGCCGCTTCCCGTCCATGCGGTAGGCGTGACCGGAGCTCTGCACCAGCGCCTGGCTCGGGGTGCTGTGGCCGCCCATGAACACGGCCACCCCCACCAGCCCCTCGTTGCCGACCACGGAGATCTCCGCGGACGCCCCGTCCTGCATCACGTACAGCAGCGAGACGATGCAGTCCGTCGGGAAGTACACGTGGCGCAGCGTGTCTCCGGAATCGTAGAGGACCTTGCCGAGCGGCAGCGACACCAGCTCCAGCTCCGGGAACACGCGGGCCTGCACCTCGCCCGGCAGGGCCGCCAGAACGTGGTTGTGCTGCGGCGCGGGTTCTTCGGACATCATCGACTGCCTTGCCCGGCGCCCGGAAACCGCCCGCGGGCGGAGCGTCAGGACACCGGCAATATCGGAAATGGGGATAGTCTACACCACCGCTTCGGTTGCAGGAGCCCCGCGCGCGGAGAACGGGCAGGAACCCGGGCCACGCCGGCCCAGGATATCCGGACAGTGATCGGCGTCTGTGCGCTAGCGAACGGAACTCCATTCCCGCGGGGACTAGTATGATCGTTACCAGGAGAATGGGTAATTGCGGAAGGCAGGTCGACCGGTGTTCCGGGCGCAGCTCCCGCTGCAAACCCGGCAGTCCGTTGCCGACTTCCGCGGGAGAAGTCGCGCATGGATGTCTACTTCATGGACTGCCCGCTGACCGACCCCCAGGTGTGCGAGGCGATGGGAATCCTCGCGAACGAGCGCCTCCACGCGGGCGGGACTTTCGTGAGCCAGTACCGGTTCCCGAACGTCCTCCCCGTGGTGGACGGGGCGGGGCGCTCGAGCCTGCCGCTGAGAGACTACATCCCCACGCTGCGCAAGCACTTCGTGCGCGCCGGCGCCGCGCGCCGTCAACCTCCCTCGGTGGCACTGCTGCTGCCGCGGACCGCGACGCCGCTGTCCGGGGCGCTGGCCCTGGCGCTGCGCGACGTGGCGCGCCAGTCCCCGTGGCTGATCATGCGCTGTGCCGGGCCCGAGCGTCAGATCCGCCTGGTGGATACGCGCCGCCTGGTGGAGATGCTCTGCGACAGCGTCGGGGCCCGGCTCCCGGGCCCGTGGAGCTGAGAGACCTCGTCATCAATAGGTCCGGGGACACGATGCTCACGACACACCAGCAGCTGTTGGGGATCCGGACCGTGCTGCGTCGCCGCTTCCGGGACAACGGCGTCCGGTACTGGGACGCGGATCAGGCACTGCACAAACTCGCGCGGGCCCACGTGCTCGGGATTCCGCTCCGCGAGCTGGACGCCCGGGCCCGTGACGCAACCAACTGGTCGCAGTTCTTCGGCGCGATCGACGCGCTGCTCAGCGGCGAGCAGGACTGACCGGCTGGGCAGGAGCCAACGGCACCGCTCGCCGTGTCCCGGAGAGAACCGCCTGCGGGATGCCGCCGCCCCGGCGCGCCGCCCGCTACGCGCCCGCTTCGAGCAACAGCTCCTCGAGGGGCGTGGCATTGGCGCAGAACTCGCCGCAAACGGCGGCGCTGGCCCGCGCGCGCTGCGCGCGACGGCAGCGCCGCGCGACGCGGCAGACCGCGCAGGTCCGGTGCAGGTCCCGGAACACATCCATGTGCCGTTGCTCCACCCATGCCGGATCCAGGCCGAAGCGCCGGATCATGGGCGGCAGTAGGTCGCGCACGTGCGCCTCGCCGCGGTACAGCTCCGTCAGCCCGGCCTCGCCGAAGCCGACGTCGGTCAGTAGCCGGCGGCGCCCGGTCGCTGGCAGCGAGTCCGGCTCCCGGCGTGACGCCGGACGCTGCAGCCGTCCGGACAGCAGCTCCAGCCAGGGAACCAGTCTCGATACACCCGCTCCGGGGCCGGTATGAAGCGCCATCAGTGATCTCCCCCGTCGAAAACCGCGGCGCCTCGGGCGACGCCCCGGCACCAGCTTCTGGCAAATGCGGCGGCCGGGACTTGATTCCGGTCAATCCGTCAGCCCCATGCGGGGGTCCCTAGTCCGGGCCCGGACCGCGCAGGCACTCGTGCACGTGGCGCGCGATCATGGCGTCCTCGTCGGTGGCGATGACCTCCACGGGACAGGCCGAGTCGGCGGTGGAGATGCATTCGGCGTTGCGCGCGTTGGCGTCATCGTCCAGGGCAATGCCCAGGTGCGCCAGGCCCCCGCAGACGCGTGCGCGTACCGGCGCGGCATGCTCCCCGATGCCGCCGGTGAACACCAGCCGGTCCAGGCCGCCCAGGGCGGCCGCGAGCGCGCCGACCGTCTTGCGCACCTGGTAGCAGAACAGCGCCACGGCCAGGCGCGCCGGCGGATCGTCGGCGTCGAGCAGCCCGGCCATGTCGCCGCTGCGGCCCGACACCCCCAGCAGGCCGGCCCGCAGGTCGAGCAGGCGTTCCAGCTCGTCGGGGTCCAGGCGCTCCTCGCGCAGCAGGTACAGCAGCACCCCGGGGTCGAGGTCGCCGCTGCGGGTGGCCATCATCACGCCGCCGGTGGGGGTGAGCCCCATGGTGGTGTCGACCGAGCGGCCGTCATGCAGCGCCGCGAGACTGGCGCCGTTGCCCAGGTGCGCCACCACCACCCGGCCGCGGGCACGCTCGCCGAGGCGGCGCGCGATGTACTCGTAGGACAGGCCGTGGAAGCCGTAGCGGCGCACGCCGCGCTGATGATAGCGCTCCGGCAGCGGCAGGCGACGCGCCACTTCCGGCAGCGTGCGGTGGAAGGCCGTGTCGAAGCAGGCCACCTGCGGCACGTCCGGCAGGTGCTCGCGGGCCGCGTCGAGCACCGCGAGCGCCGGCGGGATGTGCAGCGGCGCCAGCGGCACCAGCGCCTCGAGGCGCTCGCGCAGCGCGGGGGTGAGCCGCTCGGGCCGGGTGTGCTCGCCGCCGTGCACCAGGCGGTGGCCGACGGCGTCCACGCGCGCCAGCTCCAGCGCCTGCAGCAGCGCCTCCAGCGCTGCCCGGTGGTCGCGCAGGCGCGTCCGGCGAAAGCTCCCGTCGTCGCCCCGGATGCCCGCCTCCGGGCGCCCGATCTCCTGCGCCGCGGCGCCGAGCAGGCGGGTCTCGCCGGCGGCGTCGACGGCGTACAGCGCGAGCTTGAGGGAGGACGAGCCCGCGTTCAGGCACAACAGGCGCGCGCCGTTGCCGCGTTGACCGTTCATGGCAGCCACCCGTTTCACCCTCCGGCGTGGTCCCAGCGCCAGTCGGCGAACTCCGGCGGGTCCGTGCCCTCCTGCTCCGCGTAGCGCAGGCAGGCCAGGATCTGCTTCTTCATGCGCTCCTTCACGTGCGCGCCGGCCACCCGCAGCGCCGGCACCCGGTCGAGGGCGTCGATTACCAGGTCGAAGCGGTCGATCTGGTTGCGGATGGCGAGCTCCATGGGCGTGTTGATGTTGCCGTGCTCCTTGTAGCCGCGCACGTGGATGCCGGCGCTGTTGCGGCGACGGTAGGTGAGCTTGTGGATCAGCCAGGGATAGCCGTGGAAGTTGAAGATCACCGGCCGATCGGTGGTGAACAGGCTGTCGAAGTCGGCGTCGGACAGGCCATGCTCGTGCTCGCTGGTGGGCACCAGGCGGAACAGGTCCACCACGTTGATGAAGCGCACCTTGAGCTCCGGGAAGTGCTCGCCCAGGATCTCCGTGGCGGCGAGCGCCTCCATGGTCGGCACGTCGCCGGCGCAGGCCATGACCAGGTCGGGCTCGCTGTCGGCGTCGGTGCTGGCCCAGTCCCAGATGCCGATGCCCTTGGTGCAGTGCAGCACGGCCTCGTCCATGGACAGGTACTGCAGGTGCGGCTGCTTGTCCGCGACGATCACGTTGACCTTGTCCATGCTGGTGAGGCAGTGGTCCGCCACCGACAGCAGGCAGTTGGCGTCCGGCGGCAGGTAGATGCGCGTCACCCGCGGGCTCTTGTTGGTGACCACGTCGAGGAAACCCGGGTCCTGGTGCGAGAAGCCGTTGTGGTCCTGGCGCCAGACGGTGGAGGTGAGCAGCAGGTTGAGCGAGGACACCGGCGCGCGCCAGGGGATGTCCAGCGACTTCTCGAGCCACTTGGCGTGCTGGTTGAACATCGAGTCGATGACGTGGATGAAGCCCTCGTAGGAGGCGAAGCAGCCGTGCCGCCCGGACAGCAGGTAGCCCTCCAGCCAGCCCTCCAGGGTGTGCTCGGAGAGCATCTCCATGACCCGGCCCTCGCGGTCCAGGTGCCCGCCGTCGGCGTCCTCGGGCAGCAGCTCGGCCATCCAGGCCTTGCCGCTGGCCTCGTAGACGTCGTCCAGGCGGTTGGAGGCGGTCTCGTCGGGGCCGAACAGGCGGAAGGTGTGGGGGTTGGCCCGGATGACATCGCGCAGCAGCCGGCCCAGCACCCGGGTGTTCTCGACCCGCGTCTCGGCGGGACGCGGCACGTCCACGGCGTAGCCGCGGAAGTCCGGCAGCAGCAGCGCCTTGCGCAGCGCTCCACCGTTGCTGACCGGGTTGGCGCTCATGCGCCGGTGGCCCCGCGGCGCCAGCGCCGCGAGCTCGGGCGCGAGGCGGCCGTCGTCGGTGAACAGCCGCTCCGGTCGGTAGCCCTCCAGCCATTGCCGAAGCTGCTCCAGTGCCGCCGGGTCCCGGTGGGGGTCCAGCGGGATCTGGTGCGCCCGCCAGGTGCCCTCGACGCGGTGGCCGTCCACCTCCCGCGGGCCGGTCCAGCCCTTGGGCGTGTCGAGCACGATCGCGGGCCATTCCGGCAGCTCCTCGATCCCCTCCTCGCGGGCGCGGTGGCGGATCGCCAGGATTTCGTCCACCGCGGCGTCGAGCGTGCCGGCCAGCGCCTGGTGCACCGCCGGCGGATCGTCGCCGGCGACCAGGCGCGGCGCGTAGCCGAAGCCGCGCAGCAGGCTCTCCAGGCGCCCGCGCCCGATGCGCGCGGGGACCGTCGGGTTGGCGATCTTGTAGCCGTTCAGGTGCAGGATCGGCAGCACGGCGCCGTCGCGCGCCGGATTGAGGAACTTGTTGCCGTGCCAGGCGGTGGCCAGCGGCCCGGTCTCGAACTCGCCGTCGCCGATCATGCAGGCGACGACCAGGTCCGGGTTGTCGAACGCGGCGCCGAAGGCGTGCGACAGGCTGTAGCCCAGCTCGCCGCCCTCGTGCAGCGAGCCCGGGGTTTCCGGCGTGCAGTGGCTGCCGATGCCGCCGGGGAAGGAGAACTGGCGGAAGAAGCGCCGCAGACCGTCCTCGCCCTGGCCCCGGTCCGGGTAGATCTCGCCGTAGGTGCCCTCGAGCCAGGCGTGGGAGAGCATCGAGGGGGCGCCGTGGCCCGGACCCGAGACGAAGATCATGTCCAGGTCGCGGGCCCGGATCAGCCGGTTCAGGTGCGTCCATACCAGTGTCTGGCCGGGATCGGTGCCCCAGTGACCGAGCAGCCGGCGCTTGACGTGACCGATCTCGAGCGGCTGTTTCAGCAGGGGGTTGTCGCGCAGGTACAGCATGCCCGCGCACAGGTACAGGGACGCGCGCCAGTACGCGTCCAGCGCCTCGAGCTCTTCCCGGGAAAGCGGTCCGTCGGCCGTGCCTGATGGGCTCATCGCGTGTCACCTCGCAAGACAGCAGGAAACTTCCGTGTCCGCCGGCACGGGCGGTGGTGCAGGACGGCCCTGTGGTATGGACCGGCCGCTGGCCGGGGTGGTTCACCGTCCGTTCGTCCTGCCCCCGCGGCCGTCGGGCGCAAGCATAGACCAGCGCCAGCGGAGGATGCCGTCGGTCCGGCGGGACACGGCGTTCCTGATAGACTGGAGCGATCGGGAATGTTGCAGCACCGCACGGTAGCGGGAGGAAGACCAGCATGGCGAAATTCGGAGTCGGTCAGCCGGTCTCGCGCCTCGAGGACGCGCGCCTGCTGACGGGACACGGGCAGTACGTGGCGGACATCGACCTGCCGGGCCAGCTGCACGCCGTGGTGCTGCGCTCGCCCCACGCCCACGCGGCGATCCGCTCCCTCGACGCCACGGCCGCCGAAAGCGCTCCGGGCGTGGTCGCGGTCTACACTGGCGAGGACCTGGCCCGGGACGGCATCGGGGACCTTCCCTGCCTGGCGCAGGTGAAGAGCCGCGACGGCTCGGACCTGGTCACGCCGCCGCGGCCGGCGCTTGCGCGCGGCCGCGTCCGCTACGTCGGCGATCCCGTGGCCGTGGTCGTGGCGCAGACCCGGGAACAGGCGGGCGACGCGGTGGACCGGATCGAGGTCGAATACGAGATGCTCGATGCGGTCACCGACACCGCGCGGGCGCTGGACGAGGACGCGCCGCGGGTGCGGGAGGAGGCACCCGGGAACCTGTGCTTCGACTGGGAGAAGGGCGACGCGGAAGCGGCCGGGAAGGCGTTTGCCGGGGCCGCGCGGGTGGTCTCGCTGGACCTGGTGAACAACCGCGTGGTCGGCAACCCGATGGAGACGCGCGGCGCCATCGGGTCGGTGGACGAGCAGGGCCGCCTGGTGCTGCACGTGTCCAGCCAGGGCACGCACCTGCTGCGCATGGTCCTAGCCGGCGCCGTCTTCGGTATCGGCGAGGAGCGCATGCGCGTGATCACGCCCGACGTCGGCGGCGCCTTCGGCATCAAGGCCTTCGCCTACCCCGAGTACGTCATGGTGCTCTACGCGGCGCGCCGGCTGGGGCGGCCGGTGAAATGGATCGGCCAGCGCGCGGATACCTTCCTCGGCGACGTCCACGGGCGCGACCACGTCAGCCACGCCGAGATGGCGCTGGACGACGAGGGGCACTTCCTCGGCCTGCGGGTGCGCACGATCGCCAACCTGGGCGCCTACCTGTCCAACTTCGCCCCCTTCATTCCCACCGAGGCGGGCGCCGGGATGCTGGCCGGCTGCTACACGATGCCCGCGGCGCACGTTTCGGTGCGCGGTGCCTTCAGCAACACCGCGCCGGTGGACGCCTACCGCGGCGCCGGGCGCCCGGAGGCGGCCTACCTGCTGGAGCGCCTGGTGGACAAGTGCGGCCGCGAGACCGGGCTGGGCCCGGTGGAGATCCGCCGGCGCAACTTCATCCGCAGCGAGCAGATGCCGTTCACCACCGCGCTCGGGGTCACGTACGACAGCGGCGACTTCGCGCGCAACATGGACGACGCGCTGGAGATCGCCGACTGGAACGGCTTCGACGGGCGACGCCGGCAGAGCGGCCGCGGTCGCCTGCGCGGCATCGGCATGTCCACCTACATCGAGGCCTGTGCCGGCGGCTTCCCGGAGTCGGCGCGGATGCAGGTGAATCCCGACGGCGGGGTCACCGTGATGATCGGCACCCAGTCGAACGGCCAGGGGCACCAGACGGCCTACACCCAGATCGTCTGCGAGCAGCTGGGCGTAGCCCCGGAGCGGGTCACCATCGTGCAGGGCGATACCGACCGGGTCGCGAAGGGGGCGGGCACCGGCGGCTCGCGCTCCATCCCGGTGGGCGGCACGGTGGTCCGGGACGCCGCGGGCCTGGTGATCGAGAAGGGGCGGGAGAAGGCCGCCGAGATGCTCGAGGCCGCCGCCGCCGACATCGAGTTCGATGGCGGCAGCTACCGCATCGTGGGCACCGACCGCCAGGCCTCGTTCGCCGAGGTCGCGCGCGCCTCCGACCCGGGCGACGGCTCGCCCAGCTTCGACGAGACCTCGGGCTGGAAGCCGGCCGCGGCCACCTATCCCAACGGCACCCACATCTGCGAACTCGAGGTCGACCGCGATACCGGCGAGGTGGAGCTGCTGCGCTACACCGTGGTCGACGACTTCGGCACCGTGCTCAATCCGCTGATGCTGGAAGGGCAGGTGCACGGCGGCGTGGCCCAGGGCATCGGCCAGGCGCTGCTGGAGCGCACGGTGTACGACCCGGAGTCCGGCCAGCTGGTGACCGGCAGCTTCATGGACTATGCCATGCCGCGGGCCGACGACATCCCCGAGATCACCTTCCGGCGCAACAACGTGCCCTGCAAGACCAACCCCATGGGCATGAAGGGTGCGGGCGAGGCCGGTGCCATCGGCGCGCCGCCGGCGGTGATCAACGCGCTGGTCGATGCGCTGTCGGAATTCGGCTTGGAGCACGTCGACATGCCGGCGACGCCCTCGGCCCTGTGGGAGCGGATGCGGGCCTGAGCGCGGTGCCGCCGACGGCGGGCGATCCGGGGTCGCCTACGCCGGTTCCAGCACGCCGCGCGAACGCCACAGCCGGACCCGCTGCGCGTCGGCGGCCCCCGGCACCCGCGGGCCGCCGCGGAAGCGGGCCAGCCAGTGCCACTCCGCCGGGTCCACGGCGAGGACCTGGACGTCCAGCCGCGGACGCATCACCAGCAGGTGGTCGGGGCCGAGTCCCTCGATGTCCAGCCTCGGCGTATCCGGGCCATGCCCGCCCAGGGCGTACTCCCAGATGCGGGCGACCGGGAACGGTGACCGCGGCAGGCGCACGTGGGGTGCCAGCCGGTGCGCTCCGCCCGTGCGTACGGGTTCCCCGCTCCGGGCGGGCGCGTGCAGGGCCTCGTGCAAGGCCCACTCCAGCCGGGCGACGTCGGGGAGGTAGGCGTACGCCGCCAGCGGCTCGAACCCTTCCATGAACTCCGCCAGGTGGGCGCCGAAGCGCCGCAGGTCACCGTGGCGCGACGGGTGACGGTCGCCGTAGAGCACCGCCATGTGGGCGAAGAACTCCTCTCCCACCAGCCGCCGGACCGCGGGGTAGATCGCCTCCAGCGCGTCGCCCTGCACGATCCGCGTGTTGTGACGGTACACGTCGAGGCGCTGGCGGGCGGACAGGCCGCGCTCGCGCACCAGGCCCGGCTCCGGATCGCGCGTCCGGTCGATCAGGCACTGCGCGAAAGCCCGCTGCATCGATTCCAGCGAGCGCGGACCGCTCATGTCGCCACCCCGGCGCCGCGCTTCGCGGGCATCAGGCGATCGGCGGCGTGCGCCTCCTCCACCAGGGACTGCAGCTCCGGCAGGTTGGCGTCGCGCTCGATCAGCGTCGGCCGGGGGCCGATCCGCGAGACCAGCCGCGCATAGAGCTCCCAGACCGGTCGGCACACCGGCCGGTCGTGGGTGTCCAGCAGCAGGGTGCGGCCATCGATCTCGCGCCGGGAGTGCCCGGCGAGGTGGATCTCCCGGACGTGCTCGCCGGGCACGGCATCGAGGAAAGCCCGGGCGTCGCGATCGTGGTTGCACGCGTTGACGTAGACGTTGTTGACGTCCAGCAGCAGGCCGCAGCCGGCCCGCTCGACGATGGCGAGCACGAACTCCAGCTCGTCCAGGTCGTCGTCCCCGAACTCGAGATAAGTCGCGATGTTCTCGACCAGGATGCGGCGGCCAAGCGCCTGCTGGATGGCGTCGATGCGCGCGGCGGTGTGGGCGACCGCCTCGCGGGTCCGGGGCAGGGGCAGCAGGTCGTTGAAATGGCACCCGTCCCGGGCGTTCCAGCACAGGTGCTCGGAAACCAGGAACGGGTCGACGTCGGCGACCAGGCGTGCCAGCTCGCGCAGGTGGCGCCGGTCCAGGGGGTCGGTGTTCCCCGGCCCCAGGCCGATGCCGTGCAGGCTGACCGGGTAGTGCTCGCGGATCCGCTGCAGCTGGATGGAGGGTCTGCCGCCGGCACCGAAGTAGTTTTCGCTGTGAACCTCGAGCCAGCCGACCGCCGGCCGCCGGTCGAGCACCTCCTGCTCGTGCGGGGCGCGCAACCCGATTCCCGCCAGGGCGGACATTTGCATCACCGCGGCGGCGCCGACAGGCTCAGCCCTGGGTGCCCTTGACGGCCCCGAGGCTGGCCTCGAGTACCTTCTCCATCCTCTCGTGGTGGCGCTTCTCGGCCTTGCGGTGCTGCGCGGCGGGCAGGTTCTCGTAGTGCCGGATGCGGCGCGCCGCCTGCTTGCCGGGGTGGATCGTGCCGCCGTCGATCATGCCGCAGGCCCCGGCCGGCACGAACACGAACGCGTTGGGATCGCGCGCCTTGCTGTCCGTACCGGCGCAGGAGCCGGTGGCGGTCGCGCACATGTTGCGGTGCGGGGCGTTGATGCCGAAACACCGCACGTAGTTTTCCTGCTTGAGCTGCGACAGGGGCGACGGCGTGGCCGCGTGCACCGGCGCGCTCATGGACAGGCCGGTGGTGGCAAGTACGGCGGCTGCGATCGCAAGGCTCTTGTTCGGTGCGCTCATCTTCGGCTCCTCTCTGTTCGGATCCCCGCGACGGGCGCTCGCCGGGAGGTGCTTCCCGAAGCGGGGCATCGAACAGTGTTGACCGCACCGGATGGCGCTTGGTTCCGGGTTGCGCCGTGCGGGGCGGCGCCCGCCTACCGGTACTCCGCCAGGATCTCGTCGAGCGCGTCACCACCGGGGCAGAGGTCCTCGAACGGCAGCTCGGCCAGCGGCGTCGCCGCCGTGTCCATCACCTCGTGGAGGTCCCGGCTGCCGGGATCGACGTGCAGCAGGCCGGTGGGCACCTCGCCGGCGTCCTGCCGGGCACGCACGTAGGCGTAGGCGGCATCGCGGTCGGTGGGATCGTAGTCTTCGGGCACCTTGCGGAAGCGCACCACGCTGCCGTCGTGCATGGGCACGTCCCGGACCGTCCCGGCCTCGTATTCGGTGGTGATCTCGCGGCGCCGGGGCACGAAGTCCACGGCGACTTCCTCCACCTCGTGCTCGCGGGTGTAGCGGTAGCTCTTGGTGGAGCCCTCGTGATCGTTGAAGGTCACGCAGGGGGAGATGACGTCCACCAGGGCGAGCCCCCGGTGACGGATGCCCGCCTCCAGGATCGGCACCAGCTGCGCCTTGTCCCCGGAGAAGCCGCGCGCGACGAAGGTCGCGCCCAGCGACAGCGCCAGCAGCACCGGGTCGATGGCACGCTCGTGATTGACCTCGCCGCTCTTGGCCACCGAGCCCGGGTCGGCCGAGGCGGAGAACTGGCCCTTGGTGAGGCCGTATACGCCGTTGTTCTCCAGCACGTAGAGCATGTTCACGTTGCGCCGGATCACGTGGCCGAGCTGGCCCAGCCCGATCGACAGCGAGTCGCCGTCGCCGCTGATGCCGATGTAGACCAGGTCCCGGTTGGCGGCGTTGGCGCCGGTGGCGATGGACGGCATGCGCCCGTGCACCGCGTTGAAGCCGTGCGCCTGGCTGACGAAGTAGGTCGGGGTCTTGGCGGAGCAGCCGATGCCGCTCAGCTTGGCGACCCGGTGGGGCGGGATCGACAGCTTCCAGAAGGTCTCGATCACGGCGGCAGTAACGGAGTCGTGGCCGCAGCCGGCGCACAGCGTCGACATGCTGCCCTCGTAGTCGCGCCGCGTCAGGCCGATCTCGTTGGCCTGCAGCGAGGGATGCTGCACGCGGGGCTTGCGGATGTAGGTCATCGGCGGTGTTCTCCTTCCTCCCGGGGGCCCGAGGCGGCGTGGGCGCCGGAGAGCGCACCACCGGCCCGCCGTGGCCCCGATCCCGTGTCCGTGCCCGCCAGGTGCGCCAGCACGTCGTCGGCCACCTGCCCGGCGCCGAGCGGCACGCCGCCGTAGTGGCGGATGGAGACCAGGCGGTCCTTCGGCACGCGCGTTTCGGCGACGAGCAGGTGCCGGAGCTGGGCGTCGCGGTTCTGCTCCACCACGAACACCGTATCGTGCTCCAGCAGGAACGCTTCCACCTCGTCGCTGAACGGGAACGCCCGCAGCCGCAGGTAATTCGCCTGTACCCCGTCCCGCGCCAGGCCGTGGCGGGCCTCGCGGCAGGCCGCGTCGCAGCCGCCGACCGAGACCAGGGCCAGGCGCGCGCCCGTGGTACGCTCGATGACCGGCCGCGGCAGATGGGCCGCCGCGCCGCGATGCTTGCGGTCCAGCCGGTCGACCACCTCGGTGTAGGGCCCGGCGTCCTCCGTGTAGCGGGCGTCGCTGTCGTGCCCCGAGCCCCGGGTGAAGAAGGCGCCGCGGGGATGCGTGCCGGGCAGCGTCCGCCAGGGGATGCCGTCGCCGTCCACGTCGGCGTAGCGCCGGAACGCCGCGCCGGCCTCCAGCTCTTCGGCACGCAGCACCTTGCCCCGGTCGGGACGGTAGCTCTCGTCCCATGCCGGCCGCGGAACCACCCAGTCGTTCATGCCGATGTCGAGGTCGGAGACCACGAACACCGGCGTCTGGAAGCGGTCGGCCAGGTCGAACGCGGCGACCGCCAGCTCGAAGCACTCGGCGGGGTCGGCCGGGAACAGGGCGAGGTGCCGGGTGTCGCCATGGGAGGCGTAGGCGACGGTCAGCAGGTCCCCCTGCTGGGTGCGGGTCGGCATGCCCGTGGAGGGACCGGTGCGCTGGATGTCGAACAGCACCAGCGGGATCTCGGTGTAGTACGCGAGCCCGATGAACTCCGACATCAGCGAGATCCCCGGGCCGCTGGTGGCGCTGAAAGCCCGGGCTCCCATCCAGCTCGCGCCGAGCGCCATGCCGGCGGCCGCGAGCTCGTCCTCCGCCTGGATCACCGCGGCGCGGAGGCTGCCGGTGTCGGGGTCCCGGCGATAGCGCCGGGCATAGCGCTCGAACGCCTGCACCAGGGACGTCGACGGGGTGATGGGATACCAGGAGGCCACCGTGGCTCCGGCATAGAGGCAGCCCAGGGCCGCGGCCGTGTTGCCGTCGATCAGGATCGCGTCCCGATTGGCGTCCATCGCGCGCAGCCGCGTCGGGAGCGGGCAGTCGAAGTGCTCGCGGGCGTAGTCCCAGCCGAGGTCGAAGGCCTTGTAGTTGGCCTCGAGCAGCTCCTTCTTCTTCGCCCCCAGGCCTTCCTCGAGCACGGTCCGCACGACCTCACGGTCGATGTCCAGCAGCGCGGCGACGGCTCCCACGTAGCCCATGTTCTTCATCAGGATCAGGGTGCGCGATCCCCGGAAGTACTCGGCCCCCATGCGCGCCAGCGGAATCCCCAGGAACGTGACGTCCTCGCGGCGCAGCTCGGAGGCGAGCGGCCGCGAGTCGTCGTAGAGCACCCGGCCCCCGGCCCGGATCCCGGCGATGTCCCGGCCGTAGGTCGCGGGATTCATCGCGACCACGAGGTCGTAATCCGGGCTGCGTGCGGTCCAGCCGTCGCCGTTGGCGCGGATCTCGTACCAGGTCGGAAGGCCCTGGATGTTCGAGGGGAAGACGTTCTTCCCGGTGACCGGGATGCCCATGCGGAATATGGACTGCATGAGCAGGCGGTTGGCACTGGCAGAGCCCGTGCCGTTGGCCGTGGCGATCCGGATCGCGACGTCGTTGATGCGGGCCCCGGGCGCACCGGCAGTCGGCGACGCGGTCCCCTGTTCGGTAGGCATGTTCACGTGGTCTCCACTCGCATCCAGCGGACGGGGTGTTCCTCCCCGGCGGCGAGCCCGGCGTAGGAGAGCTGCAGCTCCGACCGGCGCATGTCCCAGGCGGCGGTCGGACAGCGCTCGGCGCACAGGCCACAGTGGATGCACAGGTCCTCGTCCTTGATCATGCGGCGCCCCGTCTGCGGCAGGGTCTCGGATACGTAGAGCGGCTCGTCCGGGTTCAATGGCGGCGCCGCCAGCCGCGCCCTGACCTGGTCCTCCGGGCCGTCTGCCGTGATGGTCAGGCACGAGAGCGGGCACACGTCCACGCAGGCGTCGCACTCGATGCACAGCTTCGGCGTGAAGTCCGTCTGGACATCGCAGTTCAGGCAGCGCTCGGCCTCGCGCAGGGTCTGCTCGAGATCGAATCCCAGCTCCGCCTCGACGTCCAGCCGGGCCCGGCTGCGATCGAAGTCCGCGTGGCGCATGCGTGCGCGGGCGGCCTCGTCGTAGTCGTTGGAGTAGGCCCACTCGTGCAGGCCCATCTTCTCGCTCAGCAGGTTCATGCCCTGGGCCGGGCGCTGTTCGAGCGGCTGACCCTGGCAATGCGCGTGGATCGAGATGGCGGCCTGGTGGCCATGCTCGACCGCCCAGATGATGTTCTCGGGACCCCAGGCGGCGTCGCCGCCCGCGAACACGCCGGGGCGGGTGGTCTGGAAGGTGGTCCCGTCGACCACCGGCATGTCGCGGCGGTCGAACTCGATCCCCAGGTCGCGCTCGATCCAGGGGAACGCGGTGTCCTGGCCGATCGCCAGGATCACCTCGTCGCAGGGAATCGTGACGAGGTCGTGGACCGTCCTGTGCAGGCGGCCGTCGGAGCCCTCGCTCCAGCTCACGCGCTCGAACTCCATTCCCACGAGGCGCCCGTTCTCCACCAGGTAACGGGCCGGGGAGTGGTTCTCGACGATCTGCACGCCCTCGGCCTCGGCATCCTCCAGCTCCCACGGGGAGGCCTTGAACTGGCTGCGGTCCTTGCGCGCCATGATGCGGACCTCGGAGGCGCCCAGCCGCATCGCCGTGCGGCAGCAGTCCATCGCGGTGTTGCCGACGCCGATCACCAGCACCCGCTCGCCAACCGCGGCGACGTGACCGAAGCGCACCGATTCCAGCCACTCGATGCCGACATGGATGCGGTCGGTCTCGTGGCGCCCCTCCAGCTCCAGCTCCTTGCCCCGCGGGGCGCCCGAGCCGATGAACACGGCGTCGTAGGGCCCGTCCATCCCGCCGGCCAGCAGGGAGCGGAGGCTGTCCACGGGGGTCCCGGTCCTGAGGTCGACGCCCATGTCGGTGATCTGGCGGACCTCGTCCCAGAGCACCTCCGCCGGCAGCCGGAATTCCGGGATGTTGGTCCACATCAGCCCGCCCGGCCGGTCGAGCTTCTCGAACATGGTGACCTCGTAGCCCAGCGGCAGCAGGTCATTGGCCACGGTGAGCGATGCGGGTCCGGCCCCGATGCAGGCGATACGCCGCCCATTGCGGGACTCCGGGACGGCCGGGAGCAGGTCGTCGATCTCGCCCCGGTGGTCGGCGGCCACCCGCTTGAGGCGGCAGATCGCCACCGGCTCGCCGTCGATCCGGGTGCGGCGGCAGGCGGGCTCGCAGGGCCGGTCACAGGTGCGCCCGAGGATGCCCGGAAACACGTTCGATTTCCGGTTCAGCATGTAGGCGTCGGTGTAGCGGCCGGCCGCGATCAGCCGGATGTACTGGGGCACGTTGGTGTGAGCCGGGCAGGCCCACTGGCAATCCACCACGCGATGGAAATGCTGCGGATCCGAGACGTCGGTCGGCTTCATGGTGCTCCTGCTGTGCCAGGAAACGTGTCGCGGCCATCGCGCCGGCGACGGCCTGCGGGCGGCGTCACGCTGCCGCCTCGCGGCGAAACGCGCCCGGGCCCGTACGGGCCTGGAGGCCGCGACCGGAGCCGGGGCAGGGCAGGAAGCCAGTCATGATCGAGGCAGTGCGTTCACTCGGAAGGCTGGTCATGGTGCCCGGAACCGGGTGCCCGGAAAGGGCCGGGTCCGCGGCCGGTCAAATTTCGCGCTTACTTTTGTAGCCTAACTAATACTGTCCCGCAACCGCCATCCGGGGGGTGGCGGGCGGCCCGGCGCCCCGCGCCCGTCGCGCGACGGGTTCCGGTGGCTGCCGTTCCGGCCGGTTCCGCGTGTCGCTTGGCAGTGGCGCCGTGTCGCCGTACATTGCCGGTACACCCGCGGCCGAGAGGGAAACGGAAATGCCCGACAGCATCCAGTTCATCCGCCACGTGCAGAAATCCTCCCTCCACAACCCGCTCCTGGAGGGCAGGCTCGACACGCAGGAGATCGAGATCCGGCGCGACCCGCTCACCGGCGCGCAGAGCGTGTTCAATGCCCGCCTCGAGGACAAGGTCGCGATGTTCTTCGGCGAGAGCGACCAGGCCCTGATCGAGAAGCTGGCGAAGGAGAGCGAGGCGCGCTGCTTCCTGTGCGGCGACCGGTGGACGGAGATGACCCCCACCTACCCGGAAGGGGAGCTGCCCGAAGGCCGCATCCAGGTCGGCGAGGCGGTGCTGTTCCCCAACCTGTTCCCGGCCGCCCAGGTGCACGCGGTGATCCGCGTCGGCGACCGCCACTACGTGCCGCTGGCGGAGTTCGAGGCCGCACCCGTGGTCGAGGCCCTGCAGGCCTCGCTGCAGTTCGCCCGCGCGATCGGCGAGCGCGACCGCAGCGTGGAGTACCTGACGGTCAACGCCAACTACCTCGGCCCCGCCGGGGCGAGCATCGCCCACCCGCATTTCCAGGTGATGGGCGGCGACCTGCCGTTCAGCTACATGGAGACCGCGTTCTCCGCCGCGCGCCGTCACTTCGAGGCGAACGGCAGCTGCTACTGGACCGACCTGGTCGAACTGGAGAAGCGTACCGGTGAACGCTACATCGGGGCCACCGGCCCGGTGGAATGGATCGCCTCGTTCTCCCCGCGCGGCACCAACGAGATCATCGGCGTGCTGCCGCAGCGGACAAGCTTCCTGGAGATGGACGACGCCGACGCCGCCGGGCTCGGCCAGGGACTGGTGGACGTGCTGCACGCCTATGCCGACATGGGCGTGTCGACGTTCAACTTCGCCGTCTACTCGGGGCCCCTGCACGAGCGGGACGACGCCATCCGGTGCTTCGTGCGGGTGATCTCGCGCCAGAACCTGTACGAGAACTACCGCACGGACGACTTCTTCCTGCAGAAGCTGCTGCGCAACGAGCTGATCCTGACCACCCCGGAGGCACTCGCGGAGCGGGTGCGGGCCCGCATGCAGTAGCGCCATCCGCCCGCGACGAACGCGGGCAGCGCGTGTGTTTCCGCCAGCGATTCCGGGCGCTCGCTCGACGCAGCTCCACTGCGCCTTCACTCCCGCGCCTGGCCGGCGAAGCGCACGACGGCTCTGAGGCATGGCAATAGCTTCCGGAAGATTGGTAATCAGTCTCCTTCACGACGCCCGGCGGTGATCCAGGTCACCGGCGGCCGTTTCCGGCTGCCCGAGAATCACCCGTCGAGGGGGCACCCGTGCATCCGCACCGCGGCCGCGGGCCGGGCGGTCCCGATTCGCATCCGTCCGCGCCGCGCGGACCGTGGCCCGATCACGACATGCCGGAAGAACGCCCGCTCCGGGTCCCATGGGCCCGGAGCGTTTTGCGAGGAAAGCGATCATGGAAGAGACCGTCGCCAACCCCCCCGGGCGCGCCGACCTGCTGCGGTACGCACGGGACGCGAGCATCGGCGAGCTGGAGCAGTCCGGGGTCGTCGAGCGCAGCGCGAACGGCAAGCGCCTGCGCGTGGTCGATCCCGAAGCCCTCGCGCGACTGGCCGCGTCACCGGCCTGAGCCGGGCGCCAGCCCGGACCGGCCGTGGTACCCCGGCAGGGAGGCGACGGCAGCACGGAAATCTACTTCCTCGATCGCCCGTTGCAGCGGCAGGAGGTCTCCGAGCTCAGGGAGATCCTGCGGCAGCGCCACCGCTCCGGCGACGGCCGGCCCGCCCTGAAGCAGCGCCGGCGGCCGGCGTCCGAAGGCCGCGGCCCCCGCCAGGCAGGGCACGCGGCAGCCGGGAAGTGCCAGGGGGCCCCCGGCTGCGCCGGTACCGGATGTTGACGCCGATCATTGCCGGGGCGTTCGCACGGCGCATGATGGGCACCGGAGATCGGTCGACCGGGAGCGCGGTCATGCGAAGGAAAGTCTCGTACCTGTTGGTCGGGGGCGTGGTGGCGTTGCTGGCATTGGCCTCGCTGGCGGTCGTGAGCAGCCCCGAGCCACGGCCGGCCCCGGAATACGGCGGAATGATGGGGCATCACATGATGTCGGGCATGATGATGGGCCCGGGCATGATGCAGGGCGGGGGGACCGCCGGCGGCAGCCCGGAGGAAGCCCGCGGCGCCGCCGGGCGGCTGACCGGCTACGTGCAGCAGCAGGGCCTGGCGTGCATGGGTTGCCACGCGGTGAGCGGGCGGCTGGCCGCTCCATCCTTCAGTGAAATCGCCGGGCGTTACGCCGGCCAGTCGCAGGCGCGCGCCACGCTGGCGCAGGCCATCGAGCACGGCGTGGCCGGCAGGTGGCCCGGCTATGGGCCGATGCCGCCCGGGCTCGCCTCGTCGAAGCAGGCCGGCGAGCTCTCCGGCATGATCCTGGACCTTGGGCAGTAGCGGCTCCGTTCTCCGGGGCCGCACGCCCGGTTCGCGTGGTCACCTCCGGTCGACGCCTTCCGCGATCGCGGCCCTTCGGGAAAAGGACGGCCGGCCCGATGGCCGGCCGTCCCCGGCAACCGCCTGGGCGGGTGCGCCCGGTCAGTAGCCGGAATCGTCCCCCGAGGAATCATCCCCCGGGGCGTCGTCCATGGTGCCGCCGTTGTCGTCCTGCATCGGCTGGTCTTCCCCGGACTGATCCTGCTGCATCTGCTGCGTGCCGTTGTCGTCCGGCTGCATCGGCTGGTCGGCAGTGCCGTTGTCCTGCTGCATGCCGCCATCGTCGCCCTGGTCGTTCTGGGCGAGGGCGCCGCTGCCCCGGGTCTGCGCCGCGGCCGGCTGCTGCCAGCCGAACAGCAGGCCGGTCGAGACCAGCGCGACGGCGGCCAGGGTGGTGAATTTCATCGACATCGGATCATCCTCCTTGATGGTGATACGCGACAATCGCGGCGGGTACCCGTTTCGCGGGCCATGCCGGCGGGATGCCGCGGTGTCTGCTCCTTCCGGGTTCCGGTACCAGCCGGTCAGGCCGGGGGATATATATAGACCAGGGCGGGACCATGTGCACACCCGCCGGCACGGCAAGTGCCTCCCCTCCGGCGGGGCGGCTGGCGTCCGCCCGCTCCGCCGGGCGGTCAGTCGTCTTCGGCGAGAAAGGAGAGCAGCAGCGCGAGCGTCTCCTGCGGTCTCTCGATCCAGAACAGGTGCCCGGCCGGGTCGAGGGTTTCCAGGCGGGCGCTGGGCAGCGCCCGCGCCAGCTGCCGCGAGTTCTCCGGGCTGACCACCCGGTCCTGCAGGCCCGTGATCACGAGCGTCGACGCCGCGATGTCCGCGAGGCGGCGGGAGGTGTCATGGGCCTCCAGGGCCCGGCGTCGGCGCGCCAGGGCCCGGACATCCAGGGGACGCTCGCGCCGGGCGGCGATCAGCCGTTGCAGAACTTCCGGATGGGCCGGCACGAAGCCCGGCGAAAACCCGGCTTCCGCGAAGCGCCGCGCCCGCTCCTCTGCGGTGAGCTCCGACGCTTCGTAGGCGCTCTCGCGGCTTTCGCTCTCCACCGTCACCGCGCGAGGGCCGCCGGCGGTGGTGCACCCGAGCACCAGCCGCCGCAGCCGTTGCGGGTGGCGAAGGGCGAACTCCTGCGCGACCATGCCGCCCATCGAGACGCCGAACACGTGGGCGCGGTCGATCTCGAGCGCGTCCATCAGGCGTGCCGTGTCGTCCGCATACCGCGCGGTGCTGTAGCGTTGTGCCGGTTTGTCGGTCCAGCCGCTGCCACGCTGATCGAATGCGAGCACCCGGTGACGCTCCGCGAGGCCCGGAACCAGACCGGCGAAGTTGCTGAGGTCCCCCTGCAAGCCGTGCAGCAGCACCACGGGCGTGCCTTGCCCCGTGATCGCGAAGCAGGTCCGGACCCGGTCGATCGTCTCCCAGGGCATACGCGGGTCTCCTCGTTGTCCGTATCGGCTGGCACCGGCGGGTCGGATGCGGGCCCGGCAGGATCCGTTGCCACCCTGTGGTTACAGAACGTATATTGAAAATTCGACCGGGAATCGGCGCAATTCCCGCCTCCTTGAGACACAGGCTGCCACGCAGCGGCCCGGGATCCCGGATCCGGCATTGGAACGATATCCCTACTATGCCGCGCTGGGCGACATCGGAAGCCTGGTGGCCCGCGCGCCCGAGCTGACCGAGCTGCTGCAACAGGCATGCGGCCTGGTGGTCGATCATACGGGCTCGACCCTGACCTGCGTGGTCCTGGCGGAGGAACCCGGCGGAGACAACCCGCGCATTGCCGCCTGGGCGGGACCGGCCAGGGATTACCTGGCCGGGTTGCCGGTCTGCGCGCGGAACGGCGCCTCGGGCGGAGACGACATCGTCGGTCGCGTGTACCGGCATGGGGGTCCGCTGGCGTTCGACGACACCCGCGGGGTCCCGTCGTTCGGGCATCTCTCCGAGGCCCTGTCCGACAGTGACGTTCCCGCCGCCGCCGGCATTCCCATATCCATCGGTGAACGCTGTCGCGGCGTGCTGGTGGCGGCCGCGGCCCACGCCGGGCATTACCGGGACGACCTGGTCGGCCTGCTCCAGCGGGTGGCCGAGGTGCTGGCGGTCGGCATCGACCGGGCCGAGGCGCGTGAGCACAGCATCCGGTTCCAGGCCCTCTACCAGGCGCTGTCGGACGTCAACGAGCTGACCGGTCTCCCGAACCGGGCCATGTTCATGGACCGGCTCGCGGTGGCGATATCGCGTGCCGCCCGCGGGGACGAGGAGGTCGCCGTGGCGCTGATCGACCTGGACAACTTCAAGGAGATCAACGACCGGCTCGGACACGGTACCGGCGACGAGGTCATCCGCCAGCTCGCTGCCGCGGTCGTCTCGACCCTGAGAAAGAGCGACACCCTCGCCCGACTGGGCGGAGACGAGCTCGTCGCCCTTCTTCCCCTGGAGGGCCGCGGAGACGGTATCGAAAACATCATGCAGCGGGTCTTCGCAGCGGTCGCGCGCCCGTTCCCCGCGGGATCGGAGAGGCTTTCCGTGCGCATGAGCGCAGGGGTCGCGGTCTACCCGCGGGACGGGCTCGCCGCAGAGGACCTCCTGCGCCGCGCGGATCTCGCCATGTATCGCGTCAAGAGGCAGGGCGGCAATGCATGGGGCGTGTTCGAGCCGGCTCTCGAGGCACGGCTGGTCGAGCGCCACCGGGTCCGGGATCGGTTCGCCCGCGCGCTGGAGCGGGGGGCGATCGCCTTCCACTACCAGCCGATCGTCGATCTGCGAAGCGGCGTGGTTACGGGGGCGGAGGTCCTGGTCCGGTGGAACGACCCCGGGCGGGCAACGCCGGGCCCGGGCGACTGGTCCGGCGCCGTCGAGAGCGATCCGCGCCTGGCGGCAGAGCTCGGGCGGCGCGCACTGCACGTCGCCGCGGGGCAGCTGGGGCACTGGCATGCCGACGGGAGACAGCTCTCGCTGTCGGTCGACGTCGACGTCCGCTACCTCCTGTCCGAGCGCTTCCTGGAAGATCTCCGCACGGCGCTTGCGGAAGCACCCCGGCTGGCCTCCCGGCTGGTGCTGGAGGTCGCGGAGGCCGGCCTGGAAGATAACCATCGCCGGGTCGCGGATGTGCTCGCGAGCGCGCGCGGGCTCGGCGTGCGGGTGGCACTGGACGGTTTCGGCACCGCCCGGGCATCCCTGGCGTATCTGCTCGAGTTGCCGGTCGACGGGCTCAAGATCGATCGCGGTTGCGTCGTTCGCATGCTCACGGACGTCCGCGCTTTCGGAGTCGTGGCGACCGCGGGCCAGGGCGCCTGGACCCTGGGCATGACCACGGTCGCGGAAGGCGTGGAGACCGAAAGACACGGATTCCGGCTGATGCAGATGGGCTGCGACTGCGCGCAGGGTTCCGCCGTCGCACCGCCGATGGATGCGGCGGCGTTCGGGGAGTGGCTCGCGGCGTGGAAACCACCGGCCTCGTGGAGCAGCCGCGGCGGGTCCCGGATGTCCCCGGAGCATACCCAGCTGCTGGCCAGCCTGATCCTGCATCGCACGCGATTCGGCTCGATTCTCGATGCCATGGCGCGGGAGAATCCTCGAGGGACCCTGCCCGTGCCGGTGGGCTCACGTTGTCCCGTGGATCGTTGGGGGGACGCCAGGGCCGCGCGGCTGCTCGGCCGCCGGTTGAACGCGATCCATCGCCGGATGCACGAGATCGAGGACGAGTGCCTGCGGAGCCTGGCCGTGTCCGGGAGCATGCCATCGCGGCTCCGCGAACGGGCGGCAAGCACCGTGTCGGAGTACGAGCGCTCGGTGGACGCGCTGATCGACGCGGGAGCCGCAGAGGGCGGGAGCTGAGACCCGCCTCCTCCGGCCCGTCGCCGGGACGGTCCGCGCCGGCCCGGCTCAGCGCGCTTCCGGCACCCGGCGGGTCTGCATGAACGCCTCGAACGTCTCCCCGCGCATCTGCGCGTACATCTCCAGGTTGCTCACGCCCACGGTACGGGCGAACTTCTCGATCGCGAAGAAGTTGGCGCCGGAGCGGATCAGCCCGATCCAGTCGCGCGATCGCACCAGCGACTGCTCCTGATCGCTGAGCCCGGCGGCCGCCATCGCCGCTTCCTCGTCGTCGTGAAAGCGTCGCCGGCAGTCTTCCTTCCGGAGATTCCAGAGGAAGCGGTTGAGGGTCAACGCCTTGTGGCTCACGCCGATGTCGAACGGGTATGTGCCGTCGAGGCCCTCGATGCCCGCGAGCTGCGGGTTGCCGGCCGATCGCCGGACGCCGGCTTGTTCCCCGGCGTTGCGCACCTGCTGCCCGTCCGCCTGTTCGTACAGGGTGACCGCCATGGCGGTGCTGGTCGCCAGGTAGTAGTTCCGGTGCAGCTCGCGCAACGGCCCCGGCAGGGCTCCCCGCATGGCGAGCCACATGATCTGCTCGACGCTCTCCGCCCCGCCGCGGCGCACGTAGTCCGCGTGGGTCATGTTCAGCAGGGCCTCGGGATCGTCGCGGAAGAGGTCGAGAAAACGCATGTCCCAGTCGGTGTCGTTGAAGCCCGCGCGCTCGCCGTGAACCTGGTGCGAAAGCCCGCCGGTGCCGACGACCACGACCCGGAGATCCTGCGGATACGACTCCACGGCCCGCCGGACCGCCTGGCCGAGGCGGAAGCAGCGGCGCGCCGTGGGGAGGGGATACTGCAGCACGTTGATGGCGATCGGGACGATGCTGCCGGGCCAGTCCGGCTCGTGTGGCCAGAGCAGCGGCAACGGGGAAGCACAGCCGTGGTCGACCGGGCGGCCCTGGAAAACGCTGAGGTCGATCTCGTCGTTGACCAGTGACTCGGCGATGTGCTTCTGCAGATCGACATCCCCCTTCAGCGGCGGGAGCGGCCGCTGTCCGGCGCCTTCATCGGCGATCTGAAAGCGTTCGCCGACTCCCAGCGCGAACGTCGGGTAGCAGTCGAAGAACAGGGTCGTGCAGTGGTCGTTGTAAAAGAAGACCAGCGCGTCGGGCTCCTGCTCCGCCAGCCACCCGGCGACCGCCTTGTAGCCTTCGAACAGCGGCTGCCATGCCCGTTCGTCCTGTCGCCCCTTGTCGTAGGCGACTCCAATGGTGGGCACGTGCGACGTGCCGATGCCACCGATGATCCTGGCCATGTCTTCCTCCGATGCCTGACGGCCGCCGCGTCCGCGGGACGTGCACCGCAGCCGGCGGCATGCCTGTTTCTCCGGCGCCCGGTTGTGCCGGGAGCGTCGCACATGCCCCGGCAGCCTATGGCTTACAGCATAAACGCATCCCTCCGACGATCAAGTCCGGGTCCGCTTCGGGAGGCGTCGGACCAGCCGTCGAGCTTGCTGGAGTCGCGCTTCACGCGCCCCGGAAGAGACCGGCCGGGAGGGCCCTCGGGGGCTCGCGGAGGGCTGCGCCGCGATTTGCGGCTATCGCAAAATTGGAACTGCTATGGTGGTATTCAATATTCTTCGGCGAAGAGGGGGGTGTTAGCTTGCCATGACACGGGGGTCGCCGTCGGTGCTTGCCCGATCCCGGCATGGGCGGCTCGCCAGGACAGGGACAACTCCCGTGGCGTCGTCCCGGGCGTGCACATGCCGCGTCGGTGGCCGCACGTACGTGCATGGCGGCGCCTTGAGGAGCCTTCGAAAATGATCGCGACGGCCGGTGCCATGTCGACGATGTCGAATGCACCAGCCCGGGCTGGCATGGTCGGCGCCCGCATCGTCCGCGGGGTCGGCCGGTCCTGCCCGGTGTCGCCAGGTGCCGTGGGTCGGGTGTGGCGACCGCCGCCGGCTCGCCACCAGGGACGAAGCCGTGGCAAGCGATCCGACCCATGCTGTGGAGGAAGACATGGCCGAAAAAAGCCTGCAAGACCTGCTGGACAGGTTCAACAACCCCGTCGAGTTCCTGCGTAGCTCCCAGACCGGCCCCTACGTGTATCCGGTGGTTCCGGCCGAGTTCACGAACTGGAGGGACGAGCAGCAGGCGTGGCAGAAGACCTGCGTGCTGTTCAACCAGTCCTACCACATGACCGACATGTACATAGAGGGGCCGGACGCGCTCAAGCTGCTCAAGCTCACCGGAATCAATTCGTTCGAGAACTTCGCGCCCAACAAGGCCAAGCAGTTCATTCCCTGCAACTACGATGGCTACGTGATCGGCGACGTGATCCTGTTCAACTTCGGTGACAACCGTTTCAACATCGTCGGTCGTCCGCCGACGCACAACTGGCTTCGCTACCAGGCAGAGGTGGAGAAGCTCGACGTCGAGCTCGACCTCGATCCCCGCGCGGCCGAGCGGGAAGGGCGCGTGGTGCGCAAGGCCTATCGCTTCCAGGTGCAGGGACCCAACGCGATGAAGGTGATCGAGAAGGTCATCGGCAAGGCCGCGCCCGAGGTGAAGTTCTTCAACATGTGCCAGATGACCATCGCCGGCCGCACCGTGAACGCGCTGCGTCACGGGATGGCGGGCCAGCCGGGGTTCGAGCTGTTCGGTCCCTGGGAAGACGGCGAAGCGGTGAGGGAGGCCGTGGTGAAGGCAGGGGAGGAGTTCGGGCTGCGCCAGGTCGGCGCCCGTGCCTACTCCTCCAACACGCTCGAGTCGGGGTGGATTCCTTCACCCCTTGCGGCCGTGTACTCCGGCGAGAAGATGAAGCCCTACCGGCAGTGGCTGCCGGCCAATGGTTACGAGGCCGTCGCCTCTCTCGGCGGCAGCTTCGTCTCCGACAACATCGAGGACTACTATCTGACGCCCTGGGATCTCGGCTACGGGCCCGTGGTGAAGTTCGATCACGACTTCATCGGGCGCGAGGCCCTGGAAAAGAAGGCGAAGGAGCCGCACCGCACCAAGGTCACGCTCGCTCTCGAAAACGAGGACGCCACCCGGGTGCTGAGCACGATGTTTCGTCGGAACAACCGTGCCAAGTACGTCGACTTCCCGTCCGCGGTCTACTCGAGCCACCCGTACGACAGGGTGATGGTGGACGGCAGGACGGTGGGTGTCTCGACCTGGATCGGGTACAGCTCGAACGAGGGCAAGATGCTCACGCTCGCGATGCTCGACGCCGATTACGCCGAGCCCGGCACCGAAGTCACCCTGCTCTGGGGCGAGGAGAACGGCGGAACCGCCAAGCCCACCGTGGAGCCGCACATGCAGGTGCCGATCCGGGCGATCGTCAGCCCGGTCCCCTATTCGGAGGTCGCGCGGCATTCCTACGCCGAGGGCTGGCGGACGCGGCAGCGCTGGTAACAGGATCCCCCGCCCGGCGAGGCGGAGTGTCGAGCACGAGAACCGGCCCGGGCGCCTGCCCGGGCCGGGCGGGATCCGGGGCTCTCGCGGCCGGCAGGCGTCGGCTGGTGCTCCCGGACCCGGTGCCGCCTCCCGCCGCTTGCGATTTCCCGGGTGTGCCCGGTGTCAGGCGGTCAGTGAGATCGAGCCTTCGCGCCGCGAGAAGCGCCAGCCGTCCTCCGTCCGCACGAAACGGTCCCGGTATTCCCCGACGAGTTGTCGGCTCACCCTGCCGTCGGCGGCGTTGCCGGCGAACAGCAGGACGTAGCTGATGCCCGAGGCCGTCTGCGGGCCCTGTTCCGTGATCAGGAAGTTGGCGCAGAAATGCCGCGTCACCCGGTCGCGGGGTCGTCGCCGGAAGGAATCGAGGATGGCGGCGCGGCCGACGATCGGGTGCTCCGGATCGCTGGGGCGGATGAAGACGCCGTCTTCGACGAACAGGCCGGCGAGCCGGTCGTGTTCGCCGCTGTCGCCGTAGACGGCGAAGCGGCGCACGAGCCTTTCGCACTCGCGCGCGATGTCATCGCTCATGTTCCCTCCTTGCCGGCCTCTACCAGCCAGTCGCGCAGGGTGTCCGTCACGGCCTCCGGCCGCTCGGACGGGATCATGTGGCCGGCGTCCTCGATCACCGACAGCCTGCTCCCCGGCACCAGGGCGGCCATGTCGCGGTGGCGCTCCAGCGGACTCCAGCTGTCCTGGCGGCCGCAGGCGAAGAGCGTGGGGCAGCGCAGCCCCTGCAGCACGGGGGTGGCGTCGGGGCGTGTCAGCAGGGCATTCTGCTGCCGGGCAAAGATGTCCGGATCGGATCGGCAGACCATTGCGGTGAGCCGGTCGACCAGCTCGCGGTCGTCGCGGCGGTCGGGATGAAGCATCGGCGGAAGCCAGAACCGTGCGAGCTCTTCCATGCCCTTGTCCCGGGCCAGCGCGACCAGCTTGCCGCGGCTCCCGGCCTCGGAGTCGCGGGCCGGCTTGTAGCCGGTGTCCAGCAATCCGAGTCGACGGATCCGCTCCGGCGCCAGGCGGGTCATCTCCAGCGCGACCCGACCTCCCATGGAATGGCCGATGAGTGCGATGGGCCCGGAAACAGCGCCCAGGCAGTCGTTGGCCATGGCGGTGATGTTGTCCTGCCGCGTGAGGTCGGCAACCCGGACCTCCGCGAGGCGTGCCAGTTCGCGGGCCTGGTGTTGCCAGATTTCCCCGTCGCAGAGCAGACCGGGTACGAGCAGGATCGTCAGGCTGTCGTTCACGGTTGCCCCATTCTGGAGGGTCACCAGTCTTGTGGAAGGTATTGTCGGGTCCCAGGGCCGTCGTATGCCCTGCGGGCGCGGCACCGGAGGCGTCGGCCGCCATGGTCCGGGTCTCTTCTTCGGGCCGTGCGGTCGCGAAACCGGATGCGTGATCGCCGGGAACCCGGGTAGGAGTGCTCCGTCCGGGTCTTCCGCTCCCATTCGACGTAATTGCGCGGCGTGCGTGGCGGAATAACCGCGGTCGACCGGCCGGTTCGCGCCGTTCACCGCCAACCGGCAGCCCGTGTGCCAGCGGGCGATCCACCCCCGGATTCCCGGTGCCGGGCACCTTCGGTCCGGGCATCGACGCGTACCGATGATGCCTGCGTTGCCCGCAGCCGCATGTCCCCGCGTCGACGGCGACTCTGCCCGGCGCGCGGCCGGTTCTCCCGGGGTTGGCGGGATATGCCATTCTACACGCCCGTGCGAGGCATTGCCCGGTCCCGTCGGCGGGAGCGCGTCACCCGCCCCGACGGGACCGGTCCTGCCCGGGGCGCCTGCGGGGCGCCGGAGGGGCCGCACCGGCTATGCTGACGGCGTGGCCCGAAGGAGAGGACGTCATGCTGCACCGTTTCGAAGACCGTTCGCAGGCCCTGATTTCGCCCCGGCGTTTCCTCCAGCGAATGCTTGGATACCTCGGGCTCGCGCTGGCGATCGACCTCCTGGTGATCACGCTGGGCGCACTGGGCTTCCACCACTTCGAGCGCCTGACCTGGACCGGGGCGGTGCTCAACGCCGCGCTCATCATCACCGGCAACGGCCCCCTGGTACCGATGCATTCGGAGGCCGGCCGCCTGTTCGAGATCGCCTACGCCGTGTTCGGCGGCATCAGCTTCATCGCGGTCGTCTCCGTCGTGCTGGCACCGGTGTTCCACCGCGTCCTGCACGCATTCCAGCTCGGCGTGAGCGACCAGCCGCCGCCCGCCTGACGGGCTCCCGGGTGATCCGGATCAAGATCGAACGCCGCGAGCGGGCGAGAATGGGGAATGGCGGACGCCGGCCGCGCCGGCGTCCGGAACCGCGGGGATCCTGCGTTGTGTGAGCTCTTCGCCATGAGCAGCCGGATGCCGGCGGGGGTGCGCTTCTCGTTCCGCGAGTTCGCCTCTCACGGCGGATCGACCGGGCCTCACGCCGACGGCTGGGGGATCGCCTGGTACGAGGACCGGGACGTGCGCGTGATGCGCGAGCCGGTACCGGCCGCGCGCAGTGCCTGCGTTCGTTTCGTCGAGGCCAACGACCTGCAGGGCACGCTGGTGCTGTCGCACATCCGGCGGGCCACCCGCGGGCGCGTGTGCCTGGCCAACACGCAGCCGTTCGCCCGCGAAGTGGCCGGATACATGCACGTGTTCGCGCACAACGGCGACCTGCCGGAGCTGGACCATGCCCTCGTCGCCCGGCCCGGCGCCGCGTTCCACCCGGTCGGGCAAACCGATTCGGAATACGCCTTCTGCACCCTGCTCGACACGCTGCAGGCCGCCTGGCAGCGGTGTGCCGGACCGCCTCCGCTCGCCCAGCGCCTCGAGGCGATCGCGGGTTTCGCCGAAAGCCTCAGGCGCCTGGGGCCGGCGAACTTCCTCTACGCCGACGGCGACGCGCTGTTCGCGCACGGCCACCGGCGGCGGCACGACGACGGAATACGCCCGCCGGGGCTCTGGATGCTGCGCCGCCGGGGTCGGCAGCCGGGCCAGTACCGGCCCGACGGCGTCGCCATCAGCTCGGCGACCGGGGACCAGGATGTCGTCCTGCTGGCGAGCGTACCGCTGAGCGACGAGGGCTGGTCACCGGTGCCCGAGGGCGAGCTGCTGGCGCTCCGCCGCGGCGGTGTCGTGGGCCGCCTGCCGCCGGGCTAGTAGAACTCGTACTCCAGCCGCGCCACGACGGTGTCACTGGCAGCGGCGTGGCTGGCGCCGAACAGGGCCACCACGCTGTAGCGCAGGCTGGAGGTTCCGCCGGTCAGCACCCGGCCGGTCAGGCCCGGTCCGACCTGGTTGCGCGGCCGGCCGTAGTTGCCGATCCTGCCCACCGGCTCGCCATAGGCCTCGAGCACCGGCGACAGCCTGCGGTGCCAGCGGTATTCCGCCCGCGCGCGGTAGCTCAGCTCCACGCCGGGCTGGGCGTTGGTCCCGTACTGGCGCCCGGCCAGCAGGTTGACCGTCGCGGTCAGGCGCCCGAAGTCCTTCTCGAAGCTCGGCCCCAGCTTGACCTCGTAGGGGTCGTGCCCGAAGCGCGGGATCTCGTTCTCGTTGACGATGCCGACGTCGGCCCAGTACCTGCCCTGGGGCGTCAGCTGGAAGCGGTTCTCCCACTCGAATTCCTCCAGCTTCAGGCTCTCGCCGTACTCCTGCTCGGCGGTCGCGTACACCTCGGTGGCCCAGCGGTTGGTAAAGGTATGGCCGACAGCGATCTTGGCGCCCTTCCGCGCGCCGCTCCCGGGGCCCGCTCCGCCGCTGCTCCAGGCGCGCGCCTCCAGCTCGCTCTCGCCCTTGGTAACGGCAGGCGAGTAGACCTTGTAGTCGCCCGCGCGGGCCCGGGGCGCCAGTACCAGCAGCGGCGCCCCGGCCAGGAACACCAGCGCCGCCGCGCCCGCGCGTCCGGGGCGGAGACGCAGCCGCCCGCTCCTGATCAGCATCGCCCCGCCGATTACGGCGAAGCTGCCCAGCCAGGCGATCACCTGGGTCAGCGAGGGTGTCGGCGTGTACCCGACCAGCGCGCCCAGGCTGCGCCCCAGGATGCCCTGGCCGCTCAGCAGCCAGGACGTGTTCCAGACGTTGGGCACCAGGGGCGGCAGGTAGCCGGCCTGGACCAGGAACTCGATCCCGCGCGCGAGCATGCCGGCCGCGATGAACAGGATCACGACGCCGCTGACCTGGAACAGGCGCTTGAGCGGAATGCGGGAAAGACCGGCGAACAATACCAGGCCCACGGAGGCCCCGCAGGCCAGCCCGATGAGGCTGCCGCCGAGCAGCTGCATCCCGCCCGCGCCGCTGGCCGCGATCCCGAACAGGAACAGGGCCACCTCGGAGCCCTCGCGCATGACCGCGAGCGCGGTCACCGCGACCAGCACCGTGACCGGCTCGTTGCCTGCCGCGACATCGCCGCCCAGCGACTTGAGCCGCGCGGACATCTCGCGGCCGTGCTCGGCCATCCACACGTTGTGCCAGGCCAGCATCAGGCCCGCGGCGCCGAGGACGCCGGCCTCGAACAGCTCCTGGCCGGTGCCGTGGGCCAGGCGTGAGAGCACGTCGATGCCGGCGGCGACCGCCGCCGCGCCGGCGACGCCCAGGGCGACCCCCGCGGTCACGTAGCGTCCGCGGCGCGGCAGGCCCTTGACCGCGGCCGCCACGACGCCGATGACCAGGGCCGCCTCGAGCACTTCGCGGAAAACGATGACCAGCGCGCCGATCACTTCTCACCTCCGCGGGCGGCGACGACGTGCCCGGTGGTGCCCTGGTTGAAGTCGTCGAAGATCTTGTACTTGCCCGGGGAGAGCGGCCCGACCCACACGGTCACCGTGGTGCCGGACGGGACCACCTTCTCGCGGTTGAGGTCGAAGCTCTCGAACTCCGAGGGCAGCTTGCGCTTGTTGGTCACCAGAAGTTTCACCCGCTTGCCGGCGGGTACGGTGGTGGTGGCCGGATCGAAGCTGTTGGCCTTGATGGCGATGTGGAACGTGGGGGTCCCCGCCGCGAGCGCGGCACCCGGCGCAAGCATGAGGGCGAGGACAAGTGTAGCGGCGCGCAGACGCATGCGACGGACTCCTGTGATCGTGAGGCCGCGGGGGCACGGTACGAATAAGAATGATAACGATTCTTATTTATCTTGCAAGCATTCCCTGACGACTGAATCCCGTATACCCTCTGCTCCGGGGAGCGGTGGAGGGCCCGTTTCGATGGGTCCCGTTCCGCGGTACCGCGGTGGGTGCGCGCCCGGCACGGAGCGTTACATGAAGCACAAGGGAGCGTGGCTGATCGCGGCGCTGGTGTCCGTCGGTCCTGCCGCACACGCCGCCGGCGGTGACCCGGCCGGCCCGGCCAGCGCCGAAACCGCGCCCGCGCGGGCCCGAAGCGCTCTCGACCTGGCGGCCTACCGGCCGACCTACGTGCTGCCGCTGACGTATGTGACCGGGCTCAACCGGGCGCCGTTCGGTTCCCAGGGAAAGACCTTCCGCAACCAGGAAATGCAGTTCCAGCTGAGCCTGCGGTTCCCCGTCTGGAGCCACCCGCTCGGGCACCGCAATGCCAACCTGGTGTTCGGCTACACCCAGCGGGCTTTCTGGCAGGCCTACGATCGCGCCGACTCGTCCCCGTTCCGCGAGACCGACCACGAGCCCGAGCTGATGGTGGAGGTGCACACCGATTACCGCTGGCTGGGCTTTCGCACGCGCATCATCCGGGCGGGGCTGGATCACCAGTCCAACGGCCAGGCGAACCCGCTCTCGCGCAGCTGGAACCGCGTTTTCGCCGAGGTCGTCGCGCAGCGCGGCGACTTCGCCTTCAGCTTCCGGCCCTGGTACCGGATCCCCGCCCCGGCGGGCAGCGACGACAACCCGGACATCACCCACTACATGGGCTACGCGCAGTTCCGGGTGGGATTCCGCCACGGCCGGGACGAGTACACGCTGATGTTCCGGGACAACTTCAACCCGCGCGACAACCGGGGCGCCATCCGCCTCGGCTGGAGCTTCCCGCTCAACGAGCGGCTGCGCGGCTACGTCCAGTTCTTCAACGGTTACGGCGAGAGCCTGATCGACTACAACGTGCGGGTAATGCGCATCGGCGCGGGGGTGATGCTCACGAACTGGCTATGACCGGCTCGCGCCGCCGGCCAGCGAGGCCGGGACCGGTACCGGGAAGTCCAGCAGCTGCTGGGCCTTGCCCTTGGCCAGGGGGTCCAGCCGCAGGCTGGCGAACTGGCCGCCGCCGAGAGCGTCGTGCAGGTGGAAGTTGACGGCATCGAGGCCGGGCGCGTCGAAGCGCTCCACGCGGGCCCCTGCCGGGTCCTCGAATTCGTGCACGAACCAGTCCCGCACGACCTCGGTCGTCAGCGCCGCCCGGATCCAGGGCAGGTACTCGGGCCGGCGCGCGATCACGCCGACGTTGAAGGCGTCGCCCTTGTCCCCGGAGCGTGCCCAGGCCAGCTCGATCAGGGGACGCTCGACCATATCGCCCTCGGCCCGGGGCTCCGGCGGCGGAGCGGGTCGCTCGACCGCGGCCGGATCGAAAACCCGCGCCGGAGGCGGCACGGCGACGTGCTCGTCGCCGCCGTCCAGGTGCACCGTCACGCCGATGCGCTCCCGGGGCATGGTGGTGGAGAACACCCGCATCACTGGCACGGCCTGTGCCCGGGCCCCGAACCAGCCCGTGGTCCCGACCGCCAGCGAAGTGGTGGGCGAGTCCCATTCCCGCTGCAGGTAGCGGAATGCCGCCGGATCCTCGTGCTCGACGCCCAGCTTGCACACGACCTCCCGGGTATCGCGGGCACGGGCGTTGGCACCGTAGGTCGCCTCTGCGCCGATGGCCTCGATGCGGTGGGCGCGGAACGGCCCCAGGCCGCGCTCGACGAGCATCCCGTTGACCCGGTCGAGGATCGCGCGCGCCTGGCGCTCGGCCTTGCGCGCCGCGTCGCGGCCGACGATCGGCATGAACGCGAAACAGCGATGGCCGTCCTGGTGGGTGATGGTGATCTTGTAGCGCCCGGTCGGCGGGTAGCCGACGACGCCGGTGACCCGCACGCGGTCGGCGCCGTCCTGCGCCAGGCGCACCCGCGAGAAGTCGCAGACCACGTCCGGGAGCATGTAGATCTGGGGGTCGTCGATCTCGTAGAAGATCTGCTCGGCGACCGTGGCGCACGTCACGAGGCCTCCGGTGCCCGCGGGCTTGGTGACGGTGAACGTGCCGTCCGCCTCGCACTCCACGATCGGGTAGCCCATGTGGGTCCAGTCGGGCACCTCCTCCCAGTCGGTGAACAGGCCGCCGGTCGCCTGCGCGCCGCACTCGATGATGTGGCCGGCCAGCGAGCCTGCCGCCAGGCGGTCGTGGTCCTCCGGCGTCCACCCGAATTCGTGCACCAGCGGACCCAGCGCCAGGGCGGAGTCCACGACGCGACCCGTCACGACCACGTCCGCGCCCATCGCCAGGGCCCGCGCGACGGGCGTCGCCCCGAGGTAGGCGTTCGCCGTGGCGACGTTGTCCGGGTCCGGGAACGGGGCGCCGGAGTAGAGCTCCGTCGTGCCGTCGGCCGCCAGCTCCGGCAGCAGGGCATGGACGTCGTCACCCTCGATCCAGGCGATGCGGAACGCCAGTCCGGCCTCGTCCGCCCAGCGCTGCATCCGCTCGACGCAGGCGCGCGGGTTGACCCCGCCGGCATTGGTGACGATGCGCGTGCCGCTGTCGCGGATCAGCTGGAGGTTGTCCTTCCACACCCAGTCGGTGAAGTCGCGGGCGTAGCCGAGATCCGGCCGCGCGGCGTGCAGCCGGCCCAGGACGGACATGGTCGCCTCGGCCAGGTAGTCGAGCATCAGGTAGTCGACGCCGGCCTGCATCAGCTGCGTCGGCGCCATGGACGAGTCGCCGTAGAAGGCGCAGGCGCCGCCGATCGTCACGGTTCGGGTCATCGGGGACTCCGGTGCGGTCGATTCCGGGATGCGGGCGGCCGGGCACGGAGCGGCCCGCCGTCACGCGTGCATGGCGCCAGTATACGGAAGGCGGCCGCCGGTGGGCATCGGCGGCCGCGGTTCGCGGGTCCGGTCACATGGAGGCGTCGGGCTCGTGCGTGGGCGCCTTCGGCTGCCCGGCCGTGGACTCGCCCGCGGCCTTGAGCCGGCGGATCAGCTTCTGCTGCTTGGCGTAGGCGTCGGGCAGGTTGCCGTAGCGCAGCGAGGCATTGCAATCCTTCAGCGCCGCACGCAGCTTGCCGAGGTGCATTTCGGCGTAGCAGCGGTTGTTGTAGGCGATGGCCATGTTGTTGTCGGATTCGTGCTTCGCGTCATAGAGATAATGATATCGGCGCAGCTCGGAGAGCATGTGGTGCAGGTCGTGGGTACGGCCGTAGACGACCGACATGTCGATTACGTAGTTGTTGTGCCCGGTGTCGTCGGCGACCAGCCGGGTGTCGCTGTGCATCGCCTGCGCGGCAAGCTGCAGGATGGCCGACGAGTAGCGCTGGCCGCCCTGGTAGCCGATCATGCCGCCGATCAGCCCTTCCACCCTGGAGCTGAAGTCGGCCTTGTCGACCTTGTCGTAGCTGTTGAGCAGCCGGTACACGTGCCGGTCCAGCCCGGCGGTCACCAGCTGCTGCATGGTCTGGCGCACGCAGCGGGCCCCGATCTTCTGCTTCGGCTGGTAGCAGTGGACGGTCGCGGTGTTCAGCAGGGCGTCGTAAAGGTCGAGATAGAGCATCTTGAGCGGCGAATCGCCGTGCGCCTGCAGGATTTCGAGCACCAGGCCGGCCGTGTACGGATTGTCCCCGCCCAGGTGCATGGCCTTGCCGAGGTCCTGCAGCGCCTGCTGCATGTCGTCCGAGAACGCCTGCATGTGCGCCGGCTCCACCACGTTCGCGAACCGGTTGCCCCGGACCCGCCAGCCGGTCCGGAAGTAGTAGACCGCACGCACCAGGTACGGCATCGGGGCGTTCGCGTCCTGCCGCACCCAGCGGTCGAGCTGTTCGCGGAAGTGCGCGTTGCCGGGCAGGGGAATGTCCTCGATGAATGCCGCGAAGGGCGCGTAGTACCAGCCGTTCATGCTGGTCTGCTTCAGCGAGCGTTCGAGCGCCCGGTTCGCACGGCCGAACCGGCCGTGTTCGATCGCGGAGGTCACCTTCATCGCGTCCGCGAACAGCGGCCGGACGTGGTGACGGTATCGGGGCAGCTTCGCTGCCTGCCGGTCGAGCGCGGCCAGCCGGGACGCTTGCGGGCCATTCGCCTGGTGCCTTGCCGGCGTGCGCGCCGCCGGAAGCCGGTCGAAGCGCAAAGCCGCGGTTGCGCCCGCGGCCAGGATGATGCCCGCCAGGACGATCGAGACGACAAAGCCGGGTCGCACCGGCTTCCGGCTACGGGTGTCCTGCACCATGCTGCTCCCTCCCCGGCGCCCGTTCGGTGACGGGTTCGTCTTTTTCCCGGCACCTTCCAGGCTCTTCACCGATACCTTTAGCCCGCTCGCACGCCGGCCTCAAGGTTTGCTTTCATGGATCGGGCCGGTTCCGGACGGGTGGCGGCATTCGGGTGACGAGTGGCAGCAGGATCAAGGGGTTGCGCAGTGCCGGGGTCAGGTCCGATCGGGGCGCAGCTCGGCGAGTGCCGGCATGGCCTCGAGGTCCGCGTCGGACAGCGCGTTCCAGTCGATGCCCGGGGGTGACGGAGGGGGATCGGCCACCTCGATCAGCTCCTGCGGGGTCGCGATCAAGTGTAGCGGCAGGTCGTGGGCGTCGGCGGGGAAACCGTCCAGGACCTGGATCGGATGAACCGTCGTGACCACGGGCACGGGCGGATGGCCCAGGTCCCGCAGCAGGGCATACTCGAGGTCGCCGTAGCCGTGGCCCTTGCCGCAGCGCCGGCCGTCGCGGGTCACCGCCACGCTGCCTGTGACGATCAGGTCCACCCGTGGCAGGTCGCGGACCGCGATCGACTCCGCCCAGCGCTCTGCGCCGGCGAGACCGGCTGCTTCGGCGCAGGCGGAAGCCGGGATGCGGGCCGGGTCCAGCAGGCGGAATCCGCCACGCAGGCGCGGCGTCGGCAGCAGGATCTCGACGCCGGCCTCGAGCAGCAACTGCCGCAGCGGGCGTTGCGGCGAGTCGGGATTGCACTTCACGCGCCTCGCGCGCCGCAGCCGGGGGTCGTCCATCAGGCGCCGCGCGGCCTCGGCGGCGCCCCGGAAATTCGGGATCCGGCCGTGGATCGGGAACGGAAACGCGGCCGCGCGCTGCTCCCGCAGCGTGCTCCAGACATGCTCGCGGGCGGCGGCCTTGTCGGGGAACTCGGCAGTCATCATGACCCATGCTACCCGTCGGTGCCCCGGCAGGTCAGACTGTGCGCGAGGCGGGCAACCCGCGGAGGGAGGCATGACGCTGTGCTGCGGAATCGACGGCTGCCCGGGCGGCTGGATCGCCGTCTGCGAGCACGCCGCCACGGGACGGTGGGAGCATCGCCTGCTGGCGCCGGGCGGTATCGCGGCGCTCCGGGCCGCGCGGCCCGACGTGATCGTGATCGACATCCCCGTCGGCCTGCCGGAGGCGGGGTCGCGCGAGTGCGACCGCGCGGCACGCCGCTATCTCGGCCCCGCGCGCCGAGCCAGCGTGTTCCCCGCCCCGATCCGGCGCGCGCTCGGTGCGCGTGACTGGGGGGAGGCGTGCCGCATGCGCGAGGCCGTCGAGGGCAAGCGCTACCCGCGGCAGGTGTTCGGCATCCTGGCCAAGGTGCGGGAGATCGACGATCTCCTGCACCGCGCTCCCGGCCTCGGCGGACTTCTGCGTGAGGGCCATCCCGAGGTCACCCTGGCGGCAATGAACGGCGGGAACGCGATGCGTCACCCGAAGAAATCCGCCGCGGGGCGGGCCGAGCGACTGGCGGTGATCCGCGAATCTCTCGGCGACGGTGCGGTGGAACTGTATCAACACGCCGCCGCGCACTACCCGCGGGCGCGGGTCGGCCGCGACGACCTGATCGACGCCCTGGCGCTGGTCTGGACCGCGCGGCGGATCGCGTCGGGGCGGCACCTGCGACTGCCACGGGAGGCGCGGTCCGACGCACTGGGTCTGCCCATGCACATTCACTACTGATCGCGATCGTGAATCCCGGGCCGGCCGCCCCGGCCCGGGAGTCGCAGCGGCAGCAGCATCGGGACCCGTCGCCGGTACTCGAGGTAGCGTGCGCCGAGGTGCCGGACCAGGTCGCGCTCCTCCAGCTGCAGCGCCAGCAGGATGTAGGCGGCGGACGCCGCCGCGAACAGCAGGTGGCCGACGGTCATGTGCGGCGTGGCCCAGAACACGACCACGAAACCGAGCATCAGCGGATGGCGCACCAGGCGGTACAGCAGCCGTGCCCGGAACGGCACCGGCGGGGGCGTGGTGTCGCGGAGCGAATGCCAGACCTGGCGCAGGCCGAACAGGTCGGTGTGGCTGATCATGAAGGTGGCGCCGAGCACGATTACCCAGCCGGACGCATACAGGATCCAGAGCACCGTGCGGCCCGCCGTTCCCGCGACTTCCCAGACGGGCTGCGGCAGGCCCTGCCACTGCCACATCAGCAGGGCCAGCACCAGGCTCGCAAGGAGCACGTAGGTGGAGCGCTCGGCTGCCGGCGGAACGATCCGCGTCCAGCGGCGCTTGAACCACCCGCGCGCCATCACGCTGTGCTGCAGGCCGAACAGGCCCAGCAGCGCCAGGTCGACGATCACCGCCAGTCCGGTCCCCAGGGACGAGGGCGCGTCGATGCCGACCGGGACCTCGAGCCCCGCGATGAACCCCACGGCGTACAGCGACACCGCGAGGAAGAGCGTGTACACGGCGAGCCCGTAGACGAAGATGATGCCCCTCAACAGAGTTCCCCCCTCCGGTTCGCGGCGCGGCGTTCCGCGCCCGGTGCCCGGATGTTGACGAGGACAGTACCGTAACCGTGCCGACCGGATGTCTCAACGGCGAGGTGATCATCGCTGCCCGGGTCATCCCCGGGCGCTTCACCCCGCGGACCGGGACCCGTCCCGGGCACCGGCTGAGCGTGCGCCGGACAGGCGCCCCCGGCACGGCGCCCGGTGTTGCAGCGGGGGCGGGGGCGTTGCAGCGGCGCAACAGCTCGCCGGGACCGGGCGCGATTTCGGGGGGCCGCTACGGGCCCCGGCCGGACGGTACGATTCTTGCTCGGCTGCTGGTGGGGGCGTGGCCGGGCCGCGCCCGGCGGCAAAACCACGAGGGAGACATCCGATGGCCGAGCAGACCACCTACGGCTACCTGATCGACATGGTCGAATACCGCTACTTCCGGGCGGTCGACGAGAAGAACATGGACGAGGTGCTGGACTGCTTCAACGACGACGCGGTCTTCACCATCCAGACGTCGCAGACTGTCCACAACGGCCGGGAGGGTATCCGCACGATGTTCGAGAACCTGTTCTCGAACTTCGAGATGACCACCCACAAGCACTTCCACCACGTCGCCGATCCCGAGAACGACCGCATTGCCTCGCAGTTCGTGGTCGACTTCGTCGATCCGGAAGGCAAGCGGTTCTCCTACACCAACTGCAACTTCTGGTACCTGGAGAACGGGAAGTTCCAGCGCGTATCCGTCTACATGAGCGACGAGAACGTCCTGGTCTGAAGCCGGCGGGCGCGGTCCCGGCGGGTCGCGCGGACCGGGCGGAGGGCGAGTGCGATGGCGGGCAGGACCCTGTATGACAAGCTCTGGGACGCCCACGTGGTGGACGTTGCCCCGGACGGTACCACGCTGCTTTACATCGACCGGCACTTCCTGCACGAGGTCAGCTCGCCGCAGGCCTTCGAGGCGATCGCCCTGGCAGGGCGGACGGCCGCGCACCCGGAGGCTTCCATCGCCGTCGCCGACCATAACGTCCCGACACGGGATCGCGGCCACGTGGCCGATCCGATCTCGCGGCGCCAGATCGAGGCCCTGGACGAGAATTGCCGGCGCTGGGGCATCCTGGAGTTCGGGCTGGCCGACCGGCGACAGGGGATCGTGCACGTCGTGGGGCCCGAGCAGGGCCTGACCCTGCCCGGCATGACCATCGTCTGCGGCGACTCGCACACTTCCACCCACGGCGCCCTGGGGACGCTGGCTTTCGGCATCGGCACCTCCGAGATCGAGCATGTCCTGGCGACCCAGTGCCTGCGCACGCACCGCAGCCGTCGCCTGCTGGTGCAATTCGAGGGCAGCCCGCGTCGCGGCGTGTATCCCAAGGACCTGGTCCTGGCCATGATCGGGTACATCGGTACCGCCGGTGCGACCGGTCACGCTATCGAGTACGCCGGCCCCGCGATCGAGGGGATGAGCCCGGAAGGGCGCATGACGGTCTGCAACATGAGTATCGAGGCGGGCGCCCGCTGCGGCCTGGTGGGGGTCGATCAGCACACGATCGACTACCTGCGCGGGCGGCCGTTCACGCCCAAGGGTGAGCTGTGGGACCGGGCGGTGCGCCAATGGCGGGACCTGCGGAGCGACCCGGACGCCGCGTTCGATCGCCGGGTGAGCCTCGATGCCGCGGCGATCCGGCCGCAGGTGACCTGGGGAACCAGCCCGGGCATGGTGGCGTCCGTGGACCAACGGATCCCGGACCCGGAGGACGAGCCCGACCCGGTCCGGCGGCAGGGCATGTACCAGGCGCTGACCTACATGGACCTGCGGCCCGGGCAGGCGCTGGCCGATATCCCCCTGGACCGGATCTTCATCGGCTCGTGCACCAATGCACGCATCGAGGATCTGCGCGCCGCCGCGGCGGTGGTGCAAGGCCGGCGTCTGGCGGCGGGCATCCGCCAGGCCCTGGTGGTCCCGGGCAGCGGCCTGGTGCGGCGCCAGGCCGAGTCGGAAGGGCTCGACGGCGTATTCCGCGAGGCCGGGTTCGAGTGGCGCGAGCCGGGCTGCTCGATGTGCCTCGGAATGAACGAGGACCGGCTCGACCCGGGCGAGCGCTGCGCGTCCACCTCCAACCGGAACTTCGAGGGACGCCAGGGCCCGGGCGGACGCACGCACCTTGCCAGCCCCGCCATGGTGGCCGCGGCCGCAATCCACGGGCATTTCGTCGACATCTCGAGCGCGGGGCCGACGGCATGAGCGCGTCCACCCTGGACCGGGTGCATCACATTTCCTTCGTGGTGCGTGACCTGGACCGTGGCGTCGCGCAGCTGCGGCGGCTGCTGGATGTTCCGGAGCCCGAGCGCGGACCGGTTCCCGGGCGCGGCGCCGAGGTCGCGGTGTTCCGCCTGCGCAACCTGAACATCGAGCTGGTGGCACCGGTGACCCCCGACAGCGGCCTGTGGCGTCGCCTGGAGGCGCATGGCGAGGGCTTCTTTCACCTGGCCTTCGGCGTCGACGACGTGGACGCGGCCTGCCGCGACCTCGCGCGGCGCGGCCTGCGCATGCAGGGCCGGCCCTACGTCGCCTTCCGTGACTGGCGCATCGCCTACATCGACCCGGAAGACGCCGGCTGGCTGTCGCTGCACGTGATCGACGCCGACGCGGACTGAAGCGTCCCGGGGCCGGGCGGATGACCGGCCCCGGGACGGCTTGCGCGTGGCCGGGGAATCACCCCGCGGCAGGCTCCCATTGCTCCAGCGCGCCCGCCTCGATGTAGCGCGTGGACGGATCGAACAGCTCCCGGCCCGCCAGCATGCCCTCGTAGATCGCGTGCTCGATCTGCCGCGGCGCATGGCAGTCCCCGATGCGGTGCACGCTGATCCCGCGGTCCTTGAGCGCGAAGTACAGGTTGGCCTCGGCGCGGTGGCCGGTCGCCAGGACGACGCTGTCGAACTCGCCCAGGCTGTGCTCCCGTCCGGAAAACAGGTTGTAGGCGATCACCTCCCGACCGCGGATCTCCTTCGCCCAGTGGTTGACGGTGTACTCGAGCCCGGCTTCGAACAGCCGCTGGAATACGATGGGCTGGTCCAGCGTCTGAACGATGTTCGGTGCGAGGCCGTTGAAGCGGGTCAGGACGTGGACCCGGCAGCCGGCCTGCTGCAGTTTCTCCGCCGTTCCCAGGACATAGCGGGTGCCGTCGTCATCGAGGATCAGGCTTCGGCCGCCGGCGCGGTCGGGGTCCTCCAGCACCTCGGGCACGGTAAGCACATGCTCGCCCCGTACGCCGGGCAGTTCCGCCACCATCGGGTTCACGGCGCTGAAGCCGGTGCGCAGGGGACTGGAGCCGGTGGCGACGATCACGCCGTCCGGCTGCAGTGCCAGGACGCTGTCGGCGTCCGCTTCCTCGCCCAGCCGGATGTTCACCCCGTGGCGCCGCATCTGGACCTCCAGGTCGCGGGCGATCCAGGCGAAGCTGCCGCGCGCGGGCTGCTGCACGACGCTGTTGACCTGGCCCCCGAGTCGCTGCTCGCGCTCGAGCAGGGTCACGCGGTGGCCGCGGGCCGCCAGGGTTTCCGCCGCCTTCATGCCGGCCGGTCCGCCACCGACCACGACCCAGTGGCCGGGGTTCGCCGCCGGCTCGAGCGTGTCCGGGCCAAACCGCTCCTCGCGGCCGGTCGCCGGATTCAGGATGCAGGTGATGGGCCGGGCCTGGAACAGCCGCCCGATGCAGCCCTGGTTGCAGCGGATGCAGTGGTAGACCTCGTCCTCGCGGCCCTCGCGCACCTTGTTCGCGTAGGCCGGGTCGGCGATCTGTTCACGCGTCATGGCGATCATGTCGGCCATGCCGCGGGCGAGGGCGTCCTCGGCCATCGCCGGATCCTTGATCCCGCCCACGGCGAACACGGGCACGTCGACGGCGCCGCGGATCTTCGACACCCGCTCCAGCAGCCACCCCTCCGGGACGTCGTTGGTGGGGATGCCGTAGCCGATGTTGTGGTAGGTGGCGGCGGTGGTGTTGACGTAGTCGATCAGGCCGGTTTCGGCGACCGTGGTCGCGATCCGTACCGCGGTGTCGACCTCGTAGCCGCCGGGCGCCATCTCCACCAGCGGCATGCGGATGCCAACGACGAAGTCGCGGCCCACGCGTTCGCGCACGCGCCGGATCACCTCCAGCGGGTAGCGCATGCGATTCTCGAAGCTGCCGCCGTACTCGTCCGTACGCTTGTTGAACAGCTCGGAGATGAACTGGTGCAGCAGGTAGCTGTGCGCCAGGTGCACCTCCACGCCGTCGAAGCCGGCCTCGCGGGAGTATGCGGCGCACAGGGCCCAGTATTCGGCGATCTCGTCCATGTCCTCGGGCTCCATCGGCTTGGGCGTCTCGCCGAAAGCCGGGGACTTGACGTCGGCGGAGGACCACAGCACGCGGAAATCGTCCATCGCGCTGCTGCTGCCGTTGACGCCGAAGTGGTTCTGCTGGGCGATGATGCGTGCGCCGTGCTCGTGCACGGCGTCCGTCATGGCACGCTCCCGCTCGACGATCTCCCGACGATAGCCCCAGGAGAAGCCGCGCGAGCCCGTGTTGGACGTGGGATGGATCAGCCGGTTCCCGGTGATGATCAGGCCGATGCCGCCGCGCGCCCGCTCGCGCTGGTAGAAGACGTCCCGGCGGTTGGTCAGTCCGTCACGCATGTGAAAGACCTTCGCGTGCGCGGTCTGCATGATCCGGTTGCGGACGGTGATGTTGCCGATCTTCAGGCTCGAGTAAAGCCGCGGGTATCTCTGCTCCCCGGGCTGTTTCTGTCGTTCGTTCATTGCGTGTCTCCTCGCGCTTCTCCGGCGCCGCGTTCCGGTCTCTCCCGGCACTACCGGAAAGCAACATCCGTACCAGCGGCCTCCGCCGCGCGGCGTGCCCGGTCGGGGCGTCCCTGCTGATGCAGGGAAGAAACGGCTGTTGCGCTGCCGGGGCGACCCGAGGGCAACGATGCCCCGCCGGGCGACGGGCTGACGCGATGGTCCGGAACTTGCTTGTGCCCCGATGTCCACCCGGCGATCGCGCTGCCGCGACGGATGCGGGGATCGAGGGGTGAACGGGAGCTCGCAGCTCGCCGGGCCGGTGCCGTCGTTCGCGGTGGACGGAAGGACGGGGGGCGGGCCCGTGCCCGCCCCCTTACCGACCGGCGTGTCGGAGGCGCGTCAGGAGTCGCCGGGCCGCGTCCCTTCGAAGGCCGGCGCGCCGTGCTGGCCCCGGTGCCGGCGCAGCTTGCGCCACAGCGTGGTCCGGCTCAGCTTGAGGCGGCGGGCGGCCTCGCTGATGTTGCCGTTGCACTGGGCCACCATGTCGACGATGCGGCTGTACTCGTTCTGCTCCACGAAGGCCTTGAGCGAATCCGGATGGTCCGCCTCGCGCCCCGGCTCCGCCGGCGTGGCGAAGAATTCCGGCACCATGGCGCGCAACTGGGCCTCGGTGTCGCGGAGCATCTCGTCGCCGTGCGCGTACATGACGGCGAGCCGCTCGATGACGTTCTCCATCTCGCGCACGTTGCCCGGCCAGCCGTACCGGCGCAGGAACGGCGCGATGCGCTCGATCAGCGGCCCGGCGTCCCGGGTCGAGCCCAGTCCCGCCAGGGTGACCGCGAGATGGCGGCGGGCCAGGTCGAGCACGTCCTCGCCCCGCTCGCTCAGCGCGGGGAGATGGATGCGCAGGATGTTGAGCCGGTAGTACAGGTCCGAGCGCAGTGCGCCCGACTCCATGGACTCCCTCAGGTCCCGGTTGGTGGCGGCGATCACGCGGACATCGATGGGAATGGGGTCTCCCCGGCCCAGCGGCACCACCTCCTTCTCCTGCAGAACCCGCAGCAGCCGGGTCTGCAGCGCGACGGGCATCTCCGCGATCTCGTCCAGGAAGATGGTACCGGTGTGCGCCAGCTCGAACAGGCCGGACTGCCCGCCCCTGCGCGAGCCGGTGAAGGCGCCTTCCTCGTAGCCGAAAAGCTCGCTCTCCAGCAGGCTGTCGGGAATCGCTGCACAGTTGACGGCGACGAAAGGCGCGTCCCGGCGACTGCTCGCGTTGTGAATGCCCTGGGCGAAGATCTCCTTGCCGGTCCCGGTCTCCCCGGTGATCAGGACCGTGGCATTGGTGTCCGCATACCGGGCGCACAGCGCCGTGACCTGGCGCATCGCGGGTGAGGCGCCGATGATGTCGTCGAGGCTGTAGCGCGCGCTGAGGTTGCGCCGGCGGTTGCGGGACCGGATGTTGCGATCGACCCGCTCGATCATGCTGGTGTCCTGGACCGTGAGCACGGCGCCGCAGACCAGATCGTTGTCCTTGATCGGGATGCGGTTGGTCACCAGCGTGCGGCTGCCGAAGCGCTCGATCTTCTCCAGTGACGCCTGTCCCTGCCGGATCGTCCCGGCGAGCCCGAGGCTGGGCGCCAGCTCGCTCAGGCGGCGGCCCTCGAGGGCATCGGTGGACAGCCCCGTGAGGCTCTCCATGGCCGGATTCACGAGCTGCACCCGCTCCTCGTCGTCGACCGCGAGCACGCCCTCGCTGAGATGGCGCAGGATGATGTTGACGCGCTCCGCACGCCGCTCCTCCGCGGCACGGATGTGGGCGATGTCGATGGCATCGTCGATTGCCTGGCGCACGGAATTGGGCGAGTAGGCGAGAATGCCGATCAGGCCCTGCCGCTCCGCCAGCTCGGTCACCAGGCTCGAGCCGACGATCACCTTGTAGCCGCGTGAGGCGAGCTCCCGGAAGGCCTCCCGGGCATCGTCGATGGTGGTGTACGAACGCTGCTCGATGTCCAGGTTGAGCAGCTGCTTGATCTCGTCCAGCTCGCTGTTGGTCTGGCGGAAGGTGACCACCGCGATCTGGTCGGACAGGCGCCGTGCCTTGATCAGCGCACGCATCAGGTCGACGCCGGTTACCGGGACCCGGACCACCGGCACGGTGAACGTGTCCTTCAGGTAGGTGCCGTTGGCGCCGGCGCTCAGGAAGACGTCGACCTCGCCGCGCTCGACCAGCTCCCGGGCGATGTCGACCGCGTCGTCGAACACCTTGTCCAGTACCGTGATCTGCGCGCGCCCGGCATAGTCCGGCATCAGGCTGTGCACCAGCCTGCTCAGCCCCTTGTAGCTGATCGCCGTGATCCGGGGCGGCCGGGTGACCGGCTCCCGTGCGGCCAGCATCCCCGCCTGGCTCATGATCGTCGCTTCCCCCTGCGATGCGCCCGGGGCACCCGATCGGATCCGGTGCGTGACCGGCTCCGTCGTCGGGCGGTCGCCGCCGGCTCGAACCTGGCCCGGACGGCTCGCGTCCCCGGGGGTTTCCTTCTTGTGTCGTGCAAGGCCCATGCCTGCCAGCTCCCTGTTGGGCTAAACCCTTGTGCGTACGGGGCGTGAGCGGCGGGAGCCCCGATGGAACCGGCATGGACGGGTATCGTTATTCTGTAACAGGTATGTAGCACATGAGAAACAGCACGGCCAGTGCCGCCATGCCGACCGGCCCTCCCGGCGGCTCTCCGCCCGGGCAAAACACGCGCCCGATAAAGGACTTAATCGGTGATGTGCGATCTTGGCACGGGGGTTGCTTCTCCTCCCGCGGGAAACGGCGGACGCCCGATACGGCCAGTGCGAGAACGGTCACCGTGATCGGCACCTGGCGCAATGAGCGACACCGGCGGGACAGCGGCGCCGCTGCACGAGGGATCCCGCCGGACAACAACGGCAAGGCAGCGAGGGCCCGTCAGCACGTCCGGATTCCCGACTCGAGCGGCTTGCCGGGTTCCGGTCCGACCGGGCGCGCGGCGGGAAGGTCCGGTCGGGAACAGGACCACGGGCGTGCGGGCTGGCGGCTGCGGCGGCGGGCGGGAGCCGGATGGCCGAGGCAGCCCGCCGGCGCACCGTAACCGAGGAGGACTGAAATGTTCGCTTTGAAGAAGATCTGCATGTACGCGGCGCTGGGGGTGGGCGTGGCATCACTGATGTCCGTGGCCTCGGCCAGGGAGCTTGCGGCCGGCACGGTGATCAACGCGTCGAACTTCGACCAGCTCAAGAACGACACCTTCGAGCAACACACCATCGCCAGCATGGTCCCGAGTCGGCTCGAGTGGCTGATCAAGAAGCACGGCCTGACGATCCGCCTGGCGCATTCCAAGCCGATCCACATGGATCCGGGATACATCAAGCGTACGAAGGAGCACGCCGGCGAGGCGAAGATCAACCCGAAGACTCACGAGATGGAGAACTGGAGCGGCAGCGGCGCGCCCTTCCCGTACGACGACATCTCGGCGAAGGACCCGCTCGCGGGCTGGAAGCTGATCTGGGACTTCTACGTCGAGCAGGTGGACGGCGACTACACGCATTTCCCGCGGTTTGCCTACCTGCTGATCGACGGCAACAAGGGCATCGAGCGCACGCAGGTGTGGAGCTGGTACCGGGTCAAGATGGTCGGGCTGATCAGCGAGGACCACAAGCCGGTCCAGGGCGACGGCTCGATCCTGAACAAGACCCAGATCAGTGCCGTCTACCCGCAGGACATCCGCGGGCTGGGCACGCTGACCATCCGCTACATGGCGGACAAGGTGGACAACACCTGGGCGTACCTGCCGGCGGTCCGGCGCGTGCGGCGCCTGTCCGGCGGCGCCTGGATGGACCCGATCGGCGGCACCGACCAGTTGCAGGACGACATCAACATCTGGAACGCGCGCCCCAACTGGTACCCGCACATCAAGGTGCTGCGCAAGCAGTGGATGCTGGTGACCGCTCACTCCAAGTGGTCGTGGAACGAGAAGGGCGGTACCGACGCGCAGAAGTACCCCGAGGTCGATCTGCAGCACAAGCCGTACTGGAATCCCAAGACCGGCTGGGAGCCGCGCCAGGTCTACGTGGTCGAGGCCGATGCGCCGGACATCCACCCGTACTCCAAGAAGATCATGTACGTGGACGCCAAGTTCCCCTGGATCTGGCAGGGCGAGGCCTACGACAAGAAGGGCAAGTTCTGGAAGTACATGTTCTGGCTGGCAATGGAGCACACCTGCCGCGGCAACGGCACCAAGGTGATCTGGCCGGCCCAGGGCGAGGTGCTGGACTACCAGCGCATGCACGGGACGGTGTTCGTCTCCAACAACAACTGGACCTGCAACCCGAAGGGGCTCAAGCCGAGCGACGTCTCGCTGGGCAGCCTGATGGCGGCCGGCAGGTAACGGCCGCGCTCCCGGCCGGCTCCGGCCGGCCGGGAGCCCCGACCGTGGGCAAGACAAGACGACCGGAGGGACGACCATGGATCTGACGCCCGGCGGTAGCGCCCTGCTGATCATCGACATGCAGAACGGCTTCCTGCATCCGCAGGGGTCCTGCGCGAGCATCGGGCTGCCCTGCGACGCGCTGCGTGCGGCCGTGCCAGGCTGCCGGCAGCTGCTGGAGGCGGCCCGGCGCGAGCGCATGCCGGTGATCTTTACGCGTTACATGTACCGGCCCGACTACAGCGACGGCGGGGTGGTGATCCGGGAGTTCTTCCCGGACCTGGCGACCTCGGGGGCGCTGCGTGCCGGCAGCTGGGATGCCGAGGTGGTCGACGAGCTCGCGCCCCGCGAGGGCGAGCTGGTGGTGGACAAGAACCGTCCCAGCGCGTTCTACGGCACACCGCTGGAGAGCTACCTGAACGGCCTGCATGCCGACAGCCTGATCGTGTGCGGCGTGACCACCAACGTGTGCGTCGAGACCACGGTGCGGGACGCGATGCAGCGGGACCTGAAGGTCTGGGTGGTGGGCGAGGCGACCGCGGAGTTCGACCGTGACCGGCACGAGGCGGCGCTCCACTCGATGGGCTGGATGTTCGGCCAGGTCGTGCGGCTCGATGCCGTGCTGAAGGAAATCCCGCGCCTGGCCGGGGAGCGCGAGCCGGCCGCGGCGGGCTCCTGAAGGCGGCATCCGGCGATAGTGACACGCGGCCCGGGCGGCCGGCGGAGGTGAGCGATGGCGGGGCATTTCGTGATCGACGGTGTGGTGCATCCCTACAACTTCAGCCGGGAGAACCTCCAGGGCCGGTTCGGCGAGTTGTTCAACGACACCATGTACAGCTACTACCCGTACGTGAACCCGCCGGAGATCGCGTTCAGCCGCGAGCAGTGGGAGCGGGAGTGGCAGCCGGAGGAGTTCATCGAGACGATCCTGCTCGAGAGCCCCACCGACATGATCTGCGTCCATTCGCTGCCGATTTACGACGCCTACAGGGACGGCCTGGCGGCCGCCGACAAGTGCGCGCGGCTCAAGCGCGACTATCCCGACCGCGTCCTGTGGTACGGCGGCGTCAATCTGTGCTGGCCGGAGCGGGCGCAGGAAGACCTGCAGCAGCAGATCGAGCAGGGCTGCGACGGCATCAAGCTGTACCCGGCCCGCTACGAGGAGGGGCGGACCCGGTTCTGGCGGCTCAATGACGAGGACCTCGCCTTCCCGCTGCTGGAAGAGGTGCGCCGGCACGGGATCCGGAACGTCGCGATCCACAAGGCGCTGCCGCTGGGGCCGGTGAGCACCGAGTCGATGCGCATCGACGACATCTCCGACGCGGCCAACGTGTTCCCGGAGATCAACTTCCAGATCGTCCACGCCGGCTTCATGTTCGTGGACGAGACCAAGTTCCTGATCGCCAACCATCCCAACGTGTACGCCACCATGGAGGCGTCGACCCTGTTCTGCATCATCAACCCGGCCGGGCTGCAGCAGATCCTGACCGAGTTCCTGCTCTACGGCGGGCCCGAGAAGATCATCTACTCCTCGGCGGCGGTCAACCCGCATCCGAGGATCGTCCTGGAGGCGTTCGAGAGCTTCCGGATGCCGCCGGATTCGCCGATCCAGCTGGACGAGGCGTTCCGCGAGGCATTTCTCGGCGGCAACCTGGCGCGGCTGCACGGCATCGACGTCGCCGAGCGCCGCAGGCGGCTGGCGGACGACCGCTTCGCCCGGCACGTCGCGGAGCACGGCTACCGCCGTCCCTGGACCGCGGTGCACGGGGAGGCGGCGGCATGAGTACCGCGGACCGCGAGCTGGCGCAGGCGGTCCTGGAGGCTCTGGACGGGGTGCGGGACGCCTGCATGGTGGCCGCCGGACTGGATCTGAGCGTACGTGAGCTCGGGCTGGTGCGGGACGTCGAGTGCAGCGACGACGGCCAGGTTCGCATCCGCATCACCTTCACCGAGCCGGGATGCCCGTTCACTCACCACATGCTCCACCACATCCACGAGGCGGTGGAGCGCGTTCCCGGCATCGCCGGCGTGCGGGTGCAGCCGGTGTGGGATCCGCCCTGGACCGAGGACTGGATGAGCGAGACGGCGCGCCGCCAGTTCCGGGCCGCGCGCCGGCGCATGGCCGGCGGCGCTACGCCACTCCACCCGATGCGCCGCCGGCATTCCGCCGCCGGCAACGACTGAGGAGGTGCCCATGGCTGCCGCGAAAGGATCGGCGAAGCGTACGCGCGTCGAGGCGCGCAGCATGATGCCGTTGCACAGCCCCCCGTTCGGACCGCCGCCGTACCCGATGCTGGAGTGCCGGATGCTGATGGTGGAGCTGCGCGCGGACCCGGCCGAGATCCGGCGCATCACGCCGGAGCCGCTGGAGCCGGCGGACCGGGACCGGCTGTTTGCGTTCGTCGCGGACAACAGCCAGCTGTCCCACTCGCTGCGCTACCACGAGGCCGCGATCCTGCAGCGCGTCCGTTACGGCGACCGGGAGGGCGTCACCACGCCCTACATCTGGACCTCGACCGACACGGCGATGCTGGCCGGGCGCGAGCTCTACGGCATGCCCAAGCTGATGTGCGACGACGGTGCCCTCGAGGTCGACGCCAACGAGGTGTACGGGCGCCTGGAAAAATACGGGCGGACCATGATGGAGCTGTCCATCGTGATCGATCGCGCGGGCCGGATCGGCGATCTGCCGTTCGGCTCGGACTGGGTCTTCGTCCGTCACATCCCGACGCCCGATCCGCGCCGCCCGGCGCTGCGACAGCTGGTGTGGATCGGGCTCACGGACTTCGCGCTGCAGGAGTGCTGGCTCGGTCGCGGCTGGGCCGGGCTGGGTCATCCGGGCTCGTCGGGGCTGCACCGGCTGGGTGCCGCGGCGGCCGGCAGCGCCTGGTACGGACGCTTCTCCTGGATGCTCGGCGACGCCGAGATCCTGGAGGAGACCGAGATCCCCGCGCGCTGAACGCGGCGGGCCGATACGGGAGGGAGAGGTGGCTTCATCACGGCGCGGCGAAGAGCGGCCCTGGAAGATCGACATCGTCTGCAACCCGTTCACGGAGCAGGAGATCCGTCTCGGTCAGACGGGGTTCGACCGGGACTTCATGGAGCAGGTCCGGATGCCGGAGGACATGCGAGCCGGCGTGTCGCTGGAGCGCTACATCGCGAAGATGGATCGCGCCGGCATCGAGCGTTCCCTGCTCATCGCCGTGCGGGCGGGCGACATCCGCATGCAGGGCTCGGCGGAGATTCCCTATGCCCAGGTGGCGCAATATTGCCGCGCGTTCCCCGACCGCTTCTCCGGCCTGGCCGGGGTGGACCCGTTCCGCGGAATGCGGGGCGTGGCGGAGCTGGAGGAGGCGGTGCGCGGGCACGGCTTCGTCGGCGCGCACCTGTACCCCCACTGGTTCGAGCTGCCCCCGGACCACGCCAAGTACTACCCGTACTACGCCAAGTGCTGCGAGCTGGGCATCCCGATCATGATGCAGGTCGGGCAGAACCTGGTCTACAACCGCGCCCGGGCGCTGCCCAGCGTGGGCCGTCCGATCTGCCTCGACCGGGTGGCGATCGATTTCCCGGAGCTGCGCCTGATCGGCATCCACATCGGCGTGCCCTGGACGGACGAGATGATCGCCATGGCCTGGAAGCACGAGAACGTCTTCATCGGGGCCGACGCCTACGCGCCCCGGTATTGGCCGCCGCAGCTCGTGCACTACCTCGACAGCTACGGCCGCGACAAGGTGATGTTCGGCACCGACTGGCCCGTGATCGATCCCGAGCGGGCCATGCGCGAGATCGATGAGCTGGGGCTGCGCCCCGAGAGCCGGCGCAGCTTCATGCGGGACAACGCCGTCCGGGTCTTCGGGCTGGCGTAGTCCCCGGTTTCACCCGCCGGCAGGAGCCGACCGGATATGTCGATGTATACGTCAACTGCCTCTGGCGAACGTGTCCCGTCCTCTCCCGGGACCGGGCGGCGCCTGCCGCCCACCGCTTCTGACGTATCCGGTATCCCGGGAACCCGGGGTGCGGGTCTTGTAATCGAAGCCGGCGGAGCGCACCGATGACCCGCCGGCGCGAATCCGGCCCCGCCCCGTCGCGGCCGCCCACCTACCGCCCCCTCACCATCTCCGGGGGCATCCGCGCCGCGGCCGGGCGTACGCCGGACAAGCCGGCACTCGGCATGGACGGCCGCTCGCTGTGCTACCGCGACCTGGTCGAACGTATCGACCGCGTGTCCAATGCGGCGCGGGCCGGGCTGGGCCTGGCCCGCGGGGAACGCGTGGCGCTGCTGGCGCCCAACTGCCCCGAGCTGGTGGAGCTGGTGTGCGGACTGTCCGCGGTCGGGATCGCGGCGGTGATGGTCAATCCGCGGCTCACCGCGGCCGAGATCGCCTACATCTGCGCCGACTCGGGCGCACGCGCGATGCTGGTGCATCCCGAGCTCGAGGACCTGGCCCGGTCGGCCGACCTGCCCGGGATCGAGCAGATCATCGTGCTCGGGCCCGGCTACGAGGACTGGCTCGGCAGGGCCGCCGCCACCCCGCCCGGGGCCGCCGTGGAGGAGTGGGACGTGTTCGCCATGCACTACACGGCGGGCACCACGGGGGAGCCCAAGGGCGTGCTGCTGCCCCACCGCTCGCGCGCCCTCACCTTCTTCGGCATGGCCGCGGAGTACGGCTGCTACGGTCCCGCCGACCGCGCGCTGGCGATCGCGCCGATGTTCCACGGCGCGGGCTTCGCCTTCGCCGTGGCCCCCGTGTTCTTCGGCGGCTACTGCGAGATCCTCCCGCGCTTCGACCCGGAGCGCGCCCTGGGATTGATGGCCGACTGCGCCGTCACCAACACCTTCATGGTGCCGACCCATTTCCAGGCACTGTTCGCGCTGGGCGCACAGGTGCTGCAGCGCCAGCGCACGCCGGCCCTGCGGACCATCGTCTCGAACGCGGCACCGCTGGCCCAGGCGATGAAGGAGCGCATCGTGGCGTACTTCGGCGAGGGGATCCTGCACGAGACCTACGGCTCCACCGAGGCCGGCATCGTGTGCAACCTGCGACCGGAGGACCAGCTGCGCAAGCAGCAGTGCGTGGGCCTGCCGTTCCCCTGCACCGAGGTGCGCCTGCTGGGCGACGACGGCCGGGAGGTGGCGCCGGGCGAGGTGGGCGAGCTGCACAGCCTCTCGCCGTACCTGTTCAACGGCTACTGGGGCCGGCCGGAGGCGACCGCGCAAGCGCTGCGCGAGGGCTGGCTGACGGTCGGAGACCTGGCCCGGCGGGACGAGGAAGGCTACCTGTACATCGTCGACCGCAAGAAGGACATGATCATCTCCGGCGGGGTGAACGTCTACCCGCGGGAGATCGAGGAGCACCTGCTGCGCCATCCGGGGGTCGCGGAAGCGGCGGTCATCGGCGTACCCGACGAGTACTGGGGCGAGGCGGTGCGGGCCTGCGTGGTGCGCCGGCCCGGTGCGGACGTGACCGCCGGGCAGCTCATGGCGCACTGCGAGGGGCACCTCGCACGCTACAAGCTGCCGCGGGTGATCGCGTTCGTGGACGAACTGCCCCGCAACGCCGCCGGAAAGGTGCTCAAGCGGCAGCTGCGGGACACCTTCGAAAGGGGCACGGGAGCATGACCATGCGCATTGCCGCGGCACACGTGGCGCCGGTGCTGCTGGACCGGCAGGCCTGCATCGGCAAGGCCTGTGACTGGATCGAGCGCGCGGGCCGGGAGGGCGTCGGTCTGCTGGTTTTTCCGGAGGTGTTCGTGCCCGGCTTCCCGTACTGGATCAACTGTTACCCGCCGCTGGCACAGGGGGAGCTGAACCTGCGCTACATGCGCGCATCGGTGGCGGTTCCGGGACCGGAGATCGATGCCGTCCGCGACGCCGCGCGCGCCGCCGGCGTGACCGTGGTGCTGGGCGTGAGCGAGCGCGACGGCGGCACCTGCTACAACACCCAGGTGTTCGTCGCCGCCGACGGCACCCTGCTGGGCAAGCATCGCAAGCTGCAGCCGACCTACGCCGAGCGCTACATCTGGGGCCAGGGAGACGGCTCCACGCTGCGCGTGTGGGACACGCCCGCCGGGCGCGTCGGCGGGCTGGCCTGCTGGGAGCACACCATGAACCTGGCGCGGCAGGCGCTGATCGACCAGGGGCTGCAGATCCATGCCGGCTCCTGGCCGGCGCTCGGCACCCTGGCCGGCTTCGACGCCATGTTCGACGACCAGGTCGAGGCCATGAGCCGCGCCCATGCGATCACGGGCCAGTGTTTCGTGGTGGTGGCCCAGGATACCGTTACCCGGCAGATGCTGGACGTCATGAGCGACGCCCTGGGGCCGCAGGAATTGCTGGCCCCCGGGGGCGGCTGGTCGGCGGTGATCCATCCCTGGGGTACGTACCTCGCCGGTCCTCATCGCGGCGGCGACGAAGCGCTGGTCCTGGCGGACGTCGATCCGGGCGACATCGACGTGGTCAAGGGCTTCGTCGACACCGCCGGTCACTATGCGCGGCCGGAGGTGCTGCGCCTGGTGCTCGACGACCGTGCCCGCACCCCGCTGCAACGGTGCGGGCGCGACTGACGTCGCGCCGATGCATCGCCGCGTTCCGCGGCTGGAACGCCGCGAGCGAGGTCGCCTCGCCGACTCCCCGCCGAGAGCCGCCGGCTCCGGGTTCCCGCGGCCCCGCGTGCGCGTGGCACGGTTCTTGTAACGGGATCCGCACGGGCAGGGTGCCCGGCCGACCGGCGAGTCGTCCGTGGGACCCCGGTGGAACGCGCCGGTTCGGACTCCGCGGCACCCCGCCCTCCATGGTTCTGCCGGGCGCCGGGACGGGCGGGGATCCCGCCGCCCGGGGACGGCCGGAAGCGAGGGAGAAACGATGTCCGCGACGACGCAAACGGCGGGTTCGGAACTGCAGGCCAGGCTCGCCGCCGTGCTCGGCAGGGAGCAGGTGCTGACCGACCCGGCTTCCCGGGATTACTTCTCCCGGGACCTGAGCTACCTGCCGTGGGAGCGCGCGGCGCTGGTGGTGAGTCCGGCGACCACGGAAGAGCTGGCCGAGGCAGTGCGCCTGGCCACCGCGGCCGGCCACGCGGTGATTCCCCGGGGCGGCGGGATGTCGTATACGCGCGGCTACACGCCGGACAGCAGCCGCTCGGTGATCGTGGACATGCGCCGCATGGACCGCGTGGTCGAGATCAATACCGAGGACATGTACGTCACGGTCGAGTGCGGCTGCACCTGGAAGAAGCTGTACGAGGCGCTGCGCGAGAAGGACGTGCGTACGCCGTACTACGGGCCGCTGTCGGGGATGTTCGCGACCGTGGGCGGGGCGCTGTCCCAGAACAGCCTGTTCCTGGGCTCGGGCGACAACAACACCGCCGCCGAGAGCCTGCTCGGGCTGGAAGTGATCCTCGGTGACGGCACGCTGCTCCGGACCGGTTCCTGGGCGCACCGTCACAGCAACCCCTTCTACCGGCACTTCGGGCCGGACGTCAGCGGCATCTTCACCGCCGATACGGGCGCGTTCGGCTTCAAGGCGCGCGCGACGCTGCGCCTGATCCGCCGGCCGGCCGCGACCTTCACCATGTCGTTCGCGTTCCGGACGCTGCGCGACCTCCTGGGGACACAGACCGAGATGGCGCGCCTGCGCATCGCGGCCGAGTGCTACGGCTTCGATCCGTACTACAACGCCGCGTTCGAGAAGAGCGGCTTCAGCTTCAAACAGGGGGTGGCGACGCTGCGCGGCGTGGCCCGCTCGGGCCGGACGCTGGCGGCAGGTCTCGGGAATGCCCTGCGCGTCGCGCGCGCCGGCCGTACGGTCCTGCGGGGCGTGCCGTACTCCCTGCACATGACCTTCGAGGGCCACACGCCGACGATCGCCGCGGAGAAGCTGCTGATGGCGCGCGAGATCTGCCGGCACCACCACGGCACCGAGATCGACAACAGTCTGCCCACGGTGTTCAACGCGACACCGTTCGACGGCGTCGGCTCGGTGATCCTGGGCGCGGACGGCGAGATCTGGCTTCCGGTGCACGGATTCATGCCTTTGTCGCGGGTGCAGGCCGTGGGTGCGGCCATCGAGCAGTTCTTCGCCGACAACCGGGAGCTGATGGAAAGCCACCGCATCCGCACCTCGTACCTGACCTGCTTCGCCGGCACCGAGTTCGTCATCGAGCCGAGCTTCTACTGGTACGACGAGGTGCAGCAGTTCCGGCTGGACAAGCTGGAGCCGGACAAGCGGCGGCAGTGGCAGGGCCGTTCGCCGGAGCCCGAGGCCCGGGCCGTCGCCCTGGACCTGCGCGACCGGTTGCGCCAGCTGATGGACGAGCACGGCTGCTGCCACCTCCAGATCGGACGCTACTACCCCTATCGCGAGATGATGAACAACGAGGCCCTGTGGTCCCTGCTCGGCATGCTGAAGGAGGACCTGGACCCGAGGGGACTGGTCAACCCCGGGTCGCTGGGGCTGGAGGAGGACGCATGAGCATCCGGAAGGGATATGTCGACACCCGGGACGGGCAGATCCACTATCGCGTCAGCGCCGCGGCCGGGCCGGCGCTCGTGTTCCTGCACCAGACCGCCAGCTCGTCCGCGATGTGGGAGCAGATCATGCAGCGCCTGGAAGGACGCTGCCACATGGTCGCCCTCGACACGCCGGGCTTCGGCGGGTCTTACGACCCCGGCGTGGTGGCCCCGGACATCGGCTACTACCGCGATGCGTTCCTGGAGGCCCTGGCGGGGCTGGGGCTGGAGGAGTTCCACCTGTGCGGTCATCACACCGGTGCCTGCGTGGCCGTGGACATCGCGGCCCGCCATCCCCGCCGGGTGCTGAGCCTGGCGATCTTCGGCCCGGTCCAGCTCACCGCCGCGGAGCGGGAGGAGTTCCGCAAGCACTTCTCGGAGCCGATCGCGCCGCGCGCCGACGGCGGACACCTGCAGCAAACCTGGGACTACCTCGCCGGGCTGGGCGCCGACCGCTCCCTCGATCTGCACCACCGCGAGCTGCTCGACACGGTGCGCGCCTGGCGCGGACGGGCGGCGGCCTACGCGGCGGTGTGGGACCAGGACTTCCCGTCGCTGTACGCCCGGGTGCAGTGCCCGACCCTGATCATGGCGGCCCGCGACGACGTGCTGTGGCCCTACTTCGAGCGGGCCCGGCGGGACCGGCCCGAGGTGCGGTCCGTGGTCCTGGAGGGCGCGAACTTCGAACCGGATCTCGACCCGGATGCCTCGAGCGCCGCGTTGAACGAGCTGGTCGTCTCCGCGGGCCCGCACTGACTTCGCGGAATGTTGCACCGCTGCAACGCACTGGTCGCAGGTGCGCGTCGCTCCGGCGGCCGGCCGCCTGCCCGGGCCGCGTCCGGCGGGGGCGCCGCTCGTGGCACGGAACTTGTAAGACGACGGGGGCCGGCCGGGCGAGAAGGGGAGGAGGTACGGCGATGTCGAGGAAGGCCAAGGGCAAGCGCCCGATCTATTTCGAGAACCCCGAGAGCGACCGCCTGCTCGCGATCACGATGGCCGTGGCCGGCGAGCTCGCGGTGCTGCGGGAGCGGCTGGATACCGTCGAGCGCCTCGCCGAGGACCGGGGCCTGCTGCTGCGATCCGAGATCGAAAGCTACCGCGCCGACGAGGCCGTCGAGGACGAGCGCGAAGCCTGGCGTGCCGAGTACCTGGAGCGGGTCCTGCGGATCGTCCATCACGAGCTCGAATCCGAGCAGCAGGGCGAGACGCGCAGGAAATACGAGCGCGAGGTCCGCGACCATCTGCGGCAGGGAGCCGCCGAGATCGGTTCCTGAAGACCGCAACTGCCGGCCCGCGAGCGAACCGGAGGAGGAGACGCGATGAACGGTCAGACCCGACATGCAATGCTGCCGCAGGCGAGCCACGACGAGCTGGCGCGCCAGGCTTTCGTCCAGAGCTTCAAGATCCACCTGGCGAACGAGGTTTCGCCGGGCAACCGGGTGGTCTACGAGAAGCGCGTGCTCCCCGCCTTCGAGGAGCGCAACAAGCGCTCCTTCCGCGACCGCCACGAGGTGCGCAAGGCCATGAACCGCGACGCCTATCATCAGCTGTGGTCGGCGCTGCAGCGCACCAGCCAGGAAATGATGTGGGATGCCGTCAGCACCAGCGTGGACCGCCAGGCCGAGCAGCTGGCCGCGAGGGCGCGGCAGTGCGACGGCGCCCCGGCGGGCAGCCTGCGGCTCGACCCCGACCTGCCCCTGCCGCGCTATCACGCCGCCGTCGACATCCACTGCCAGCCGGGCGGCTATCACACGGAGCTGCGTGCGGACGACGTCGCCGCCGGCGCCATCTACGACCGGGCCGTCTACATCTACACCATGGGCCGGGCGGGCGCGCTCAACGACGACATGGGCAATTCCGTGGTGCTGCGGCTGCAGCGCGATTACCCGGACTTCCGCCCGCGCCGGATCCTGGACATGGGCTGCACCGTGGGGCACAGCACGCTGCCGTACGTGGATGCCTGGCCCGGGGCCGAGGTGCACGGCATCGACGTGGCGGCGCCGGTGCTGCGCTATGCCCACGGGCGGGCCGAGTCGCTCGGCAGGCGGGTGCACTTCTCGCAGCAGAATGCCGAGCACACCGACTTCGAGGACGAGAGCTTCGATCTCGTGGTCTCGCACATCCTGTTCCACGAGACGTCCGCCCGGGCACTGAAGAACATCGTCCGCGAGTGCCACCGGCTGCTCCGGCCCGGGGGCCTGATGGCCCACCTGGAGGTCCCGCCCTATGCGGGCATGGATCTGTACGACCAGCACATGCTCGACTGGGATACCTACAACAACAACGAGCCCTTCTGGGGCGCGTCGCACGAGATCAGCTACGAGAAGCCCGGCACGGAGGCGGGCTTCGCCGCGGAGAACCTGGTCCAGACACTCACGCCCAGCGCGCTCGTGGATGCCCGCAAGCGTACCGGGGTCTTCCAGGGCGGGGACTTCGCGGGCGCCGGCCAGTGGTTCCTTTACCTGGGCCGCAAGTAGCCGCGGCCCGAGCGAGCGGCGCCGGCGGCGCCGGGAGGTGCGAGATGACGAGCGCGGCCCGCCTGGAAGGGGATATCGGCGATCCCGACTGGAAGAAGCGCCGGGTCCTGGAGCTGCTCGACGGGGCGCTGGTCCCGGGAGACAGGGAGCGTCTGCAGGAGCTGGTTTCCCCGGAGGTGAAGATCGTGTTCCCGGGCTTCGAGGCCCGCGGGCACGCCGGCGTCGACGAGCTGCTGGCGATGATCGACACGCTCTTCGACGGCTGTCCGACCAAGTCGTACGACCTCTGGATCTGCGAGGCCGACGCCGTGAACGTGCACGGGGTCCTCTACGGGCGCATGAAGGACGGCCGCTCGATGGACGGGACCCGGTACACGGACACGTTCCGGTTCGGGCCCGACGGGCGCGTCACGCACTGGCTGGTGTTCAACGACCTGGCGCTGCTGCCGGCGTAGTGCCCGCCTGACGATCCGGCCCGCCCGCCGCCCGCACAGGAGCTGCAGCCATGACCGAAACCACCCGTTCCCGCGCGGCCGACGTGCGCGCCGACCAGCTCCGGCTGATCTTCCAGCCGCTCAGCATCGGCAGCACCGAGGTCAGGAACCGCATCATGATGACCGCCCAGAGCACGCTCTACGGCGACGACAACATCCTGGGAAACCGCCACATCGAGTACTACCGCGAGCGCGCCCGGGGCGGCTGCGCGCTGTTCATCTGCGAGCAGCAGGGGGCGCACCCGTATGCCAAGGGCTCCTTCCACAACGGCTGTTCGGCCTGGGACCCCGAGTCGGTGCCGAAGTACGCCCGCCTCGCCGAGGCGGTGCACGAGCACGGCGCGCGCCAGTTCGTGCAGCTCTACGCCCCGGGCGTGCACGACAAGGGCACCACCATCATCGACCAGTGGCATCCCCTGTGGGGCGCGTCGCGCACCATGTCGGTGGTGCACCGCGAGGTGCCGATGGTGATGGAGCAGGAGCATATCGACGACCTGGTGCGCGGTTTCGGCAAGTCCGCGCTCAACGCGAAGGTGGCCGGGATCGACGGGGTCGAGCTGCACGCCGCGCACAGCTACATGTTCGGCCAGTTCCTGAGCCCCGCGTACAACAAGCGCACCGACGCCTACGGCGGCTCGGTACGTAACCGCTGCCGCATTGTCATCGAGGCCGGCGAGGAGGTTCGCCGGCGGGTCGGGACCGACTTCACGGTCGGGGTGCGGCTGTCGTTCGACGAGTTCATGGGCGAGGCGGGCATCACGCCCGGGATGTCCGAGGAGATGCTTGACATCCTCGCCGACACGGGCCTGTTCGACTTCTTCAACATCTCGGGGGGCGGCTATCACACGCTGCACCTGGCGGTGGCGCCGATGTCGGTGGACTACGGTTTCATGCTGCCGTTCGGCAAGCGGGCGAAGGCCGTGGTCGGCGACCGGGCGAAGATCTTCATCGTGGGCCGGATCGTGGACCTGAAGATGGCCGAGGACGCGATCCGCGACGGCGCCGCCGACATGGTGGCGATGACCCGCGCGCAGATGGCCGAGCCGCAGATGATCCGCAAGACCCTGGAGGGCCGGCAGCAGGAGATCATCGGCTGCATGGGCGCCAACGAGTGCGTAGCCCGCACCTTCGAGAACCGGCCCTCGGTCTGCCTGGTCAACCCCACGGTCGGTCGGGAGGCCCGCTGGGGGACCGGCAAGCTGCGCCCGGTGGCTCCGGCCGACGCGCGGCACGTGGTGGTGGTCGGCGGCGGTCCCGGCGGCATGCACACGGCCCAGGTCGCCGCGCGCCGCGGCCACCGGGTGACCCTGCTCGAGCGCGACGCCGAGCCCGGCGGCAACCTGCGCCTGCTCATGGCGATGCCCACCCGGCAGGAATGGGGCATCGCCATCGACAACCTGCAGCGCGCCATGGCCGCCGCCGGCGTGACGGTGCGCACGGGTGTCGAGGCCGATCCCGACGTGATCGCGGCGGAGCAGCCCGAGATCGTCGTGGTGGCCACCGGATCACGCTACGTCACCACCGGCTACAGCCAGTACCGCCCCGAGCGGCCGGCGTTGCCGGGGCACGAGCAGGACAACGTGATCGACGTCGAGACCGCCGTGCAGCGCGCGCTGAAGGACCCGGCGGCGCTCGGGCGCAAGGTGCTTATCCTGGACCAGACCGGGGATTACCTGCCGGTCGGCCTGGCCGAGATCCTGTCGCAGACCGGGAACCGCGAGGTCGAGCTGATCTCCCCCAACGAGGTGATCGGCGAGGACATCATGCGGCGGCTGGAGTATCCCCACGTGATCCCGCGCCTGACCGCCGCCGGCGTGCGCCTGTCACCGTCCTGCTTCGTCGAGCGGATCGAGGGCGACAGCGTGGAGATCTATCCGGTATGGGGCGGACCTTCCCGCACGGAGCGGGAGGTCGACACGGTCGTCGTGGCGATCGAGCGGGTGCCCGCGGACGCGCTCTACTTCGCCTGCCGCGAGCGCTTCCCCCTGGTCCACCGCGTGGGCGACTGCGTGGCGCCGCGTCGGCCCGCCGCCGTGACCTACGAGGCCGAGGAACTGGGCCGCCGGCTCTGAGGAGAACCATCATGGGGATGCTGGACGGACGCGTGGCGCTGGTCACCGGCGCGGCGAGCGGGATCGGTCGGGGCGTGGCGCTGGCGTTCGCCGCCGAGGGTGCCGCGGTGGCGGTCAACCATCCGGGCGGCGACCAGGCGCACGCGGCCGCGGAGGTCGCCGACCGGGCGCGGGCGGGGGGCGCCCGGGCCATGGCGGCGGCGGCGGACGTTTCGGACGAGCAGGCGGTGGCGGACATGGTCGCGGCAGTGGAGCGCGAGATCGGCCCCGTGGACATCCTGGTCAACTGCGCGGGCATCGCCGCCAGTGCGCCGGTGGAGGAAATGCCTGCGGCGACCTGGGACCGGGTGATCGCGGTGCACCTGCGCGGCACGTTCCTGTGCACCCGGGCGGTGCTGCCCGGGATGTACGCGCGCAACCGGGGCCGCATCATCAATACCGCCTCGCAGCTCGCCTACAAGGGTGCGCCGGGATTTTCCGCCTATACCGCGGCGAAAGGCGGGATCCTGTCGTTCTCCCGCTCCCTGGCGCTGGAGATCGGTCCCCGCGAGATCAACGTCAACGTGGTCGCGCCGGGCGCCACCATGACCCCGATGCTCGAGGACGTGCCGCGGGAGGTCCTCGAGGCGATCCGCCAGACCATTCCACGTGGCCGGCTGGCCGAGGTCGACGACATCGTTCCCACCTACGTGTTCCTGGCCAGCGACCGGGCCCGCCACTACGTGGGGCAATGCCTCAGCCCCAACGGCGGAGACGTCTTCCTCTGAGCCCGGCCGGGTCCGTCGGCCAAGGCGCCCCCTTCCCCGGGGGCGCTTCTGTTTGGGTCTTCGGACCGGCTGTTCCGCATCTGTAACGCGGGTGTGTCAGCGGGGTAACAACCGCCGGCAGCCCCGGCTCGGACGGGGCTGTGCGGCGGGCCGCGTGTCCGCTGCCGGAGGCGCTAACGGCAGGAAAAACAGGCAAAAGCATCCGCATTCGGTGCCTTGGCCCGGGAGTTGGCACAGCGCTTGCTTCACAGGGAGTCGAGCGATCGCACCGCACGGCGGCGCGCCAGGGAAGACTGGCACCGGCAGGAATACCGATTCACAGACCGCAACGAGAAACGAAGGCCGCGACGGCGATGAAAGCGCTGGAAGGAATCAAGGTCATCGACCTCACCCACATGCTCTCCGGCCCCTACGGCACGATGCTGCTGGCCGACCTCGGCGCGACCACGATCAAGGTCGAGCCGCCCGGCCGCGGCGAGGGGACCCGCAAGCTGCTGGCCGACAACCCCCGCTACTCGGTAAAGGGCATGGGGGCCTACTTCTTCACGCTCAACCGCAACAAGCGCAGCGTCTGCATCGACCTCAAGTCGGAGCAGGGCAAGGCCGTCTTCCTGGACCTGGTGCGCGCCTGCGACGTGGTGTTCGACAACTTCAGCGCCGGCGTTCCGGCCCGCCTGGGGATCGATCACGAGGCGCTCGCCGCCGTGAACCCGCGGATCATCACCTGCAGCGTCACCGGCTTCGGCGAGACCGGCCCCGACAACCTCCGGCCAGCCTTCGACCAGGTGATCCAGGGCATGGGCGGGGGCATGTCGATCACCGGCTATCCGGACGGCGGCCCGCTGCGCGCCGGCATCCCCATCGGCGACCTCGCGGGCGGCATGTTCGGCGCCATGGGCGTGCTTTCCGCGCTGGTGGCGCGCGAGAAGACCGGCAAGGGCCAGCACCTGGACGTGTCGATGCTGGACTGCCAGATCTCCCTGCTGAACTACATGGCGACGATGTTCTTCCTCTCGGGCGAAAACCCTCACCCGCTGGGTAACGGGCACTTTGTCCATGTGCCGTACAACACCTTCGCCACCAGCGACGGCTGGATCATCATCGCGGTGATCTTCGACAGCTTCTGGCTGAACCTGCTGAAGGTCATCGACGTGCCCGAGCTCCGGATCGAGAAGTACCACACCCAGCCGGGCCGCTTCGAGGATCGGGAGTTCATCAACGCCCGCCTCGGCGAGGTTCTGCGCACCAACACCACCGAGCACTGGCTGCGCGAGCTGCGCGCCGAGCGCATCCCCTGCGCCCCGGTGAACAACTTCGAGCAGGCCCTCAACGACAGCCAGGTCCGCTACCGGAACATGGTGGTGAAGGTCCGGCACCCGGAGAACGGCGAAGTCGAGATGCCCGGCAACCCGATCAAGATGTCGGAGACCTGCGAGGACAGCTACGCCCCGCCCCCGCTGCTGGGACAGGACACGGACGAGGTCCTGCGCGAGCTGCTGGGCATGGATGCCGAGCGCCTCCGCGCGCTGCGCGAGGCGGGAGTCATAGGTTGAATCGTCATGGCTGAACAGGAATTCGTCAGCGTCAACGAGGTCGGGCTGCGCGACGGGCTGCAGAACCAGTCGGTGCAGGTCCCCATCGAGGGCAAGCTGCGCCTGGCACGGGCCCTTGCCGACGCCGGCTTGCGCAGCATGGAGGCGACCAGCTTCGTGTCGCCGCGGGCGGTGCCGCAGATGGCGGATGCCGCCGAGCTGTTCCCGGCGCTGCCGCGCCCCGATGAAATCGACTACTCCGCCCTGATCCCCAACAGGAAGGGCTACGAGCGTGCCCTGGAGGCCGGTGTTCGCTCGGTCGCGGTGGTGCTGGCGGCGACCGACACCATGAACCGCAAGAACATCAACATGTCGCTCGCCGAGACTCGCCGGGTCTGCGCCGACGTGGTCGCGCGCGCGAAGCGTGACGGCGTTCACAGCCGCGCCTACGTGGCTGTGGCATTTGAATGTCCCTACGAGGGACGCGTGTCCGCGCAGCGCACAACGGAGCTCACGGAAGAGATGTTCGGGGCCGGTGCCGACGAGGTCATCATCGCCGACACCATCGGGGCGGCGAACCCCTCCGCATCGTTCGACCGCTTCAGCGGGCTCGCGGAACGCTTCGACCCGGAGCGCCTGTGCGCCCACTTCCACGACACCCGCGCGCTGGCCCTGGCCAACGCCTGGGCCGCCCTGCACGCGGGGATCCGCCGTTTCGACAGCTCCATCGGCGGCCTGGGGGGCTGCCCGTTCGCGCCGGGTGCCGCGGGCAACGTGGCGACCGAGGACCTGGTGCTGATGCTCGGGATGTGCGGCTTCCGCACCGGCATCGATGTTCCCGGTCTGCGTCGCGCCGTCGAGGTCGCCTCGGAGCTGGTCGGCCGCGAGCTCGGTGGACGCATGACGGCGTGGCTGCGCTCGCAGGACCGCCGGGACGGCTCCGGCAAGGGAGATGCGGGGTAATGGCATTGCGCTGGGAGGAAACGTCCATGCGCGGGGGCGGTCCGGCCGAAGGCGGGGTCGATCGGCATGCGGAGCGTCGCGGACTCGCGGCCCGGCTCCGGGCCGGCGTGCTCGGCCTGATCCCGTGGGCGGTGATCGCGCTGCTGCTGATCGCGGCGTTCACGGTGCGTCCGGGTGCCGTGGGCAAGGCCGTGCAGCCGCCGCCGATCTCGCGCCAGGACGACTTCTACGGCATCGCCCATCCAGCACCGCAGGTGCTCTGGCTCGCCGGCAACCTCGGCAAGATCGTGCGCAGCGACGACGGCGGACGCTCCTGGACCGTCCAGGAGACCCCGACCCGGCGCAACCTCCAGGCCATCGCCGCCTGGAACGCGAACGACGCCGTCGCCGTGGGCGACGGGGCGACCGTGCTGGTGACCGACGACGGCGGGCGGAGCTGGAAGCAGGTTGCGGCCCCGCACTCCAAGGTCGCGGACAAGTTCATCCGCGTACGGATCATGCCGGACGGCAGCGCCTGGATCGTGGGCGTCATGGGCGCGGTCCTCGAGTCCACCGACCACGGCCGCACCTGGACCCGCAAGGCACCGGTCGAGGACGTCGCGCGCAACGACATCGCCGGCGTCGGGGACAGTCGCTGGGTGGTGGGTGAGTTCGGCAGCATCCTGGTCTCGCGCGATGGCGGTGCCACCTGGTCGAAGGACACGGCGCCGGTGCAGAACACGCTGAACGGCGTTCGTTTCCGCGACGCCGAGCACGGCGTCGCGGTGGGCCTGCAGGGCACGATCCTGGTGACGGACGACGGCGGGCGCAGCTGGAAGCAGGTGACGGGGGTGACCGGTGAGCACCTGTTCGCGGTGGCCTGGGACGGCCACCGGTGGATGGCCGCGGGCGCCGACGGGGTGGTGCTCTCGGCGCCGCCGCCGGCCCGCGACTGGAAAGCCTCACGCGTCGCGCCGCGGGACTTCGCCTGGCATACCGACCTGGTTCCGGCCGCCGGCGGCGGCTGGTACCTGGTCGGCGCCGACGTCGGCGCACTGGGCCAGGGCGGCTGGCGGGTGTTCAACGGAGGGAAGAGCTCGTGACCCGGTTCATCCGCAGCTTCGCCGACTTCTGCATCCGCCGGCGGGTGCCCATCGTGGTGCTGCTCGGCACGCTCACCATCGTGTTCGGCGTGCTGGCGACGCGGATCCAGGTCAAGACCGTGTTCGAGGACATGCTTCCGCTGTCCCATCCCTGGATCAAGACCCACGAGAAGTACAAGGACACCTTCGGCAGCTCGAACATGGTCACCATCATGGTGACCGCCCGCCATGGCGACATCTTCCAGCGGCCGGTGCTCACCAGGATCCGGAAGATCACCCGGGAGCTCCGCCAGGTCGAGGCGGTCAACCAGTTCCAGATCATTTCGCTGGCCTCGAAAAAGCTCAAGACCGTCAAGGCGACCAGCTGGGGCATCGACACCGTGCCCCTGATGTGGCCGGACACCCCGAAGACGCAGAAGGGGATCGACAAGCTGCGCCAGGAGGTGCTGCGCAACCCGCTGGTCTACGGCTCCTACGTCTCGCCCGACCTGAAGTCGGCCCTGATCACGGTGGACTTCATCGACCGGCTGGTCGACTACCCGGAGATCTTCAGCCAGATCAACCACATCATCGACGGCGTGCGCGGCAACGACGTGCGCATCAACGTCATCGGCCAGCCGATGCTCTACGGCTGGGTGGGCAAGTACCTGCCGCAGACCATGATGATCACCCTGCTGACCATCGGCATGCTCAGCCTGACGCTGTTCATACTCGCGCGGACCTGGCGCGGCACGCTGCTGCCGCTGCTGGCCGGGCTGACCAGCGCCTGCTGGTCGCTGGGCATCGCCCACCTGCTGGGGATCAACTTCGATCCACTGGTCGTGGTGGTCGCGTTCCTGATCACTGCGCGGTCGATCTCCCATTCCGTGCAGCTGATCACCCGCTACGAGGACCTGCGTACGGAGGAACGCGGCATCCGCCTGCGCGACGCCGCGCGGGTCAGCCTGGCCGAGCTGTTCCGGCCCGGCATGCTGGGGGTCATCGCCGACGCGGGCGCGATCCTGGTGGTGCTGCTGACGCCCATCCCGCTGCTGCAGAAGGTCTCGATCATCGGCGCCATCTGGGTATCCACCATCGCCGTGTCTGCCGTGATCATGACGCCGGTGCTGCTGTCGTTCCTGAAGCGGCCCGGGGGCGCGGTGCACCCGATCAACCTGGACGGGCCGATGCATCGCTTCCTTCAGCTGTGCGTGCGCATCGCGGTGACCCGGGCGCGCTACGTCGCGATCGCGGTGGCCGTGCTGCTGTTCGCGGGCTCCGGCCTGCTGGCGATGAACCTGCAGGTGGGCGATGCACGGGCCGGCTCGCCGATCCTCTGGCCCGGGCACCAGTACAACCGCAGCGCAACCGCGATCAACCACAAGTTCGCGGGCACCGATCGGCTGTTCGTGGTGTTCCACGGCAAGGAAAAGGACGCCATGAAGAAGCCCGACGTGCTGCGCACGATGCAGGGCTTCCAGCGCTACATGGAGGCGCAGCCGGAGGTGGGCGGAACGATGTCGCTGGTGGACGTGGTCAGCTCGATCAACCGCGTGCTGCACGGCGGCAATCCGCGTTACCAGGAGCTTGGCGACAGCGCCACCCAGAACGGGCAGTTCCTGTACATGTTCGTGTCCGGCTCCGATCCCGGGGACCTGAACCGCTATGCCGATCCGGACTTCCGCAACGGCGCGGTCACGATGTTCTTCCACGACCACACGGGCGTGACGATCCGCACCGCCTTCCGGCGGATCCAGGAATTCATGCAGGGCCACCCCATGAAAGACGCCAGCTACCAGCTGGCCGGCGGCCTGGTGGGCGTGCTCGCCGCGGTCAACGACGTGCTGCTGAAGGGCCAGATCGAGGCGATCGCGCTCGGGCTGCTGGTCGTGGTGCTGTGCGCCACCGCGGTGTACCGATCCAGCGTGGCCGGGATGTTCTTCATGGTGCCGGTGCTGTTGTCCAACACCGTCACCTTCGCGTGCATGAGCCTCATGCACGTGGGCCTGAACATCAACACGGTCCCGGTGGTGGCTCTCGGCATCGGCCTGGGGGTCGATTACTCGTTCTACATCATCGACGGGATCAAGGAAGAGCTGGCGCGCCACGGAAACGTCGTGGAGGCCCTGACCAGCTCCCTGCACAGCGCCGGACGCGGCGTGCTCATCACGGGCGCGACCCTGGTGGTGAGCGTGATCCTGTGGATGTTTTCCTCGCTTCGCTTCCAGGCGGAGATGGGGCTGCTGATCGCGCTGTGGCTGGCCGTCTCGGCCAGCAGCGCCCTGTTCCTCATGCCGGCGCTGGCCTACGTGTTCCGGCCCCGGTTCATTTTCGGCGACGAACGCGGCGGGGCGTGGCGCTCCGGGAGCGTTCGAGCAGTGGCGGAGTCCTCGTGAGGGGCTCATCGCAGGCCGGTTACGGTCGCCGCTCCCCGGCAGCGTACGCAAGGCCTGGCTCAATTAGAGAGGGGATGGAGGACGACAAATGTTCACAAGAGCAAGGGCGATAGGGAAGCTTGCGGCCCTGGCGGTCGCGGCGCTCGGCCTGGTGCCGCTGGCCGCGTCCGCCGGGCAGCTGGAATGGCAGGGGAGCGACTGGAGCCTGACGGTGTCCGGTTATGCCCGCCAGTACCTTTCGATGAACCTGCAGAACCCGCCGGAGACCAAGGCGAACGACCGCTACAATCTGTCCATGGTGCGCACCGTACTGGAGCCGTACTTCGACGGCCATGTCAGCGCCGTGCACTACCACCTGGTGGGCCGGATCGCGCGGGAGCCGACCACCACCTACCTGCAGCGGCTCGAGACACCGTCGGACCTCGTCAGCGGCGGCGCCGGAACGGGGGGCGCCAACGGCGGCAGCAACCTGGTGCACGACCAGTACGACGTCAACGACATCCGCGAGGCCTGGCTCGGCTTCCACGTCGGCCAGTGGACCGAGGTGCGGCTGGGCAAGCAGCAGATCGTGTTCGGGCACACGGATTTCTTCCACGCCCTGGACATGGTCGAGGGCTACGACTTCACCTGGCGATCCTTCCTGGTGCCCGAGAACGAGGACGTGCGCAAGCCGCTCAACCTCGTGAACGTGATGGTCAATACCGCCCAGGGCGGCCAGTTCCAGCTGGTGGTGATCCCGGGCGATGCCAACCGCAAGCGGGATATCGGCAACACCTATGACCTGTTCGGCGGCCGCTGGGCCAACCAGCCGAACAAGGGCATCGATTTCCTGCAGGTGATGGACTACAACTACGACCACCCCGAGGGCAAGGCCAGCGACACCACCGGGGCCCTGCGCTGGAGCGGCATCGCGGGCGACATCAGCTACTCCGTCGACTACCTGCACGTGTACAACCCGGACCCGGTGGTGAACTCCGTCTTCGCACCCTGGAAGGCGGCCCCCAGGGGCCTGCTGGGCGACTTCATCTACCCGGTGGTCGACACGGTGGGCGGCAGCATGAGCGCCTACTCGTCGTGGGCCGACGCGGTGTTCAGCACCGAGGTCGCGTACACCCTGGACAAGCCCTACAACGTGGGCACCAACGGCGCTACCTGCGGCTCGCCGTTCCCGGGGTTCTGCGGCGTCAAGCAGAAGAACACGGTCAACTTCATGGTGCGCATGGACAAGAACGTGTCCTGGACGCACACGCTGTTGGGGGCCGCCCGCGGCTCGTTCATGTCCTTCCAGTTCTTCGACACGTGGATCCCGAACTTCAAGAAGTCGGATGACATCGTCGACCTGGCCGGGTACGCGGCGCCGAAGCACGAGCACAACATGATCGCGACGGGCATCCTCGGGCTGAGCTACATGAACGCCCGGATCAATCCGCAGCTGGCGGGTGGCTACGACCTCACCAACGGCGGCGGCTTCCTCATCCCGAGCGTGCAGTTCGTCCGCGGTGACCACTGGCGCCTGAAAGTGGAGGCGGACCTGTTCTACCCGCACGGCAGCAACGAGTTCGGGGGCAACTCCTCGGACACGCACCTGTTCGGGTACTTCGCCAACAACGACCAGCTCGCGCTGCGGCTCAGCTACCTGTTCTGAGCACGGCGCGTCGGTCACGGCCCGGCCCGCGGACGCGGGCCGGGCCCCGGTTCGGGAGGACGGGAACGGCATGGCTCGGCTCGATCGACTGAGCGTCGGCATGGGACGCCGGCCGGCGCTGCTGGTGGTGGACGTGTCCCGGGGATTCACCGATCCCGCGTGCCCGCTGGGCTCCGAGGCGGGCGAGGTGGTCGGCGCGATCGCGGCGCTGCTCGAGGCGTTCCGCGCCCGCGGGCTGCCGGTCTGGTACACGACGGTGATCTATACCTCGCCCTACCAGGCCGCCGTGTTCCGCCGCAAGCTGCCGGTGCTGGAGCTGCTGGCGCCGGACAGCCGATGGGTCGAGATCGATCCGCGCATCGCCCCCCGGGCGGACGAGCCGGTGCTGGTCAAGCATTTCCCGAGCGCCTTCTTCGGTACCGACCTCGCCCAGCAGCTTGCCGGGGCAGGGGTGGACACCCTGTACGTGACCGGGCTGACCACCAGCGGCTGCGTGCGGGCCTCGGCGCTGGATGCGCTGCAGCACAACCTGCGGCTGATCGTGCCGCGGGAGGCGACCGGGGACCGCGATGCGGCGGCCCACGAGGCGAATCTCTACGACCTGGAGAGCAAGTACGGCGACGTGGTGTCGCTGGACGACGCCCTGCGGATGCTCGAGGCGTTTCCCCGCGACAGCGGCGGCTGAACACGACAGGAAACGGAAAGCGGCCGCCCGTCCACCGGCGGGCGCGAGGCAGGATCGAACAGGGGAGAAGCGACCATGGCTTACCATCTCGGCGTCGATGTCGGCGGGACCTTCACCGACGTCCTGCTGATCGACGAGGACAGCAGGCGGACTTACACCGCGAAGGTGCCGTCCACGCCGTCCGATTCCTCCATCGGGGTGCTCAACGGCATCGGCAAGGTGTGCGAGCGCGCCGGGGTCGACCCGACGCGCATCGACTACGTGATGCACGGCACCACGGTGGCGACCAACGCCGTGCTCACCGGCAAGGGCGCCCGCGTCGGGCTGGTGACCACGCGGGGTTTCCGCCAGGTGCTGCAGATCGCGCGCTCCTTCGTGCCGGGCGGCCTGGGCGGCTGGGTGATCTACAACAAGAGCGACCCGCTCGCCCCGCTGGAGCTGACGGTCGAGGCCGACGAGCGCATGGGCGCCGACGGCAGCGTGGTCGAGGCGCTGGACGAGAAGACCCTGCGCGAGCGCCTGGAGCACTTGCGCGAACGCGGCGTCGGCGCGCTGACCATCTCGTTCGTGAACTCCTTCGCCAACGGCGTGCACGAGCAGCGGGCGAAGGCGATCGCCCGGGAGGTGTTCCCCGAGGACGTGCCGGTGTCCGTCTCCTCCGAGGTGATACCGGAGATGCAGGAGTACGAGCGCACCCTGACCACGGTGGCGAACTCCTTCGTGCGCCCGGAGGTGTCGCGCTACATGCGCAACCTGCGGGAAGAGCTGAACCGCCGGATGAACGAGGTGCGGCTCTACATCCTGCGCTCCGACGGCGGCCTGGCGACCAGCGACGCTGCCGTGGACCTGCCGGTGAACCACCTGATGAGCGGCCCCGCCGGCGGCGTTTCCGGGGCCATCTGGATTTCCCGCCAGGCCGGCTTCCGCAACCTCATGACCCTGGACATGGGCGGCACCTCCACCGACGTCTGCCTGGTCCAGGATGCGGCCGCCCAGACACGCCGCGAGACCACCGTGGGCGACCTCACCATCCGCGCCTCCTCGGTGGATGTGCGCACGGTGGGCGCCGGCGGCGGATCCATCGCGCATGTTCCGGAGCTGACCGGCGCCCTGCGCGTGGGACCGGAAAGCGCCGGCGCCGACCCGGGGCCGGCCGCCTATGCCATGGGCGGCGAGCAGCCAACCGTCACCGACGCCAACGTCGTGCTGGGCTACCTGCCCGGGTCCACCCGCCTGGGTGGAGAGATGAACATCGACCGGGGCCTGGCGGAGAAGGCGGTGCAGGCCGTCGCCGATGCCCTGGGCCTGCCGCTGCAGAAGGCGGCCGCCGGCATCATCGACATCGTCAACGAGAACATGTTCGGCGCGCTGCGCCTGGTTTCGGTCGAGCAGGGCTACGATCCGCGGGACTTCGCGCTGGTCGCCTTCGGTGGTGCCGGGCCGATGCACGCAAACGCGCTCGGGCGGCTGATGGGCTCGTGGCCGGTGATCATCCCGCCGGGGCCGGGGGTGCTCTGCGCCTACGGCGATGCCACGACACAGCTGCGGCAGGAAGCCTCGCAGACATTCATCCGCCGGTTCCGGGACACCGCCAGCGCGGAGGTCGGCGAGCTGCTGTCGACCCTCGCGGAGACCGCGTCCTGCCACCTGGACGAGGAGGGCGTCGACCGTGCCGACCAGACCGTGACCTGCCAGGTGGACCTGCGCTACCACGGCCAGGCGCTGATGCTCACCATCGACGTGCCGCTGGAGGGCTTCGCCGGTGACGGTCTCGAGCGCGTCGGCCGGCGCTTCGACGAGCTGCACGAACAGCTCTACACCTTCGCCCTGGACGAGGACAAGGAGATCGTCAGCCTGCGGGCGATCGTGCAGGGCAAGGCGGTGGCGGTGGAGGCCCGGGAGATCGAGAGCGGCGGCGAGGACCCGTCCGCTGCGCGCCTCACCGAGGAGACCATCTTCGTCGACGACGGCGAGCACAGCGCGGCCATCTACGACCGCGCCCGGCTGCGGGCGGGCAACCGCATCGCGGGACCGGCGATCGTCACCGAGATGGATTCCACCACCCTGATCCTGCCGGACCACGTGGGCGAGATCGACCGGTTCGGCAACATTCTCATCCGGCCGGCGGCCGCGGCGAAGTAGGGAGCGTGTCATGCCAGCGAAAATCATCCAGCGCAACGATCAGCCGTTCCGCCCGGTCGAGGTGGATTCGATCAGCCTCGACATCATCGAGAGCGCACTGAAGAACGCCCGCTTCGAGATGGACGCGGTGCTGTTCCGCACGGCCATGTCGCCGGGGATCCGGGAGCAGGGCGACACCTTCCCGATGATCGCCAATCACGAGGGCAAGATGGTGGTGGGCCAGTTCGGCTCCTTCATCTACGGCTTCACCAGCAGCTACGAGGGCACCATCGAGGAGGGGGACATCATCCTCACGTCCGACCCCTACGGGGTCGACGGCGCGATCAGCCACGCCAACGACTGGCTGGTGCTGATGCCCATGTTCCGCGAGGGGCGGCTGATCGGCTGGGCCTCGATGTTCGGGCACATGACCGACGTTGGCGGCATGTCGCCCGGGAGCCTGCCCACCGGCGCCACGGAGAACTTCCAGGAAGGCGTGGTGATCCCGCCGGTCAAGATCTACCGCAAGGGCGAGCTGCAGGAGGACGTGCTCAGCCTGATCCTGCGCAACTGCCGCATCCCGCAGTGGAACAACAGCGACCTCAAGTCGCTGGTGGCGGCCTGCCACGTGGCCGAGCGGCGCTGCAACGAGATCTGCGACCGCTTCGGCGTGGACACCTTCATCGCCGCCATGCAGGAGTTGCTGGCACGCAACTACCGGGCCATGGACCAGCTGATCCGGACCAACATCCCGGAGCACCGCCAGTCGTTCGAGGATTACGTCTGCGACGACGGCAACGGCTACGGTCCCTACAAGATCGCCTGCAGCATGTGGCGGGAGAAGGACCGGCTGATCTTCGACTTCGAGGGCACCGACCCGCAGTCGATGTACTCGATCAACTTCCTGCTCAACGAAGAAATGTTCAAGATGTTCGCGGGCGTGTTCCTGATCATGGTGTTCGACCCGCAGATCGTCTACAACGACGGCTTCTATGACCTGATGGAGGTGCGCATCCCGCGGGGGTCGCTGCTCAAGCCGGTCGCGCCGGCGGCGCTTTCCTGCCGCAACCACGCGCTGGGCCGCATCTTCGACGTGCTCGGCGGCCTGTTCGGCCAGGGCAACCCGGACTTCCTCAACGCCGCCGGCTTCTCCGACAGCCCGCACTTTTTCTTCTCCGGATACGACCGCAAGGGGGAGTGGTTCCAGGTCTACCAGATCGGTTTCGGCGGGATCCCCGGCCGGCCCATGGGGGACGGGCCCGACGGCCACTCCCTGTGGCCCTCGTTCCGCAACGTTCCCAACGAGTTCGTCGAGAGCCACTACCCGCTCCGGATCGAGGTGTTCGAGACCATCCCGGACTCGGGCGGTCCCGGGGTGCACCGCGGCGGCAACGGCCTGCGCCTGGGCTATCGCTTCCTCGAGCCGGGCACCGTGTCGGTGCACGACGATCGGTGGCTGACCTATCCGTGGGGCGTGCGCGGGGGGCTGCCCGGCGGTCGCAGCGAGAAGATCCTGGTGCGCAAGGACGGCAGCCGCGAGTACCTGCGCTCCAAGCAGGACAACATCCGGGTGGAGGAAGGCGACCTGCTGTACTTCAACACCTGGGGCGGCGGCGGCTGGGGCGATCCCCTGGAGCGGGACCCGGCGCGGGTGGCGCTGGACGTGGACCGCGGGCTGGTCACGCGCGAGGGCGCGAAGCGCTACGGCGTGGTGCTTCGGGACGACCTGAGCGTGGACGACGCCGCCACGGAGAAGCTGCGCGGGAAGATGGCCAGGCAGCGTGGCGAGGTCAAGCTGTTCGACTTCGGCGGCACCGTCGACGAGCTGCGCGCGCGCTGCCTCGAGGAGACCCACATCGAGGCGCCGCAGGCACCGGAGCTGGGCCGGCGCGCCCGTGCCGGGACCTGAGTGGCAACGTCCGTCGCCGGGAGGGCGCGTGATGGAGACAGGTGAGTCGACGGGAGCCAGCCGGATCCATCTCCAGCCCGATCCCCTGGAAGCGTTTCGCATTGCCCAGGGCTACCGGGTGGGCGGTCTCGTGTTCACCTCTGGTCAGGCCGCCATCGCGCGGGACGGCAGCCTGGTCGGGGTCGGGGACTTCGACGCCCAGGCCGACCAGGTCTTCGCGAATCTCGCGGCCGTCCTGGAGGCGGGCGGCTCGAGCCTCGAGCGCGTGATCAAGGTCACGATCCATCTGACGGACATGGCCAACTTCCCGAAGATCGTGGAGCTCAGGGGCCGATACTTCAGCCCGCCCTGGCCGGCCGACACCATCGTCGAGGTCCGGGCCCTTGCGCTTCCGGAGCTGATGATCGAGATCGAGGCGGTGGCACTGGCCGGGGGCGGGATGACCGGCTGACCACCCGGCGCAGCTCCGGTCAGCGCCGGGCGCAGGCCGGGCCCGGGCAGGAGGCCGGTGCGGGAGAGAGCCATGAGCGACAGGGTCGTGCGTACGGTCTGTCCGCGGGACTGCCCCGACAAGTGCAGCCTTTGGGTCCACGTGGAAGGAAACCGGGTGAAGCAGGTGGTGGCCGACGCGGATCACCCGATCACCCGGGGCTTCCAGTGCAGCAAGTGCCGGAACTACGAGAGCTGGATCCACCACCCGGACCGCCTCCTCCATCCCCTCGCCCGCGACAGCAAGCGGGACCCGTTCCGGCAGGTTTCCTGGGACGACGCCCTGGAGCGGATCACCGGGCGCTTCCGGACAATCATCACCGAGCGCGGCGGCTCCGGGATACTGCCCTACAGCTATCTCGGCAACATGGGCATCGTCTCCAACCGCTTCGCCGACCGGCTCTGGAACCGCATGAACACGTCGCGGGTCGGGGCGGAGATCTGCGCCATGGCCGGGGCCGAGGCAATGATCCGCGTCGTCGGGAAGGTCCGCGGGACGGAACCGCATCACCTGTCCCGGACGCGCCTGTATGTCGCCTGGGGCAGGAATCCCAAGGAGACCAGCGTGCACGCCTGGGGACTGGTGCGCGACATCCATCCGCGGGTTGTGATCGACCCGTTCCGGTCCGAGACGGCGCTGGATTGCGACCTTCACCTCCAGCCCAGGCCCGGGACGGACAGCATGCTGGCCATGGGCCTGATGCGCCTGCTGATCGAGAACGACTGGGTGGACCACCGGTTCATCGCCGAACGCACGACCGGCTACGAGGCGCTGCGTGACAAGGTGCTGTCGGTAGGGATAGACGAGGTGGAGCGCGTCACCGGGGTGCCGCGCGAGCAGGTCCACGAGCTGGCCCGGCTCTACCACCAGCACCGTCCCGGTCTGATCAACATCGGCGTGGGCCTGCAGCGCAACACCAACGGCGGCGAGATGGTGGCGGCGGTGTGCATGCTGGGGGCGCTCACCGGCCAGATCGGGGTGCCGGGCGGGGGCGTGCTCTACGCCAACTTCGACTGGCAGCTGGGCGACATCAGCTACGGGAATCTGCGCACCGAGGGTCCGCGGATGTACAACATGATCAAGCTGGGTCGCTGCCTCACCGAGAGTGACGACATCCAGGCGCTGTATGTCTACAATCAGAACCCGGCCGCCACCTGCCCCAATCAGAACCTCGTCCACAAGGGGCTCGCCCGCGACGACCTGTTCGTGGTCGTGCACGACCTTTTCATGACCGACACGGCGCAGTTTGCCGACGTGGTGCTGCCCGCGACCTCGTTCGTCGAGAGCACCGACCTGGAGCTCTCCTACTGGCACGACTACGTCCAGATCAGCAACCGGGCCATCCCGCCCGTGGGCGAGGCCCGCTCGAACCACCAGGTGTTCCGGGAGATCGCGCGCCGGATGGGATACACCGAGCCCTGCTTCCGTCAGGGCGAGGAGGAGGTGATCGCCGAGGCGCTGGAGGGCACGGGGCTGGAGGTGAACGACCTCAGGCAGGGACCGGTGCTCTGGAATGACGAGGAATCCACCAGCTTCGGCGACGGCAGGTTCCCCACGCCGAGCGGGAAAATCGAGCTCTTCCCGCCGGCGTGTACGCCCTGCGCATCGACCCGGCACGGCTACCGGTTCATCACGCCGAAGACCAGGCGGCTGCAGGCGAGCCAGATCTACAATATGCCCGGCAAGCTGCACGAGCTGGAACGCCCCTTCGTATTCGTGAACCCCGCGGATGCGCGGGCCGAGGGGATCGAGCACGACGCATGGATCCGCCTGTGGAACGAGCGCGGTGCCGTGGACCTGGTTGCGGAAGTGTCGGAGCGGGTGCCGCCGGGGATCGTGGTGAGTTACATGGTTCGCTGGGGCAAGAACGCCAATGCGACGACACCCGACGACGCCGCCGACCTGGCCGGCAACTCCACGTTCCACTCCAACTACGTCAGCCTGAGGCCTTTGCCGGCCCGGTGAGCCCGCGGCGGCCCGGCGAGGCCGCACTCAGGCCGGCTGGGTCCGCGGCACGGGGTGCAGCAGCTCGAGGAAGCGATCGACGGTAGTCTGCCAGGACCGCTGCAGGGCGAACTCCCGGCAGTCGTGCCGCGACAGGGACAGGGCGCCGCGGATGGCGTCGCCCAGGTCCTCGTGCAGGCAGCCAACGCGCGCGGCGCCGTCCTCGAGCACGTCCCGCGGACCCGGCACCGGGTAGGCGGCCACCGGCACGCCGCTGGCCAGGGCCTCCAGCAGCACCAGGCCGTAGGTGTCGGTGCGGCTGGGGAAGACGAATACGTCGGCCCCCGCGTAGTAGCGCGAAAGCGCCTCGCCGTGCTGCACCCCGGCGAAGTGCACGTCGGGGTAGAGCCTGCGCAGCCGGGGCAGCTGGGGCCCGTCCCCGACCACGACCTTGGTGCCGGGCAGGTCGAGCTCCAGGAACGCCTCGAGGTTCTTCTCCACCGCCACCCGGCCGACGAACAGCATGACCGGAGCCTCGCCCGGCACGATGGCGTCCTCGCGCGGGCGGAACAGCTGCGAGTCCACGCCGCGGGGCCAGATCTCCAGGCGCTGCAGCCCGCGCTCGGCCAGCTCCCGGCGCAGTGTCTCGTTGGTCACCATCACGCTCGAGGCGGGCCGGTGGAAGAATCGCATCACCGGCCAGGTGACCGCCTCGGGGATGTGCATGCGCATGCGCAGGTACTTGGGGAAGTGCGTGTGATAGGACGTCGTGAACGGCGTCCCGGTCCACACGCAGTGCTGCCGGGCGGACAGGCCGATCGGACCCTCGGTCGCGATGTGCACCGCGTCCGGGTCGAACTCCCTCAGCCGGCGCCCCACCGACCACGGAGTGGTCAGTGCCAGCCGCACTCCGGGCTCGGTGGGACAGGGCGCGGTGCGGAACCGGTCCGGCGAGATGGCCAGCACCTCGTGACCGGCATCCTCGAGCCCGTCGACCAGCGTGGTCAGCGCCCGGACCACGCCGTTGACCTGGGGCCTCCAGGCGTCCGTCGCCAGCGCGATCCTCATGCGTGGTCCCCGGCGGCGCGGGCCGCGGTGCCCACCTGGTCGAGCTCGCGCGACCAGTCCAGGATCTCCAGGCGGCCGCCGGCGTGCTCCACCAGCGCCGTGCAGCTCTCGACCCAGTCCCCGTCGTTGCAGTACTCGACGTCGCCGATCATGCGGTGCTCCGGGCAGTGGATATGGCCGCAGATCACTCCGTCCGCGTCCCGGGTGCGCGCGGCCGCGGCGACGGCCTCCTCGAAATCGCTGATGATGTTGACCATGTTCTTGGTACCCTGCTTGAGGAAGCCGGACAGGGACCAGTAGGGATAGCCGAGCCACCGGCGCAGCATGTTGAACACGTAGTTCACGCCCACCAGGCCCCGGTAGGCGTAACTGCCCGTCAGCGCGAGCCAGCGTGCGCGGGTGCACACGACGTCGAAGGCGTCGCCGTGCAGGACCAGGAAGCGGCGCCCGTCCGCCGTGAGGTGGACGGTCTCCCGTTCCAGCTCGACCCCGGCGACCAGGGCGGGCACGAAATGGCGCAGGAAATCATCGTGATTGCCCGGGATGTAGACCACGCGGGTGCCACCCGCGGCGATCTCGCTGATCTTGCGCAATATCTCGCCGTGCAGTTGCGGCCAGTAGGAGAAGCGTTTCAGGCTCCAGCCGTCGATGATGTCCCCGACCAGGTAGAGCGTTTCCATCCGGGTGTGCTGCAGGAAGTGCATCAGTGCCTCGGCGCGGCAGCTGCGCGTGCCGAGATGCGTGTCCGAGATCCACGCGGCGCGATAATTGTAATTCTTTCCCATGGAACGGTTCCGCTGGATAAGCCAGTCCGCCCCCCGCGGCCTTCCGGCCCGGCAGGGCAACAGAGTCCGGCCTGCCGTTCCCGGCAGCCTACCACGATCGTCGTGCCAATCCGATCGGGGAGCGCCCTCCCCGGCATCCGTGCACGGCGGCCCGGGAGTCGGTTTCGGCCCTGACCGGGTCGGTAATAGAAACGACAACACCCCGCCTGCGAGGGTTCCCGGCAGCCGGGGCCCGGCTCAGCGGAACACCCAGAAATTGCCCGATACGAAGTTGATCAGCGTCCCGGTGGCCGCGGCCGGGATGACCGCCAGCACCAGGTGCTCGCGCAGCCACGGGAACAGGCCGATGAGGCCGACGTAGATGGCATAGTTCGCGGTGCCGCTGACGACGTTGATCATCAGGTAATGCGGCCATTGCACGGTGATGCGCCGGTGCTGCCGGTCGGCGAAGGTCACTTTCCGGTGCAGCATCCAGCCCAGGCTGGCGGCGATGGGCAACGACACCAGCCGTGCGGTGAACGGCGACAGCCCGCCGGGCCCCGTGAGCAGGTGCAGGACCGTGATGTCCACGCAGAACACCACCGTCCCCACGCCCAGGAACCAGAGCAGCCGGTGGCGCAGCAGCGTGGGCGTCGGGTCGCTCATGTCGCCGGCCATGCGGGGCCGGGTGCGTGGCGGGCGGGCATGATCAAGGGTCCCCGCGCAGTCGCTCGCGCAGGACGAACTTCTGGATCTTGCCGGTGGCGTTGCGCGGCAGCTCGCCGAACAGCACGCGGCGCGGCGCCTTGAAGTGAGCCAGCCGCTCCCGCACCCAGGCGATGAGCTCGTCCGCGGTGGTCTCCGGGGCGCCTTCCTTGAGCGTGACGCAGGCCACCGGGATCTCGCCCCATTTCGGGTCGGGTGCCGCCACCACGGCCACCTCCAGGACGGCCGGGTGCGAGGCGAGCACGTTCTCCACCTCGACCGAGGCGATGTTCTCGCCGCCCGAGATGATGATGTCCTTGGACCGGTCCTTGAGCTCCACGTAGCCGTCCGGGTGCATCACGCCGAGGTCGCCGGTGCGATACCAGCCGTCCGGAACCGCCTTGCGGGTGGCCTCCGGGTCCCGGTAGTAGCCCAGCATGATGTTGTTGCCGCGCAGCGCGATCTCGCCCAGCGTCTCGCCGTCGGCCGGGACGTCGACGCCTTCGTCGTCCACCACGCGCACCGGCTCCCCGATGACGTTGTTCACCCCCTGGCGGGCCTTGATCCGGGCCTGCTTCCCCGGCTCCAGCGCGTTCCACTCGCTGCGCCACTGGCAGATGACCGCCGGGCCGTAGGTCTCGGTCAGGCCGTACAGGTGGGTCACCTCGATGCCGAGCTCGTCCAGGCGCTGCAGCAGCGCCGGCGTGGGCGGCGCGCCGCCGATGGCGTTGTTGACCCGGCACGGCAACGGCCCGCTCTCGGCGTCCGGGTGCCAGGCCAGCATGGTCAGCACCGTGGGCGCGCAGTTGAAGTGGGTCACGCCGCTCTCGCGCAGGTGGCGCCAGATGTCCGCCGGATCCAGCGTGCGCAGGCACAGGTGCGTGGCGCCCGCGGCGGTGACGCCCCAGGTGAAGCACCAGCCGTTGCAGTGGAACATGGGCAGCGTCCAGAGGTAGACGGAATCGCTGTCCAGCCCGGTGTGCGTGGCCATGGCCAGCGCCTGCAGGTAGGCGCCCCGGTGGTGATACATCACCCCCTTGGGACGGCCGGTGGTGCCGCTGGTGTAGTCGATCGCGACCATCGAGCGCTCGTCCGTGACCGGCTCCACGTGCGGCTCGGCGCGGGCGAGCAGCGAGGCGTAGCGATCGCTCTGTGACGGTCCATCGGCCTGCACCAGCGTGAGCGGCTGGTGCACGCGCCCGGCGACCGCTTCGGCCGTGTCGGCGAAGGCATGGTCGTGGATCAGTACGCGCGCATCGCAGTGATCGATGATGTAGACGAAATCGTCCGCGGCCAGGCGCATGTTGAGAGCGACCAGCACGGCGCCGGCCATGGGAACCCCGTAGTGGCATTCGAGCAGCACGTGGCTGTTGGGTGCCAGCACCGCAACCCGGTCGCCGGGTTCCACCCCGAGCCCGCGCAGGGCGCCCGCGAGCCGGTGCGCCCGGTCCAGGAACTCGCCGTAGCCGTAGCGCCGCTCGCCGTCGATCACCGCGGTGCGGTCGGCGAAGACCCGCCCCGACCGCTCCAGGAAGGCGGTCGGGGTCAGCGGCTGAAAGTTGACTTGGGGCTGCATGGGCGCGTCTCCCGCATGTTTCGCTCGCGTGGGGCGGTCCCCGGGATTGTACCCGCTGGCGCGCGCGAGGTCGGAACCTTGCGGTTGACAGGACACCGCGCCCCCCCGATTCTCGTGTCGATCACTTTCCCTGGCGGCGCGGCCCGCGCACGGAGAACGGCCCCATGGTGCACACGTTACCCGAGGCATTGAACGCGGCGGCTGCAGAGCACCCCGACGGCGTCTTCCTGCACTGTGCGTCCGAGGATGGCGGGCCGGCCCCGGTGACTTTCGCCGCGCTCGAAGAGCGCAGCCGCCGGGTGGCGACGGGACTGCTGGCGCGGGGGCTGAGGCCCGGCGATCGCGTGGCGGTGGCCGCGCCCAACCAGGTTGAATGGCTGGAGCTGTTCTTCGGCGCCACGCGTATCGGGCTGATCGTGGTTACGCTGAACATCCGCTACCGCGAGCGCGAGCTCGATCACATGCTCAACCAGTCCGGCGCGAAGCTGCTCGTCACCTCGGTGGTGGCCCGCGACTTCGACTTCGAATCGTTCTACGCCGGATTCCGGGAGCGCGTCCCGGACCTCGGGCAGATCCTGTTCCTCGGCGGCCGCGCACCCGGCGGTCGCTACCGGGACCTGCCGGCCGACACGCCTTCCGGCGAGGCCGAGGCGCTGGGACGGCAGGTGCGGCCGGAAGACCCGGCGGTGATCCTCTACACCTCGGGTACCACCGGCATGCCCAAGGGCGCGGTGCTGACCCACGCCAGCCTGCTGGCGGCCGGCCGCATCCAGGCCGAGCGCGCCGAAATGACGCCGGATGACGTGGTGCTGGGCCTGATGCCGCTCAACCACGTGGGCGGCATCACCTGCTCGGTGATGGTGGCGTTGCTCTCCGGCGCCAGGCTGGTGCTGGGCACGGCGTTCTCCCCGGAGGCCGCTCTGCGCGACATCGAGGCGCACCGGGCGACGGTGTTCGGCGGCGTGCCGACCATGTGGACCCTGATGCTGGCGCACGAGAGCTTCGAGCGCGTGGACACGAGCTCGCTGCGCCTGGCCACCATCGGCGGGTCCAACGCGGAGCCGACCCTCTGCCGGGCCATCGCCGAGGGTTTTCCGCAGGCGCGACTGTCCAACCTGTACGGCCTGTCGGAGGTCTCCGGCGCCTGCGTGCTGTCGGCCGTGGACGACGATCTCGAGACCGTGTCCCGGAGCATCGGCACGCCGCTCTCGGACGTCGCGGTGCGGATCGTCGGACCCGACGGCCGGGACCTGCCGCCGGGCAAGGACGGGGAGCTGTACGTGCGCAGCCCGGGCACGGCCGCCGGCTACTGGGGCATGCCCGAGGCCACCGCCGAGACCTTCCCGGGCGGCGGCTGGGTGGCGACCGGCGACATGGCGGCGCTGGAGCCGGACGGGCGCCACCTGGTGCTGCGCGGGCGGCGCAAGGAGATGTTCATCCAGGGCGGCTACAACGTCTACCCGGTGGAGGTGGAGAACGTGTTGACGGCGCATCCCGGCGTCTCCATGGCCGCCGGCATCGGCGTCCCCGACCCGGTCCACGGCGAGATCGGCTGCTACTACATCGTTCCCCGGGACCCGCAAAGGCCGCCCGAAGGCGACGAGCTCAAGGCGTTCTGCGCCGGGCGCCTGGCGGACTACAAGGTCCCGCGCCGGATCGAGATCGTCCCCGATCTGCCGCTGACGGTGGCGGGCAAGATCGCGAAGGCGAGGCTGCGCGAGCAGTACCGCGCCTCCTGAGCCACGGCCGCGTACAAGAGCATCCCCCGGCACTGCCGGGCGCGGTCGTTCCCCGCTTTTCCTGCCGTGCCCGGGAACCGGGGTCACGCGGCGACCGCCCCGCTCAGGAAAGGTCCACGGCGTATTTCTTGAGGGTCTCCAGGTCCACCATTGCGAGGGTTTCCTCGTGGGTGGCGCGCAGGATCACGCGCGGCGCCTTTCCTGCACGCCAGGCCTCGATCCAGCGTCCGGCACACAGGCACCAGCGGTCGCCGGGCTTGAGCCCGGGGAACAGCCCGCCCGCAAGCGGACGGGTGAGATCGTTGCCGCGGCTCGCGGAGAATGCCAGGAACGCCTCGGTCACCTCGGCGCAGATCGTGTGAATTCCACGATCCTCGTGGCCGGTGTTGCAGCAGCCGTCGCGATAGAAGCCGGTCATCGGCGCGATGCTGCAGGCCTCGAGCGCGCCGCCCAACACATTCCTGGGTTCGAGTCTGGGCATGCGTCGGCCCTCCGGTTTCGGGTCAGTGCCGTTCGTCGGGCGGCGTCGCGCCCGGATCACTTCGTGCGCCGGCTCTCCGCCTCGGCCAGCACCTCCTTGCGATACTCGCGCGGACTCCTGCCGTAACGCTCGCGGAACACCCTGGCAAAGTGAGTGGCATTGTTGAAGCCCCAGCTGAACGCGATCTCGGTGACGGTCCGCTTGCTCCACTGCGGGTCCGCGAGCTGCCTGACGCACTGCTCCAGGCGCCGCCGCCGAATATAGCAGGAGAGGGTCTCTCCCTGCCCGGAGCAGATCATGTGCAGGTAGCGACAGCTGATCCCGAACGTGGCCGCGACCGACCGGGCTGTGAGCCCCGGATCGCGCAGGTGCTTTTCGACGTGCCGCTTGATCTGGAGATGCCGGAAGGTCGATATCGCCGAGGTCGCGACCGGTATGCCGAACCGTTCCAGCCAGGCGCTCGCGAACACGGCCAGGAAGCTGTCCCCCAGCTTTGCGCCGATTTCCGGGTCGAGCCCCTGCTGGGCATGCCGCCAGAGATTGGGGAACATGTCGGAGGCGATGCGCGCAAGGCCCCGATTGCCGGGCAACCGGGCCGCGAGGAGTTCCTCCGGGTGCGGGATATGCTGCTTGATGTCCCGCTCGGACGCGATCATCACGAGCGTGCTGCAGGGCTCGTCATACGCGAGCGAATAGGGAAGAGAGCTGTCGCAGAGCACCAGGTCCGACTCCCCCAGCTCGATCTCGCGGCCCGCCTGGCGTACTTGCAGCCTTCCGCGGAGCTGCATGTGCAGGAAGAAGCGCCGCTCCGCTGCGCCGCCCACGTGCTTCTTCAGATGTGCCACGCGCGCGGGTTTCGAGATGACGTTGGCCAGCTCGAAGCGTCCGAGACCGGTCTCCCTGACTTCCGCGTCGAAGGCTTCCGCGCGAGCCGGCCTGGTTTCGAACTGGGTGAATACCTCGCTCACCACGTGGTTCCAGTAGGTGACTTTCTTGTCTGCCGGCAGCGATGCTGTGGAGTACGTTTGCATGATTCCCCCGCTCAATCAGGGCAGGACAGGCGGGCCATCCGGCCGGGCCGTTGCGGCATCCGCTCGTCTCGCCGCGGCCACCGGCAAGCCCGTGCCCGCCACGGCGCAGCTCGCGTCGGCATCCGGCGGGCGGGATATGGGCCCGTCCCGGGGGCCGCGCGAGGGCCGGTGCCGCCCCGGTGCTCCGGGCCCGCGCACGCGGGTTCGTCGTCAGTCCACCGGCCGCCGGGGTCGTGCCGGTGCGCGACTTCCGCAACGGACCACGATCTGCGATAGTGGTCGGCCGTCAGGGCGTGCCTTCTCCTGTTGCGATGCTTCTTGTTGCGGGCCCGTATCGTTCGTTTATCGCACAAGTGTGCGTTATTTGGTTGGATATCAGTGAACGCAAAGTCTTTCCCTGTCAAGCCCATGCCCGGACGTTATGGCAGGGAAGCCCGGCGGGTGCGGCCGGCGTGGGGGCCGGGAGTCTTCCGCGATGAGGCTGCCGGGGAGTGGGGCGACGGGACGCGCGCACCGGACAAATCGGGTCCGGGGCGGCGGATCGCCATGGGGCCTCCGGTTCGGCGGCCTCCCTCCCGCGCCCGGGTACGTCCGGCGCGGTCGTGAGGCGTTTCTCGCGGCTTCGCATACGGGGGATTAAGGTTTCGCTGTGGGCAACGCAATGCCCGGCCGGATGGAGGAGTCTCCGGGAGCATGTGGTCCCGCCGGTCGCGAGCTCCGCATGGGTGCTGCCGGGGGGTGGACCGTCCGGAGCCCGATGTGCCGGCACCTCGCGACCGGGCCGTCAGGGGGCGTCGCTCGGGCCGGGCTCGCCACGGCGGTGGATCCGGTTCGGGTCCCGGTTCGCCCGCCTCCATCGGGCGGGTCGCTTCGCCCGTTCCGGTACCAGACGACATCACGAGGACGACACGATGCCGACGACACGAAGAACCGATCTCGATGTATCGAGCGTGCGCGAGGGGGAGCTCTTGTGGACACCCGGCCCCGAACAGATCGAGTTCGCCAACATCACGCGGTACACGCGGTGGTTGCAGCGTGAACGCAGCCTGACGTTCGACAGCTACCGGGAGCTCTGGGAGTGGTCGATCCGTGATCTCGACGCGTTCTGGCAATCGATCTGGGACTATTTCGGGGTCAAGTGCTCCGTTGCGCCGGACAAGGTGCTGGGAAGGCGCGAAATGCCCGGTGCCGAGTGGTTCCCGGGAGCCCGGCTCAACTACGCGGAGAACGTGCTGAGCCACGAGACACCCGGAGCCAATGCAGTGATGGGGCTGTCGGAAACGGAGCCGCTGACCGGGGTGCCCTGGGAGGACTTCGCCAATGGCGTTCGCATTCTCGCGACCGAGCTGCGCGAGCGGGGCGTCGGCCCGGGCGACCGGGTCGCGGCGTACATGCCCAACATCCCCGAGACCGCGATCGCGATGCTGGCGACCACCAGCATCGGCGCCATCTGGGCCAGCTGTTCGCCGGACTTCGGCGCGCACGGCGTGCTCGACCGGCTGGCGCAGCTGTCACCCAAGGTGCTGTTCTGCGTGGACGGCTATCGGTACGGGGGCAAGGCCTACGATCGCAGTGACCGGCTGCGCGAAATCGTCGACGGCCTGGATTCGCTGGAACACGTGATTTTCCGCCCGTACCTGAATCCCGCCCAGCGCGACGACCTGCCGGTGAAGGCGACCCTCTGGCAGGACCTCATGGATCGCCCCCCCGTCCCGGCGGAGGAGTTCGAGTTCGAGCAACTGCCGTTCGATCACCCGTTGTGGATCCTGTTCTCGTCGGGAACCACCGGCCTGCCCAAGGCCATCGTGCACAGCCATGGCGGCATCCTGGTGGAACAGCTCAAGCTCCTGCACTTCCACATGGACCTGCACGCCGGCGACCGGATGTTCTTCTTCACCACGACCGGCTGGATGATGTGGAACTTCCTGATGAGCTCCATTCTCGCCGGTGTATGCCCGGTGCTGTACGACGGCAACCCCACGTATCCCGGGGTGGACGTGTTGTGGAAGATGGCCGACGAGGCCGGGGTCGCCCTGTTCGGCGCCAGCCCGACCTACGTGGACATGCTGTCCGCCGCCGGAGTCGAACCCGGAGCCCGGTACGACCTGGCCAACCTGCGCGGCATCGTGCCGGCCGGCTCGCCGGTCAGCCCCGCACACAGCGCCTGGTTCTACCGCAACGTCAAGAGCGACCTCTGGCTTGCGACCGGCAGCGGCGGGACCGACGTCTGCGCGGGGCTGGTCGGAGGCGTTCCCACGCTGCCGGTGTACGCCGGGGAGATCCAGGCGCCGTCGCTGGGGGTCGCCGCACGGGCCTTCGACGAGCAGGGACACAGCGTCGTAAACGAGGTGGGCGAACTGGTCATCACCCAACCGCTGCCGTCGATGCCGGTGGCGCTCTGGGGAGACGATAACTTCGAACGTTACCGGGATTCGTATTTCGACAAGTACCCCGGCGTCTGGCGGCACGGCGACCTGTTCCGCGTCAACGAACGCGGCGGATGCTTCGTGCTCGGGCGCTCGGACGCGACCCTGAACCGCTACGGCGTGCGAATCGGCACCGCCGAGATCTATCGCGCGCTCGCGGATCTCCCCGAGATCGAGGAATCCCTGATCGTCAACCTGGATCTTCCGGGGGGCGGTTTCTTCATGCCGTTGTTCGTAAAGCTGGCCGAGGGCGTCGACTGGAGTCCGGAACTGGAAAAGAAGGTGCGGGACCATCTGCGGCAGGAGTACACCCCGCGCCACGTACCCGACGCGATCTATCCGGTGCCGGACATCCCCATGACCCTGACCGGCAAGAAGATGGAAGTCCCCATCCGCAGGATCCTGCTCGGGGCGGATATCTCGAAGGCGGCGAACCCCAATGCCATGGCCAACCCGGAAGCGTTGCAGTTCTTCGCCCGCTTCGCCAGCGAGCTCGAGCCGGGGAAGGGGGAACGCAAGGGCTGACCGACACCGCCGGTCGGAGCCGGTTGCCGCGGCGCGCTCCGTTTGCGTGCGTCGCGGGCCGGTGATCATGGGAACGAACAGCAAGAGGTGGATACGATGGATCATACGCGCCAGTTCTACATCGACGGGGAGTGGGTCGATCCGGCGGGGTCGGGGACCGGGGACGTCATCAATCCGGCGACCGAGGAGCCGATTGCGCAGATCAGCATGGGCTCGGCGGCCGACGTCGACCGGGCGGTGCAGGCCGCGCGGGCGGCGTTCCCGGGATTTGCCGCGACCAGTCGCCAGGAGCGCATCCAGCTGCTGACCCGGATCGCCGAGGGATACAAGGCCCGTTATCAGGACCTGGCGAGCGCGGTGTCCCGGGAGATGGGGGCCCCGAGCACGCTCGCGGCCGAAATGCAGGCCGGCTCCGGTGCCGGACATCTCGGGCAGGTCATCGAGGTCCTCAAGAGCTACGAGTTCGACGTCCCGATGGGGACCACGGTGGTGACCCGGGAGCCGATCGGTGCCTGCGGGTTCATCACCCCCTGGAACGTCCCGATCAACCAGATCATGTGCAAGGTGGCCCCGGCACTGGCCACCGGCTGCACGATGGTGCTCAAGCCCAGCGAGATCGCCCCGCTCAATGCCCTGATCCTGGCCGAGATCTTCCACGACGCGGGGGTCCCGGCGGGCGTGTTCAACCTGGTCAACGGCGACGGCCGGACCGTGGGCGAGGCGATCGCCGCGCACCCGGATCTGGACATGGTCTCCTTCACGGGGTCGACCCGTGCCGGCATCCGGGTCGCGAAGGCCGCCGCGGACTCGGTCAAGCGCGTTCACCAGGAGCTTGGCGGGAAATCCGCCGCGGTGATTCTGCCCGATGCCGACCTGGAGAAGGCGGTGCAGGCGGAGATCGGCAGCTGCTTCATCAACACGGGGCAGACCTGCGCGGCCCACACGCGGTTCCTGGTGCCGGCCGCGCGGCAGGACGAGGTAGCCGAGCTGGCCCGGCAGGTGGCGGAAAGCTGGAAGGTCGGGACGCCCGGCACCGAAGGCACGATGCTGGGCCCGGTCGTCAGCCAGGCGCAGTTTGACAAGGTCCAGCGCCTGATCCAGGCCGGCATCGACGAGGGGGCGACCCTGGTCACCGGCGGACCGGGCCGGCCCGAGGGGTACGATCGGGGCTACTACGTGCGTCCCACGGTGTTCGCGGACGTGAGCCCGGAGATGAGCATCGCGCGCGAGGAGATCTTCGGACCCGTCCTGTCGATCATGCCCTACCAGGACGAGGAAGAGGCCGTCCGCACCGCCAACAGCAGTGAATACGGTCTCTCCGGCGCGGTGCACTCCGGCGACCTGGAGCATGCCCGACGGGTCGCCCGGCGCCTGCGCACCGGCATGGTCCACCTGAACGGGGCCGGCCTGGACTTCGCGGCACCGTTCGGGGGTTACAAGCACTCCGGCAACGGCCGCGAATGGGGCGTATTCGGCTTCGAGGAGTTCCTCGAGGTCAAGGCGATCATGGGCTACAACGAGGGCTGAGGGGATCCGGCGGGCGATGCGGCCGGGGCTTCGCCCGCCTCCGGTCGTCCGTCCCGGACGCGGTCGTGGCCGACGGACGGCGGGCGCGCACCCCGCGCCTGCCCGGTCCGCGCGCGTTCCGGTGCCAGGGGAGGCTCATCCCCCCTTGTCGGCGAGGAACCAGGTGATCATGCCCATGGAATAGAGCACGGACAGCGCTGCCAGGATGTACAGCAGCGCCCCGATCACGCGCTCGACCCGTCGCCACCAGCCGCCGGGCATCGGTCTCCTTCCCCGTCTTCGTGTGCCCGCCCCATTTCAACCGAACGGGGCGTCCCGGGCAACGGCCGGCCTGCGGGTCCGGGTGGCGCCGTTAGCCGACTTCATTCAGCGCGCCGGCGTTGACGTCGTAGACGAAGCCCCGCACCGCGTTCTTGCGGGGCAGGAACGGACTGGCCTCGATGCGGCGCAGCGACTGGCGCACGTCCGCCTCCGGATCGGGGAACGCCTCCAGCGCGAAACCGGGCCGGATACCGACGTCGGCCTCGATCTCGCTCTTCACGGCGTCGTCGCGGAAGGTGAGCATGCCGCAGTCGGTGTGGTGGATCAGGACGATTTCCTGCGTGCCGAGCAGCCGCTGGGAGATCACCAGCGAACGGATCACGTCATCGGACACCACGCCGCCGGCGTTGCGGATCACGTGTGCCTGTCCGAGTTCGAGCCCCAGCAGGCGGTAGACATCGAGCCGCGCGTCCATGCAGGCCACGATCGCGACCCTGCGTGACGGCGGCATCGGCAGGTCGCCCTCGCTGAATTGCTGCGCGTAGGCCCGGTTGTCCCGCAGCAGTTCGTCGGTAACGCTCATCGCTCGCCTCCGGCTGTTCCCTGGGAATGACGGCGGTCAGCATAGACAGCCGGCGGCCGCCGGCTCCAATACGGAAGCGCTATTTGGATGGAAGCGCGGGGCATAACGCGGCCGGGCCGGGACCGGCCGCGCCATCCCGGCCTCAGAACGTCGTGCCGACGGCGAGGGTGTAGACCCAGGGATTGACGTTGACGTCCAGCTGGTAGCCGTTGCCGTATGTGGCGGTAGTCTCGATCTGGATGTAGCGCACGTTGGCGTTGAGGTACCAGCTCGGGGTGATGTCCATGTCGACGCCGACCTGGGCGGCCGCGCCGAAGGAGTTGTCCAGCTTCAGGTTCGTGCCGGACAGCGCGCCCCGGGCGTGCTCGTCGAAGAAGTAGGTGTAGTTCACCCCGGCCCCGACGTAGGGACGGATCGTGGACGCCGGCAGGAAATGCCAGTCCAGGCTGATGGTGGGCGGAAGTTGCTTGAGCTCGCCGATCGTGCCGAGCGGCGCGAGCGTTCCGGCACCGCGGATGTCGTGGCTGAACGGCAGTGCGGCCAGCACCTCCACGCCCAGGTTGTCGGTGTACATGTAGCCGACCGTGAACGAAGGCCGGGTGTCGGAGTCGATACTCACGTCGCTGCCAGGGGGCAGCCCGCCGCGCGGGTTGCTGGTACTCTCGTTCGGGTTGACGTCGCTCACCCCGACGCGCACCAGCCAGTCGCCGGCATGCAGGGGTCTTGCCGACGCGGCGGTCGCGGAAAGACCGAGGCCGGCGGCCACTGCAATGCCCGCTGCGGCCGGAAAAAGGGTCCTGGTCAGTCGCCTGCTCATGGTGTCTCGTTCCCCGGGTGTTGCGGCGGCGCGGCGCCGCGGTTGCCAAAATGCGCGACCGGACTATCACCAAGTCGCGACATGCATGCGTTGATCCAGGTCAAGCGGCGGCGCGCCGCGCGGCTCGCGCGGGCACGGACTGCGATCATGTCGCCTCGCACGGCAGGAGAGCACACGATGACTGAAGAACCCGGGCCACCGGATCCGACTCCGGACGGCGAATCGCTCGACGCGGTCGAGCTGCGGGTGCTGGGGAGCCTGATCGAGAAGCAGGCCGCCACGCCCGACGTCTATCCGCTGACCGAGGCGGCGCTGGTGGCGGCCTGCAACCAGAAGACCAGCCGCGATCCGATAATGGAGCTGGAGCCGGGCGCCGTGGGGCAGACCCTGCGGGCGCTCGAGCGGCGCGAGCTGACGCGGCGCGTGCACGGCGCCCGCACGCACCGGTGGGAACAGCGTCTGGATCGCGTGCTGGACATCCCGCGGCCCCAGCTCGTGCTGCTCGCGCTGCTGTTCCTGCGCGGACCGCAGACGCTCAACGAGCTGCTCACGCGCAGTGCCCGGATGCACCGGTTCGACGACCCGGAGCAGATCGCGCACCATCTGCAGCGGCTGCAGACGCGGGGTCTGGTGGTGCAGATTCCACGCCGGGCCGGCCAGCGCGAGGATCGCTACATGCACACCCTGGCGGGCCCGGTGGACACTTCGGGGCCGGCCCCGGAGCCGGTCCCGCGCGAGGGACGGGCGGGCGGCGGGTCCGGCCTGCTGGCCCGGCTGCAGGAACTCGAGGCCCGGGTCGCCGCGCTGGAGGCGAAGCTGTCACCGGACGGCGATTCCTGATGCCGCGCGCGGCGCGTCACCGGAAGTGCACGACCGCGGCAATCCCGAGATAGCGGAAGTCGCCCGCGGCGTACTCGTTGTTCGCGTCCCCCACGCTGTTGAACTGCGAGTAGGCCAGCCGCAGGTCGACGTTTCTGACGAGGCCGGCACTCACGCCGACGGCGAACGTGGGTCCCCACCCCGTGTCGGTCCCGGACGCGCACGTCGTCAGGCTGACCGCGCAGCTCTCGTGCAGCCGCGTATAGGCCAGGCCCAGCTTTCCGAACAGCGAGACCCGGCGGATGACCGGGTAGCTGAACACGGCCGCGAGGTAGGCTGCACTGGCCTTGTCCTCCTCGGTCCCCGAGGCGGTGCTGGTGGTCCCGCCCGAGGTGATCACGAAGCTGCCGCGAAGGTTGTACGTGCCGAGGTCCACGTAGCCGACCTCGCCGGCGAGGTACGGATTGAGCTGCATCCCGGCGAAGGCCGAAAAGCCGTTGGCGTTCTCGTCGTATTTCAGCGAGGTCGAGCAGCTCGAGGCACCGGCACCGTACGCAGCGGCGCACAACTGATTGGCGAGGTTGCGGGAGTTCGATGCCGCGTCGGCCGCGCGTGCGCGTCCGACACCGACTCCAAGGTACGGGCCCTGCGCCCAGGCCGGCATCACGGCCAGGGAGAGCAGCGAGACGAGCATCATGCGCGCGGTCCTGGACATCGGCAATCCTCCTTCCCTGACGAGGCGCTCCCCGGGGGCGAGTGCCACGTGTCGTCGCCATGGACGCCCGCGTGCTCGCGGGACGGCGCCCTGAAGGCCGTACCACGCGCGGTGTCCGCTCGCGCCCTCCCCGGCACGCGACGCCGCCAAGTCTGGATCAGGCTGCGGCAGGCTGCCTTGACGCAGGACATGGATGGCGCATCGGCCCGCCGCGGGCGGCCCGGGAGTGGATGCGGCGGGGCGGGCGGGCGGCGCGCCGCGGCGATTGACGCCGATGGCCATTTCTGGTCCTTTAGGTGGGCACTCTCCGGGAGACACCGCCCTTGCGTCCGAGCGCCATCGACATCTTCCCCCTTTCCGACCGGGCCCGGATGCTGCACGAGCGGCTCCTCCGGTTCATGGACGATCACGTCTATCCGGCCGAGGAAGAGGTCTTGCGCCACGCCGCGGGCGAGCAGCGCTGGCAGCCGTCGCCGGTGGTGGAGGAGCTCAAGCGCCGGGCCCGCTCCGGGCGGCTGTGGAACCTTTTCCTGCCCGACGAGACGCACGGCGCCGGGCTCGGGAACCTCGACTACGCGCCGCTGTGCGAAGAGATGGGGCGGGTCGCCTTCGCCCCCGAGGTGTTCAACTGCTCGGCACCGGACACCGGCAACATGGAGATCCTGGCGCGCTACGGCAGCGAGGCGCAGCGGCGCGAATGGCTGGAGCCGCTGCTCGCCGGCGAGATCCGCTCCGCTTTCGCCATGACCGAGCCGGGGGTCGCCTCCTCGGACGCCACCAACATCCAGTCGACGATCCTGCGCGACGGCGACGAATACGTTGTCAGCGGTCGCAAGTGGTGGACGTCGGGCATCGGCGATCCGCGCTGCCGGCTGATCGTCTTCATGGGCAAGAACGATCCCGACAATCCCGACCGCTACCGCCAGCAGTCCATGATCCTGGTGCCGCGGGACACACCCGGCGTGCACGTGGAGCGCATGCTGCCGCTGTTCGGCTACGACGGCGCTCCCCACGGGCACGGGGAGGTGCTGTTCGAGAGCGTCCGGGTGCCGGCGGAGAACATCCTGCTGGGGCCGGGCCGGGGCTTCGAGATCGCCCAGGGACGGCTCGGCCCGGGGCGGATCCACCACTGCATGCGGCTGGTGGGCCTGGCCGAGCGCGCGCTGGAGAGCATGTGCCGCCGGGTGCAGGGACGGGTCGCCTACGGCCGCCCGATCGCGGATCACGGCGTGACCCGCGACCGCATCGCCGAGGCGCGCGTGGCCATCGACCAGGCGCGGCTGCTGTGCCTGCAGGCCGCGCACCGGATGGATGCGCACGGCAACAAGGCGGCCCGCCGGGAGATCGCCATGGCCAAGGTCGCCGCACCGCGGGCCGCCGAGCAGGTCATCGACCGGGCGATCCAGGCCTGGGGCGCCGCCGGCGTGAGCGAGGACCCCGGCCTGGCCTACGCCTGGGTAACCGCGCGATTCCTGCGCATCGGCGACGGACCGGACGAGGTCCACCGCGACCAGATCGCGCGCCTGGAGCTGCGAGCCGCCGGCCGCAGCGGGGAGGCCTGAGATGAGCGAGCGCTGGTTTCCCCCCGGGACCCTGCATGCCCTGGCGCAGCCCAGTACGGAGCGGATCATCGGCCTGCTGGAGGCCGGACGGCGGGAGGAGGCGCTGGAGACCCTGCGCACGCTGCCGCAGGAGTGGGCCTTCCTGCACAAGCTGATGGCCGAGTCGGTGGCGGCGACCGTCGACTACGTGCGCGAGCAGGGCGGGGACAACATGGCGGCGGATGCGGTGGACTTCGTCACCCGCAAGGCCTGGCGCGACGCCTTCGTCGACATCGCGGACGACCGGCGTGCCCGGGTGGCCGCGATGCTCGACACGCGCTGGCAGGAGGAAGGCCCGTCCGGCCTGACGCTGCAGGACATCGATGCCGAGGCCTGGCCGGACAAGGCCACGTTGCGCGCTTTGACGCGGCCGCGCTCGGGCGAGACCGCGGTGGCCTGCCTGGAGTCGGGCGATTATGCCGGCGCGATCGAGGCCTGCCTCGATTTCCAGCACGAGTGGGGCCTGCTGCACGACCTGCTGGTGGAGTCGGTGGTGGCCCTGCTGACCTTCATCGGCGAGCGGATGGGCGAGGACGCCGTGGGACCGGCCCTGGACGCGATGACCGAGCGCGCCTGGACCGAGCCGTTCCACAAGATCGAGAAGCTGGACCGGCGCTCGCTGCTGCAGGCGCTGGCCGCCACCTGGCGTGCCCACAGCACCGAGGGCGTCGGCCCGGATGCGGGGCGCTTCCGGATCGAGGAGGACGAGGAGAAGTTCACTTTCGTGCTGGACCCCGCGGGCAGCGGCGGACGGCTCTACCGGCGCGGCATGTACGAGCCGCCCAAGAGTTATGCGAAGACGCGGCGGGCCCACCCCTGGTCGTTCAACCGCGAGGGCCTGCCCTACTATTGTGCGCACTGCACGTTCATGAACGAGATCCTGCCGATCCGCGAGTCCGGGGCGCCGCTGTATCCCCTGGACCCGCCCGAGTCGCCGGAGGACGTCTGCCGCTGGTACTTGTACAAGGATCCGCGCCGGATCCCGGCGCGCTTCTACGAGCGCTACGGCTTCGATCGTGACGCGGAGCTGGCACGCTATCGCGAGCGCCATGACGAAGACGATGACTGAGAACGCGCAGGGCAGCACGGCGGCGGCGCGCCACGGCGAAGCGGTCGCGGTGATCACCGGCGCGGCCCGCGGCATCGGGCGAGCGATTGCCGCACGCCTGGCGCGTGAGGGTCATCCGGTGGCGGGTCTCGATGTCGACGGGACGGTGATCGAAGCGATGGCGGGCCTGGGCGAACGGAGCTTCGGCTGCGCGGTCGACATCACCGATGACGGTGCCGTGACGGATGCCTTCGCCCGGGTCGCCGCGGAGCTGGGTCCGCCGCTGATCCTGGTCAACAACGCCGGCGTCACCGCGAACATCTCTGCGGTGGTCAAGATGGACCCCGGGCGCTGGCGGCGCGAGCTGGAGGTCAACCTCACCGGCGCGTTCCTGTGCACCCGTGCCGCGCTGCCGGCGATGGCCGAGGCGGGCTGGGGCAGGATCGTCAACATCTCCTCCCAGGCCGCTTCGGGCGGGCTCGACCGCCAGTCCGCCTACGCCGCGAGCAAGGCCGGCATGCTGGGATTGACCAAGACCGTCACCATCGAGCAGGCCGGCAGCGGCATCACCTGCAACGCCGTGCTGCCCGGCATGATCCTGACCGAGAAGGCGGCCGCAATGCCGGCCGAGCTGATCGACCACGTGCGTGGCCAGATCCCGGCACGGCGCTTCGGCGACCCGCAGGAGCTCGCCGCGCTGGTGGCCTTTCTGGCCTCGGACGAGGCGGGCTACGTCAACGGCGCCGAGATCCCGGTCGACGGCGGCGGCAGCTGCACCCACATCACCCTGGCGCGCAGGCCCGGCAGCTAGGGACGGCCGCGCGTTGCGGCGATCCTGCGCGCCCGGCCGGAAGCGAGCGGAGGCGGAACCGTGGACCTTGGAATCGACGGCATGCGGGCACTGGTGACCGGCTCGACCGCCGGGATCGGGCTGGCCACGGCGCGGGCCCTGGCGTCGGAGGGAGCCCGCGTGACCGTCAACGGCCGGACCCGGGAGCGCGTGGATGCCGCCGTGGAGCACATCGCCGGAGAGGTGCCGGGAGCGAGGGTCGACGGCATTGCCGCGGATCTGGGCGGTGCCGACGGCTGTGCGGCACTGACGTCGGGCCTGCCCGAGGTCGACATCCTGGTCAACAACCTGGGCATCTTCGAGACGCGGCCGTTCGACCAAATCAGCGACGCCGACTGGAGCCGCTTCTTCGAAACCAACGTGATGAGCGGGGTGCGGCTGGCCCGCCATTACGTGTCGGGCATGCGCGAGCGGGACTGGGGCCGGATCGTGTTCGTCTCCAGCGAGTCGGGCCTGCATATCCCGACCGAGATGATCCACTACGGCGTGACCAAGACCGCCCAGATCGCAGTCGCCCGCGGTCTCGCCGAGACCCTGGCCGGCACCGGTGTCACCGTCAACAGCGTACTGCCGGGTCCGACCGTCTCCGAGGGCGTGTCCGGTTTCGTCGAGCGGATCGCGCGCGACCGGGGGGTCGACGTCGCCACCGTCGAGCGCGAGTTCTTCCGCACCGCGCGTCCGACTTCGGTCATCGGCCGCTTCGCCCGGCCGGACGAGGTGGCCCCCATGATCGCCTACGTCTGCAGCGTCCGTGCCTCCGCCACGACCGGTGCCGCTCTGCGCGTGGACGGTGGCGTGGTCAGGGCCATCCCCTGACTCCCGTTCTCGCCGGGTCCGCGGCTATAAGAAATAAACTAAATACATCTTATTGACCGGTGTCAACGCCGGCGCCCCGCTGCCTCCGTATCCTCGAAACCGTGCCGGAACGTCCCTCCCCCGGATCCCGGTGGAGCACGGACACCCGCCACGGGGTTTTCGACGGAGAGGCGGCCGGAAGGCCGAGCCGGGAGGTAACGAGATGAACGATCCAGAGCCGCGGCGGGTGGACCTCGACCGGCGGCGTTTCATGCGCGCGGCCGGCACCGGAGCCGTGCTGCTCGGCGTGGGCGGGCTGATGGGCAACGCCCACGCGCAGACCGCGGACAGTGGGCTGGTCACCGCGTCGGCCGGCGATATCCGCGGCGCGCTGCGGCGTGCCGACAGCGTCGCCGCGGACGCCGACCGGCTGCCGCCGCCCATCAGCCGCGATCACGCGATCCACCACGACATCGAGCTGGTGGCGCGCCAGGTGGTGGCGAAGCTCGATTCGGGTGCGAGCTTCGAGTTCATGACCTGGGACGGACAGGTACCCGGCCCCATGATCCGGGTGCGGCAGGGCGACACGGTATCGCTGACCGTGACCAATGCCAGGGGCAATACGCGCCCGCACAACGTGGACATGCACGCGGTCTACGGCACCGGCGGCGGTTCCGCGGCGACCATGGTGGGCCCCGGCCAGAGCCACACCGAGAAGTTCAAGTGCCTGTATCCGGGCGCCTTCATCTATCATTGTGCCGTCGGCAACATGGACGAGCACATCAGCCGCGGCATGTTCGGCATGATCCTGGTCGAGCCCCGTGACGGCCTCCCGCCGGTCGACCGGGAGTTCTACATCGGCCAGCACGAGCTGTACACGCAACAGCCCTTCGGCAGCCACGGCACCCTGAGCTTCGATTACCAGGCGATGGCGCGCGAGGATCCCGGCTACGTCCTGTTCAACGGGGCGGTGGCCGGCTACACGGCGGGCCGCTTCGGGCCGCTGCAGGCGAACGTGGGCGAGACCGTGCGGGTACTCATGGTCAGCGGCGGCCCCAACCTGATGTCCAGCTTCCATGCGATCGGCAACGTGTGGACCCGGTGCTGGCCGCAGGGCGCGCTGGCGAATCCGCCGCTGCGCTACGTGCAGACCCAGCCGGTGCCGCCGGGCAGCTGCTTCGTCGGCGACATGGAGCTGCCGGTACCGGAGACCATCAAGCTGGTGGATCACGCCCTCAGCCGGGTCGCACGCAAGGGTCTGCTGGCCGAGATCGAGGTGAAGGGCAAGCCGAACCCGGACGTGTATCGGGCCTCCGCCTGAAGGCGCGGGGAGCGGGGCGGAGCCGGTCGGCTCCGCCCCGGCCCGTCAGCCGTAGCGGTGGAAGCCGTAGCCGCTCTTGCGGCCGTAGCGGCCGGCCGCGACCATCTCCCGCAGCAGCGGGGCGGGCCGGTACTTGGGATCGCCGAAGCCGCGGTAGAGCACTTCCATGATCGCGAGCAGGGTGTCCAGGCCGACCAGGTCGGCCAGCGCCAGCGGGCCGATGGGGTGGTTGCAGCCGAGCTTCATGCCGGCGTCGATGTCCTCTGCGGTGGCCACGCCCTCCTGCAGGGTGAAGATCGCCTCGTTGATCATCGGCACCAGGATGCGGTTGACCGCGAAGCCGGGGCTGTTGCTGACCGTGATGGGCGTCTTGCCGACCGCCCGGCCCAGCGCCATGGCCTCCTGGTAGGTCGCGTCCGAGGTCTGCAGGCCGCGGATGATCTCCAGCAGCGACATCACCGGCACCGGGTTGAAGAAGTGCATGCCGATGAAGCGATCCGGGCGCGAGGTCGAGGCGGCCAGCTCCGTGATCGAGAGCGACGAGCTGTTGGTGGCGAGGATGGTCTCCGGCGGCAGCGCCTCGTCCAGCTGGCCGAATATCCCCTTCTTGATGTCGGCGTTTTCGGTGGCGGCCTCGATCACCAGGTCGACCGACTCGAGCGCGGCATAGTCGGTCGCGGTGCGGATGCGCGCGACCACGTCGTCCCTTTCCCTTTCGCCCAGGCGCTCCTTGCGGACCAGCCGGTCCAGACTGGAGCCGATGGTCTTGAGGCCCTTCTCCAGGGCCTCATCGCTGATGTCGACCATGACCACGTCGAGCCCTGCCGCGGCAGTGACCTGGGCGATGCCGTTGCCCATCGTTCCGGCGCCCACCACGCCGACCTTCCTGATATCCATTGGCACTCCTGGTCCGGTATCGCATGGATCGCCCGCTCCCGGGCAGGCCCATAGGGTCCGTCCTGCGGCTTCCGAAGTCCAGACCCGGTCCGGGGGAGTGGACGCCAGGCTTTGTGTAACAAACCGATCACCAGGATGTAAGAGCCGGTTCAACGCATCGCAAAGGGCCGGGGATAGCTTCCCACTGACGGTCCGCCGTCCGGGCCGTCGGCAACACCAGACGACCGTCCGGCACCTGTCCGCAAGGGCGGTCTACACAGGAGGAAGCCCCATGGAATCGTTGCACAGCACAATCCGGACGACCCTCGTGGTCGGCGGCCTGCTGGCGGGAATCGCCGCCGGCTCTCCGGCCGCGTTCGCGCGGGCGAACACGGCTCCTGGCGGCACGCACCGCACGGCCACGCCGATCCGGCACGTGATCCTGGTCCTCGGCGAGAACCGCACCTTCGACAGCGTGTTCGGAACGTGGAAGCCGCCCACGGGCCAGCACGTCAAGAACCTGCTCTCGGAAGGCATCGTCCGGGCTGACGGCTCTCCCGGTCCCGAATTCGCCCGGGGCGCGCAGTGGCATGCGCGGGACACGGGGACGTACTCGATCCACCCGGAAAAGACGGCGCCCTACGACACCCTGGGCCCGATCACGACCACGGGTACGCCGTCGCAGGCTCCCTTCGCCACGGTGGCCGCCGCCCGGGCGGCGGAGCCCGGGTTGCCGGAGGATGCCTACACCCCGCTGACGGAGGGTGGCAGCGGCCTGCCCGCGGGTACCGCCATCGATCCCCGGTTCCCGTCGGATCTGCCTGACGGTCCCTTCGACCTGACCCGTTACGTGGGCTACCACGACTACACGGGCAGCCCGACTCACCGCTTCTTCCAGATGTGGCAGCAGGTCGACTGCAGCGTCGCCGTCGCGACCATCGCCAACCCCGGCGGCTGCCGCAACGACCTGTGGGCATGGGTCGAGGCGACCGTCGGCAACGGCAGCAACGGCCAGCCCCGGCCCGCCGACTACGCCGAGCCGGGACACCACCAGGGCCCGGTGGCGATGGGCTTCTACAACATGCACCGGGGCGACGCCGGGTATTTCGACAAGCTGGCCAGCGAATACGCCCTCGGCGACAACTTCCATCAATCGGTGATGGGCGGCACGGGCGCCAACCACGCGGAGATCGGCTTCGGTACCGGGGTCTACTACACCAATGCCGACGGCCAGCCCGCCAAGCCGCCGCAGAACCAGATCGAGGATCCGAACGCCCAGCCGGGTACCAACAACTTCTACAAGCAGGACGGCTACAGCGGCGGCTCCTACGTCGAGTGTGCGGATCCGTCGCAGCCGGGCGTGGCCTCGATCCGGAACTACCTGAAGTCGCTGCCCTATCCCGTGTTCCGCAACGGCGACTGCCGTCCCGGGGCCTACTACCTGGTGAACAACTACAATCCCGGCTACTACGGCACCGGTGCGCCGAGACCGCTGGGTCCGGATCAGTTCACCGTGCCGCCGACCACGCAACAGAACATCGGGCTGCTGCTGAGCCGCCACGGCATTTCCTGGCACTACTACGGCGAGGGCTGGAACGGCGGCAACGAGGGCACCAGGGAACGGTACTGCAACATCTGCGATCCGTTCCTGTACTCGAAGCAGATCATGACCAACCCGAAGCTGCGTCGGAACCTGAAGGGCATCCGCGCCCTTTATTCCGACATCGACGACGGCTCGCTCCCTGCGGTGTCGATCGTAAAGCCGGACGGCTATCTGGACGGGCACCCGGCCTCGTCGAAGCTGGGCCTGTTCGAGGCGTTCTGCCGCAAGATCATCGAGCAGATCAAGGCCAGGCCGTCGCTGTGGGCGCACACGGCGATCGTGATTACCTTCGATGAGGGTGGCGGCTACTACGATTCGGGTTACATCCAGCCGATCGATTTCTTCGGTGACGGTCCGCGCATCCCCCTTATCGTGGTCTCTCCGTACTCCCGGCACGTGGGCGTGGTGCATACCTACGGCGACCACGTGTCCTTCGACAAGTTCGTGGAGGCCAACTGGGGACTGGGGACGATCTCGGACTGGAGCCGCGACAACCTCCCGAACCCGGTGGCGAGCCCCCGGGATCCGTATGTTCCGCTCAACAGTCCGGCCATCGGCGACCTGATGGGCATGTTCCACTTCGGCAGGGACGAGCACCGCGCCGAACGCGACGGCTCCTTCCACGGCCGACGGCAGGCAGGGCACGGAGACTCCGAAACGAATCGGAGCTGAAAACGAGACCAACCGATACTCCGGCGATTCGGGGGCGGCATGGGCCGCCCCTTTTTTCCAACCCGGGCACCTTCGCGGAGGCGCGGCTGGTCGCGCACGGGTGAGGCTTGACGGGCATCAACGCGCTCCGCGCCTTCCCGGACTAGCCTGCATCCAACCGGGGGGATGTGATCGTCCGCCGACGGCCGTTGCCGTCTCCGCCTGCCCCTGCGGTGTGACATGCACGCCGGGCCGCCGCGGCACGGCGACCGGCCTCCCGGAGGGCTCGCGGTGGTCAGTGCCGATCCCGATGCGCAGAGAGCTGGCCGGCCTGGAACGGGCCAGCGGCCGATCGGACATATCGCCGAGGTCCACGGCCCGGTGATCGTGGCCGCGTGCGAGCCGCTGCCGCCGCTCGGGCAGGCGCTGACGGCCAGGGTCGGCACCGAAACCTGCGTATTCGAGGTGCTCCAGCACCTCGATCGTCGGCACGTGCGCGCGATCGCGCTGCACCGCACGGCCGGCCTGACCCGCGGGACACCCCTTGCCGACACCGGTGCGCCCCTGCACGTGCCCGTTTCCCGGGAATTCCTCGGTCGCGTCGTGGACGTGTTCGGCCGGCCCCTCGACGGCAGGCCGCCGCCGGCGGCGGTGGCCTGGCGCAACATCCACGGCCGGCCGGCCCCCCTCGGCGACACGGTGCCGGTGGGCGAGATCCTGGAGACGGGCATCAAGGTCGTGGACCTCCTCTGTCCCTTCTTCCGCGGCGGCAAGACCGGCCTGTTCGGGGGCGCCGGCGTGGGCAAGACGGTGCTCATCATGGAGTACATGCACGCGATCACCGCGCGATACAAGGGCGTGTCGGTGTTCGCGGGCGTGGGCGAGCGCATCCGGGAGGGCCACGAGCTGTGGCACGATCTTGCCGGCACCGGGGTGCTGGAACGCGCGCTGCTGGTCTTCGGCGAGATGGACGAGTCGCCCGGCGTGCGCTTTCGGGTGGCGCTGGCGGCGCTCACCTGCGCCGAGTACCTGCGTGACGAGCTGCGCGGCGAGGTGCTGTTCGTGATCGACAACGTGTTCCGCTTCGTCCAGGCCGGCAGCGAGATCTCGAGCCTGCTGGGACGGATGCCGGCCACGGTGGGGTACCAGCCGACCCTCGGCAGCGAGGTGGCCGAGCTGGAAGACCGGGTCACGTCGACGGTCGCCGGCGCCATCACCGCGGTGCAGGCGATCTACGTGCCCGCGGACGACATGACCGATCCGGCCGTGACTGCCGTGGTGGGCCACCTGGACACGAGCATCGTGCTCTCCCGCGCGCAGGCGGGGCGGGGCATCTACCCCGCGGTCGATCCGCTGCTCTCCAGCAGCCGGTTGATGGATCACCACACGGTGGGCGAGCGCCACTACCGCATCGCGGGTGGCGTGCGCGAGCATCTCGCCCGGCTGCACGAGCTGGAGGACATCATCGCGATGCTGGGACTGGAGGAACTCTCGGCCGAGGACCGGCGCATCGTGCTGCGGGCGCGCCGGCTGCAGCGTTATCTCACCCAGCCGTTTCACGTCACCGCCGAGCACACGGGCATCGCCGGGGTGTCGGTGCCGCTGGCCACTGCCCTGGACGACTGCGAGCGCTTCCTGGCGGGAGACTACGACGATACGCCCGAGGAGCGCTGCTACATGCTCGGCGCGATGGAGGAGGCGGGATGAGCGGCTTCCGCCTGGAGCTGAACGGCGCCACGGAGCGGCGCGTGTTCGAGGACGTGGAATCCTTCGTCGGCGAGGACGGCAGCGGCAGCTTCGGCGTCCTCCCGGGCCATGAGCGCTTGATCACGCCGCTGGTCTTCGGACTGGCGAGCTTCCGTCCGTCCGCGGGCGACTGGCAGTACCTCGCGACCACGGGCGGAACCCTGTACTTCGCCGACGGTGTGCTGCGCATCGCGACCCGGCGCTTCCTCGTGGAGCCCGACTATGCCGCGGTGAGCGCGGCGCTGGAGCGGCAGCTCGCGGCCGAGGAAGCCGAGATGCACCGGGTACGCGACAGCCTGCACCGGCTCGAGGAAGGCATGTACCGCCGGCTCGAGTGGCTGCAGCGCGGCCGGGAGGGCCGACCGTGAAGCCGGACACCGACCTGGAGCGGCGGCTGCGCGAGCAGAGCGAGCGCAAGCGGCGTGCGGAACGGGAGCGCCGGTCTCTGCTGGCGCAGACGACCTACCTGGGCTCCCTGGGCCTGGTGTTCGTGCTCCCGCTGGTGGGTGGCGCCTACCTGGGCCGGTGGCTCGACACCCTGGCGCCGGGCTATTCGGTCCGCTGGACCGTCGGATTCCTGCTGCTGGGCCTGGTGGTCGGCGGCATGAACGTGTACCTGCTGATGCGGAGGGACGCGCCGTGAGCGGCGCCGGCGGGCTGATGCAGCGCTGGTGGATCCACCTCGGGCCGCTGGCGGTGAGCGAGACGGTGGTGATCACCTGGGCGCTGATGCTGGCGCTGTGCCTGGTGGCCTGGCTGCTGGCCCGGCGGCCTCGTACCGACCCCGGGCCGCTGCAGGCGGCGACCGAGGGCGTCTACGGTGCCGTGCGCCAGGCGGTGACCGACGTGCTGCCCGACTACGCCGACCGGGTGCTGCCGTTCGTCGGCACGTTGTGGATCTTCCTGGTGGTGGCGAACCTGATCGGGATCGTGCCGGGGCTGGAGTCCCCGACCAGCGACATGGCGACCCCGGCGGCGCTGGCGGTGCTGGTGTTCGCCTCGGTGCACTGGTTCGGCATCCGCACCCAGGGCCTGCGGCGCTACCTGGCGCACTACCTGGAGCCGAACCCCCTGCTGCTGCCGTTCAACGTGATCGGCGAGATCACCCGCAGCGTGGCGCTGACGTTCCGCCTGTTCGGCAACATGATGAGCCTGAGCCTGACCGCGCTGCTGGTGCTGATGGTGGCCGGGTTCCTGGCACCGATCCCGATTCTCATGCTGCATATCGTCGAGGCGCTGGTGCAGGCCTATATCTTCGGGATGCTCGCGCTGATCTACATCGCCGGCGGCATCCAGGCACAGGAGTCCCGCGGCCGGGACGAGGAGTAGACAATGCCCGACATCAACTGGATCGTCCTGGTTTCCACGGTGGTGGCGGTGCTCGGCATCGCGCTGGCGGTGATGCTGCCGGCGGTGGCCATGGGTCGCTCGATCGCGACGGCCCTGGACGCCCTGGCCCGGCAGCCGGAGGCGGAGCGGTCGATCACGCGCACGCTGTTCATCGGGCTCGCCATGGTCGAGTCCCTGGCCATCTACGCCCTGGTCGTGGTGCTGATCGTGCTGTTTCGCAACCCGCTGCTCGCGCTGGTGGGGCACTGAGCCGGGTACCGGGAAGACGGGGACGCCGAGATGGAGTTCGACTGGACGACCTTCCTGCTGGAGATGGTCAATTTCCTGATCCTGGTCTGGCTGCTCAAGCGCTTCTTCTATCGCCCGGTGCGCGCCGCGATCGAGTCCCGCCGGGTTGCGATCCACAAGACGCTGGACGAGGCCCGGCAGGTGCACGCGGAAGCGGATGCGCTCAAGCAGCAGTACGAAGGGCGCCTGCGGTCCTGGGCGGAGGCACGGCGCAAGGCGATGGAGCAGCTCGCGGCCGAGGTGGAGGCGGAGCGGGGGAAGCGCCTGGCGGCGCTGCAGCAGGAGCTGGCCCGGGAGCGCGAGAAGGCCGGCGTGCTCGCGGCACGCGAGCGGGAGAAGCTGGAGCGCCAGGTGACCGACGCCGCGCTGGCGCGCGCCGGCCGCTTCCTGGACCGCCTGCTCGGTGCGGTCGCGGGTCCAGAGCTGGAGCAACGCCTGCTGGACCTGTTCGTGCAGCAGCTGTCCGGGATGGCCGCCGGGGACCGGCAGGCGCTGCAGGATGCCTGGCGCGACCCGGCCGCCCGGCCCATGCTGACCACGGCCTTCGCGGTCTCGGGGGAGCGGCGCGAGGCCGTCGAGTCGGCGCTTCACGACCTGCTGGGAGAGGCCCCCTC
>DASQZJ010000024.1:0-39488 GCA_035638775.1 Gammaproteobacteria bacterium
ACTCCATGGCGAGAGCTACAGAAAGCGGGCACACACCGAGCAAAGCAGGAAAGCGAAAACCGCCTCAGCGGTCTGACGACAACTCCCGCCAACCGGCCAAAATAGTTGTCGCTGACCGGCCAAAGTAGTTGACGTTAGATATTCTTCCGCCGTCAGGAGCCTGGTGGTACTGGTCGTAGCCGCCCCTGACGCAGTCACCTGGAGGTTCATGGCGATCGCGTCGACCGGGTCCGGCACATCGGCGATGATAATGAGGTCGCGGTCGCCGAGAGCGAAATAGAAACACTCCACCGCTGCTCCGAGTTTCTTCACGGCTGTTTCGACTGCCTTCCGGCGACTGGATCCTCCTTCCGCAAGCAGGCCTTTGGCCCCCTCTGCAGTGTATCTCGCTTCGATCAGGTACTTGGCCATCACTATTCCCCCCGCGCCCGAGATCCCTGAGAACACTCCCTTTGACTATAGTGCATTTCTACGGGATGAGGAGGGTTTGGAGGATGAGAGAGAGCCAAGGGGGCAGTTCTCCGATTTCAGCGTTTTTCCCGCCGCGGCCGGGTACCGTGCTCCGGTGACCGACAGGACAGGGATTGCGGGGGGCGCCCGGCAGTTCGGCCTTTGCATCCGCAGTGCGCGGGTGCTCGTATGTCGCGAGCCGCCTTCTCCGCTGCGTCGAGCGGACGGGCGGCCGCTTCAACTGGCCCGTGCCTGCTGCCCCGCGTTCAACCGCTATCGTGCCCTGGTCTAGATCGTGGATTCAGATTTTCTTTCCCCGGCGGATCTTCCGGTCTATCCGCGCATTCTCGGAGGAGTGGCTGATCGCGAGCAGGATCCAGACGATGATCCAGACGCCTCCGGTGATGATGGAGAGGAGGAGATGGAGCAGGTGACTTGTCTTGCGTTTCTTGCTGAGTAACACCGCAACCTCCTGAGCGGTATAAGGCACGGTGTTGCCCTTCTTGCGTCGCTTCGCACGTACCGGGGCCCCGCAGCCCGGGCACGAAACCGCACTGTCCGAGATTTCCCTTTCGCACTCGTAGCACTCGATCAGCGCCATTTGTCCCCCTTGAGTGCATTCGCCGCGTCTATTCGCGCCATGCCGGCGACTCACCTTCCGCCACGGAAGCGCCTCTTTCTCCTCGATTCTTGACCTTTGCGTGACGGCTGTACAAGTGCATGGCCCGAAAGAGGGCGGGAAACGATCACCCGGATTGCTTCCCCTCCCCGGAGAACCTCTCTCTCGGCAGAAATTCGATCTGTCCCTTTTTGCCAGGCGCAGACGGTCCACAGGGGACTTGGCCCGTGGCCACGGACCAGGCCAGGCGCCGCGCGGGCGAAGATCGGGCGGGCATTGCGTTCGGCTGCCGTCATCCCCATACTCCGCTGGCGTTGAAACTGGGTAGAACGATCTATCTACTCCGAGGTCGCCATGAGAGCATCGAAACGCGACGCCGTTCTGGATACCGCGGAGCGGCTGTTCTACGAGGAGGGCTTCCACGCCACCGGCATCGATCGGGTGGTGGCGGAGGCCGGTGTCGCCCGCATGACCCTCTACCACCACTTCCCGTCGAAGGACGCGCTGGTCGCGGCCGTCATCGAGCGGCGCCAGGCCCGGTATTTCGACGAGATCCGCCAGGCCGTCGACGCGCGGGGCGACGGCCCGGCGCTGGCGGCGCTGCTGGACGTGCACTGCCGCTGGCTGCGGACGGTGTCCGGGCACGGCTGCATGCTGATCAAGGCCATGGGGGAGTTCGAGCGCCACGACGCCGGCATCCACGACCTGGCACGCCGGCTGAAGGCTGACCTGCTCGGGCTGGTGCGGGAGGCGCTGGTGGCGGACCGTCACGCGGGCGACGAGGCCCAGGCCGGGCGGGTGCTGCTGGTGCTGGAAGGGACCAATGCGCTGCGGCCGGTGCTTGGCGTGGACAACGTGGTCGCGCAGGCCCGCGCCCTGGTGCCGGCCGCGCTGAACCCGGGTGCCGCGCCCGCATGAAACCGCTTTCCGCGACAGGATTCGCGGGGCTGGGCGCGGGGCTGATCGCCGTCGCCTACGGCCTGGCCCGCTTCGCCTTCGGGCTGTTCGTGCCGCCGATCCGCGAAGCGCTGGGCCTGGCGCCCGACGTGGTGGGCATCGTCGGCTCGATGGCCTTCATCAGCTTTTCGCTGACCAGCCTGGTGGCTGCCGCCGTGGCGGATCGGCTCGGCGCCCGCGGGGCGGCGATGCTGGCCTGCGGCTTCGGCCTGGCGGGGCTGGGGCTGATCAGCCAGGCCCGGGATGCCATCGTGCTCGGCACCGGCGTGTTCGCCTGCGGCATCTGCACCGGGCTGATGATGCCGGCCATGTCGGCCGGTGCGCAGGCGGCGGTGCAGCCCCGGCTGCACGGTCGGGTCAACGCCGTGATGAATGCCGGTACCAGCGCGGGCGTCGCCTTGTCCGTTCCCGCCGTGCTGCTGCTGGCGGACGCCTGGCGCGCGGCCTATCTGTCCTTCGCGGCGCTGGCGGCCCTCGGCCTGGTGGCCGCCTGGTGCCTGCTGCCGGCCGACTCGGGGCGCGATGCCGCCGACGCCGCCGAAAGACCCGGCCACACGCCGGCGCAGCGTGCCGCGCTGATACGCCTGGCGGCCTTCGGGTTCGGCATGGGCATGGTCAGCTCGGCCTACTGGGTGTTCGCACCCGACCTGGCCGTGGCCCGGGGCGGCATGGCAGCGAGCCAGACCGGCCTGCTGTGGCTGGCGGTCGGGGTCGTCGGCTTCGGCGGCGGACTGGCCGGGGACATGATCGACCGCCATGGTGCGGCGGCGACCCAGGGCGGGGCACTGGTGATGCTCGCCTCGGCCCTGGCGCTGCTGGCCGCCGCGCCTGACCGGATGGGCCTGAGCCTGGTGTCCGCCGGCCTTTTCGGACTGGCCTACATGACCCTGACCGGCGTCTACCTGGTCACCGGCATCCGACTGCTCCCGGCGCGGCCGTCGCTGGGGCCGGTGCTGCCCTTCATGGCCATCGGCGTGGGCCAGGCGGTGGGCTCGCCGCTGGCGGGCATGGCGGTGGGGTGGACCGGCTACACGGGCGCGTTCATGGGTTTTGCCCTTCTCGGCGTGGCCGTTGCCGCGGCGTCGCCACTGTTCCCGCGTGCGGTTCCGCCCCGAACCGGGCCAGGCCCTGCCGTCAGCCATTGATCGGCCGGGCTTGTCCGCACGTTGTGGAAAAGCAGGACAGACCCGTTGTCGGCTCATCGCCGTAGCGCGCGCGTACTAAGCTCTGATCGACCCCGTCGTTGGGATTCCTGACTTCAGGGAGGAAGGCAATGCCCGGGAGGTGGTAGCGGACCGTCCCTGCCATGCGGTCGGACGGGGCAACTGACCGGCAACAGGCGGTTCGCGCGCGGCGGCCGGGTCGGTCGTCGGGCGCGGGATCGAACGCCGGGGGCGGGGCCGTCCGTGGAAAGCCGACGCCAGTCGGGAATCGGGACGGGGCCGGCCGGAAGGGTGCATTTTTTTCATTCCGGTCTTCGGGCAGGAGAACGCGATGAGCAATGAGCAGGTGGTACCCGAGACGAAGGGCGTTACGGTGGTGTTGCTTGGAACGGTCGACCTGGGCCCCGAGATCGTGGGCATGGAGGGGCGACAACTTCGGATGCGCATGGTGACCGTGGAACCCGGAGGCGTGTTCGGCCCGCTTCACGACCATGTGGACAGACCGGGCATCGTCTACATCCTGCGGGGAACGATCACCGACCATCGAAACGGGGTCGCCACGGACTATGGCCCGGGATTGGGTTGGCCCGAGGACCGGAATACCACACACTGGCTCGAGAACAGGGGCACGAGCCGGGCGGTGGAGATCTCGGTCGATATCGCGCGGCAGGAGTAGGCTGAGCACTGACCTCCGACACGGGTATGGCCTGCGGGAAAAGGGGACGGAGTCATTTTCTGGAGGTACCGGTCAGGTCTGTCCCCTTTGCGGCACGCTCGTTCACTGAAGATGAGGATACGGGCATGCCCCGATGCGTGGATCCGACGCTGCAACTGGTGACCGAGATCTTTGTGCAGGACCTCCGGCGATCGGTCGGGTTCTACCGCAAGCTCGGGTTCGCGCTCCTTCGTGACGCCGGCGACTTCGTGGAGCTGGGCCGGGAGGACCATCGACTGTTCCTGGCCGAACTCTCCGCGCTCCCGGAGGCGCGGGACGCCGCTTGGCCCGACGTTCCGGCGTTCCCCGCCGCCAACGTTCGCGTGATGGTGCCCGACGTGGACGCCTGCTGGGAGCGTGCGAACAAAGTCGGCGCCCGCGTCGTGATCCCGATCGCGGATCGGTACTATGGCCTGCGTGATTTCACGGTGGCCGATCCGGACGGCTTTGGCGTCCGTTTCTCCAGCCTGCTCGAAGGGGAGTGACGGTTCCGTCCCTGCATTCGGGAACCGGAGGAACGAGCAGGGAAAGGGGGACGGATCCACCATGCACCGCATCCGGTCCGCCGCCGGCGTTCGGATGCGGCAGACCAAGTGAACCCGTCCCTTGCCCGGTTCACTCGACCCGGAAGGTCAGGCCGGCGTTCTCCGTCAGCCGGTCGATCAGCCTGTTGCCCATGGCCGGTGCCGTGGTCCAGATGCCGCCCGGGGTATCGGTGGCGTCCTCGATCAGGCACACGGCGCTTTCGGTGATCATCCGGGAGGTGGAGCCGTAGCCCGGATCGAGGTCGGCGGATACGCTGGCCCTGACCGCCCCGCCGTCCGGTGTTTCCCCGATGAACAGGACGTCGTAGAAGCCGCTCTCACGCTCCTCCCGGCTCGGTCCCTCGCCGGGTTTCGGTCCGTCGTCGGCGGTCAGGGAGTCGTCGACGGCCACCGCCTCTGCGATCTGTCTGCCTTCCTCGCCGGGGCCGGTGAGCAGCATCTCGTCGTAGCGGAAATCACGGCCGTAGGGATGGCCCAGCAGCAGGTTGGAGCGATGCACGTTGCGGGTGTTGATGGGGGCCATGACGAACGGTGCCTGCCAGCTGTCCAGCGCCTCGTCGTAGTGCGGCTCGTCCGCCGGCGGCTGCTCCGGGCCGCTGAAGCCCGGCGTCAGGGCGAACGGGTCGAGCAGCAGCTCGCGCACCTCCGGGTCCGACTCGGCCGCCGCCAGGGTCGCCTTCAGGCTGGCGGCGGTGCCGCCGGAGAAGCTGCCGTTCAGGCCGCGCACCCGGCCCCTCACCCGGGACGGGGGAGCGCCCAGCTTCTCGCGGGCATGCTCGCCCAGGAAGAACACGCCCAGGTCGAAAGGGATCGAATCGAAGCCGCAGGAGAACACGATCCGCGCGCCGCTCTCCCGCGCGGTCTCTTCGTAGGCGTCGATCATCCGGCGCATCCACGCCGGCTCGCCGCACAGGTCGACGTAGTCGGTGCCGGCTCCGGCGCAGGCCGCCACCAGCGGCTCGCCGTAGAGCTGGTACGGACCCACGGTGGTGATCACCGCGCGGGTGCGTTCGGCGAGCGCCTTCAGCGTCTCCGGCCTGTCCGCGTCGGCGACGATGACCGGTACCGATGCGGGGATCCCCAGCTCGTCGCGCGCCGCCCGGGTCTTCTCCTCGTTGCGCCCGGCCAGCGCCCAGTGCAGTGACTCGCCGTAGCGTTCGTTCACGTACTCCGCCACCAGCCGGCCGGTAAAACCGCTGGCCCCGTACACGACCAGGTCGAACTCTCTTCCGGTGCCCATGCGTCATTCCGTTTCCTGGCAAATGAGGGGCCACTATACAGCCTGTCGACGCCCCTCGAGCAGGGTGGGCACCGTCTCTTCCATGGGCGGGACAGTGGGGAAGAGGGGGAACGATCCGCGGTTCCGGGGAGCGCGGGATGCCAGGGGCGGGGCACCTCTGACGCGAAGACAGGTCCTTCCCGGGTTGCCCGAAGGGCGTCGTCAGCGTTGGTCGAGCTCGCTGGCCAGCCGTTTGACCATGTTCCGCTGAGGCAGTATAAGGCAAGGTTCCGCCAGGCGGCAGGTCGTCCTGACCGGGCCGGCCGGACCTCGCCCCGCATCCGGTCCGGGGGGGCGGGAGACGGGGGCGAGAGGCCGGTTGTGAGGATCGACCGGTTGGCCCGACGCCGGATTGGAACCGGCCCCGGTTTCGGCTTCTACGGGTGGAGACAGGCTATGCTGAAGCGTGTGGATCGTCTGCAAGTGGTTGTTCCCGATCGCGACCAGGCCGCGGCGCCGTGGGCGAGTGTGCTCGGCGCCGAGCGCGAAGGGGAAGACCGGGTGCACTGCCTCGGTGCGATGCGAAGCACCTGGCGCCTCGGCACCGGCCGGGTCGAGTTCCTGTCGCCCGACGGCACCGGCATGGTGCAGGATGCCCTGGCTGCGCGGGGCGCGCACCTGTTCGCGGCGGGATTCTCCACGGATCGCCTCGGTGCCCTGACCAAGCATCTCGAGGAGCTGGGAATCGAGCCGGCCCTGGAAGCGGGGCAGGCATTCCTGGGCGCCGGGCAGACCGGCGGCTTCGGGATGCAGGTGGTGATCAGCCTGGACGAAGAGCTCGAACCGGTCGGTGCCATCGACACCTTCTACGAGGCGACCCTGCTGGTCCACGACGTGCCGACACGGGTGGCCCAGTGCGCGGGGATCTTCGATCTGGACACGGACAACTTCGTTCCCATCCGGTCCGCCGAGTACGGCTACGAGGGAGTCCTGACCCTGTTCCGGGCAGGGCAGCTGCATCGTTTCGAAATGATTACCCCCACGGACCCGCAGAAGACCATGGGGCGATACTTCGCCCGTTTCGGCGAGTGCTACTACATGGCCTTCGGCGAGTCCGGCGAGCTGCCCGCGATCGAGGAACGGCTCAAGGCGGACGGCCTCGGCCACACGGTGGTCCCGTCCAACCGGCCCGGGGGCCGCGTCGCCGACACCATCTTCCTGCATCCCCGGACCCTGGGCGGCATGATGCTGGGGATCTCGCGGCGGACCATGGCGTGGCAATGGTCCGGCCGGCCCGACGAGGTGGAGGCGCCGTGATGAGCGAGGTCCTGCTTGCAGAGAGGCTCGGCCGGGTACTGCGCTGACGCCGAATCGCCCGGACCAGCTCAATGCCGTCAACGACGCGCTCTACACCGCCTGCTGGGTCGACGCCGACCGGGCCCGGGAGATCGGGCTGTCGTTCCAGGCCGTGCCGGCGGAATCGCCGATGGACGAGACGCTGCAGATGGCCGGCGGGATTGCCGTCATGCCGCGCGAGTCGCTGACGGCCACGAAGAAGCTGCTGTCGGACGCGCGCCTCGACATGGTTCGCGCGGCCCGCCAGCGGGAGAACGAGACGTTTGCGGGGCTGGTGGGCGGTCCGGCGAATCGCGCCGCCAGCGCCGCGTTCCGGGACAAGGCCCGGTAACTGCGTCCCGGAGCGGGGTCGGTCGGAAGGGACCGAAAGGGAGAATGGATTTGTCTGCCCCCTTGTCCGCTGTCGCTTCCGGAAGCGACAGCGACGCCGGATGCCGGAATGCCGGAACCGATCCCGCCGGCGCGGTCACCAGGCGTCACCCGGGGCGGCACTCGTCTCGTCATTTGAGAATGCCGTACATTCCGGTTCCGGCATGTTCAAACAGGGCAATGTGCGGTGGAAAAAATGTGAACACGCAAAAAGCCGCCAGCAGCGCAATCATTCCCGCACCGGCGACAACGGGCCAGGATCTGCCCGTCGGGGGCCGGACGCACAGTGTGTAGCTGAGCCATTGGCCGATGGCGATCGACAGGACGAACAGCAGAATGTCGAGCGCCAGGTAATTCCCGCCCAGTATGGCGGTGTACCCGTAGAACAGGCCAATGATGACCAGTGGCATGCTGAGCAGGCCAAGGCACTTGGCCGTCACGAAGGTATCCGGGCGGTTTCTCATAAGACCGAGCTGCACGAACGCAAACCACACGCCGGGCCAGACCGCCAGCTTGCAGTGCTCCCATACGCTCTCGTTGACAGGAACGAACACTGCGATCGGCCGCCAGTGACCGCTCCACTCGAAAACGAAATGCAGCACGGTCCCGACGACCAGGATCCACGCACCGGCCAGGATCTCCCAGTTTCGAATCCGTCCCCGCCAGCGTGTGTCAGGGGGAACATGTGGCAACGCCGATCGCATGAGGCATCCTCAGGCCAAGAGTTCCCGGAGCACTCACCGGGACTCCCCAGAAATTATGGTACGACTGCGGAAAGAGGAGCGATTGCGGTCAGTCGGAATGAGGGATCCATCCCCGGTGTCCGGCATTTCGTCCAGGCGAGGTTGCCTCGCCGGGCTTGGTTGCCGCCACGAAGCCGGTCGCAAGGTGAAAATCGGAACCAGCACGCCCGATTTCCCCTGCCGTCGCCGGTTCACATGTGCCGCCAATCGCAAAAGGTGGTGTGCCCGTCGGCCGAGTGAAGCGCTCTTGGCGGTCAACGACTACGTTGGCGGTGTCTGTGTCGGCAACGGGCCGTACCTCGTGTTTCCGCGCGCGATATTCTTCGCCCGTTCTGCCCGTGTCGTCGGGGTCGAGCGGACCGAGCCGCGGGATTTATCGCGCAGCGGTCCGAGCATTCACCTGGCTGCCTGTTTCCGCAGGCCACTGGCGAACTGGAAGTATCGGGCAACGACCACGCGATGGATCCGTCCGCTATCGTCCTGGCCGCCATCGCGGCACTTGCCATTCGCCGGATATCCCGCTCGGCTTGGGCGAAGGGCCATTGGGGCGAGTGGCGGGTCCGATTCTCCGCGAGGCTGAGGCTGAGCGGGAAGATCTATCATCGCCTCGACGACGTCACGCTGAGATGTCCGGACGGTGCGACGCAGATCGACCACATCTTCATCTCGCGTTTCGGTGTCTTCGTCCTGGAAACGAAGAATCGGCGCGGGTGGATCTTCGGGAAAGAAGACCAAGCGCAGTGGATACAGAGCATCTATGGACGCTCTTACCGGTTTCAGAATCCCCTGCGCCAGAACTTCAAACACGTAACAGCCGTCGAGCGGGCGCTGCAGATTCCGCCGGAGACGATCCACTCGGTCGTGGCGTTTGTAGGCAACAGCACGTTCAAGACACGGATCCCGGCGAACGTCACCTCAGGCTCCCGCTTCGCTTCATACATCAAGACCTTCCAGCGGGCAGTTTTTACGGACGATCAGGTCCGCGACCTGCTGAGAGAGATCGCGGCCAAGCGGCTGAAGCGGCAGGACATCCTTCGCATCATGCATGTACGCAACCTGCACCGCAGGGGCGACCCGAATGCGCTCCGCCACTGCCCGAGGTGTGGCAGTCGACTCGTCTTGCGCGCTGCCAGGCATGGCGCGGGCAGCGGTCACCAATTTTGGGCCTGCTCGGCGTATCCGAAGTGCCGGTTCACCCAGAACATCGGGTGACGGTGCGGGAGGAAGACGCACCAGATGGCATGGCCCGCAGCCTGCGCAACGCGCGGGATGTGCGTGAAGCAGGTCTGTCCCGTTCACGCGCCTGCAGAGATTGCGGCCGCTGTCCGAGCTAGTCAGATCTGACTATCCGATCGTCCCCACCGAAGTTGATCAATCCTGTCGATGCGATACGCGCGTCTCATCCCTAGGCTGAAATCGGGCAGCCCCGCCGCGCGCCGTGTCCGTCGGCCGCAAGCGGGGACTGCGCCGCCATGCGCCGGACCGTGATTGTCCGGGCCTGCGATGCGGCGGTCGTCAGGGACGGAAGGGGCGCGTCCGGCACTTCAACCGAGGATCGATGCCATGACCGACTGGAAACTCAACGGGACCTATTTCGAGACCTGCAACTGCGCGGTCGCCTGCCCGTGCGTGTTCACGAGCGAGCCGACCGAAGGCACCTGCACGGCGCTGGTGGCCTGGCACATCGACCGGGGCTACTACGGGGATGTTCCGCTCGACGGCCTCAACGTCGCGCTGGCGGTCTATGCGCCCGGCAACATGATCGAGGGCAGGTGGACCGCCGGGGCTTACTTCGACGAGAACGCCGACCAGGCGCAGAGCGAGGCGCTGCACGCGATCTTCGGCGGCAAGGCCGGCGGACACCCGGAAGTGCTGGTCTCCCTGATCGGCGAGATGGCGGGGGCCAGGAGCGTGCCGATGCGCTTCGCGAGCGACGGCCGGACCAGCAGCCTTTCGATCGCCGGCGTGGCCGAAGCCGAAATCGAGCGCATCGAGGGCCAGGGCGGGCAGGCCGTCACCATCGAAAATCATCCGCTGTGCGTTGCACCGGGACAGCCCGCGACCGTGGCGCGCTCGAGGCAGTTCCGCTTCAGGGACCTCGGCTGGGACTGGAGCCTTTCGGGTCGCAACGGTTTCTCGTCCCCGTTCGAATACGGCTCGGCGGGATGACCGCGATGTCCTCCACCCGGTTGATAAGAAGCAGCTTCCGTTCGGGCCGTGCGGCCGTCTGGGCCGGCATGGCCGCGATCGTCGCGCTCGGCTGGATCTACATGGTGCACATGAACGTGCACATGGCGGCGATGCACGGCATGGCAGCGGCGGGCGAGGGTGGCCATGGCGGGCTCGTGGCCACCTTCGCCATGTGGGTCGTGATGATGGTGGCCATGATGCTGCCCTCGGTCGTGCCGACCGTGTCGGTCTTCGCGATGCTGGCCGGCCGGCGCAGCCCGCGGTCGGCGGCACGCACGACGGCGATGTTCGTGGCCGGCTATTCGCTGGCCTGGATCGGCTACTGCGTGCCCGCGGCGGTGGCCCAGTGGGAGCTTGCGCGCGCGGCGCTGCTTACATCGATGGGTGCGAGCACCTCGGCGGCGGTCAGTGCGGCGATCCTGGTCGGTGCGGGCCTGTTCCAGTTCAGTGGCCTGAAGAACGCGTGCATGAGCCGGTGCCGCTCGCCGCTCGCCTTCCTGATACAGGAATGGCGGGACGGGGCGGCCGGTGCGCTCGTGGTCGGTCTGCGCAACGGCTCCAACTGCGTGGGTTGCTGCTGGGCGTTGATGGCCGTGCTGTTCGTGGTCGGCACCATGAACCTGCTGTGGATGGCGCTGTTCACGCTGCTGGTGTGCGCGGAAAAGATCGTGCCGGCGCGCTGGCGCCTGGATGCTGTCGTGGGGGCCGGCTTCATCGCCTGGGGTGCCGTGGCTGCGGTCGGCGCCGTGCTGTAAGCGCATCCTGGAGAACGGGTGCGGAATGATCCGCTTCCCGCGGACCAGCCCGGTGCGCCGTCGCCCCGACCGATCAGTCGCTGGCAGGAGAGAGCCGGTACTCCAGCACCGAGCGCGTCTTGACCAGTTCGTCGGACAGGCGTGACGCGCTGCCGCGGTCGGTGGTGTGCAAGACCATTCTGTGGCGGCAAACCCGGCCTTCCGCGTCGAGGCGGTAGCTGAAGTTGGCGATGCGGAATCCATAGCTCTCGATCAGCTCCCGCAGGGCCTCTTCGTTCAGCTCCGACCCGCGTTCGAACCGGATGTCGAAGTCGTAGTAGGTCTGGGAAGGCATCCACGCCTCCACCCACCGGAACAGCGACAGCAGGCCAAGCGTGAGGACCACCGAGACGACCAGCGGGAAATAGAAGCCGATGCCGGCCAGGATGCCCATGGTGGCCGTCATCCAGATCGAGGCCGCGGTCGTCAGACCCCGCACGGACAGGCCTTCCTTGACGATCACCCCGGCACCCAGGAAGCCGATGCCGGTCATGATGCCCTGGGCCATCCGGGTCGGATCGAGGCTGACCAGGGTGGTCGAGGCATGGACCCAGTGAGCCTGGTAGACGGTGACCAGCATCAGCAGGGCAGAGGCGCTGCAGACCAGGGCATGCGTGCGGAAACCCGCGGAGCGGCCGTGGAACGAGCGCTCGTACCCGACCAGCGATCCCGCGACCAGGGCGACCATCAGCCGCAGCAGCATTTCCAGGTTGTCCGGGGTGGCGATCAACGGGGCTCCTCCGGGGAACAGGGGACCGACCGCCTTTCCGCACGCGGGCTGGCAGTCCGGTCCTGCACCCAGCTAAGGATAGTCCGGGAGAGCAGGGCCGGCGCCGGGCGGCGAAGAACGGATTGCCCGCTACCGGCCGACGGCCTTGAGCAAGGTCTTCTTGTGTCCCGCGTGCCATTCCCGGACTGCGTCGCCGAAGGCCCGGAACAGCAGGCGCGAGACCGGATCGCTGGCGGCCCGGTATTCGGGGTGCCACTGGACGGAGAGGGCGAAGCCCGGGGCGTCCTGCACGTAGATTGCCTCGGGCGTGCCGTCCTCGGCATGCCCGTCGATCACGATGCGCGCGCCGGGCTCCTTGATGCCCTGTCCGTGCAGGGTGTTGGTCATCACCTCGGTGGCGCCGAACAGCCGGGCGAAGGGCCCGCCCTCGCTCAGCCGGACCTTGTGGCGCAGGGCGAACTTCTCCTCGATGGTGCCGTCGGGCGGCATCCGGTGGTTCATGCGCCCCGGCAGGTCGCGGATTTCGGGGTGCAGCGTGCCGCCCATCGCCACGTTCAGCTCGTGAAAGCCGCGGCACACGGCCAGGAATGGCTGCCCGCGTTCGACCAGCGCGCGGATCAGCGGCAGGGTGATCGCGTCGCGGGCCCGGTCGAAGGTGCCGTGCGCCTCGGTCGGCTCCTCGCCGTATTCCTCGGGGTGGACGTTGGGCCGGCCCCCGGTGAAGAGGAAGCCGTCGCAGGCCTCCATCAGCTCCGCCACCGAGACGTAGCGCGGATCGGCCGGTATCAGCAGCGGGAGCGCTCGCGCCACCTCGGCCACGGCCTCGGAATTCATCGCTCCGCCCGCATGCACCTCGTAGGTCTTGTTGACCAGGTGGTGGTTGCCGATGATGCCGACGATGGGTCGTGGCATTTCCGCTCCCTTCCATGTTTCCCAGGCAGGATATAGTCAATCGGAGGGCGCGTGAAGAGCGACGGCGAAGGGGAAACAAGACTGGTATGTTCTTCCCGCCGACTCGAAATAGACCGGCGGGGGCCGGACCTCGGGCGAAGAGTGGACATTCGGAAGGCGCGTGGTCAAAGCCGGCCCGCGGAGCACGGAGGTGCTCCCTTTCGGCTCGGACCCACTCGCGCACGCGGCCCGCCCGACGCCAACCGTAACCCGCCATGGCCGGTGCGAATTCACCCCCTTGACGGCGTACAAGCCGGGAAGTCTACTACCCGTTCCGGCATGGTCATCGCCAGGGCAGTCAAGCCCGGATCGCCCCGTGAAGGGCGTCGGAAGGGCGCGTTACCTGTCGATCGGCAACGCCGAACGACCGCCCGAATCGGGGATCAAACCATCCGCCGGGAGCATTCGGGCTTGGCATGACGATGTCCTGGGCGAGGGCGTGGTCGGTCTGTTCAGGCCGGCGGCCATTCGCGGAGCGAATGCCGGGTGTAATCCGGAAACCGGGGATCCGCCCCCTCCAATGGGTCGGCCGGCTCAACTGTGCGGGCCTGCTTGCATCGACAGGCAATGGACCATCCGTTGAACCGGAAACAGCCTGCTGTCCCCCAGTCGGGGACTCGGCGCGGACGCCCCGACCCGGCCCACGGATTTCTGCGCCGGCCGGAACGGTTCACCATCGAACCCGGACTCCAGACCCGTTCACTCCTGCATCCGGAGGGACTTCGGGCAACCCCGTCGGAAGGAATACTCGCTATGCAAGACCTCCAACAGGCCTGGACCGCCCTGCAGTTCGGCGGGCCGATGGTCTATCCGCTGTTGCTGGTTGCGGTCGTCACGGTCGCCATCCTGCTGGACAAGAGCTACGTGTACTGGCGCTACACGCGCCCGCCCAGGCCCCTGCTGCGGCTTTCCGAGAGCCCCGCGCCCCGCTGGGCAGACCTGGAAAGCCAGGTCGCGACGCTCAACCCCCACCATCACTTCGCGCGTTTTCTGCAGGCCATCCTGCAGCACCGCGGCGGTCCGCCGTGGTGGATCGAGTCGCGTGCCGGAGATGAGGCCCAGGCCATCGAGCGCGCCCTGGGTCGCGGCCTCTGGGTGCTCGAGACCATCGTGACCGCGGCACCGCTGATGGGGCTGCTGGGCACCATCACGGGCATGATGGACGCCTTCCACCTGATCGGCAGCAAGGGACTGGTTGCTCCCGCGGGCGTGTCCTCGGGGGTAGCCGAAGCGCTGATAGCCACCGCCCTGGGGCTGGCAATCGCGCTGGTGGCGCTGTTCGGCTACAACTTCTTCTCCCGACTGCAGGCGCGCACACTGGACGAAATGGAACGCATCGGTACGCGCCTCGTGGACCGTGTCCGCCTGGAGGCCGACGTCGCGGGAGGCGGCCATGAAACTGCGTAGATCCCGGGAGTACCGGCGGGGCCGCATCGAGATCATTCCGATGATCGACGTGATGTTCTTTCTGCTCGCCACGTTCATGCTCGCGTCACTGTCCATGCAGCACCTGAACTCGCTGGCCGTGAACCTGCCGAAGGGCAAGGCGGCGCCCATGACCCGTAACCAGCCGGTCACGCTCACAGTCACCAAGGAGGGCAAGATCTATCTGGACCACACGTCCGTCACCCTGGACACGCTGGTCCAGACCCTCAAGCCCATGCTCAAGCGGCATGGCAATTCCGTGGTCGTGTCCGCAGACCGCGACTCCCGGGACGGGGTGGTGGTGCGGGCGATGCTGGAAGCGCGCAAGGCGGGGGCAGACCAACTGCTGATCGCCGTCAAGCACCAATGACCGCTAACCCCTACCCGGGCCCTTTCCCGGACAGCCCGGTGCAGCGGCTGCCGTGGATCCTGTTGCTTGCGATCCTGCTGGTATTGCTCGCACTGGCGGGGCTCGGGCGGGTATTGCGGACCCCGCCCCGGGCAACGCACAAGCCGAAGCCGCTGCGCGCACGTATCTATGAGCTGCCGGCATCGCCGGGGTCGGCGGGCGCCCGGCTCAAGCACCAGTCCCACCACGGTGCCCCCAGCCATCAGGGGCATCGGCAACCCTCCGAAAAGGCCGAGCACCGGGCGCAGTCGCAAGCCCCGCCGCCGCCCAAACACTCGGAGCAACGCAGTCACAGCGCGGCACCCGGGCGCTCCGCGAGCAAGGGGGTGGAAGCGGCCAATCCCGGACACCGGCATCCGCAGAGCGCGCATAACGGGCACCGGCCCCACGCGGCCGTCACGCATTCGGCGCCCGCGCAACAGCACGCAACTGTCAAACCGCAACCCAGGATCAACTGGAACAAGCTCCAGTCCCAGATCAACGCCGCGGTCCGGCAGAGCGAGCCAATGCTTCCGCAAAAGCATGATCCTGACACCCTGGTGGCCCGGTACTACCTCGCGTCGATGCTGGAGAAGCTGGAGCGTGTAGGCGACATGGAATACCCCGGCAAGCTGACCGGGACGCCGGTGGTCAAGCTCGTGGTTGGCACCCACGGCAATCTGTTGCACGCGACCCTGCTGAGGTCTTCCGGAAATTCCAGGCTGGATCAGGCTGCCCTGCAGATCATCCGGGATTCGGCGCCCTTCGGGCCCTTCCCGAAACGACTCGAGCACCAGACCTCCCACCTCGAGCTGACATGCCGCATGAACTTCGAGGGGGACCGGGACATCGATGCCGGCTACTGACAAGGGTGATCGCCGGACCGGTGCCGGCCTGCATCGAGCACAGAGGAACTGGCGACAGATCCGTTTCCCGTCCGCCGGCGTCGAACAGTCCGGCGAGGGTGTGGCGTCGAAGAATGATTCTTTCCCCTTCCAGCCCGATACCGGCAATCCGGATCCATGCGATCCGGCAAGGACCGGCGGCGGAGTGACTGCCATGAACGCGAAAGTTCCGCTGCTTCCTGTTGTTGCCGTGTTGCTGATCCCGGTCCCGGGGCCGGCAGCTCCCGGGAAGTCGCATTTCGACAATTCGGGGTACGACGACGTGCTGTCGGGCGGGGCGAGGATGATCGAGATCGCGACCCCGGAGGGCACACTCCGCTCCACCATGCCGCCGAGCCAGTCGGTGTGGGGGACGCCCCGATGAGCACGAAGAGGCGATCGGCCGGGATCGTCTCCACGCTATCGCTGGCGGGGTATTGAGGATCAGGGACTGCAGACGGTCCGCCCCTTGCGCCCACGCGACCGAGACCCCGAGCTTGATCCGGATAGTGGCGGGGTCGCGGATCTGGTGCACCAGCTAATCGGACATGCGGCTCTCCGGGCGTTCGCCGCGTACCAGCAGGGTCACCTCGCGCGCGAACCGGGCCGGGTGGATGGCCGTCTGGCCGGCCGAATTGCCGCCGCCGACCGCTGCCACCTGCTGACCGCGCACGATATTGATCTGGCCGAACATGGCGTAGAAGATGCTGCTAACCACCAAGCGCTCGCTGTCCGGCGCCTGCAGGCGCTTGCCTGTCGCGCCGGCGGCGGTCACCAGCGCGACTGCCTCTGTCCGTTCTGCCTGAGGCCCGACGGCGCCTGCGGCGCCGCGCAGGGGGACAGTTGAGGCTTCACCTTGGTAATCCCCGTCGAAGCGGCGGGTCGGGGCGTCGAGCATGGATGCCAGCACGGTTTGGTCGTGGTCGACCACGAGGATGACAGGTCTGTCGGCCACGGCAGGAACCCTCGTCCCGTGGCGGCACGGGAGCGGGCCGCGTGGCAGCGTAGCCAACGCGGACTCCCGCGGCCCGGTATTCCGCGCGCCGGGCCGCCGTCCATGCCTGGGTCCGATGGTCCGCTCGTCGGTAAGCGGGGCTGAACCCGGCGTGAACCGGACAAGTGGACTTCCCGGTCTTCCGGCAACAACTAGACTTGGAGGGAAGATCCGCGGGGGGAAGAGTGGTCGGGCACGGCGGGATCGCCGCCTGGCCGTAAGGGATGAATCTGCGCCCCTTTCCGGATGCGACTGATCACGATCCTGATTACCCTTGCCGGCATCGCGGTTTCCATCGCGACGATCTTCCATGAGGGTGCACGGCAGATACTGTGGATCCTGAGTCTGGCCGGCTGGCCGATTCTGCTGCTGGCCCCGCTCCACGTGGCGGCGATCGGCCTGGACGCGAAGGGCTGGGAGCAGCTGCTGTCGGGCTACGACAGGCGCCCCGGCCTGACCTTTCTGACGTGGGCCGCCGTCATCCGGGACTCCATCGACGCCCTCCTGCCGGTGGTGCGGGTCGGCGGCGACTTCGCCGGCATCGATATGCTGTGCGCCAGGGGCATTGCGCTGCCCGCTTCGGCCGCCAGCGTAGTGGCCGAGGTCGTCATCACCCTGATCGCCCAGGCCCTCTTTACCCTGATCGGTACTGTGCTGCTGCTCGCGGGCGGCAAACCGATGCCGTGGATCGCCTCCGCCGTCGCGGGCGCCATGGCCCTGAGCATACCGTTCGCGCTGGGAGTCATTGCCGTGCAGCGGCATGTGCGGGTATTTGGCGGCCTGGGTCGTACGGTGCATTACCTCTTCCGCCTCCGCCTGGGGGCGGTGGAGAAGGTCGGCCGGATCGACGACGAGCTGGCCACGCTCTATCGCCGTTACGGGATCCTGGCGCTGTCGTGCCTGTGGGAGCTGGCGGGTCTCATCGTGACCGGCGCGGAAGTCTGGCTGGCGCTCGCGCTCATGGGGCATCCGGTGCCACCGGCTGACGCCCTCGTGATCGAAAGCTTCTGGCAGGCACTTCGCAGCATCGCGTTCGTCGTCCCCGCGGCGCTGGGGGTGCAGGAGCTCGGCCTGGTCGCCTTCGGGTCCCTGGTCGGCCTTGCCCCCGACGTGTCACTGGCGCTCTCGCTGGCGAAGCGGCTGCGCGACGTGACGGTCGGCGTCCCGGCCCTGCTGTCGTGGCTTTGGTTCCAGGCGCGGTATCTTCGCCACGACTGAAGCCGACGGGGATTGCAGGTCGGGCACAGGAGAGCGGGCCGGTTCCCTGTCCGGGGGATGTCGATCGTTGCCCCCGGGGCCGGGTGATCGTGGAAGGGCCGGGATGAAAACGACGAGCGGAACCGGGCCGACTCCTGTCCGCGAACGAATCGCTCGCCATTCCTCCCGCTGCTGATACTATCGGCCGACAACAATCCCGCTCGGGGGAAACATGAAAAGAACCGGCAGGATCCTGCGCTTCCTGACTCTCGCCATTCTCGCCATTCTCGCCATCGCCCTGCTGGTCACGGCAGCGGGCGCCTGGTACTTCGAGATCCATCTCCCGCACGACGTCGCCTCGCGCTCGTTTCCGCAGACCCGCGGTGTGCTCCATCTCAAGGGACTCGACCGCCCGGTGGACGTGTACCGGGACAGCATGGGCATCCCGCACATCTATGCCCACACCCTGCACGACCTGTTCTTCGCCCAGGGCTACGTGCACGCCCAGGACCGGTTCTGGCAGATGGACGTGTGGCGGCACGTGGGCTCCGGCACGCTCTCGGAGATGTTCGGCGCCCGCGAGGTGAAGACGGACGCCTTCCTGCGCACGCTGGGCTGGCGGCGGACCGCGCAGGCCGAGTGGGACGGCATGGGTCCGGAGTCGCGCGCCATCCTCACGTCCTACAGCGAGGGCGTGAACGCGTACCTGCGGGATCACAAGGGCGCGGCGCTCAGCCTCGAGTACTCCATCCTCCATTGGCTCAGCCCGGGCTACCGGGTCGCGCCGTGGACGCCGATCAACAGCCTCACATGGGGCAAGGCGATGGCCTGGGACCTCAGAGGCAACCTGGGCAAGGAGATCGAGCGCGCCGTGCTGCTCAAGACGCTGACACCGAAGCAGGTCCGCGAGCTGTTCCCGCCGTATCCCGCGGATCATCCAACCATTGTCGGCGAGTCTGCCAGTGCAGGTGCCGCCGGCGGGCCCGATGCCCGGGCGCTGGCGCGCCTGAAGCTGCCTTCCGGGACGCTGGATGCTCTCGCGCGCAAGGTTTCGCTGGTCGACGCCGCGATCGGCCCCGCCGGCACGGGGATCGGCTCCAACGCCTGGGCCGTTTCCGGGAAGCGGACCACCACCGGCATGCCGCTGCTGGCCAACGATCCCCACCTGGGCATCCAGATGCCTTCCGTCTGGTACCAGGTGGACATGCACTGCGTCCCGAAGAGCCGGGCCTGCCCGTTCGAGGTGGCCGGGTTCTCGTTCGCCGGCGTGCCGGGGGTGATCATCGGCCACAACGACCGGATCGCCTGGGGCTTCACCAATACCGGCCCGGACGTGATGGACCTGTTCATCGAGAAGGTCAATCCGGACAACCCGGGCCAGTACCTGGACCAGGGGAAATGGGTGAACTTCCGCACCCGCAAGGCGACCATCCAGGTGGCGGGGGGCAAGCCGGTGACGATCACCGTGCGCTCGACCCGGCACGGCCCGGTGATCTCCGGCACCTACCGCCCGCTGGAGAGCACCAATCCGCACGGGAAGGGCGGCGGCAGCCCGTTCCGGGAGCGCGCCGGCATCCCGCTGCCGAAGCACTACGTGCTGGCACTGGCATGGACGGCGCTCAAGCCCTCCAGCCCGTTCGAGGCCATCTGGGGCTTCGACAAGGCGCAGGACTGGCAGCAGTTCCGGGCCGCGGCCCGGTACTTCCACGCGCCGGCACAGAACCTGGTGTACGCGGACACGCAGGGCAACATCGGCTACCAGATGCCGGGCGACATCCCCATCCGCAAGCACGGCAACGGGCGGCGTCCCGTGCCCGGGTGGTCCGGCCGATACGACTGGACCGGCTACATCCCCTTCGACCGGCTGCCGCACGCGTTCAACCCGCCCGATGGGTACATCGCCACGGCCAACAACAAGGTGGCCCCCGACAGCTACCCGTACCTGATCACCACCGACTGGGACTACGGCTTCCGCGCCAACCGCATCGTCGGCCTGATCCGGAATGCGCCGGGGAAGATCGGCATCGCCTACTTCCGGAAGATGGAGGGGGACATGTACGACGCCAGCGCCGCGACCCTGGTGCCGCTGCTGCTGAAGCTGGGCCCTTCCTTCGACAGCGGGCAGAAGCGGGCGCTGAAGCTGCTGAAGGGCTGGGACGACCAGGACCGCGCGGATTCCGCGGCCGCGGCCGCGGCCGTGTACGAGTCGTTCTGGCGCCACCTCCTGCAGGACACCTTCGACGATGACCTGCCGAAGCGCTACTGGCCCCGCGGCGGCTCGCGCTGGTTCGAGGTCATGCGCAACCTGGTGAAACATCCCGACGATCCGTTCTGGGACGACCGGGCCACCAGGAACAGCGTCGAGCGGCGCGACGACATCCTCAAGCGGGCGTTCCGGCAGGCCGTGCGGGAGATGCACAAGCGCTTCGGGAGCGACCCGTCGAAGTGGAAGTGGGGGAGCATGCACACCGCCACCTTCCGCAACAAGACCCTGGGCAAGACCGGCTTCGGCCCGGTCGACGACCTGTTCGACCGCGGCCCGTACCGGGTCGGCGGCAGCGGTTCGACCATCGACGCCACCGGCTGGGCGGCCACCGACGGCTACCAGGTCAACTGGCTGCCGTCGATGCGCATGATCGTGGACCTCGGCAACCTGGACCGCTCGATCACGGTCCACACGACGGGCGAGTCCGGCCACGCCTACGCCCCGCACTACGTCGACATGGCGCCGCTGTGGGCCGGCCTGAAGTACTACCCGATGCGGTGGAAGCGGGCGACCGTCGAGGCGCGCTCGCAGGAGCACCTGCACCTGGAGCCGTGAATCGCCGTGCCTGCTCGGGCGGGACGGCCGGGGAGGGGACGCGGACAATCGCTTCGTGCCGCCGCCCGGGCGGCGGGACTAGCGCGACCCGGAGGGAGCCGGATTCCCGTTGAAGATGTCGCGATGCATCTTCCAGCCGTCGGCTCCCTTGTGCCAGATCTCGACGAACTTGCCGGTCTGCAGCACGTGGCCCGCGGCGTTTCGCATCGTGAACGTCCCGGTGCGGAAAGCGTACGCACCCATTCCGTGCGTTTCCGAATAGTGCAGCGCCACCTTGCCGACGGGCTTCAGGGCGGCTTTCCAGAAGCCGGCGATGTTGCCCTGGCCCGAGATACTGGCGTGGCCCGGTGGCATCACCCTGGCGTCGGGCCCGTAGACGGTGGCCAGCCTGGCGTAGTTCCTGGCGTTGGCGGCGCTTTCCCAAGTGGCATCCGCGGCAGCAATGGCCTTCATCGAGGCCGACGAAAGGTCGTGGCTGGCTCGCGCGAAGGCGGGCAGGACGAATGCAATGCCGGCCAGCAATAACACCAGTCCCGTGGAGTTCCGCTTCATGTCCCCCCCCTCCCTGGCATGGTTCCGGAGATCGCCCGTTGCGGGCGACAAATTGAAGGATAGTACAGCCTGCGCTTTTTGCTGTTGCGCAGCCTTCCGCCGATCTCCGGGGGCTGCCTACAGGGACGCGAAGTGCCGCGCCATCCGCGCGCGCTCGGCCGCGTCCGGCAGCCGGCCATAACCGGCGCGCACATTGTCGGCCTCGTGACCGGGGTCGGCCGTGGCGGGGATCACGCAGGTCACGGCCGGGTGTCCGAGGATGAACTTGAGGAAGTACTGCGCCCAGCTGCCGCAGCCGATCCCGGCGGCCCAGTCCGGCAGGGGGCGGCCGCGCGTGCGCCGGAACAGCGATCCGCTCCCGAACGGCTCGTTGATCAGCGTCGCCACGCCGCGGTCCGCGGCCGCCGGCAACAGGCGCCGTTCCGCGTCGCGCACCGCGATGTTGTAGTTGAGCTGCACGAAGTCGATCGGCTCGGACTCGACCACGCGCAGCAGGTCCTCGTGCGTCGAGACGCTCGAGTGGGTGACCCCGATGTAGCGCACGCGTCCCTCGTCGCGCCAGCGCTTGAGCGTGTCAAGCTGCGTGCGCAGGTCGACGAGATTGTGCACCTGGATCAGGTCAAGGCGCTTGACGCCCATGCGGCGGGCCGAGCGTTGCATCTGCGCGATGCCGGCGTCGCGGCCGCGGGTCCAGACCTTGGTCGCCATGAACAGGTCATCGGTGACGCCCAGCTCGCGGGCGAGGATGCCGATCACCGCCTCCGCGTTGCCGTACATCGGCGAGCTGTCGACGAGGCGCCCGCCGCCGGCGTGGAAGGCGCGCATCACGCCGAGCAGCGGGCGCATCGCGTTGGCATCGCTTGGATCGACATCGAAGGTGCGTGCCGAGCCGAGCCCGACCACCGGGATCGCCTCTCCCGACGAGGGGACGGGGCGCGTGGTCATGGTGCGGGCGTCGGTCCGGCCGCGCGCGGGCTGCAGGGGCAGCCAGGCGGTCACCGCGGCACCGGCCGCGAGCCGGAGAAAGTCGCGCCGGGAGAGTTTCCGGGACTCAGGACGTCCCGGGCGTCGTGAGGTGTTCATGCGCTGTATCCTCCTGCCGCCGGGCACGGGCCCGCGTTTCGCGGGCGTGTCCCAGCCAGTAGCCGGCGAGCATCCAGGCGAGGGCAACCGGCACGGCGGTGACCGCGATGCCCCGCAGGCCAAGGCCGCCCGCCGCGAGCCCGGTGAAGGCCCAGCCGGCGACGGCGTCGCCGCCGCGGTAGACGACGGTGTCGATGAAATTCTTCGCCTTGTACTTCTCCATGCGCGTGACGACCGTGAACAGCATCTCGCGGCCCGGCCTGGCGAGCGCGTAGTTCCCGGCCCGGCGCAGCACCTGCACGCCGGCGATCACCGCGAGCGCGGGGGCCGCGGCGAGCACCACGAAGCCCACAGCGACGAGCGCCGGCACCAGCGCCAGCGCGGTACCCAGGCCCAGGCCGCGCACCAGGCGGGCCGTCAGGAACAACTGGGCGCCCACCGTGAGGGTGTTCGTGGCCAGGTCGATGCCGGCGAACACCGACGTGCGGGTGGCGCTGTCCGCGACGGCGCGTGCCACGATGTTCGCCTGCTCGAAATACAGGAACGTCGACAGGCTGGTGTAGAGCCAGATGAACGCACAGATCGCCAGCAGGTAGCGTGACCGGGCGATGGCACGCACGCCCTCGGCGAGGCTGCCGCCAATCGCCGCTTCCGGGGCATCGCGGCGATGTTCGCCGTGTCGCCGGCGGGCCCAGCGGTCCAGGCCGGCGATGCAGGGCAGGGTGAGGAACAGCACGCCGGCGGCCAGCGGCAGCATCCCCGCGGTGCCGAGCCGGCCGGCCAGCGCGGTGGTCAGGGCGGGACCGAGGATCGCGCCTGCGCTGCCGCCCGCGGCGATGGCTCCGAACAGCCGCGTGGCCTGCTCGTCGTCGAAAAGGTCTGCCATGAAGCTCCAGAACACCGAGACCACGAACAGGTTGAACACCGACAGCCACACGAAGAAGCAGCGGGCGGCCCAGTCCATCGCGTGGCCGGACTGAAGCCAAAGCCAGAACGCGCCGATGCAGGCGATGAAGAAGAGGTACACGACCGGAAGCAGCCGGCGGCGGGGATAGCGGGCCGCCGCCGCCGCAAACAGGGGCACGGCCGCCAGCATGGCGACGAAGGTCGCCGAGAACAGCCACTGCAGGTTGCCCACGCCGCCGCGGATGCCCATCTCGTCGCGGACGGGCCGCAGCATGTAGTAGCTGCACAGAAGGCAGAAGAAGTACGCGAAGCCGCCGAGCAGCCCGGGCAGCTCGCCGGGTTCGACGAGCAGGAGGCGCACGAGTGCGTTGGGGCGCGACTTTCCCTGTTTCACGCCGGCTTGACCCCCGCGGGATGACGAACCGGTTCCCAATGCAGAGTATGGATCGGCTCACGGCAATCGCAACCGGCCGGGGAGCCCGGTCGCGGCGTGCGGGGCCGGGGATGACCGGTCGTCGGCGCGGGTGCGAGCGGTCCCGTGTGCTGACCTCTCCGACGGAATCGCGGCACGCGCGCATGCGGCTTGGCGCCTGCCCGTGTAAGCTCGAACGATCTCCACGCACCGAGGCGGCTGAATGAGCAGGGGCGACCCCGGGTTCACGATGGATGGCGCGGTCCGTACGCGCGGCGGGCGCGGGCAATGAGCGTGCGCGTGCTCACCGCGATGATGCCGCTCGTCCTGGCGTGCGCGGTCACGCCGGTCCGTGCCGCCAGCCATGCGGGCCCGGGCGGGAACGGGGGGGTCGAGCTCAAGACGACGGTGAAGCTGTCACGGGAGGTGACGGCCGATCGCCTGGGCATCATCGTGCTGGCGCGCGCCGAGAGCGCGGATCCGGTGCGGGCACAGAAGGCCGTCGCAGGGCGGGTCGAAAAGGCCCTTTCGGAGCTGCCCGAGGGCGTGCATGCATCGACGGCGGGCTACCGCGCCTCCCAGATCGAGCGTGCCTCCGGAGACGGCAAGGATCACCATCCGGCCGGCTCGACCTGGCGGGTCTCCGAAACACTCGATCTTCGGGGACCGGACCGCGATCGGCTCTGGGCAGCGGCCGAGCACATGGCGGGACAGGGGCTGGTGATCCAGGCACTGCACTACGATGTCGATCGGCACACGCGGGACCAGGTGCAGGACAGCCTGCTGTCGAAGGCCATCCACCGCTGGCGCGGCAAGATCGAGGTGATGGCGCAGGCGCTCGGGTGCGGCGGGTTCCACGTGATCCGGGTGCAAACCGGTCCCGGCAGCCAGGGACCGCACCCGGTCGTCATGTCCGCCGCCCGTTCCCCCCGCCACGCGCCGCCGGCGAGAGAGAAGCTTGCCGTGAGCGTCAGCGGTGCCGCCCGGGCGGCCGGCTGCCGCTAGGCCGGATGCGGGCGGACCGGAAGCCGGGGCGGGCGGCCCGCGTTCGAGACTTCACGTCTGAGTCGGAAGCGGTGTTCTGCGGTCGCGCCGGGCACCGGGGACCAGCCGTCCGTCCGCCACCCTGTTGTCCTGGCGCCGGGATCCTGCTAATTGTGTCCCGGAATCCTGAGCTTCCGACGGTACGGGAGAGCGCTTGGCAAGACCAGCAATCGCGACTTCACGGGGCAGCGCCCGGCGCCTTGCCTTGCTCGCAGCCATCCCATTGTGGTTCCTCGCGCTGGCCGCGCATGCGGACCGCCCCGTCACCGGGCGTCCCGGGCGACTGGTCGCAAGAATCCACGCGCAGGCCCCCAACATCAGCCCCCGGGCGATCTCGGCGGCAATCACCGCCTATGTCCACGTGCGCCGGCGGGATCTGACCGACAAGCCGCTGGTGACGATCGTCGACTACTCCGTGCCGTCCGCCAGGAAACGCCTGGCGGTCGCCAACGTGCGGACCGGGAAGGTGCTGTTCTACACCTACGTGGCTCACGGCAAGGGCAGCGGCGCCAAGTACGCGACCCGCTTCTCGAACCAGCCCGGCACGGACGCCAGCAGTCTCGGGGTGTATCTGACGGGCCGCACCTATTACGGCAAGCACGGCTATTCCCTGCGCCTGAAGGGGCTGAACCCGGAATTCAACGGCGCAGCTTACCGCCGCGACATCGTCGTCCACAGCGCCTGGTACGTGAGCCGGGAGTTCGCGCGGGAGCACGGCCGCATGGGGCGGAGCTGGGGCTGCTTCGCGCTCAGCCGCAAGGTGGAGAAGGCGATCGTCGAGCGGATCCGGCGGGGCACGGTGCTGCTCGCCTACTACCCGGACAAGGAGTGGCTGCATTCCTCCCCGTTCCTGGACGTCCCCGGGTGACGGGTGCCGGCGCGGCGGCAGCCGGCCGGGCCGGCGGCGACATGGCTATCCGACCATCGCCGCTACGATGCCGGCCCGTCGCGGGACCGGCAGGTCGTTCGGGCGGCCCCTGAAGTACCGTTCTTCGGCCGCTGCCGGGGTGAGGAATTCGATCCGGGAGAAGCCCGCGGCCCGCAGCATCGATTTCACGGCGTCCGGCGTGAACCGGCTCAGGAACGGCTCGCCCAGATCGGCGACGCGACGCTCCAGCCACGCTTCCCCGGGGATGCTCTCCCTCGTCTGCGGCTGCCGGAAGGTGAACACGATCTCGCTGCCGGCAGGCCAGGCGGCCACCGAGCGCAGGGTCGCCTCGATCGCGGCCTCGGTCAGGTACGGCGTCACGCCGAGCCAGGAGAAGAACGCCGGCTCCCCGGTGTCGATTCCGTGCCCGGCGAGACCGCCTTCCAGGGATTCGCGCGCGAAGTCGATGCTGGCGAAACGGACGTTGGGCGGCACGACCAGGCCCGCGGCCTCGATGCGCGAGCGCTTTTCGGCCTGCGTGGCGGCGTGGTCGACTTCCAGGATCCGCAGGTCCCGGGCCCAGCCCGGCTGGCGCAAGGCGAAGGTGTCGAACCCGGCGCCCAGGATGACGTATCGCGCGACGCCGCGTGACACGGCCTGTTCGAGCCGGTCCTCGGCATAGCGTGAGCGCAGCACGATGCGGGCCCGCAGGCGACGCGCCCCGTCGCCGCGATGGCGCTCCACCGCGTCCTCGATCGGCTGCCGGGCCCCGGCCCCGAGCAGGGACAGCGCGACCGGATCCTCTAGGATCGGCGGCGCGGCGTCGAGCAGTTGATGCACGGCCCGCAGCCCGGCGGTTCCCAGGGCGGTGCGGCTCGCGGTTCTCCGGCTCAATTGCGAAGCTCCCCGCGGTCCCCTCCGGGCCGGGGCGGGCCCGTTGCTGTTCCGGCCGTCCGGGCGTTCGTCCTCATCCGCCCTGCCGTGCCGCATCGTATCCCGGGAAGGACTCTTTCATCACGGCGTGGTTGAGCAGCATTTCCGCCTTGAGGCGCTGCCCCGCGCCATCCAGGATGCGCGTGCGCACCCAGTAGGACTCGGTGCGCCTGCTCTCTGACAGGGCCACGATCTCGCGCCGCAGAAGGTAATCCTCGCTCACGAACAGCGGACCCTCGACCATGCGGATTTCCAGGTCCGCGAAAAGGCCGACGCTGGGCTGTTTCACGGGGAATTTCGCCTTGTGGCTCGTGTACTCGGCGAGCACGCTGACCATTTCCAGCGGGATGATCGCGCGGCCCCACGGCGAGACCGAGGCGTCCGAGTACCACGGCGAGCCCTCGGTGATCTTCTCGAGCTTCTCGTTCAGCGAGAACGGGTAGAGCTCGCCCATGCGCTGGTCCGGGTCCATGCGTACCGGCTCGTCCTCCGCGCCGGTCATGCCCACCCGCAGATCGGACAGGATCACGAGCTTTTCCGGCGGACGCAGCCGGGCCATGCGCTGCTCCAGCAGGGTTTCCCCGTGGTTCGGGCCCACGCTCGCGCCGGCTTCGAGCACCAGGGTGCCGTCGGCCTTTTCCGCCCACGCCCGGGTGTGCGTGGCCGCGGATGGCGGCAGCTCGGCGAAGGCGCGCACCGACTCGCCCTCGACCACCATGTTCCGGAAATGCACCGACAGGCAGCCGCGCTCGAACCAGTCCCGTCCCCAGAAGTGGGCGAGCAGGGGCACGAACTGGCTGAAGTGCGTCGGCCCCTCGATGGGGCCGGCCTGCAGGCCGAGCGTCCCGGCCGTCGCGTCGTCGTGGATCGAGGTGTGGCCGGCGTACTCCTGCTCGGCCAGCATCTGGCGTGGTTGCCGCAGGGGGCCGCACAGGGAGAGTGGGGTGTCGAAGCTCATCGGAGTCAGGGTCTCTCCCGCTGGGGTGTGGGACGCAAGGTGCAGGCCAGGGCGATCCGGGCCGAGCCCGGTCGGTGCGCACTGCAATGCGTATCGGCGAAGTCTAACATTGCGGACGTGCGACGGATTCCTTTGCGGGGGGTGCGATGTTCCGAATCAGGCAGATCGATCACGTGGTGCTGCGGGTCGCCGACGTCGAGCGGGCGATGCGGTTCTACATGGACGTTCTCGGCTGCGAGCTGGAGAAGGTCCAGGAGGGCATCGGACTGTACCAGCTGCGGGCCGGCTCGTCGCTGATCGACCTGGTGCCGGTGGACGGGGTGCTCGGCAGGATGGGCGGCGCCGCTCCCGGCGCCGGGGGCCGGAACCTGGATCACCTGTGCCTGAGCATCGCGCCCTTCGACGGTGAGGCGCTTCTGCGGTACCTGCGCGACAAGGGATGCGAGCCCGGCCAGGTGGAGTCGCGTTACGGAGCCGAGGGCACGGGGCCGTCCATCTACGTCACCGATCCCGAGGGCAACGTGGTCGAGCTGAAGGGACCGCCCCGGGAGAACGGGACGGATTAGCCCGCGGCCGGGGCGGATGAAACCGTCGCGGACATGACTGGCGTGATGACGCCTGCCGCAGAGCTACGCGCCTCCCGACCAGCGGAACAGCTCCGCGTAGTCGGCGCCGGTGCGGGCGCAGGCGCGCCAGGCCAGCCCGCCCTCGGCCATCGCGTCCCGGATGCTCGGCGCCACCAGCTTCAACGAGCCCGCGGCAGCCCGGTCCCGCAACCGCTCCAGGCGCGATCTTCCCATGGTGGACAGGGCCCAGTCCGGCAGCAGTGCCGCACCGGCACCCATGAACAGGCTGCGGCCGAATCCGGCCAGCGGCGTAGGCGGCCGGACGTTCATGAGCACGGCCAGGAGCTCGCGGGTGCGGGAATCGTACCGGAGTTCCGGGCGCACGGCAGCGAAGAACGCTTCCAGCTCGGCGATCGACCGAGGCACGCCGTGTGCGCCGAGCGCTTCGGCCACGCGCGCGCTCTCGCGCACGTAGCGGTCCTGCATGGCGCGGGGCACCCCGCGGTAACAGTAGGTCCGGTAGCCGTTCAGGTAACACCAGACCTGGGTACAGTGCACCCAGTTGAGCAGGTGCGGGTCCTCGGCGCTGTAGCGACGCCCGTCGGGAGCGGTGCCGTGCACCTTGCGGTGGATGCTGCGCACCCGCGCGATGGCCTGCTCGGCCGCGGGACGCGGCGCGTAGCTGGTGCGCGCGACGAAGGCGATCGTGTTGCGCAGGCGTCCGAGGGTGTCGCCGCGGAATTCCGAGTGGTCCCAGACCCCGGCGAGCGCCAGCGGGTGCAGGGCCTGGAGCATCAGTGCGGCGAGCCCGCCGGCCATCATGCTCGGGAAATCCGCATGGATCTTCCAGGTGACCGTGTCCGGCCCGAACAGCCCCGGATCGCCCGCCGGGTGGTCGTAATCGGGCGCCGGCGTATCGCGCCGCAGCACGCCGATGACCGAATCGCGCAAATGCCGGCGGACCGGGCGTGGCAACAGCTTGATGCCCGGCAGGTCCAGCGACTGTCTGTACGAAGCGCCACCGAGGCGTTGCTCGGGGGAGCGCACGCCCTTGTCCGTCTGCGTCATGGCCGCTCGCTGTATCCGGTCGTCATCGGGATGTCATCCGCTCGCGTTGCCCACCCGGTGGGGAAAAGGCGGGTCCGGACGCGCTTCGTCGGCCGCCTGGTGGATCGGGCAGCCGGTTCCGCAAGGATAATCCATATCCCCCGGGGCGGGATCAAGCGCGCCGCGTGCGCCCCCGCCCATCCGCCGGGCGCGGGCACGGACTCCGTCCCGGGCCGAATGGCGAGGCGCGGGCGCGTTCAGAGCGCCGCCAGGCGGTACATGGTGCCGACCACGCTGGGTCCGTAGCGCCCCGGCGCGAAGGTCTCGGCGAGGCGGGCCTTGGCGCGCCAGCCGGTGCAGTGTCCGGGCGCGACCAGGCGCGGCGCGATGCGCGTCTCCAGGTCCCGGATCGTGGGCTCGATGCGCGGCTCCATGGGCTTGCCGGCCAGGTGATAGCCGCCCATGACCGCGTCCAGCGGCAGGTCCGGGAAGTGCTGTTGCGCCGCCAGGCAGGCATTCACGATGCCGGCGTGGGAGCAAGCCGAGAACACGCTCACGCCCCGGCCCTGCACGCGGGCCGCGATGAAGCGCTCGTCCAGGATCAGGGGGTCGGCCTGGCAGGTCTCGCCATGGAAGCTGTGGTGACCGACCAGGCCGGTCTCGTAGTCGGTGACGCGCGGGATCGCGCCGCTCGCCAAGAACAGCCCGTCGCCCAGCGCGTGGGGCTGGTCGCGGGTGACGACGTCTCCGCCGGCAGCGACGATGTCCTGGACCGCGGGCTCCGGGGGAAGCAGGAACATCTCGCCTCCCGGCAGCAGGATCCCGCGCTGGTCCGGGCGGTCGGGGTGCAGGTCGACAAGGGGCGGTGCGAGTCCCGCTGCCGCCCGTGCCGCGGCGATGTCGGCGACCACCCCGGGCAGCGCCCCGCTGTGGTCGAAGTGCCAGTGCGAGAGGAACACGCACTCGATCCGCGACAGGTCGACCTCGAGGCGGCGTGCGTTGTCGCGCCACACCCCCGCTTCCGGGCCGACGTCGAACAGCACCGTGTGCTCGCCCCCCTGGTGGCGGGCGGTGAGCAGGAGCGAGAGCCCGTGGCAGGCACAACACAGCTGGTCGAGGACGACCTTGCACTGGTGTCCGTTCACGCGGCGCGTCGGCGGCCGTCTTGCCGCGACATGCACCATCTCCGGTATTTGCGGTACATCCTCGTCGACGCTGGAGAGCGTGTCGGTCTCGTTGTCGACGAGCACGAGGACTTCCAGTTCATCGAGGCCGGGCACGGTATCGGCGGACGCGTCCATGACAGACTCCGTTCTCTGGCGGCGAATCCGGATCGTCCCATATTCACCAATCTTTCAGAAGGCATTGTCCTGCCTCGGGGCCGTTGTACGCTTTGCCGGCAGGCGCGGGAGCGAAGGCGCACTGGTGTTCCATCGAGCGAGCGCAACACCGGCGGGGGGCGCACGGCGGCTCCCTGCGGGCGGCTGCCTGAGCCGCCGTGGACGGTGTTGCCCGTCGGTCGTGCAGCGCCACTGCATTCGCTCCTCCCGCCTTGCCACGACATAACAGGCTGCCTGCTGAGACATGGCGACACCTTCCGGAAGATCGGCAACAGGGCGACGCGCGGGGCGGGCCCGGAACTTGCGCTCCGGCATCCGCCCGCTACGCTTACATATCACTGATATCGTTGGCCAACCGCGAATTCCGGCCGCGAATCACGTGATCGGGGAGCGTGCCCGGCTATTACCCCCGGGGGGACGGGATCGTGACGGGGCACCTGCACGACATCATCGACTGGGCCAATGCCAACGGCGGCCTGTTGCAGGCGCTGGCCCTGTTCGTCGCGGCGGGGGGCCTGATGCTGTCCGGCGGCCGCTGGGCACGCAGGCAGGTGCAGCGTGTCGCCGTTCCGGCCGCGGCGGCCGGGGACAGGGAGCCCGGCGGCGACCGGCTCGCGACGATTGCCGTGATGCCCTTCTCGGCGCCGTCCCATGACCCGGAGCAGGAATACCTCGCCGAAGGGCTCACGGAGGACCTCGTCACGCTTCTGGCGCGAATCCCGGGATTCTGGGTGATCGCGCGCCAGTCCACCATGGTCTACCGCGATGCACCCGCCGACATCCGCCGGATCGGGACGGACCTGGGGGTGCGCTACGTGGTCGAGGGGCAGCTCAGGAAGGAGGGCGACCGGCTCCGGGTCACGGCGCAGCTGTGCGAGACGGAGGGGGGCACGCACCTGTGGACCGATAAGTTCGATCGCGTGACCGAGGAGCTCTCGACGCTGCAGGACGAGCTGGCCGGGGCGGTGGCGGCGCAGCTCGAGCCGGAGCTGGTGCGCGCGGAGGCGGACCTCGCCCGGCGGCGCCCGCTCGCCGACTGGGACGCCTGGACGTACTACAAGCGCGCGCATGCGCGCCTGCTGACCGGCGGCTGGCACGAGGAGACGTTCCAGGAGGCGGTCGACCTGCTGCGCAAGGCGGTACGCCTGGATCCCGGCTTCGCGCTCGGACATGCCTACCTGGCATTGCTGCTCGCGCTGGGCTGGCGCATCGGGCTCGACATCGACCGCGACTCCGTCGCCGGGGAGGCCGGAACCGAGGCGGAGAAGGCGATGGCGCTGGAGAGCTCGTTGAGCGAGATCCAGGGCTATGCCGGCTGCGCGCTGGCGGACATCGGGGAGACCGGGCGGGGCATCGAGATCCTCGAGCAGGCGGTCACGACGAATCCCAGCAACGCCCAGGCCTGGGTGGCGCTGGGCGCCGCGCGGCTGGTCGCCGGGCAGGTGGAGCAGGCCGTCGCGAACCTGCGCCATGGCATCGAGATCAGCCCCCGCGATCCGCGCCTGGCGTTCTGGACCTCGCTGCTGGCGAGCGGTCTGCTGTACCTGGGACGGACCGACGAGGCCCTGGAGCAGAGCCGCATCGCCTGCCGGCAGGATCCGCGCGCCCACCTGCCGAGGGCGGTGCGCGCGCTGGTGCTGACGCTGACGGGGCACGAGGACGAGGCGCGGTCCGCCCTCGCGGAAGCGCGCAAGCTGCGACCGAACCTCAGCTATCGGGAGCTCGAGATCCTGCTCGCTCCGGGCGGCGAGGCGATCCGTCCCGTGTGGGAATCTCTCGAGTCGTCGGCCCCGCAAAGTCCCGGTTGACGCCGGCCCGGGCAATGGACCGTCCGCGAGTGGCAGCGCCGCCGCCCTGTCACCGGAGGTCCGATCTTGGCGATTCCCCGAACACCACGTGGCCGCTGAGACATCCCGTTGGTCATTCCTTTCGACCGGTGAGCCGTTCCTCCCGGCCTTCCTTTCCCATCCCGGCGCCGGGCATTGGCGTCGACGCGCTGGCGCTCACGGGGAGCGCCCGCGAGCGACCGGCCCCCGGTGTTGTGCGGCCCTGATCCCGGTTCCCGCATCGGTTGGCGATACCAATACCCGTGTCGCGTTTTCATTAGCATGATCTATGTCAGGGCGTGCGCCGGGATCCGGACTACCTTTAGCGCTGATGCGCTGCGTAATGGCCTTCCGGAGCGCGTGTCAACCCGGGCGGGGCACTCGAGGGCGATGAGGGGCCGGCAGTACGGGACGATGGCACCGGAAGGGTCTGATCATGAAGATCTCGAGCGACTCCACCGGGCTCTCGCGCCGGTTCTCCCCCTGGCTGCGGCTGCTGGTTCTTGCGACGGTGCTGCCCGCGCTGTCGCTGATCTCGGGCTGCAATCTCGATTTTCTCACCGGCAGCGACTACACGGCTCCCGTCTCGATCCAGTCGGTATCGGCGACACCCTCGGCGATTGACGAGCCCGGGGGCGTGGTGACGCTCAACGCGGAGGTGACCGGCTTCCCCTCCTCCTACGACTGGAAGCAGGTGTCGGGTCCGAAGGTGACCTTGACGCCGGTCTCGGCTACGGGGGCCAAGGTCGAGGTGAGCAACCTCTCGGTCGCGGCCAATACAGAGCTGACTTTTTCCCTGACCGTGTCCCGAGGTGCCGACTCGGCCTCCGCCAACGTGAGCGTGCTCGTCCGACCGGTAACCATCGACAACGCCCTCGGCGCCAACGGCCACATCGGCGGCTCCATCGACCGCATCGCGCGGTTCGACAACGGCGGCGCGGCCTGGGTCGCCTACAACGTGGGCAGCAGGCTGGTCACCACGGTGCCGGGCAACGGGGATGCATCCGCGCCACAGTACCGTATCGATCTCCCCGGCGTGATCCGGGACATCCGGATTGTCTACCAGGGGGCGCAGCGCATCGCCCTCGTGGCGATGGGACGGTTCGGTGTCGCGGCGGTGGATCTCACGGTGCCGTCGGCACCGGTGCTGCTGGCTTCGGCACCCCTCAACATCGACGACTATACGGGGGATCCCACCGCCCCCTATGTCGTGCCGATGACGGTGGACGGCGGCGGGAACGACTATCCGGACTTCGAGATCAGCGGCCCGGGCCACATCGTGGCGCTGGCGACCAACGGCACCACGGTGTGGCTGGCGGACGAGCGCTTCGGGATTCTCCGGGTCCCGCTGGCCACTCTCCTGGATCCGGGCAACCGCAATGCCGACGGCAGCCTGCCCATCGAGAGCGCGCTGTTCACCCTGGACGTCTCCGAGGAAGACGTCTTCTGGGGCAAGCCCACCGATGTGCGGCTGTATGAGCAGAACGGCGAGACAATGCTCTTCGCGACCCTGGGCGTGGCGGGGCTCGCGATCTACGATCCGACCACGCTGCAGAAGGTGGGCGGGTACAACCTGTACCGCGACACCGCGATGACCGAGGACCGCGACTATGGCGCAGATCTGACGCAAGAGGTGCAGCAGCCTGCCGCCACGTACATCGACGCAAAGACGGGTCTGCCGAACTATCTGCAGGCCCAGTTCGAGTTGGCCACCGTGCTCCGTGATGGTGGCCCCGGGGACACACCCTGGTACGACCTGGCGAGCGGCGACCAGTACTTCTACCGCGCGCTGAGCCTGGACGTCGCCCGGTTCCCCGACCCCAATAACGCATCCCGAAACCGTACCATCGCCTATGTCGCGTTCAACGACGGCGGACTGGTGGCGGTGGACATCACAGGCTACGAGTCGGCCACCACGGAGACTCCGCTCACGGGCAAGTATCTCGGCTACCTGCCGGCCGTCATGCCGGCCCAGGCCGAGGACCCGAGCAAGCCCGACGGCGGCGGCGAGGGGCTCTGGGCGTTCCAGGGCACCGAGCACTTCAAGGAGACCGGTACCCGGCGCGTCCAGGTGGACGTGAGCGATGAGGAGGTGTGGCTCTCCGACCACCTCGGAGGCGTCATCGCCGTGGGCCACGCCGACGACCCGGAGGACTACTGGCACGGGCCGGGCACCACCCCGTACAACAACGACACCGACGGGGTCGCCGGGAACCACAACCCGCCCTGGGAGTTCGTGACCTCCTTCGACATGACGCCAGTGGGGCAAAGCGGCGGCTTCAACGAGCCGCTGCCCGAGTGGCTCTGGGAGTCGCCGGCACTGCTCGGCACGGGCGAGGCGGGCACCGGGCACGGCGAGTCGCTGGAGATGATGCCGGGCACCGATTTCAGCGCGGCGGGGACCCTGGACCTGGTACTGGCGGGCCAGTCCTACGGCCTGAACTACGTGGACATCACCGATCTGAGTGCCGCGAACATGGATGACCGGTACACCATTCTCGGCTCGATCGGCGGCGTCGGCGTGCACCGGATCGACGTGGACGGCACGGACACCGGCCTGGTCAACCTGAGCGAGACCACGGGGGCCGATCTCGGCGGTGACTACCTCTACATCAGCGACGCGCCGCACGGCGTCTACGCCTTCCGGATCATCGGCAGCGACGGGCAGTTTCTCGCCCGGCCGGAGTTCATGGGCGCGACGCTGCCGGGCCTGGTCGCGGCGACGATCGGCGGTGTCGAGACGTATCCCATCCACCATGCCAAGGGCGTGCTCTTCGACCCGGGTACCCAGACGATCCTGGTCCCGGCGGGCGGCTGGGGCCTGCGGCGGGGTGACGTCTCAGCCATCGAGAGCGGCAAGGGCTCGCCGTCCGATCCGGCGCTGATCACGGTGCGTGCCAGAGACCTGTATGAGCACCAGACCTCGATCAATCCGGGCAGCGACCTCGTCACGGGGCCGGACCGCGCGCTGGGCGTTGCCGTGAAGGGCCATCTCGCCTATGTGGCGGACGGCACCCGGGGGCTGACCATCTACGACCTCTCGCGCGACCCGGCGACCGATCCCAAATTCCTGATGGGCAATCTCGGCACCAACGGTGGTGGCGGCGGCGGGAGCGGCGGTACCGGCACCGGCGAAGGTGGCGGTACCAACCCGGGAGGCGCAACTCCCATTGCCGAGGCCGTCGCGCTGTGGTCCGACTCCGACACCGGCAAGGAGTACGCCTTCGTTGCCGAGAACAAGGGCGGGATCGGGGTGATCGACGTCACCGATCCGAGCCACCCGGCCTACGTCAAGGTCTTCGCGCCCTACGAGGAGCAGGAGGAAGGCCAGGTTGGCGCGGCCGAGGGCACGGGACTCGCCGTCAAGATCATGGGCAAGTACGTCGTGCTCGGCTACGGCACGTACGGCGTCGTCGTCTACCGCATCTCGGACCTGATCAAGCCGGTGCCCGAGGGCGTGAATCCGCTGGATCTCTGGGATCGCATGCACGGCAGCTACGACTACCGGCCGAAAGCGGTCTCCGAGTTCCGCATGGAGGACATCCCCGGCTATCAGTACGTCGAACAGCTCGATGGTTCGGTGGACGGCCTGGCCGTCAACCAGGCGGGCGGACGGGACATTGTCTGGGCCGCCTACGGCGTCGGACTGGCCCGCATCGATTACACGGACCCGGCTCACCCGGTACTGCTCAACTGGCTGGACATGACCGGCGAGGTCGTCTCCGTGAGCCTGGCCGACGGAAGGGTCTACGTGTCGCTCACCAGCGGCGGCCTGCGGATCCTGGATTAGGGGGAAACGCCGGCAACCGTACTCTGAAGTCTCCTCCGGCCTTATGGTCGGAGGAGACGGGGAAGGCCGGAAGGAGAGGTGTCATGGAAGGCCCGCTCGATGATTCCGTTGAAATGCGGCAGCGGCTGCCATTCCGAATGCGGCTGTTCGGCATAGCGATGTTGGCGTTGCTGCTGTCGCTCGCCGGGGGTTGCCGGCTTTCCGACGTCTTCTCCGGCAGCAGCGATTCCGGAACGACCTCCAGCACGACGGGGACGCCGACCACCACGATGGTCAGCACCGTCAGCGGCACGTTCGTGGACGATCCGGTGCAGGGGCTGCACTACGCCAGCGGCACGCTTTCGGGGACGACTGACGGCACGGGTGCCTTCCAGTGTGTTCGCGGTGAGGCGGTGACATTCACCATCGGGGACATCACGCTGGGATCGACCCAGTGCGCCAGCGTGGTCACGCCGCTCGACCTGGTCCCCGGCGCGGACGGCAGCAACCCGCTGGTGCAGGCCATCGCCGGCTTCCTGCAGAGCATGGACGGCGACGGCGACCCCGGCAACGGGGTCATTGCCATTGCTGCGGAGGTGCGGACCTGGATCGCCCGGACCATGGTCGACCGCAATCTCGGCCCGCTCAAGCTGACGAGCATGTCACCGGACGACATCACGACGTTTTCCCGGGCCGTCGTGACCCTTTCCCGGAGTGACCAGTCCGCGAGCCATCAGTTGACCTACGTGCCGCCCGAGGAGGCCGCGGCCAATCTCGAGGTGGGAATGGCGAAGCAGGGCGTGTTCCGCAAGAACGTCACCGGTACCCGCGGGCTGGATACCGACAACGTCTCGCTGGAAGTAATGGACGACGTCCGGACAGCACCGCGGCGCGCGGACGGGGGCGATCCGTCGATCTGCGACGGCGAGGGGCACTGCATCACGCCCGACACGGTGAATCCGCTGCTGGCATTTTACGTGGAGCCCGCGGGAAACAAGGCGCTGGCCCAGCCGTTCTGGGGCAATGACGATGCCTGGGTGGCGGTGTCCATGGACGACGGCGCCACGTGGAAGCGGACCGACCTGTCGCTTTCGGCGAACCAGGCAGTCCCCGTCGGCGACGATCCGTACGCGGACGTCAACAGGATTCGGGGCGTTGCCGAGGGCAACGAGGTCCTGGTCACCTGGATCAGCACCTACTGCCCGAGCAGCAACCCGATGGATCTCACGCCTGTCAGCGGGGATCCCTCGGCCGACCCGCCGGTTCCGGCGGCCGACCTCACCGCCATGACGCCCGCGGATATCCGCGATCCGTCGTTCTATAACACCTGGGACATCTACGACGTCGCGGGCACGCAGGGCGCGGTCGATTACACCGACCCATCGAATCCGCCGATGATGTACCGGCCGGAGGCGGGCCGGGTAGCGTATCACTGCGTCTGGGCCGCCCGGGGCGTGTTCGACGGGGCCACCGGAGGCATCACCTGGTACGCGCCCGAGCAGATCACCAGCGGCGTGCGCGACGCCAACATGGCGGTGCCCGCGGCCGCGACCAGCCCCGACGGCGGCAAGGGTGCGTTCGCCATCATCTGGCAGGAGGACCCCCTGGGACTCAACCCGGGAATGGGCGCCGGCGAGGGCGTGGGCTGGGGAGGTGCCCACACCAACAAGGGAACCGATATCTGGTACACGGCCATCGACATGGGCTGCTTCGCGCAGACCGGCCAGGTCGCCGCGACGGGCAGCTGCCACTCCGCGGCGGGCAGCGCCTTCATCGCCGGCGGGCGGCCGGTACCGGCCTACCGCATGTCGGCACCGGTGCCGCTCTCGGACGATGGTCCTTGCGTCCCGGGCGCCACGGGATGGAACGCGCCGTACTGCCAGGTGCTGGCCGACGCATTCGGCACGATGAGCCAGACGAAAGGGAAGACGACCACGGTCTTCGCGCGCGGCGGGGAAGACAACCCGATGTGCGCGGTGAAGAACATCGAGCTCTCGCCCTACTGGTCGAATCCCGGCTGGCCGGCCGGGATGGGCACGCTCGAAGACCAGTGCGACAACTACGACCCCGAGGTCAACTCCGTGCCACTGGACGGCGATACCGCCGCCTCCCGCCCGTATCTGCAGATGGTCTACGACGAATCGATCGGCGGCATGCGGGCGGTGCTGACGTACGAGGAGCAGAAGGCCATGGGCTTCCTGTGCAAGGGGAACGCGAACTGCCAGGCCGACCGACTCGACTACCAGGGCAAGTTCGTGCTGTTCAACAGCTTCCCCGTGGCCCGGCCGGTCACGGTCGACTCCGGCGGCATGCTGGACACCCTGACAACGACGTACATGGACACCAACCAGGACGGCGTGGGCGACAGCGTCCGAATGGCCAGCGACGGCACCGCCTTCCGCTACATCTTCGAGAACGCACGCAACGGGCGGCTGTTTGTCCAGGATGCCAGCAACGGCGCGTACAGTGGCGGCCGGGTGGGTTCCAGGGACCTGCGCATGGTGGTGCTGTACAAGCAGGGGCTGTACAACATGAGCCAGACTTCCGACCTGATGCTCCGGCGTGCCTGCGGCGGCTACGCGTACCGGGACTGGGGGTCGTGCGCCCGGACCGAGGCCGCAAGCCAGGGCGTCGATCGCGATCCCGCCTGCATCAGCTGCGAAACCGTGACGAAGGCCGAGCCCGGCAGCGTCCGGGACCACACCGAGTGCTCGGCCTGCCACGCCAGCGGCGCGAGTTTTACGACCTCCGACTCCGCGATCACGGCCAAGCCCCTGGACTGGCGCTACGTGTACAACAGCCTCACCGACAACAACCTCTACATGGATCCGGCAACCGGCATCTCGAAGAGCGCTTCGAGCTACGACCCGCTGGACGACGTCGAGTCCCCGTGGGCGGACCTGGCCGGTGACATGCTCGTGGTCAGCTACGCCCAGACACCGAACTGGCCGGCCTCCCACCATTACAAGGCCACGTCCGTCTTCTTCGTGCGCCGCTCTTTCGACGGCGGCTTCAGCTGGACCGACGCCGCCGCAAGCCGGGAGGAGGGGCCGGTCAACCTCTCCAATCTGCCCGCCAGCGAGATCGTGGAAGAGCCCCGGGTAGTGGTTCCGGAGGACTGCGGGTTCAACGCGGGGACCGGCACGTTCTCGTGCCCCGACGCTTACGGGAGCATGCGGACGACCGACACCATCCCGCTCGTCGCGACCTACTGCACGGGTGCAAACGTCCCACGGGTGGTCACCGAAGCGGATATCGGGCAGACCGTCGACGCCACGGGCCTGGATTGTTTCTTCGCGGTGTCCCGGGACCTGGGCGAGACGTACGCCAACATGCGCGACACCAACGGCAACGGCAGCAGGGTCGCGCGGACCGCCGCCGACCACGACCTCGCCCGGGGAGCCGACCCCTGCACGGGCGATGACAGTGGCGGCAGTGACGGCAGCGGGGCCGCCAACGTCGGCTTCTCTGCCGCCGGCCAGGCTTCCGGCGCGGGAAACAGCGGGTGCCAGATCGAGGAGGGCTTCGACTGGCTCGCCCACGGTGATGCCCAGATGCTGGACCTCGGCGCGGAGGTGGTGCCTTCGACGGACCCCGGCTACGCCTACACGCTGCACAGCCTCTGGCTGCAGGAAGGCACGCTGACGACTGCCGCTCCGTACGATGGCACGGAT
>DASQZJ010000025.1:0-14801 GCA_035638775.1 Gammaproteobacteria bacterium
GAAAAGTCAGCGGGTTACGGGTGTGTCATGGTGTGTTCCGCCGCCGCGCGCGGGCGCCACGCGGCGCCGTCGGGCTCAGGCGAAGCGTTCGAGCAGCGCCAGGATCTCCCGGGTGCGCGCCTGCATCAGCGCGGGGTCGGCCCGCGATTCGACGTTGAGCCGCACCACCGGCTCGGTGTTGGAGGCCCGCAGGTTGAAGCGCCAGTCCAGGTGCTCGACGCTCACGCCGTCGACGTGCCCGACCCGGATCGCGCCCTCCCGGTAGCGACGCTCGACCTCGGCCAATGCCGCCGGGGCGTCCGCGAGCTCGCGGTTGATCTCGCCGCTGGCCGGATAGCGTTCCATGCGCTCGTCGACCAGCTCCGACAGCGCCCTGCCGGTGCGGCAAAGCATCTCGGCGACCAGCAGCCAGGGGATCATGCCGCTGTCGCAGTAGGAGAAGTCGCGGAAATAGTGGTGGGCGCTCATCTCGCCGCCGTACGCGGCATCCTCCGCCCGCATGCGGGCCTTGATGAAGGCGTGCCCCGCCTTGCTCATGACCGGCTCGCCGCCCGCCTCGCGCACCATCTCCTCGGTATTCCAGGTCAGGCGCGGATCGTAGACGATCCTCGCGCCCGGCTCCCGGCGCGCGAACGCGGCGCCGAGCAGGCCGACGATGTAGTAGCCCTCGATGAAGCGGCCGTTCTCGTCGAACAGGAAGCAGCGGTCGAAATCCCCGTCCCAGGCGATGCCCATGTCCGCACCGGCCTCGCGCACGCGTTCGGCCGTGGCCGCGCGGTTGTCCGGCAGCAGCGGGTTGGGGATGCCGTTGGGGAAGGTCCCGTCCGGCTCGGCGTGCATCCGCAGCAGCTCGAACGGCAGCCGCGGCTGCAGTGCATCCAGCACCGGCCCGGCACAGCCGTTGCCGGGGTTGACCACCAGCCGCAGCGGCCGGAGAGCCTCACGCTCGACGTAGCCGAGCAGGTGCGCAACGTACGCGGGCCGGGTATCGAGCGGCCGCCGGGAACCGCGCCCGGCCGGCTCGGGGAATTTCCCGGCCTCGGCCAGTGCACGCACCTCCGGGAGCCCGGCGTCGGCACTGAGCGGCCGCGCCTGCTCGCGCACGAACTTGAGCCCGTTGTAGTCGGCCGGGTTGTGACTCGCGGTCACCATGATCCCGCCGTCCATGGCCCCGTGAAAGGTGGCGAAATACACCTCCTCGGTCCCGCAAAGCCCCAGCTCGAAGCAGTCGGCCCCGGCATCGGTGACGCCCCGCGCGACCGCATCCGCCAGTGCCGGCGAGGACAGCCGCATGTCCCGCCCCACCACCACCCGCCGGGCCCCCAGAAAAACGGCAAACGCCCGGGCGATGCGGTAGGCGATCTCCTCGTTGAGCTCGTCGGGGAGACGGCCTCTTGCGTCGTAGGCCTTGAAGCAGGTGAGGTTCATGGGCCGGCGGGTCATCGGGTTTCCGGTGGTGGTGGCAGCGCGGGTGGAAATTCCAATGTTTCTGAGCGGTTTTAGGTCATTGAGTTATCAAGTTCTTAAGTTCTTAAGTTCTTAAGTTCTTAAGAGTTTGCTTGGGTGGGCTGTCGGGCCTTCAAGGATTTTGCGAGGCCTTGGAGCATACTTGAGATTTCTCGCAGCTCCGCTGTTACGTGCCTGGTCATCCTCTCATCCATCAGCCCGATCTCGTGCGCGATGAGGACCTGGGTTCTGAGCTCCGCGGCCGAGCCTTTCGCAATGTGGATGAATCGGGTCCCGTCGGCGATAGATCCCCTTTCCATCCCTTCTGCGATATTCGACGGAACCGAGACGGCACACCGAATCATCTGGTCCCGCAGCCCCCACTCGCGCCAGCTCCGGACACAACGACAAATGCTGACCGCCACACTGCAAGACCGTTTCCAGACGTCCAAGTCCTCGAACGATCGATAGGTCATCCTGACTGGTCTCAAGTGGTAAGCTGAGAGCCCCGTGCCCAATCCATGGACGCAGCAATTATGGCAGAGGCGGCAGGACTGCAGAACACCCTTGTATACTAACCTGGCGCCACCCCAATATAACTTAACAACTTAACAACTTAACAACTTAACAACTTAACAACTTAAAACTCTATGGCCCCCGCCCATAGTTATCATCGTACCGTACGATATCGTCCTCCCCGAGATACGCCCCCGTCTGCACCTCGATCAGCTCGAGCGGGATCTTGCCGGGGTTTTCCAGGCGGTGCTTCGTGCCGAGGGGGATGTAGGTGGACTCCTCTTCGGCCAGCAGGAAGACGTCGTCGCCGCGGGTCACGCGGGCCGAGCCGCGCACCACCACCCAGTGCTCGGCCCGGTGGTGATGCATCTGCAGGGACAGGGCCCCGCCAGGGCGGACGAAGATCCGCTTGACCTGGAAGCGTTCCGCGGCGGCGATGCCCTCGTACCAGCCCCAGGGGCGGTGCACGCGGCGGTGGAAGGCGGATTCCTCCCGTCCCTGGGCGCGCAGCATCTCGACGATCGCCTTGACCTCCTGCACGTGGTCGCGGCCGGCGACCAGCACCGCGTCGGCGGTCTCGACCACCACGTGGTCGCGTATCCCCACGGCGGCGACCAGGCGGTGCTCGGCGCGGACGTAGGAATCGCTGACGTCGCGCAGCAGCACGTCGCCCAGGACCACGTTGCCCGAGGGATCGCGCTCGCTCACCTCCTGCAGCGCCGACCAGGAGCCCACGTCGCTCCAGCCCGCGTCCAGCGGCACCACCACGGCGCGGTCGGTGTGCTCCATTACCGCGTAGTCGATGGAATCCGACGGCGAGTCCTCGAAGGCCTCCCGGTCCAGCCGGATGAAATCCAGGTCGCGCGTCGCCTTCGCCAGCGCCTCGCGGGCGGCGCCCAGGATCCGCGGCGCGTGCCGGTCGAGCTCATCGACATAGGTGCTGGCGCGGAACATGAACATGCCGCTGTTCCAGAAACAGTCGCCGGAGGCGACGTAGCGCTCCGCCGTCCCCCGGTCGGGCTTCTCCTCGAAGGCTGCCACCGGGCGCACCTCGCCCTCCGCGGCGGCAGCGCGGATGTAGCCGTAGCCCGTCTCCGGCCGGTCCGGCACCACGCCGAACGTGACCATCGCCCCCTTGCCGGCGGCGGCCAGGCCCTGCCGCAGGGCCGCGTGGAAAGCCTCGAGGTCCCCGATCACGTGGTCCGACGGCAGCGCCACCAGGATCGCCTCGGGATCCTGCTCCAGGGCCGCGAGCGCGGCCACGGCCAGCGCCGGCGCGGTGTTGCGGCCGACCGGTTCGAGCAGGATGCCGCCCGCCTCGATGCCGCGCTCGCGCAGCTGCTCGGCCACCAGGAAGCGGTGGCCCTCGTTGCACACCAGCAGCGGCGCGCCCACGCCCTCGATCCCGTCCAGCCGGGCCAGCGTCTCCTGCAGCATGCTGCCGTCGGCGGTCAGGGGCAGGAACTGCTTCGGGTACTGTTCTCGCGAGAGCGGCCACAGGCGCGTACCGGAGCCGCCCGAGAGGATTACCGGGATCATCTGCCCTCGCCTTTGGTCTTCTTGCCTGTCCGGCCCTGTGCCGGCGGCCGGGAGGTCTCCCAGCGCCAGGCGTCGCCGATGATCGTCGCCAGCGCGCTGCGGCGCGGCTGCCACCCGAGCTCCTGGCGCGCCCGGGCCGAATCGGCCACCAGCCGAACCGGATCGCCCTCGCGGCGCGGACCGTAGGCGACCGTGATCTCCCGGCCGGTGACGCGGCGCGCAGTCTCGATCACCTCGCGCACCGAGAAGCCGGCGCCGTTGCCCAGATTGTACGCGCCGCTGGCAGCCCCGTCCCACAGCCGCAGCAGCGCCAGCAGGTGCGCGTCGCACAGGTCGGCGACGTGCACGTAGTCACGGATGCAGGTCCCGTCACGGGTGTCGTAGTCGTCGCCGTGCACCGTCAGCGAGCCCTCCCGGCCGGCGGCGGCCCGCAGGACCAGGGGGATCAGGTGCGTTTCGGGATCGTGGCGCTCGCCGAGCTCGCCGGCGGGGTCGGCGCCGGCGGCGTTGAAATAGCGCAGGCTGGCGCTGCGCAGGCCGTAGGCACGGTCCCAGTCTTCCAGCATCTGCTCGACCATCCACTTGCTGCGGCCGTACGGGTTGATCGGGGCCTTGGGGTGATCCTCCGCGATCGGCACCTCCTCGGGCTCGCCGAAGATGGCCGCGCTGGAGGAGAACACGAACACCCCCACGTCGTGATCCCGCATGGCCTCGAGCAGGTTCTGCGTGTTGGTGACGTTGTTGCGGTAGTAGACGTCGGGCCGGCGCACGGACTCACCGACCTGGATGTAGGAGGCGAAGTGCATCACGGCGTCGAAGCCGCGGCCGGACAGGATTTCATCCAGCAGGTCCCGGTCGCCGAGATCGCCCTCGACCAGCTCGGCATCGTGCACGGCGTCACGATGACCGGTCTGGAGGCCGTCGAGGACCACCGGCTCGATCCCGGCGATCCGCAGCGCCTTGACCATATGGGACCCGATGTAGCCGGCACCGCCGGCGACCAGGACACGCCTCAATCTGTCGCCCTCCCCGACGCTGCTGCAGTCCGTTGGCGGATGCGCCGCACGTGCCTTGCGACCCGCCCCCGCATGCGGGCTGCAAAGCATACCACGCCGCGCCCCGCCTGCGTGGAGCCCCGCGGGATCCTTCCGGTCTGCGGGACAGCCCGGGGGCTGGCCCGCACGGCTGCCGCCCGCCGCGCCGAACGATCCGTGGTTTGCGGCACCGCGGGAGGCGCATGCGGTCCCGGCCGCGATCAGCTCCGGATTTTCGTCAGGCGGAAAGGGCGTTCACGACGGTTCCGCCGGCGCTCCCAGGTAGTCGCGCATCAGCAGCACCACCGCCAGGAACACGCACACCATCGCCACCCGCGCAACCCCGTCGTTGCCGATCAGGCTGCCCAGGGTGGCGAGCCAGACCGCCGGGAAATACAGCAGGGGCCAGGGGGCGGGGGCCGGGAGCGGCGCCACCGCCTCCTTTCGCAAGCCCGCCGCCGATCGCGCCGCAGCGGGCCGCGACGGCACCGCGGCGCGCAGCTTGTGCCCCGGCGACAGCCAGGTCAGGCCGAGCCCCGTCAGCCAGCCGAGCACCACAATCAGCACCAGTGGAGGCGCGAGGGCGGCCATCCTGCCGGTCGCGAGCAGTGCCACCGCGAGACCCAGCGCCACCAGAAGGCTGGCCGTCACCCCCAGCGGCGCCGGTGCGTCCAGCAGGCCCCCGCCCCGCTCGCGGGCGCGGTAGAAGCGCAGCATGTCCAGCAGGTAGAGCACGGCCGAAGCCGCGATCGCGAGCCAGCCGACGTAACCCGCGACGGCGAGGACCGGACTGCGGAACCACAGCCGGGCCAGCCCGGTCATCACCGCCAGCACCGTACCCCCCGTCGCCAGCAGGCATACGGCCGCGCCGAAGCCGCGGTGACGGCGCGGCTCCAGTCCCATCCACCGCGGCACCACCTCATAGCTCACGCCCATGCCGGCGAGGCTCAGCCAGCCGCCCAGGCCGGCCAGGGCGTGGTAGCCGATGCCCCCGTCGACCAGTCGGTGCATCTGCGCCGTCGCGGCCGAGGTGCCCATCGTGATCGCGAAGCTCAGCCCGAGCATGGCGGTCAGCAGCAGGAAGCCCAGCGCCACCAGGATGAAATTCCCCGCCAGCGGCAGCGGCCAGGTGGGGACCATCGGCGCCAGCACGTTGACGATGCCCGACAGCACCCCGACGAACACCAGCACGGCTCCCAGTGGCAGCAGCCAGGCGGAGAGCGGGTTGACCGACCCCGGGACGACGAAGCCGCCGGCCATTGCCAGGGTGCCGCACTCGAGGAACGCCAGTGTCGCCAGCGACAGCCACGGCGTGCCGAGCGCCTGGCCGGTCACCGACGGCACCAGCTCGAACAGCACTCCGAACAGGAGCAGCGTCAGCCACCCGAGCACCGCGAGGTGCATCGCGGCCCGGGAGTACCCGCTCACCGGCGCCGTCCCCGGCCAGGCCAGGCCCGCCGCCAGCAGCCCGGTTGCCAGCAGCAGGTTGAACAACGCGCACAGCACGATCGGTCGCGTCCAGGATGTGCGCCCGCTGCCGACGACGGGCACCGATCCGCGCTCGGCGGACCCGCTGTCCGTCTGCGACTCCTGCTGCATGCGCCCTACCCCGTCACGCGCGGGCGCCGCGCGCCCCGGGGCGGCCGTGGAATCGTTGTCATTGCCTTCCCCGTCGCGTCGCGATGGAATCCCTGACCGGGTCCCTGTCTGACAAGTGTCGTTCCCCCGGGGCCACCGGCAATTGACCGGGATCAAATTCCGGCGCCGGCATGCGGTCCCCTGGTGCATCCCTGCCGGCGCGCGCTACCGTGTTGTCCCGGTCGCCCGAACGCGCAATGACGACGTTTGCCGCGCACGCTTGCAAACACCGAAGACAGGAGAAGCCCGCATGGCCGAACGCTGGTTCGAGGATTACGTGCCCGGCAGCATCCACGAGCTGGGCAGCATCACGATGGACGAGGGAGAACTGCTCGAGTTCGCCCGCAAGTACGACCCCCAGCCGATGCACACGGATCCGGAAGCCGCCGCGAAGACCCAGTACGGCAGCCTGATCGCCAGCGGCTGGCACACGGTGGCGCTGATGATGCGCCTGCTGGTCACGGAGTACCTCTCGCCCGCCTCGAGCCTGGGCTCGCCCGGCGTGGACGAGCTGCGCTGGTCCCGGCCGGTGCGTCCCGGAGACGTCCTGGCCGTGCGCGTCACGGTCGAGGAGGCCCGCGTCTCATCTTCGAAACCCGACCGCGGCATCGTCCGCTCCCGGACCGAGGTGACCAATCAGCACGGGGAGACCGTGATGACCGTGCGGGCGGCGAACTTCGTGCTTCGAAATCCCGCGGGGTAAGGCAGTGTGGACCGTGCTCCGCGTGTGACGGTCGGCGTGGCGCTCATCGGTTCGACCCTGTTCGGCACCATCGGTGTCTCGGGCCGGATTGGCGCCGCACCGCTCGCGACCGGACTGAGGGGTTGGTGCCCCGCCTATAGCCGGATCGTCTGTGAGATCCGGGGCGGGGAGCTGCTCGTGTTGGTGGTCCGCGCAGGCCATAGCCACGATGTGTATCGCTGACCAAACAGCGTGCGGCAGCCGTACATACGGTCGGTTACCAGGGATTGACTTCCCAATTCCGGGAGCTCGATAACTTCCTGTTCTTACTTAAAACCTAGAACTGGCCCGGACCGGTGACAGGAGGATTCGGAGATACGTGACCTTCAGTGACCAGCGGAAGACCCGGGAGCCGAGGGTCTAGTACGCGTTCCTGTGCACGAACCCACGGTAGAGGGTCATCAGGATGATCTCGAGGTCGAACCAGAGCGACCAGTTCTCGATGTAGTACAGATCGTATTCGACGCGCCGTTTCATCCTGTCCAGCGTCTGGGTCTCGCCGCGCAGCCCGTTGACCTGCGCCCAGCCCGTGATCCCGGGCTTCACCCGGTGCCGCTGCATGTAGCGTCCGATCAGCTCCTTGTAGAACTCGTTGTGCTCCAGCGCGTGCGGCCGGGGGCCGACGATCGACATGCGCCCCTGCAGGACGTTCACGAACTGCGGCAGCTCGTCCAGGCTGGTGCGCCGGAGAAACGCACCGAAGCGGGTCACCCGCCCGTCGTTCCGTTGCGCCTGCACCACCCGCCCCGGTGGCTCCCGGTGCTCGACCATGGTCCGGAACTTGTAGATGGTGATCGCACGGCCGTCGCTGCCGTGGCGCTGCTGCCGGTAGATCACGGGGCCGCGGGAGCTCAGCCTGACGCCGACCGCGATGACCAGCATCAGCGGACTGACCAGCACCAGGATCAGCGCCGCGAGGAGCCGGTCCTCGACGGCCTTGATCAGTCGGTTGGTGCCGTGCATCGGCGATGCGTTGAGGTACACCGCCGGCATCCCGAGAACCTCGGCCAGCGGGTTCTGCATCAGGCGAAGGCCCGACAGGTCCGGGATCAGCCGCTGCGTCGCCGTGCAGTGGCGCAGCTCGTGGCGGACGCGGGCGATGAGCTCCTCGCGCTTCAGCGGCAGGCACAGCCAGATCTCGTCGATCCCGTGCTGCTGCACGAACGGTTCCAGCGTCTCCGGGCCGCCGACCACCGGCACCCCGTCGACGTCGTGACCGCCGGGCGTCTCCGGATCGTCGAAAAACGCCGTGACCTGCCAGCCGGTCCAGTCGGCTGCCCGCACCCGGCGCGCGACGTCGCGCGCCATGTCGTTGACCCCGACGATCACCACGCGCTTGGTATTCCAGCCGCGCCGGCGCATCCCCATCAGGAAACCGGTGGTTCCACCCCGTCCCGCCAGCAGGAAGGCCCAGCCGAGCACGCCCCAGTAGCCCACCCACTGGCGGGAGAAATGCGCGCTGACCTTGAACAGGAAGCCCAGCACGACCAGGGAGATGATGACCGCTCCCCAGCCGAAGGTCAGCGCGCGCATCTGCTGGAACCAGGTCCGGCCCCGCCAGGCCTCGTTGACGCCCGCGGAGGAGAAGATGACCAGCGCCAGGAGCAGGCCGAGGGCAACGACGCCGATATAGGCAAGCGGCAGCTGGAGACTCCGGAAACGCACGAAATAGGCAACCAGGGCGGCCAGGGCGATCATGAGCAGGTCCGCGGCCATGTAGACCTGGCCGATCAGGCTGGCGTGCTCTCGCAGCAACCCTCGCTGGATCATGGTCCCGATCGACTCCGGGACGCGACTTCGGGCGGTCGGTGCATCATGGCGCCCTCACCGCGCTTCGGCGTTCTGGCGAAACCACTGGTAGGTCATCTCGATCCCTTCGCGCAGATCGATCCCCGCGTGCCAGCCGAGCGCGTCCATGCGGCTCACGTCCAGCAGCTTGCGGGGGGTCCCGTCCGGCCTTGCCGTGTCGTGCTCTATCCGGCCCCGGAATCCGACCACCTCGGCAATCAGCCGCGCGAGCCCGTCGATGGATATGTCTTCGCCGACGCCGATGTTGACCGGCTCCTCGCCGTCGTAGCGATTCATCAGGAACACCGCGGCATCGGCGAGATCGTCCACGTGCAGGAACTCCCGCCGCGGCCTGCCACTGCCCCAGATGGTAACCGCCTCCGCGCCGTCACGCCGGGCCTCGTGGAACCGGCGGATCAGCGCCGGAAGGACATGCGAGGTCTCCGGATCGAAGTTGTCCCCGGGCCCGTACAGGTTGGTCGGCATGAGCGATACGGCGTTGAACCCGTACTGCCGGCGGTACGCCTGGCACATCTTGAGCCCGGCGATCTTCGCGATCGCGTACCACTGGTTGGTCGGTTCCAGCGGCCCGGTCAGCAGGCAGTCCTCGCCCATCGGCTGCGGGGCGTGCTTCGGGTAGATGCAGGAGGAACCCAGGAACAGCAGCTTGCGGACGCCGTGCCGGTACGCCGCGTCGATCACGTGACTCTGGATCTCGAGGTTCTCGTGCAGGAACTGCGCGGGATGGGTGTCGTTCGCGTGGATGCCGCCGACCCGAGCCGCGGCCAGGAACACGTATGCGGGGCGCTCGCTGTCGAAGAATGCCTCCACGTCGGCCTGGCGGGTGAGGTCCAGCTCCGCATGCGTACGCAGCACCAGATCCTCGCAGCCTTCACGGCGCAGGCGCCGGACGATGGCCGAACCCACCAGCCCCCGGTGCCCGGCCACGTAGATCCTTGACCCGGTCCGGATTACTTCCGACACGATGGATTGCCCCCCTCGCCCGCGCGCACCGCTGGCAGCCGCCTCACTCGTGGTAGTCGAAGATCCGGAATCCCTCCCGACGGCACAGCTCGTCGCGTTCCGCCAGGGCGAGATCCTCGCGCATCATCTCCGCGATCAGCTCCCGGAAGCCGATCCGGGGCCGCCAGTCCAGGCGTTCCCGGGCACGGGTGGCATCGCCCAGCAGGGTGTCGACCTCGGTCGGCCGGAAATACCGCGGGTCGACCGCCACGATGCAGCTCCCCGTTTCCCGATCGACGCCCCTCTCGTCCACCCCCGAGCCCTCCCAGCGCAGGTCGATCCCCACTTCGCCCGCGGCGAGCTGCACGAACTCGCGCACGCTGTGCTGCTGCCCCGTGGCAATGACGTAATCGTCCGGCTGCTCCTGCTGCAGGATGCGCCACTGGGCTTCCACGAAGTCGCGGGCATGGCCCCAGTCCCGGCGTGCCTCGAGGTTCCCGAGGTAGACGCGCTCCTGCAGGCCCAGCTTGATGCGGGCAAGGGCACGGGTGATCTTGCGCGTCACGAAGGTCTCGCCGCGCACCGGAGACTCATGGTTGAACAGGATGCCGTTGGAGGCGTGCAGGCCGTAGGCTTCGCGGTAGTTCACGGTGATCCAGTACGCATAGACCTTTGCCGCCGCGTACGGCGATCGCGGATAGAACGGCGTGCCCTCGTTCTGCGGCGACTCCTGCACCCGGCCGTACATTTCGGACGTCGACGCCTGGTAGAAGCGGGTCTTGTCCTGCAGCCCCAGGATGCGGATCGCCTCGAGCAGCCGCAGCGTTCCCAGGGCGTCCGCGTTGGCCGTGTACTCGGGCGTCTCGAACGAAACCGCAACGTGGCTCTGGGCCGCCAGGTTGTAGATCTCGTCCGGCTGCACCTCCTGGATCACGCGGATCAGGTTGGTCGCATCGGTGAGATCCCCGTAATGCAGCACGAAGCGCCGCTCGCTCTCGTGCGGATCCTGGTAGAGATGATCGACGCGGTCGGTATTGAACAGGGAGCTGCGCCGCTTGATCCCGTGCACCAGGTAGCCCTTCCGGAGCAGCAGCTCCGCCAGGTAGGCCCCGTCCTGCCCGGTAATCCCCGTGATCAGTGCCGTCTTCATGGCTTTCCCGTCAGCTTTTCAAGCTGCCCCTCGAATCGGGCCAGGATGCGGTCCCGGTCGAGAGTCTCCTCCGCGTATTCTCTCGCATTCTGCCCCATTTGCCGCCGCCGTTCAGCCGAGGCGGCCAGGTCCAGGATCGCGGCCGCGAGAGACGCGTCGTCATCGGGCGGGGTCACCACGCCCGTGCCGTGACCCTCGACCGCCTCGTGCAGCGCCGATCCGGGCGCCGCGGTGGCGATCGCCGGCCGGCCGGCCGCCAGGATGTTGGTGAGCTTGGACGGCATCACCAGGTCCGCGGCCTCCGCCCGCTGGACGACGAGGTGGATGTCGCCCGCGGCCAGCATTTCCGGCAACCGATCCGCGGGCTGCAGCGGCAGGAACGTCACGTTCCCCAGTCCCATTTCCGCGGCACGGCGCTCCAGGGGGGCTCGCGGCCGGTCCGCGCCGACGAGCACGAAGCGTATCCGCGCCTCGTCCCGCAGCTGCCGCGCGGCCCGCAAGACCACGTCGAGCCCCTGCTTCTCGCCCATGGCGCCCGAGTACATCACCACCACGGCGTCCTCCGCCACGCGCAGCTCGCCGCGGAACGCGTTGCCCGCCGGGAGGGGACGCACCCTGTCCAGATCGGCCCAGTTCGGCAACAGCCAAAGCCGCTCATCACTGATCGCCTTGTCCGCAATCCGCCGCCGCATCGCCGGTGTAATCGTGGAGACCCGCGTCGCCCGTCGCAGCAGGAAGCGCTCGATGCCGTACAGCGCCCGTCCGAACCCCGAATCCAGCATCCCCAGCCGCAGCGCGGCGTCCACCTGCAGGTCCTGCACGTGGAACACCCACGGCACCCGACGCAGCACACCGTAGAGCCAGGGCAGAACCCCCGCCTGCATGGGCGGACATACGGCGATCACCGCATCGAATCGCCGGCCGGCGAGCAGGCGCAGCCAGGGCGGCAGTGATGCCAGCGTGAAGCTGGTCTCCAGGGCGATCCGTCCGCCCGCGGTGACCCGTTCGCCGCGCGGCAGGCGCACCGGCACGCGCACCACGTCCACGCCCTCGATGCGTTCGCGCAGGTATCCGCGACCACGCCAGGCGGGATCGATCCGCCAGGCAGGGTAGTGCGGCGGCGCGGCGATTACCGTGACCGCGTGGCCCCGCCCGGCAAGCCACGCCGCCATCTCGCCCGTGTAGCGGCCGCTTCCGGTAAGCTCCGGCGCGTAGTTGAGGGCATGGACCAGGATCCGCAAGGCACTCACCCGCTCATGCCGGGTCGTCGGCGGCGACCGCCTCGAGGAACTGCAGCGTCTCCCGGGCCGTCATTTCCCAGCTGAAGCGACGGGCGCGCTGGAGACCACGACCGGCCAGGTCCTCGCGCAGATCGGGCTGGAGCACCAGCCGCACCAGCCCGTCGCCGATGGCTTCCACGTCCTCCGGATCCACCAGCAGGCCAGCGTCACCCACCACCTCCGGCAACGCCGTGCGGTCGCCTGTCAGCACCGGCGTACCGGAAGCCATCGCCTCCAGCGGCGGCAGCCCGAATCCTTCGTACAGCGACGGGTAGGCGAAGGCCATCGCGCCCGCGTACAGTCCGGGCAAGAGCTCGTCCGCCACGCGCCCCGCGAGATGCACTCGCGCCGGCGCCTCCTGCAGGTCGATGCTCCGGAATACCTGGCTGCGGCCCGGCGCGCCGGCAATCACCAGCCAGACATCGTCCGGCAGGTCCTGCTGGACGGCATCCCAGGCCCGCAGCAGGCGCCCCAGGTTCTTGCGTGGCTCGAGCGAGCCCAGGCTCAGAACGTACCGCGATGCGGGCAGCGCCAGTGCGGCCCGCGCGCGCTCGATCTGCTCCGGGGTCGTGGAAAAGAAACGGCGATCCACGCCGTTGGGAATGACCCGCACCCGTTCCGGGGCAACGCCAGTGAGCGTCACCAGCCGCTCGCGCGTGAACTCGGAGATGGCGATCACCCCGCGGACGCGCCTGGCCAGGCGCGGCGTGACGAACCGGTACCAGGCGGCGAAGCGCGCATTCAGCCATTCCGGGTGTTCCAGCGGCACGACGTCGTGCAGGGTCACGACCTGGCGGGTTACCGACAGGGGACCGGTGTTGCTCGGGCTCCACAGCAGCGCTCCGCGGGTGCGGCGCGGCAGGACAAGCTGCTCCCAGGCGTGCGCCCCCATCGAGCCGAGCGGTCTCGCCGGCCTGATCGACCCGAGCCGGTCGCCGAATCGTGCGAGCAGCTCGGTAAGATAGCGCTGCACCCCGGACAGGGGACGTTCCAGGATGCGGGCGTTGACCGCGATCCCGCCGGCCTCCGGGGGCGAGGACCGGCAAGCATCTCCTCCACCGTGCATGTCACGAGCCAACTGGCGCATCCCCTCCGTGATCGCTTGACCGGTTTCTGCCCGCGACCGGGGCGCCGCACGTCAGTCCATGCGCTTGCGCAGGCTGAACAGGGCGCGTTCCAGGCGCGGGATGGTCCGGTCGACGGCGCCCGGCAGGCACGCCCTGACCAGCACAAGGTGATACCGGTAGTTGCGCGGATTGAGCGCGACCGCCCGCGCGGCTTCCCGCAGTGCCCGCCCGCGCCTGCCGCCCTCGCGGTGCCAATAGCTCGCGATGAAGTGGGCCTGCGCGTCGAGGAGACGGGACAGTCGCGCGTCGATGTCCGGGCGCAGCTCCCTGGCCTGCTGAAGAACGCTCAGGAACGCTTCCAGGCGTCCGCTGCGGTGCTGCATGTGCCGGTTGGCGTCGTGCCGACGATAGTAGACCAGCGGGCGCGGCAGGAAACGAAAGTCGTATTGCGCGGCGAGCGCGACGAAAAACCGAGTGTCCTCGAACTGGGCGTCCGTGGGCCAGCCGCCGGCCGCCTGCACGCATTCGGTCCGGCACAGGATCGTCGAAGGCAGCGCGATCTCGTCCAGCAGCACGGCCCGCAGCGCGTCCCCCTCTCGGAAACGTGTCCGGCGAGGTCGGACGCACGTCACGCGGCCCCGGTAGTAGTCGTAGAAGGCGGAGCACACCACACCCACAGCGGGGTTTGCCGTGATCGCCTCCACCTGCACGGCGAGCTTTTCGGGGACCCAGATGTCGTCCGCGTCCAGGTAGGCAACGTATTCGCCATGCGCCGCGTCGGTCCCGGTGTTCCGCGCGGCACCGGCGCCATGCCCGATCGCCTCGACGATGCGCGCGCCGGCAAGGATCGCTCGCACCCGGGCGGCCAGACCGGCGCTCGCGCGGTCGTCCACGATGACGACATCCACCGCGGGCCAGGTCTGGCCCGCCACGCTTCGCAGCGTCTCCTCCAGGTACGGCGCTTCCCCGTGCACCGGGATGACCACGCTCACCAGCGGCTGATCCATCACGTCGCGTCCCCACCGTCCGCCATTCGCGGCACGTCAACTCTCCGCATCATCCCCACTGGCATTCTGCCAGGGTGCACGCTCCGGGCATATCCGGGCACAGCCGGGAATCGACGGGAGGAAGCGGCGGCCCGACCGGCGCCGCGGGCAGACGGAGCGGACTCAGGCGTGCCCGCGCCGCTTGCCGGACGCAACAGCCCCGCCGCCGATTGACACGGCCCGGTCGCGCCCCGACTTTCCGGCCGATGCGGGCCGCGGCCGGGTGCCTGCCGTACCGGAGGCCGCACGGTCCCGGTTCCACCACGACACGCAGGGGATCTTGGCCGTATCACAGCGGTCGGCATAGCGGCGGGTGACCTCGGTCACCTCGCGCATCAGCCCCTCGTCCAGGGTGATCGGCTCCAGACCATGCTCCAGGAACTGCCGGTTCTCCACGAACAGCTCGTTCTCCGCCGCCTCGTTGCGCGGGTTCTCCAGGTGGTCGATCTTCGCCCCCGTCATCCCGGAAATCTTCTGCGCCAGCTCCCGCACGCGGTGGGTCTCGGTCATCTGGTTGAAGATCTTGACCCGCTCACCCTGCGTCGGCGGATTGGTCAGGGCGATCTCGATGCAGCGCACCGTGTCCTGGATG
>DASQZJ010000026.1:0-15208 GCA_035638775.1 Gammaproteobacteria bacterium
ACCCTGCCGGAGGAGGACACGGCCGAGGCGGCCGGGATCCGCCAGCTCGGGCGCACCATCGGCTCGTCGGTGGGTGTCTCGCTGGGCAGCGTGATCATGACGCGCCAGAGCCAGGCGGCCTGGAACCAGATCGGCGGACACATCAGCCGGTTCAACGAGGCGCTGCAGCATACCCTGCACCGGCTGCACCTGGGCCCGACCTCGCCCAAGGCGGACGCCCTGCTCGGCCAGATGTTGAACCACCAGGCCCACTGGCGGGGCATCCTCGACGCCTTCTGGGTACTCGCCTTCAGCACGCTGCTGGCCCTGCCGCTGTTGCTGCTGATCCAGAAGGGCGTGGGCAAGGTCAGCCGTGGCGGCCACGAGGTGGATGCCTAGATAGCATGCAATTTAATAGGATATAATGCTTTCCATGGCGAGGACCGACAGCATTGGTATCCTGCTCGGCGAGACGGCCCGGGCCTGGCGCTGCCAGCTGGACAAGCGCCTGCGTCCGCTGGGCCTGTCGCAGGCCAAGTGGCTCGCGCTGCTGCACCTGAACGTCGGCGGCGACGGGATGCTGCAGAAGGACCTCGCCGCCCGCCTCGGCGTCGAGGGGCCCACGCTGGTCGGATTGCTCGACCGCATGAGCCGGGACGGCTGGATCGAGCGGCGCCCCTGCGGCGAGGACCGCCGCAGCAAGACCGTGCACCTCACGCGCAAGGCGCACGACGTGATCAGCGAGATCGACGCCACCGCCGACCACCTGCGCACGGAGCTGCTCGGCGGCATCCCCGAGCGTGATCTGGCGCGTGCCGCGGATGTCCTGCGGCAGATCAAGGAGAAGGCCGACAGCCTCTAGCGGCGGCCGCGCGAGTACAGGCCGGCCCGGTCGGCCTGTCGTCGGCGGCGCCGTGACAGGCGGCGTCCCCCGGAAGGACAGACTTCAAGGAGATTTCAGTGCGCCCACTCTGGTGGATCCTCATCGGCGTCGCGGTCGTCGTCCTCGGCGGCGGCGGCTACTGGTACCACGTGCATTCCGTGCGCTATCCCAGCACGGATGACGCCTACGTCAAGGCGAACGTGGTCCAGGTGGCGCCGCAGGTGAGCGGGCGCGTGGTCTCGGTGCCGATCAGCGACCAGCAGTTCGTGCACAAGGGCGAGCTGCTGTTCAAGATCGACCAGCGCTCGTTCAAGCTCAACGTGGAACAGGCCGCCGCCAACCTCGCCCTCACGCGCCAGTCCGTGAACGCCATGCAGGCCGGTGTGCAGGCGGCCAGGGCCCAGCTCAGCAGCGACCAGGCACAGCTCGCCAACGCCCGGCTGCATGACCAGCGCATGCACCGCCTCTACGCCCAGAACTCGGTCTCCCAGTCCCGGGTCGACGACGCCGACGCCCGGCTCAAGAGCGCACGCGCCGCCGTGAGCCTGGCACGGGCCAAGCTCGAGCAGGCCAAGCAGCAGCTGGGGACCGTGGGCCAGCGGAACGAGCGCCTGCGCCAGGCGGAAGCGAAGCTCAAGCAGGCGGACCTGGACCTGTCGCACACGGTCATCACCGCGCCCTGCAACGGCCGCGTTTCCAACGTCGGCCTGCAGGCCGGCAACATGGTCCAGGCCGGCAAGCCGCAGTTCGCGCTGGTGTGCAACGACAAGTACTGGGTCTACGCGAACTTCAAGGAGACCGACCTCGACCGCATCCGGCCGGGCCAGAAGGCCACCGTCAGCGTCGACATGTACCCCGGCCACACCTTCCACGGGGTGGTCCAGAACATCGGCGCGGCCAGCGGCGCCGCGTTCTCGCTGCTGCCGCCGGAGAACGCCACCGGCAACTGGGTCAAGGTGACCCAGCGCGTGCCGGTGCGCATCCTGATCACGGACCCGAGTCCGCGCTATCCGCTGCGCGTGCAGACCAGCACCGAGGTCACCATCGACACGGGCGCGGGCGGCACGCCCAAGGGCCACTCCTTCGCCAACCTGCCGGACGCCCCGAGCTACGGCAGCGGCGTGCTGAACCACCCGGTCCCCGGCGCGGGCAGCTCGGTCGCCGGCAGCGGCAAGCTGGCCGGCGGCGGCTCGGCGCAATAGCCCGCGACCCCTGATAACGCAATGGCTTCCGGCGGGCGTTACCCGGCGACCGCGCGGGCTGGTAATCGCCTCAGCACATGAACGTCCGACAAGGGAGCCGTTTCCTCATCATCGTGGGGGTGATGTCCGCCACGGTGATGCAGGTACTCGACACCACCATCGTGAACGTGGCCCTGCCGGACATGCAGGGCCAGCTCTCCGCCACGCCCGACACCGTCACCTGGGTGCTCACCAGCTACCTGGTGGCCTCCGGCGTGTTCATGCCGCTGACCGGCTATTTCACCGACCGCTTCGGCCAGCGCCGCAACCTGATGATCAGCATCCTGGGCTTCGTCGTCGCCTCCATGCTGTGCGGCATCTCCACCAGCCTGGGCGAGATCGTGGTGTTCCGGCTGCTGCAGGGCGTCTTCGGCGCCGCGCTGGTGCCGCTGTCGCAGTCGATCATGGTGCAGGTCTTCCCGGTGCGCGAGCGCGGCAAGGCCATGGCCATCTGGGGCATCGGGGTGATGGTGGGGCCGATCCTGGGGCCCACCCTGGGCGGCTACCTCACGGACATGTTCAGCTGGCGCTGGACCTTCTACGTCAACCTGCCGGTGGGGATCGTCTCCTTCCTGATCGCGTGGCTGGCGGTTCCCGACACCGAGCGGCGCGAGCGGCGCATGGACTGGACCGGGTTCACGCTGATGGCCTGCGCCATCGGCGGGCTGCAGATGGTGCTGGACCGGGGCAACCAGCAGGACTGGTTCAGCTCCAACATGATCCTGATCACCACCCTGGTGGCCGCGGGCGGGCTGGTCGGCTTCGTCATCAACGGCCTGCGCCGCCCGGAGCGGGCGATCTTCGACCTGCGCCTGTTCCGCGACCGAAACTTCGCGCTGTCGTGCATCCTGATCGCCGCGGTGGGCCTGAGCCTGTACGGCACCCTGGTGCTGCAGCCCATCCTGCTGGAGCACCTGCTGGGCTATCCCACCGCCACCGCCGGCCTGATCATGGCCCCGCGCGGCATCGCCAGCATGGCGTCGATGTTCATGGTGGGACGGCTGATCAACGCGACCGGCCCGCGCCCGCTGATGTTCGTCGGCATCGTTCTCGCCGCCGCGGGCACCTTCGCCATGACCCGCTACAACCTGGACATCGATCCCTGGTGGGCGATCTGGCCGATCCTGCTCCAGGGCCTGGGCATGGGGATGATCTTCGTGCCGCTGTCCACCGTTGCCTTCGCCACGCTGGATGCGTCCGTGTCCGCGGAGGCCGCCGGCATGTTCAGCCTCACCCGGACCATCGGCTCGGCGGTGGGCATCTCCATCGTCACCACCGTGTTCACGCGCCAGACCCAGGTCGCCTGGAACCAGCTCGGGGGGCATCTGCACGAGCTGGGCGGCGCGGTTGCGCATTACCTCGGCGGGCTCGGCCTGAGCCCTTCCTCGCCCGCCGCCCCGGCCCTGCTCGGCTCCGAGCTGGCACGCCAGGCGTCGATGGTGGCCATGGTTGACGCCTTCGCGCTGGTCGCCTGGAGCTTCGTGGTCGTGGTGCCGCTGGTCCTGCTGCTGCGCGGGGGCCGCAGCCACCTCCAGGCGGAGGCCGCCGCCCTCGAGTGACGGAATCCCTTGGAGCAAATCGCGTTCCGAGTTGTCATAGCATAAGAGGCTGGCTTGTCCGGACCCCGTCAACCGGGGCCGCGCCGGGTCGGCTGCTTTCCCCGTCGTCCTCCGGTCGGGAGGCCGTTCCCGGCGACGGGCCAGGCGTCACCCCGGACTGGGTTGGTCAAACCGGGACGCGGGGGGAGTGCTACTCTAGGGGAAGCATTTCCCCGGGCGGTCTGGTACCGCTTGTCGGGCCGGGCCGCCTTGCACGGCAAAGGAGCGAGCCGCCCATGAATCCCCTGCAATCCCTGGACCAGCTCGGCGAACGGATCTGGATCGACAACATCCGTCGTTCCATGCTCGAGCACGGGACCCTCGCGCAGTACATCGAGGAGTTCGCGCTCACCGGGCTCACCTCCAATCCGACCATCTTCGAGCACGCGATCGGCGGCAGCGACGACTACGACGAGGCGCTGCGCGGCCGTATCGGCGACGGCCAGAGCGCCGAGGAGATCTTCTACGACCTGGCGATCGAGGATCTGCAGCGCGCGGCCGACCTGTTCCGGCCCGTGTACGAGCGCTCGGAGGGGCGGGACGGGTTCGTCTCGCTGGAGCTTTCGCCGGCGCTCGCCGACGACGCCGACGGCTCGGTGCGCCAGGCGCGGGAGCTGTTCCGCCGGATGTACCGGCCCAACGTGCTGATCAAGGTACCCGGCACCGAGGCCGGCTGCGGTGCGATCGAGACCCTGATTCACGAGGGCATCCCGGTCAACGTGACCCTGCTGTTCTCGGCACAGCAGTATGAGGCGGCCGCCCGGGCGTACCTGCGCGGGCTGGAGGCGCGCCTGCAGGACGACCTGGACCCGGTCGTGCCGTCGGTGGCGTCGCTGTTCATCTCGCGCTGGGACAAGGCCAGCGCCGATCACCTGCCGCCGTCGCTGCGCAACCGCCTCGGCGTTGCGGTCGCGATGCAGGCCTACCGCACTTGGCACGAGCTGCTGGATTCGCAGGACTGGCGGGCGCTGGCCGAGGCCGGGGCCCGGCCCCAACGGCTGCTGTGGGCCAGCACCGGCACCAAGGATCCGGAGCTGCCCGAGGGCTACTACGTCACCGCGCTGACGGCGCCGGAGACCGTCGCCACCCTGCCGGAGTCGACCCTGCTGGCGTTCGCCCGCAAAGGCCGCGTGGGCGAGCCGCTGCCCGCCGACGGCGGCGATTCCGCGCGCGTTCTGCAGAGCGTCACCGAGGCCGGCGTGCACGTCGAGGCGCTGGCGGGAACCCTGCAGCAGGAAGGCAAGGACAAGTTCAGCAAGTCCTACGATTCCCTGCTGGCCGAGATCGAGCACAAGATGGCGACCCTCGCCGAGGCCAGCGACGCCGAACGCGAATCGCTGGGCGATCTCGCCGGGGACGTGCGGCAACGGCTGGAAAGCCTGGAGGCCGAGCGCGTCGGTCCGCGCATCTGGGGGCACGATCACACGGTCTGGCGGGAGGACCCGGAGGAGGTCTCCAACCGGCTGGCCTGGCTGGGGCTGCCGCAGTCGATGCCCGAGGAGGTCGAGCGGCTGCAGCGCTTTGCCCGGCGGGTGCGCGAGGCCGGGATCACCCACGTGCTCTGGAGCGGCATGGGCGGCTCCAGCCTGTTCCCCGAGGTTTTGCAGCAGGCATTCGCCGACCAGGCCGGGTTGCAGCTGAGCGTACTGGACACCAGCAACCCGGTGAGCGTGCGTCGCGCCGGCGAGACCCTTCCCCTGGAGCGGACCCTGTTCGTGTTCGCGTCCAAGTCCGGCGGCACCCTGGAGACCCGCTGCCAGCTCGACTACTTTTGGTCGCTGGTGGACGACCCGGCACGCCACGCGGTGATCACCGACCCCGGCTCGCCGCTGGCCGAGCTGGCCCGGGAGCGGGGCATCCGGCAGCTGTTCCTGAACGAGCCCGACGTGGGCGGACGCTACTCCGCGCTGTCGCACTTCGGACTGGTAGCGGCGGCGCTGATCGGCGTCGACCTCGGGACGCTGCTCAAGCGCGCCGGCCAGATGGCGGCGGCCTGCGGGCCGGGCATCGCGCCGGAGCGCCATCCCGGCATGCGCCTGGGCGCCGCGCTGGGCGCGGCCGCGCTGGCCGGGCGCGACAAGTGCACGCTGGTGATGCCGGAGGCGATCCGGGAGTTCGGCATGTGGCTGGAGCAGCTGATCGCGGAGTCCACCGGCAAGCACGCCACCGGCATCCTGCCGGTGGCCGACGAGCCCCTGGGCGAGCCGGGCGCCTACGGCGACGACCGCGTGTTCGTCTCGCTGGGGGACGCGCCCGGGCTCGACGCGCTCGCCCGGGCGGGGCACCCGGTGATCCGGCTGCCGTTCGTGGACCGCTACAGCATCGGCGCCGAAGTGTTCCGCTGGGAGTTCGCGATCGCCGTGGCCGGCCGGCTGCTCGGCATCAACCCGTTCGACCAGCCCAACGTCGAGGCGGCCAAGAAGGCCGCCGGCGCCGTGCTCGAGCACGGCCTGCCGGAGCTGCCCGCGGGCAGCGTGGACGACGTCCTCGAGCGACTGCGCCCCGGCAGCTACCTGGCGATCCAGGCCTACCTGGACCTGGGCAGCGAGGATTACGCCCGCCTGCAGGCGCTGCGGACGCGGTTGCGCGACCGCTATCGGGTGGCGACCACGCTCGGCTACGGGCCCCGCTACCTGCACTCCACCGGCCAATTGCACAAGGGCGGCCCGCGCTCGGGCGTGTTCGTGCAGGTGGTCTCGGACAGCGAGCCGGACCTGGCGGTGCCGGGCCGGCCCTACAGCTTCGGCGAGCTGTTCCGGGCGCAGGCGGCGGGCGACTACCAGGCCCTGCAGGAGCAGGATCTGCCCGTGTTCCGGGTGTCCCTGGAAGACCTCCTGCGGGCGGCGGACTGACAGCAGGGCGCGGCACGGCGCCGCGCCGAAGGAGCGAAGCGATGCAAATCGGCATGATCGGCCTCGGCCGCATGGGCAGCAACATGGTTCGCCGGTTGCTGCGCGCGGGACACGAATGCGTGGTCTACGACCTCAACCCCGAGGCGGTAAAGGCCATGGCGGGCGAGGGCGCCACCGGTGCCGACTCGCTCGGGGATCTGGCGGCCCGGCTCGACGCGCCCCGGCACCTCTGGCTGATGGTGCCCGCGGCGCTGGTGGACGACACCATCGCCGACCTGCGGCCCCTGCTGGCCGGCGGCGATTGTGTCATCGACGGCGGCAACTCCTGGTATCGGGACGATATCCGCCGGGCGAAGGAGCTGGCCGGGCACGACCTGCGCTATATGGACGTCGGCGTCAGCGGCGGCGTGTGGGGGCTCGAGCGCGGCTACTGCCTGATGATCGGCGGCGACGAGGAGGCCGCCCGGCGGCTCGACCCGGTGTTCGCGGCGCTCGCCCCGGGGCGGGACGCGGCCGAGCCCACGCCCGGCCGCGGCGAGCGCGGGGGCACCGCCGAGCAGGGCTACCTGCGCTGCGGGCCGGCCGGCGCCGGGCACTTCGTGAAGATGGTGCACAACGGCATCGAGTACGGTGCCATGGCCGCCTACGCGGAGGGCCTGAACGTTCTGCGCCATGCCAACGCCGGCAACCGCGAGCAGAGCGCCGACGCCGAGACCTCGCCGCTGTCCGATCCCGACGCCTTCCGCTACGAGCTGGACCTGCCGGAGATCGCCGAGCTGTGGCGCCGCGGCACGGTGATCGCCTCCTGGCTGCTGGACCTGACCGCCGACGCGCTGGCCCGCGACGCCGACCTGGAGGGCTTCTCCGGCCGCGTGTCCGACTCGGGCGAGGGGCGCTGGACGGTGGAGGCCGCGATCGAGTCGGGCGTGCCGGCGCCGGTGCTGGCGACCGCGCTGTTCCAGCGCTACTCCAGCCGCGGCGAGGGCGGCTTCGCCGATCAGCTGCTCTCGGCGATGCGCAACGAGTTCGGCGGCCACCAGGAGAAGGGGTCCTGAGCATGGAGGACGGCACGCTGGAATACTCGGACGCCCTGGTGCTGTTCGGCGCCAGCGGCGACCTGGCCTACAAGAAGATCTTCCCCGCGCTGGAGCGCCTGGAGGCGTCCGGCATGCTGAACTTTCCGGTCATCGGCGTGGCGAAGTCCGGCTGGGACGTGGACCAGCTGCGCGAGCGGGTGCGCGCGAGCGTGCAGGAGCACGTCGGCAGCCCGGACGCCGATGCGACCCGGCGGCTGCTCTCCCGGCTGCACTACATCGACGGCGACTACCGCGACGACGCGGTGTTCTCGCAGCTGCGCGAGGCCCTCGGCGAGGCGCGGCATCCCATGTTCTACCTGGCGATCCCGCCCAGCCTGTTCTCCACCGTGGTGGAGAAGCTGCGTGCCTCGCGCTGCGCCCACGGCGCACGGGTGGTGGTGGAAAAGCCCTTCGGGCGGGACCTGGAGTCGGCGGTGGCGCTCAACCGCACGCTGCTGCGGGTGTTCCCGGAAGACCACATCTTCCGCATCGACCACTACCTCGGCAAGGAGCCGGTGCAGAACCTGCTGTACTTCCGTTTCGTGAACACCTTCCTGGAGCCGATCTGGAACCGCACCTACGTCGACAACATCCAGATCACCATGGCCGAGCAGTTCGGCGTCGAGGGGCGCGGCGGCTTCTACGAGGAGGTCGGCGCGCTGCGGGACGTGGTGCAGAACCACCTGCTGCAGGTGCTCTCGATCCTGACCATGGAATCGCCGGTCGACAGCGACGCCCAGTCCCTGCGCGACGAGAAGGCCAAGGTGCTGCGCGCGACCCGGCCGCTGTCGAACGAGAGCCTGGTGCGCGGGCAGTACCGCGGCTACCGCCAGGAGGCGGGCGTCAACCCCTCCTCGACGGTGGAGACCTTCGCCGCCATGCGCGTGCACGTGGACTCCTGGCGCTGGGCGGGCGTGCCGATCTTCATCCGCGCGGGCAAGAAGCTGGCGGTCACCGGAACCGAGGTGGTGGTGCGCCTGCATCGGCCGCCGCTCAACATCTTCCGCGAGCCGGCCGTGGCCGGCGCCAACCACATCCGCTTCCGGCTCGGGCCGGACCGGGTCGAAATCGGCCTGGGCGCGCGCGCCAAGCAGTCCGGCGAGGGTATGTCCGGGCGCCAGGTGGAGCTGGAGGTGATCAGCGATCCGTCCGACAACGCGCTGCCCTACGAGCGGCTCATCGGTGACGCCCTCAAGGGCGACCAGGCGCTGTTCGCACGTCAGGACGGGGTCGAGGCAGCCTGGCGGATCATCGACCCGGTGCTGCGGTCCGGGACCCCGGTCTACGGTTACGAGCCGGGCAGCTGGGGGCCGCCCGAGTCCATGGCGCTGACGGGCCCCTGGGGCGGCTGGCACGACCCGGACGGCTAGCGGGTTGTAACCAATCCTCTGCAAGGGTTTGTCAGGTCTCAGCGGCTCCCTGAGCGGTTGTGGCAAGGCGCGAGGAGGGAGAGGGTAGTGGCGCTACATCCTTGTCGCCCCCTGGAACGGAAACACGGACGGGATTGGCAGCACTCGGGGAGGACCTCTGAATATGGCGCGCGTATGGATGATCCGGCACGGCGAGACCGAGTGGGCGCTCGCCGGCCGCCACACCGGACGCACGGATCTGCCGCTGACCGAGCGCGGCCGCGAGCAGGCGCGGGCCCTGCGCGGGCCGCTGGCGGGTCTGGTCGGGCGGGTTGATGCGATCTGGAGCTCGCCGCTGGCGCGCGCCCGGGAGACCGCGGAGCTCGCGGGCCTGGCGCCCACGCGGGTCGTCGACGACCTGGCCGAGTGGGATTACGGCGAGTACGAGGGACTGAGCACCGCGGAACTGCGCGAACGCGAGCCCGGCTGGAGCATCTGGACGACGGACATTCAACGGGGCGAGTCCCTGGACGACGTCGCGCGCCGCGCGGACCGGCTGGTCGAGCAGCTGGCGCGCGCCGGCGGCGAGATCGTGGCCGTGGCGCACGGTCACCTGCTGCGGATCCTCGCGGTCCGCTGGGTCGGTCTGGAGCCGGTCGCGGCGCGCACGCTGTCCCTCGACACGGCCAGCGTCTCGCTGCTGGAGATCGCCCGCGACGTGCGCGTGATCCGGCACTGGAACGCCCCTGCGGCAGGAGTGATGCACGATGCAGCTTGACGAAGTGACCCATGACCCGGACGGAGCGGCGGCACGCGGCGCGGCCCTGATGCGACGCCAGCTCGCCGGCGCGCTCGAACGGCGCGGCACCGCGTTCGTCGCCTTCAGCGGCGGCCGCACGCCCTGGAAGATGCTCCGCCGGCTGGCGCAGGCCCCGGTGGACTGGACGCGCGTGCACGTGTTCCAGGTCGACGAGCGCTGGGCCCCCGATGGCGATGACGCGCGCAACCTGACGCACCTGCGCAAGTGCCTGCCGGAGTCGGCGCTGCTGCACCCGGTGCCGGTGGCCGAGGCGGGATCGCCGGAGGAGGCCGCCGAGCTCTACGCGGAAGTGCTCGCCCGCGAGATCGGCCGCGGCGGGCAGCTGGACGCGGTGCACCTGGGACTGGGCGAGGACGGCCATACCGCCTCGCTGGTGCCCGGGGACCCGGTCCTGGAGGTCACCGACCGGGACGTGGCCGCCACCGGCGAGTATCGGGGGCATCGCCGCGTCACCTTCACCTACCCCCTGATCAATCGCGCCCGCACGCTGGTCTGGCTCGTGTGCGGTGGGGACAAGCGCCACGCGCTGCGCTCCCTGCTCGTCGGCGACCCGGCCATCCCGGCCGGCCGCGTGCGCGGCGAGCGCCAGATCGTGGTCGCCGACAGCGCCGCCGCCGGGCCCCAGCGCGACGAGCGGCCGCTGCACAAGTGACCGACATTTCCCGGATTCCGGCACGGAGGTGCTGAATGGACGACACCGACCGGCTTTGCATCAACACGCTGCGCTTCCTCGCGGTCGACCAGGTCGAGCGGGCAGGCTCGGGCCATCCCGGGCTGCCGCTGGACGCGGCGCCCATGGCCTACGTGCTCTGGGACCGGTTCCTGCGCCACGACCCGTCCGATCCGGACTGGTTCGACCGCGACCGCTTCATCCTCTCCGCCGGCCACGGCTCGGCGCTGCTGTACTCGCTGTTGCACCTGTACGGCTACGACCTGCCGCTGTCGGAGCTCGAGCGCTTCCGGCAATGGGGATCGAAGACCCCGGGCCACCCCGAGCACGGGGACATCCCGGGCGTCGAGGCGACCACCGGCCCGCTGGGCCAGGGCTTCGCCATGGGCGTGGGCATGGCGATCGCCGAGGCCCGCCTGGCGGCGCGCTACAACCGGGCCGACCACGGGATCGTCGATCATTACACCTACGCCATCGTCTCCGACGGCGACCTGATGGAGGGCGTGGCCTCGGAGGCGGCTTCACTGGCCGGTCACCTCCGCCTGGGCAAGCTCGTCTACCTCTACGACGCCAACCACATCTCGATCGCCGGGGACACGGGGCTGGCGTTCACCGAGGACGTCGGTGCGCGCTTCGAGGCCTACGGCTGGCACGTGCAGCACGTGGCCGACGGCAACGACATCGAAACCATCGACGCCGCCCTGCGCCGGGCGCGCGAGGAGGACACCGCGCCCTCGCTGATCGTGGTGCGCACGCACATCGGGTACGGCAGCCCGAAACAGGACACGGCGGCGGCCCACGGCGCGGCGCTGGGCGAGGATGCCTGGCGCGCCACGCGCGAGAAGCTGGGTTGGCCGCTGGACGAGTGGTTCCGCGTGCCGGACGAGGCCGCCGCACACGCGCGCGAGCGCGCCGGGCTCGGGCGCGCCCTGCACGAGAGCTGGAACGCGGCGCTGCAGCGCTACCGGGACGCCTACCCGGAGGCCGCCGCCGAGCTCGAGCGGGTGATGCGCGGGGCGCTTCCCGAAGGATGGACCGAGGCGCTGCCGGTGTTCACCCCGGACGACGGGCCGGTGGCCACCCGCAACGCCGGCGGCGAGGTGCTCAACGCCCTGGCCGACCGGATGCCCGAGCTGCTGGGCGGAGCGGCGGATCTGGCGCCCTCGACCAAGACCCTGATCGAGGACGGGGGCGACTTCGCCGCCGGGGACCGCGCCGGGCGCAACCTGCGCTTCGGCGTGCGCGAGCACGCGATGATGGCGGCCCTCAACGGCATGGCGCTGCACGGAGGCGTCGTTCCCTACGGCAGCACCTTCCTGATCTTCAGCGACTACGCGCGGCCGGCCATCCGCCTCGGCGCCCTGATGGGGGTGAAGGCGGTGTACGTGTTCACCCACGACAGCATCGGCCTGGGCGAGGACGGCCCCACCCACCAGCCGGTGAGCCAGCTGCTGGCGCTGCGCGGGATCCCGCGCCTGGTGACCCTGCGCCCGGCCGACGCCAATGAGACGGTCGCGGCCTGGCGCGTCGCGCTCGAGGGCGACGGACCGGTGGCGCTGGCGCTGTCGCGCCAGAAGCTGCCGGTGCTGGACGCCGACCCGCAGACGGTTGTGGACGGGGTGGCCCGCGGCGCCTACGTGCTGGTGGAGGCCGGGGGCGGCGACCCGGCGCTGGTGCTGGTCGCCAGCGGCTCGGAGGTTGCGCTGGTGCGCGACGCGGCCGAGCGCCTGGCCGGGCGCGGCGTGGCCACGCGCGTGGTGTCGATGCCCTCCTGGGAGCTGTTCGACGCCCAGGACGCCGGCTACCGCGAGCGGGTCCTGCCGCGCGCGGTGCCCGCCCTTGCGGTGGAGGCCGGCAGCCCGCGCGGCTGGCGCGACTACGTGGGCGATCGCGGGGCGGTGCTGGGCCTGACCCGCTTCGGCGCGTCGGCGCCGGGCGAGGAGGTGATGGCGCGGCTCGGCTTCACGGTCGACAACGTCGTCGGGCAGGCGCTGGCGCTGCTGGGCCGCGACTGACTCGGGCGGCCGCGGGTAGCCTTATAGGTTTAAGCAAGGAGGGCGCTTGCCGCCCGGGCGCCCGTCGGAAGCACGTACGCGACATAGGCACATCCGAAAGCCGTGGGCCTGGAGGATGGCAGCCTGAGCGCTCCTCGGCAGAGTGCCGAGCTTTACTTAAACTTAACACTTAACACGTAAAACTGCGCCCCGCCCTGCCCCCACCCGGTCGACGGTCTCGTTGGGCTGGTTTCTTCCTCGTCCCTTGCAACCCGACCCCCAACCCTCTATCTTGCGGGGCGCTAGTCACCCAGGTGTCCTTGGCCGGTGTCCGTCGGCCGGGATGAAACGGGAAGCCGGTGCGGATCCTTGGATCCCAGTCCGGCGCTGCCCCCGCAACGGTGATTGGGTCGGGCGACTCTCCGCCACTGTGCCGCGCGCATGGGAAGGCCGTCGCCCCCGGCATCGCGCAGGCGATGCCCCGGGACCTTCTTGGTCCGGCCCATCAGCCCGGAGACCGGCCTGGCGTGACCGAGCCGGGTGTTGCGGTGGGCGGTGCATCCCGGAAGTCGAGACCTGCCGGTCCTGCTCCTGCTGCCTTCCGTGACGTGGTCTACCGCGCAGCGCGGGTGTGCGCTGCGGACCGGAGTCATCGTCATGTCCAACAAGCACCGGATCCTTCCATTCTCCGTCCTGCTCGTCGCCGGGTCGCTCGCCCCGGCACACGCCGGTTCCATGTCCCTCTCGCCGGTGGTGGTCACCGCGACGCGCTCGCCCGAGACCGCCAGCCGGGTGGTCGCGCCGGTGCAGGTGATTACGCGCGCCGACATCGAGCGCAGCCAGGCCAGCTCGCTGCCGGACCTGCTGGCCGGTATGCCCGGCGTCCAGGTGAGCACCAGCGGCGGTTACGGCAAGGTCAGCAGCCTGTTCCTGCGCGGCACCAACGCCAACCAGATGCTGGTGCTGGTCGACGGCGTGCGCTTCGGGTCGGTCACCAGTGGCACCGCGCCCTGGTCGCAGATCCCGCTGTCGCAGATCCAGCGCATCGAGATCGTACGTGGACCGGTCTCCAGCCTCTACGGCGCCAACGCCATCGGCGGGGTGATCCAGATCTTCACCCGCAAGCCGACCCCGAAACGGCGGGTCACCGCCAGCGTCGGCGGCGGGACCTACCGCACCGGCAAGGCCTCCGCCAGCATCTCGGGGCACACGGGCCGCACCGGCTACAGTCTGACCCTCGGCCACTTCCACACCGACGGCTACGACGTGCAGAAAAACGGCGTGCCCAGCGGCTACGGCTACAAGACCCCGAACCAGCCGGACGCCGACGGCTACCGCAGCAACTCCGTGTCGGGCTGGCTCACCCACGGCTTCGCCGGCGGCGTGCGGGTCAAGGGCCACTTCCTGCGCGCGCAGGGCCGCACGGACTATGATGGCAGCTTCCAGAACGCGACCGACTTCGTGAACCAGGTCGGCGGCGCCTCCGTGCGGGTGCCGGTCACGGGGCGCTGGAGCACCACGCTCCAGGCGGGCAGCAGCCTGGACCAGAACGACAACCTGGACAACGGCGTCCACAGCTCCACGTTCAACTCGCGCATCGACAGCGGATCCTGGCTCAACCGCATCGACCTGGGCCGGCATCAGGACCTCACCGTGGGTGCCGACTACCGCCGTGAGAGCGTGGCCAGCGACACCCATTACGACCACAGCCGGCGCCACAATCTCGGAGCGTTCGCGCTGGACCAGCTCTACTTCGGGCGCAACACGCTCCAGGCCAGCGTGCGCCACGATCGCAACTCCGCCTACGGCGACCAGAACACCGGCTCGATCGCCTGGGGCTACCGCCTGGCGCACGGGCTGCGCGTCACCGCCAGCTACGGCAGCGCCTTCGACGCACCCACCTTCAACGACCTCTACTACCCGGGCTTTTCCAACCCGAAGCTCTCGCCGGAGCGCTCCCACGGCGGCGGCCTGGGCCTGAAACAGCGCTTCTCGCGCGGGCACTGGGAGGTGCACGCCTTCCGTAGCGACGTCCGCGACCTGATCCAGCTCGCCGGCCCGGCCTTTCAGCCCGAGAATGTCGCCCGGGCCCGCATCGACGGGGCAGAGGCATCCGGCCTGTACCGGATCGGTGCCTGGCGCACCTATGCCGCGGCCACCTGGCTGGATCCCCGGGACCGCTCCACCGGTGAGATGCTGGCCCGGCGCAGCCGCTGGAGCGGGCGCGCGGAGCTGGACCGGAAGCTGGGCCGGCTGAGTGTCGGCACGGTGGTCCGGGCACGCAGCTACAGCTATGACAACGCGTCCAACAGCATCCGCCTCGGGGGATTCACAACGGTTGGTCTGCACGCCAGCTATTCCCTCACCCGGCACTTGACCCTTGCAGGGCGCATCGCCAACCTTTTCGATCGCAGCTACACCACGGCCTATACTTACCGGCAGCCGGGACGGACGGTGTTCGCCAGCATCCGCTATCGGGGGCTTTAGCCCCTGGCGACGGCGGGGCCGTCGCCAGGGGCAGTGTTAAGTGTTAAGGAAGCTCTGATCATTTCAGGCCGTACGACCCGGGCGGCGGATTTTGCGACTTGGCGGGGAAAAATGGCCGGATCCGGGCCCGGTTTCCGTCTTTTCCCGCCTTCACTGCCGATTTTTTCGGTTCGGCAGCGAACTCCGGGCGCACCTCACCTACCGGTGCGCCAACACCGGCCTTCGGGCCATGTACAGGTTGACCAGGGCGCAAGCCACC
>DASQZJ010000027.1:0-47230 GCA_035638775.1 Gammaproteobacteria bacterium
GCCGATTTCGGTGATGCGCCCCAGCAGGCCGCCGTTGGTGGCCACCTCGTCGCCCTTGCTGAGCGATTCCACCATCTTGCGGTGTTCCTTCGCCCGCTTGACCTGGGGCCGGATCAGCAGGAAGTAGAACAGGATGAACAGCACGACCAGCGGCAGCAGGCTCATCAGGGTATTCGGCTCCCCGCCGCCCGCGGACCCGGCCGCCCACGCGTTCTGGATCAAAAAGCTCATGAAGGCTCCTTCCCGGTCGACTCGACGAGCTTCGCTAACAGGAAAAGCCCGCCGCGTATGCGCAGGCGGGCGAAAAATTCCGCGCCATTATGCCACATCCGGAACCGGTTTCCCCTTCGCCGCGTAGAAGCCCTTCCGGAAGGCGTCGAACGTGCCGTCGCTGATGGCGGCGCGCATGTCGGCCATCAGCGCCTGGTAGTGGTGCAGGTTGTGCAACGTCGCGAGGCGAGCGTACAGGATCTCCCCGCAACGCTCCAGATGCCGCAGGTACGCCCGGCTGTAGTGGCGACACGTATAACAGGTGCACTCCGGGTCCAGCGGCCCGGTATCGAGGCGATAGCGCTCGTTGCGGATGCGTACCGCCCCGCCGGCGACGAACAGGTGACCGTTGCGGGCGTTGCGGGTGGGCATGACGCAGTCGAACATGTCCAGCCCCCGGGCCACCGCCTCCACCAGGTCTTCGGGCGTCCCCAGCCCCATCAGGTAACGGGGCCGCTCCGCCGGCATGCGCGGCACGCTGGCGCTCATCACCGCAAGGCGCTCGCCGGGCGGCTCGCCCACCGACAGGCCGCCCAGCGCGTAGCCGTCGAAGCCGATCTCCGCCAGACCCTCCTGGGACTCCGCGCGCAGGTCCTCGAACATGCCGCCCTGGACGATGCCGAACAGGGCGTTGCGGCTGTCCCCGTGGGCCTCCCGGCAGCGCCCGGCCCAGCGCAGAGAGAGCTGCATGGAAGCGGCCGCCTGGTCCCGGGTCGCCGGGTATGGCGTGCACTCGTCGAACACCATCGCGATGTCGGAGCCCAGCATGTGCTGGATCTCGATGGAGCGCTCCGGGCCGAGAAACACCCCGCTTCCATCCACCGGCGAGCGGAAGTGCACCCCCTCCTCGCTCAGCCGGCGGCGCGCCGCCAGGCTGAACACCTGGAAGCCGCCGGAGTCCGTCAGGATGGGCCCGTCCCAGCCCATGAACCGGTGCAGTCCGCCGTGCGCCGCGATCACCTCCATGCCGGGCCGCAGCATCAGATGGAAGGTGTTGCCCAGCACGATCCCGGCGCCCGATTCGCGCAGCTCTTCCGGGGTCATTCCCTTGACCGTGCCGTAGGTGCCCACCGGCATGAATGCCGGTGTCTCCACCGTCCCGTGCACCAGCTGCAGCCGGCCGCGCCGCGCCGCCCCGTCCTGTGCCAGCCGTTCAAACCGCATCCGGCCCTTCCTTCCCGGTCTCGCGCACGCCGCCCGCGGGTGTCACCAGCATGGCGTCACCGTAGCTGAAGAAGCGGTAACGTTCGCTGACGGCATGGCGGTAGGCGCGCAGCACCGCATCCCGGCCCGCGAAAGCGCTTACCAGCATCAGCAGCGTCGATTGCGGCAGATGGAAGTTGGTCAACATCACGTCCACCACGCGGAACCGGAATCCCGGACGGATGAACAGCCGCGTCTCGCCGGTGAACGGCTCCAGCGCCCCGTGCGCGGCGGCACTCTCCAGCGCCCGCACCACGGTGGTGCCGATCGCCACCACGCGTCCGCCGGCGTCGCGGGTCCGCCGGACGCGCTCGCACAGCGCCGTGCCGACCTCCACGCGCTCGGCGTGCATGCGGTGCCGCTCGACGTCCTGCACCCGCACCGGCTGGAACGTCCCGACGCCCACGTGCAGGGTGACGAACGCATGCTCAAGGCCGCGCCGCTCCAGCACGGCGACCAGTGCCTCGTCGAAGTGCAGGCTCGCCGTGGGCGCGGCCACGGCCCCGGGCACCCGGGCGAACACGCTCTGGTAGCGTTCGCGGTCGTCGGGAGTGTCCGCTCGACGGATGTAGGGCGGCAGCGGCACGTGCCCGTGCCGCTCCAGCAGCTCCTCCGCCGGGACATCGCCCGTCACCCGCAGCTCCCGGAACTCGTCCCGGCGCGCCCCCGCCACGGCCTCCATCCCCCCCTCGAGCTGCAGTCGCTGGCCCTCGCGCAGCGGCTTGCTCGCCCGCACCTGCACCAGCAGGCGCTCCGGGCCCAGCACGCGCTCGACCATGACCTCCACCCGGCCGCCGCTCTCCTTGCGTCCGTGCAGCCGGGCCGGGATCACGCGGGTGTCGTTGAACACCAGCAGGTCCCCCGGCCGCAGCAGCTCCGGCAGCTCGCGTACCCGGCGGTCTCGGATCGCTCCGGTGCCACCGTCCAGGCACAACAGGCGGCCGGCGGCACGCTCCGCGGGCGGGGCCTGCGCGATCAGCTCCTCGGGCAGATCGTAGTCGAACTCGCTGCGCTGCATGGCGCGGGATAGTAGCACGGGCCGCGAGGCGGGTTTGAGCGGCCCGGGGCATGGCGTATGATCGCTGGCTGGTATACTGCTTCACAGGCATCCAGCAGCCGGAGTGGCGGAACCGGTAGACGCGCGGCACTCAAAATGCCGTGGGCTTTGCCCGTGAGAGTTCGAGTCTCTCCTCCGGCACCATCCGAGCCCCGTTCCCCGCCGGTGGCCTTGCGCCCCGCGGGCGAGCCCGCCGGGAACGAACCGATGAAGTACTGCAGCAACTGCGGCCAACCCGTCAGCGTCCGCGTCCCCGCCGGCGACACGCTGCCGCGGTATGTCTGCGACGCCTGCGACACGGTTCACTATCAGAACCCCCGCATGGTGGTGGGCTGCATCCCGCAGTGGGAGGACAAGGTGCTGCTGTGCCAGCGCGCGATCGAGCCGCGCTCGGGATTCTGGACCCTGCCCGCGGGATACCTGGAGAAAGGCGAGACCACGCTGGAGGGAGCCGCGCGCGAGACGCTCGAGGAGGCCAACGCGCGGGTCGCCATCGACGCCCTGCACACCATGGTCAACCTGCCGCACATCGACCAGGTCTACCTGATCTTCCGGGCCCGGCTGCTCGATCTCGATTTCTCGCCCGGGGAGGAATCCCTGGAGACCGGCCTGTTCGAACGCGCGCAGATCCCCTGGGACCGGCTCGCCTTTCCCACGATCACCTACGCCCTCGAGCGCTATTTCGAGGACCTGGACCGGGGCGAGTTCCGGACCCGGGTCAAGGACATGATCTTCCGCCGGCGCATCGAGGAGTGAGCGGCGCAGCGAAAGCCGAACGCCGGGATCTGGCATTACCGCTGAGCGGCTTAGTATCATGATCGACCATCTTCTCGAAGGTATCCCGCGGTCTGCGGCGCCTTCGGTCGTGCACCCGCGTGCCCGGCCGGCGGCATCTCCGGACCGCCCGGCGTTCCCGACCGGAGCAGAGCATGACCTACGTCGTCACTGAGAACTGCATCAAGTGCAAGTACACCGATTGCGTGGAGGTGTGCCCGGTGGACTGCTTCCACGAGGGTCCCAACTTCCTCGTGATCGACCCCGAGGAGTGCATCGACTGCACCCTGTGCGAACCCGAATGCCCGGTCGATGCCATCCTCTCCGAGGACGACCTGCCGGACGATCAGCAGCACTTCCTCGAACTCAATGCCGAGCTCGCCCAGCAGTGGCCGGTGATCACCGAGATGAAGCCCGCCCCGAAGGACGCCAAGGAATGGGAGGACGTCCCCGGCAAGCTGAAGCACCTGGAGCGGTAGCGACGGGACTCCGCCCGTGGCAGGCCCCGCCATGGTTTCGACCGGCGTTACCTGGATACCCTGCGACCACGATCCGCTGGCCCACGTGGCGGACCTGGCCCTGTCGCTGGCCGGTGATCGCCTGCCCGACCTCGACCACGTAGAGATCCTGCTCCCGTCCATGCACGCGGCGCCCCGCCTGCGGCGGCTGCTGCTGGAGCGGGCCTCCGCCGCCGGACACCCGGCCCTGCTCGGCCCCCGAATGGGCTCGCTGCGCGACTGGGCCGGCCGGAATCCCTCCAGTCTTCCCGTCGTGCCCCCCGTGCGGCGCGAGTTCCTGATGGTCGATTCCCTGCGCGGCCACCGCGACCTGTACGGCCGCGGGGACCCCTGGCAGCTCGCCGAGTCGCTGCTGGAACTGTTCGACGAGCTGACGCTCTCCGGAGCCCGCCCGCCGGGCTCCCTGCCGGCGTTCCTTGCCACCGTGGGGAAAGCGTACGGGGTACCCGGCGAGCGCCCCGAGCCGCTCGGCCGCGAGGCCCGGCTGGTGCACACCCTCTGGCGCGCCTGGCTTTCCGCCGACGAGGACGGGCCGCTCGACCCGACCGTCGCCTATCTGCACGCCCTGCATGCGCGCTGCCGCGAGCTGCCCGGCGAGTGCCACCTGATCCTGGCCGGCTTCGACGCCCTGGCAGCGGCGGAGTGCGCCGCGCTCGGGCCGCTCGTACGCGACGGCCGCGCACACCTGGTGCTGCACGGCATGCCCGCCGCCGGGCGTCCCCACCGCCCGCTGCGGCGCCTGGCGGAGCGCCTGCAGGCATCGCCGGCGCCGGCCCCGGAGCCCCCCGCCTTCGAGGCATGCCTGGAACGGGTCTACACCGCCGGGTCGGACCCCGATGCGGTGCCGCTGGCCGAACGCGCACGCGCCTTCGCCGGGGCGCACGAACGCAGCCCGCTGCAGGGCCGGCTCGCCTGTTTCCTCGCCGACGATCCCGAGCACGAGGCGCGCGCGGTGGACCTCCAGATCCGGCGCTGGCTGCTCGCATCCGGACCGCCGGCCCGTATCGGCGTGGTCACGGACGACCGCCGCCTGGCGCGACGGCTGCGGGCCCTGCTCGAACGCGCCGCCATCGGGCTGGTCGACAGCGGCGGCTGGGCGCTGTCCACTACCCGCGCCGCGGCCACCCTGGAGCGCTGGATGCAGGCCGTGGAAACGGGTTTCCACCACGAACCGCTGCTCGACCTGCTGAAGTCGGGACTGGCCGTGTCTCCACCCGAGCGGGAGGAGCTGATCGAGACCGTCTACCGGCTCGAGCAGGACATCGTGCGTCGCGAGAACATCGCCAGCGGCCTGGAGCGCATGCGCGAGCAGCTCGGGCGGCGCGGCGCGCGCCTGCCGGAGGACTGGGCGGCCCGCTGGGCGCCGCCCGTCGGGCGCCTCCTGGACCGGCTCGAGCATGCCGCGCGGCCCCTGGCGGACCGGCTGGAACGCGCCTGCCCTCCCGGGGAGCTGCTGCAGGCGCTGCGGGAGAGCCTCGCACGCCTGGGCATGCAGGACGCGCTGGGCGCCGACGCCGCCGGCAACGAGCTGCTGGCGCTGCTCGAGCGGCTGCAGCAGGCGCTGGGCGACGAGCCTTCCACGCTGCACTGGGCGGAGTTTCGTGGCTGGCTCGGCCGCCGGTTCGAGCGCGAGCTGTTCCGGCCCGCGGGCACCGCCGGTCGCGTGTTCCTGCTGAACCTCGACGACACGCAGCTGGCGCGCTTCGATGCCCTGGTCATTGCCGGCGCCGATCGCGGCCGGCTGCCCGGGCGAGCCGCGGTCTCCCCGTTCTTCAACGACGCGGTACGCGCCGAGCTCGGCCTGGAGACGGCAGAGGAGGCCGTCGACCGCCGCCTCCACCGGTTCCGCCGGCTGCTGGCCGCGGCGCCGCGAATCGTGATCACGCACGCCCGCGAGAGCGGCGGCGAGCCGCAGCTGGCCAGCCCCTGGGTGATCGCCCTGGAACGCTTCCATACGCTCGCCTGGGGCGAATCGCTCTACGACGACACGCCCGCGCGCCTGCTGGAAGACCCCCGCAGCCAGGTACGGTCCGCGGCCGCCGACGCGGCCCCGCCCGAGCGATCGGGGCTGCCGCGGCCGGCTCTCGCGGCCGCCTCGATGCTGCCGCGGCGCCTTTCGGTGTCCGGGCACCAGCGACTGATCGACTGTCCGTACCGCTTCTACGCCGCCGACGTGCTGCAGCTCAAGCCGCCGGACGAGATCCGCGAGATGCTCGAGAAGGCCGACTACGGCGAGAAAGTCCATCGCTGCCTGGAGGCGTTCCACCACGGCGTGGACGACCTGCCGGGGCCTTTCGGCCGCGTGGTCGACGCAAGCACCCGGGATGCGGCGGAGTCCCTGCTGCGCGAGATCAGCGAGGCGGAGTTCCGCCGCGGCCTGGAGGACAACTTCGAGCACCGGGCCTGGCTGCGGCGCTGGCTGGAGCTGATCCCCGCCTACCTGGACTGGGAGATCGGCGAACAGCAGCGATGGCGGCCGTGGCTGGCGGAGCAGCGGGTCGAGGTGGCGCTCACCGATGGCATCGCCCTGCGTGGCCGCCTGGACCGGATCGACCGCGACGGCGGGGACCTGACCGTGATCGACTACAAGACCGGCAGCGTGCCGCGCAGCCGGGAGGTCAGGGACGGGGAGGCGGTACAGCTTCCGAGCTACGCCATGCTCGTCCCGGCGCTGGCGGCCGGCCCGTGCCGCCGGCTGGTCTATCTGAAGATGGATGCCCGTGCCGTGAGCGACCGCCCGTCGCTGCAGGACGACGAGGTCGAGGCGCTCACCGCCGCCGTCGACCGGCGCCTGCGGCAGGCCCTGGGGTCGATCGCCGCCGGCGCCGACCTGCCCGCCTGGGGCGATCCCGACACCTGCGCCCGCTGCGAGTTCGCCGGTGTCTGTCGGCGCCAGGCCTGGGAGCAGCCGCTGGAGGATGACCCGTGAGCGTCGCCGGGGACGGCCCGGAAAGCACCGCGGCGGCCACCGATCCGCGCCGCAGCGCCAGCGTCGCGGCCTCGGCCGGCAGCGGCAAGACCTGGCTTCTGGTCAGCCGGGTGCTGCGCCTGCTGCTGGACGGCGTGGCGCCCGACGCGATCCTCGCCGTGACCTTCACGCGCAAGGCGGCGGCGGAGATGGTGGACCGCGTTCTGGAGCGGTTGTCCGGATGGGTGGACCTGGACGATGCCGCGCTGGATGCCGCCCTGCGCGAGACGGGCCTGGAGGAATCCGGCGCGGCCGACAGGCGCCGGGCGCGGGGGCTCTACGAGGCACTGCTGCTGGGTCCCCGGGACTTCCGCGCGACGACATTCCACGCGTTCTGCCAGGAGGTGCTGCAGCGTTTTCCGCTGGAGGCCGACGTGCCCCCCGGGTTCGAGCTCCTGGAGAGCGACGGGCCGCTGCGCCGGGAGGCGATGGACCAGGTCATCGCCGAGGCGAGCCGCGATCCCGACGGCGAGCTCGCCGCGGACCTGGAATGCCTCCTGCAGGGCTGCGGCGGCATGCAGAACCTGATCGACTGCCTCGCCGGGCTGCTGGACCGGCGCGCCGACTGGTGGGCCTGGACGACGGCCGTGCCGGACCCGGCGGCCGGCCTGCCGGCATTCTTCGGGGTCGAGCCGGGCCGCGATATCCCCGGCGGCTTCCTGGCCGACCGGGGGCACGAGGTGACGGAGTACGTCGCACTGCTGGCGGGCCACGGCGCGGCCAGCTGGCGCAAGTTCGCGGCCGGCCTGGAGCAGGCCCGTGCCGCAGGCGCCGGCGCCCTGATCGACGCGCTGGACGCGGTGCTGCACAGGCAGGACGGGGAGCCGCGCAACCCGCCGGCACGCAGCGCCCTGGTCAAGTCCCTGGGCGCGGCGCGCGCCGACCGCCTGCTGACGCTGCACGAGGCGCTCGGTGACGTCGTCCGGTCGCTGCAGGAGCAGCGGCGTGCACAGGCCAATCTTGCCCTGAACACTGCCTGGTACCGGGCCGGGGAGGCGCTGATCGAGCGCTACCAGGAGCTGAAGCAGGAGCAGCGACTGCTGGACTTCGCGGACCTGGAGTGGCGCACCTATCGCCTGCTCAGCGGTGCCGGGCAGGCCCAGTGGGTCCAGTACAAGCTCGATCAGCGCATCGAGCACGTGCTGGTGGACGAGTTCCAGGACACCAACCCCACCCAGTGGGCCCTGCTGCTGCCCTTGCTGGAGGAGATGGAAGTCGCCGCCGAACGCCACCGCAGCGCCTTCCTGGTGGGCGACCCAAAGCAGTCCATCTACGGCTTCCGCCGGGCCGACCCGCGGCTGCTGGACGAGGCCCAGGCCTGGATGGTGCACCATCTCGACGCGCAGCCCCTTGCCCTGAGCCGTTCCCGGCGTTCGGCCCCGGCCGTCATGCAGCTGGCCAACGCGCTGTTCGGCGAGTCCGGCCCCGCGCGGATGGACGGCTTCCCGCGGCACGAGACCCACCGCGGGTCGCTCTGGGGCCGGGTGACGCTGCTGCCGCCGGCGGGCCCGGAGCAGGCCGCGGAGGATCCCGTCGCGGGCCTGCGCGATCCGCTTCAGACACCGCGGCCGGTGCGCCACGACCCCCGCCACTACGCCGAGGGCTGCCGCATCGCGACCGAGATCCGCGCCCTGCTGGAGGCCGGGACGCTGGTGGACGAGGAGGACCGGGCCCGGCCGCTGACCTGCGACGATGTGCTGATCCTGCTGCGCGCCCGCCGCCACGCGGCGGACATGGAACAGGCCCTGCGCGACCACGGGCTGCCGTATGTCGGCACGGAGCGCGGCACGCTGCTGGACTGCCTGGAGATCGACGACCTGGTGAAGCTGCTGACGGTGCTGGTCACGCCGTTCGACGACCTGGCGCTGGCGCAGGTGCTGCGTTCGCCGGTGTTCGACGCCGGCGACGCGGACCTCATGGCGCTCGCGCGAAGGCGGGGGGACTGGATGACCCGGCTGCGGGAAGCGGCTGCCGACGCGCCCGCGGGCAGCCCGCTCGCGCGCTCCGCGACGCTGTTGCCGCGCTGGCGGGACCTGACCGCCACGCTGCCGGTCCACGATCTCGTCGATCGCATCTACCATGAAGGGGCGGTGCCGCAGCGCTACGCGGCGGCGTTCCCGGCCCACCTCGGATCACGCGTGCAGGGCAACCTGGACCGCTTCGTCGAGCTGGCCCTGGAGCTGGACAGCGGCCGTTATCCGAGCCTGGGACGTTTTCTCGCCGAGCTGCGCCAGCGCGCGGCCGAGGGCGCGGACGCGCCGGACCAGGCGCCGGCCACCTCCAGCCAGCCGCGGGTCCGCATCCTGACCATCCACGGCGCAAAGGGCCTGGAAGCGCCGGTGGTGTTCGTCGCGGACGCCGGCCCGTCGGGCCGCGGCCATGCCGCCTGGCAGCCGCTGGTCGACTGGCCGGCCGGTGCCACGCGCCCCGAGCGCATCGTCCTGCGTCCCCGCGTGCAGCAGATGGACCCCGCCACCACGGCGCTGGCCTCGGCCGGCGAAGAGGCCGACCGCCGCGAGGAGAGCAATCTCCTCTACGTCGCCCTGACGCGGGCCCGGCAGCTGCTCTACGTTTCGGGCTGCACTGACCACCGGGGGGAGCTCGGCGATTCCTGGTACGCGCATGTCGCCCACGCCCTGGAAGCCGCCGGCGCCCGCTCGGAAGCGGACGGGCGCCGGGTCCTGGAGACCGGCCGCATGCCGACCGCCGCGGCCCCGGGAACGGCACCGGCCCCGCGGCCCGCGCCACGACCGGAGCCGGGCCTGTCACGGCCGCTCGAGCAGGCCCACGGCGAGACGGAGGCCCACCCGAGCGAGGCCGCCGCGCCGCCCGGGCCGGGCCGCGGCGATGACCACGCCCGGCTGCGGGGAATCGCCGTGCACCGGCTGCTGGAGTGGCTCACCCGGGAACCGTCGCCGGATCCGGCAACGCTGCCGGAGGCGCTGGCCGGTGAGCTCGGCATCGCGCCGGGGGCGATTCCGCTGGAAGGCTGGCTCGCCGAAGCGCGGGCGCTGGTGTCCCGCCCCGCCCTCGCCCACCTGTTCGATCGCGCGCGCTTCGACGCCGCCTGGAACGAGGTCCCGGTGAGCTGCCGCGAGGCGGACCGCGTCGTGTACGGGGTCGTCGACCGCCTGGTGCTGCGCGGCGACGAAGTCTGGCTGATCGACTACAAGACCGGCGAGCACCCCGGTGCGGACGACGACGCGTGGCTCGCGGCGTACGCCCCGCAATTGCGCCTGTATGCCGCCGCCGTGAGCCGCCTCTGGCCCGACCGTCGGACGCGCGCGGCCCTGCTGCTGACGCCCGCGGGACGCCTGGTCGAACTGCCGTACTGACGCGCCCGCCGCCTGCCGCACCAGGACGGCTCAGCCGCGCGGATGGTGGCTGGCGTGCAGCTCCTTGAGCCGCTCGCGGGCGACGTGGGTGTAGATCTGGGTGGTGGACAGATCGCTGTGTCCCAGCAGCATCTGCACCACGCGCAGGTCGGCGCCGTGGTTGAGCATGTGCGTGGCGAAGGCGTGCCGCAGGGTATGCGGGGAAAGGTCCTTCCTGATGCCGGCGCGCCGGGCGTAGCGCTTGATGATGTGCCAGAAGGCCTGTCGGGTCATGAAGTCACTGCGGCGGGTGGGAAACAGGCCGTCGGTGGTGCGGCCCCGGAGGATTTCCCGGCGGGCGCTGCGCGCGTACCTGCGCAGCCATTCCAGGGCCTCCTCGCCCACGGGCACCAGGCGCTGGCGATCCCCCTTGCCGCGGATCAGCAGCACGCCCTGGCGCGGGTTCAGCTGGCCCATGGTGAGCTGCACCAGCTCGGACACCCGCAGCCCGGTCGCGTACAGCACCTCGAGCATCGTGCGGTCGCGCATGCCCAGCGCGTCATCGACGTCCGGCACCGACAGCAGCGCCTCCACCTCGCCCTCGGTCAGTGATTTCGGCAGCGGCCGGCCGATGCTCGGCATCTCGATGCGGGCACTGGGATCCTCGCTGATGTGCTGTTCCCGCACCAGGTACTGGTAGAAGCGCCGGATACTGGAGAGCTGGCGCGCCGTCGAGCGCGGCAGTGCCCCCTTCTGCACCCGCCAGGCGATGAAGTCCATGAGATGCTGCCGGCGCGCCTCGAGCAGTCCCAGGCCGCGCTCGGCCAGCCACCGGCTCAGGCCGCTAAGATCGGTCCGATACGCCGTCAGGGTATTCTGGGCCAGCCCCCGCTCCATCCACAGGGCGTCCAGGAACGTCTCTATGACATCGATCTCGGGCACGTCACGCCTCGGTCCGGATACGGACCGCCCGACCTCGTGCTCGAGGCTCGGGTACTCGTCGCTGACTGTCTGAATTGCACTCTTTTTCATTATAGACCCGTCGCGGACCCCTCCACGAGTGCTCCTCCCCCGCCGCCCCGGGGCGGCGGGAACGCCGCCGCCGTTGTCGCGGACCGGCAACTGGGTTAAAAAGTACACGGCCCGCCCGCGCGGGACGGGGTTGTCCGCGCCGCTTCAACGCGCAGTGTCGCCGCTCGGCGCGCCCGGTACCGTGATGGCGTTCACAAAACCTGCGACCGGCTTGGATTCGTCCATGGCTGAACCGGAACGCCCGCAAGATGCAGCCGGCCCGCTCCGCCGCAACGCGGAGCGCGTCTACGGCGTATGGTCGGTGTGCGCCTTCGCCGCCCTCTCACTGCTGTTGTGCGGCCCCAGCATCTTCGTCCCCGGCGAGACGCGGCGTCGCCGGGGGGTGCGCCGCGCGGCGCGCCTGTTCTTCGACGTCACCGGGCTGACACCGCGCGTGAGCGGCCTGTCCAACATCCCGGACGGCCCCTGCATCGTGGTGGCGAACCATGCCAGCTACCTGGACGGGATCCTGATGATCGGCGTGCTGCCGCCCCGCTTCGGATTCATCATCAAGCGCGAGATGACCCGGATCCCGCTGGCCCACCTGCTGCTGCGCCGGATCGGCTCGGTATTCGTGGAGCGCTTCGACCCCCGCGGCAGCTCGCGGGACGCGCTGCGCCTGTTTCGTACCGCGGCCGACGGGCGCTCGCTGGCATTCTTCCCCGAGGGCACCTTCGTTAGCGGCCCCGGAGTGCAACCGTTCCGGCTCGGGGCCTTCCAGACCGCGACGCGCCTCGGGATTCCGGTGGTGCCCGTCGCCATCCGCGGCACGCGCCACGTCCTGCCGGCGGGGCGCTGGCTGCCGCGCCCGGCGCGGTTGACGGTACACATCACCGCGCCCATCCGCCCGCAGGGCGGCGACCGCGAGGCGGCGCTGACGCTGCGTGACGCCGCGCGCGACCGGATCGCGGAGCACACGGGCGAGCCTGCGCTTCCGGCCGCGGTTCCGGACCCTCATCCCGAACGCGCTGCCGCGACCCGGTAGAGCGCGAGCCCGATCAGCGCCAGCAGAACCAGCCCCGCCGGCGCCGCCAGCAGCGGCTGCGGCGCCAGCGCGAGCACGTCCCGGCGGCCGCTTGCGACGATCGGTACCGCCAGCAGGATGCCCAGCAGTGCCTCACCGGTGATCAGCCCGGCCGCCAGCAGCACCCCGTTCTGCCGTCCAGACCCGCCCCGCCGGGCGGCGACCTCCGCGATCAGGCCGCCGGCCAGGATCGGCGTCGACAGGTCCAGCGGCAGGTAGATGCCGACCGCCACCGCCAGCACCGGGGCGCGCCAGCGGCTGCCGGTGCGCTCCAGGAAGCGGTCCAGGGCGATGATGACGATCCCCAGGGCTCCGCCGATGGTCACCATGCGCCAGGGCAGCGAGCCGCCGAACACCCCCCGTGCCACCGCCGCCATCAGCGTGGCCTGCGGGGCCGGCAACGGGTGCGGATGAGCGGCGCTCGGCGCGCCGAAGCCATAGGCGTCCAGCAGCAGATCGAGCACCGGCGCCATGACCAGCGCGGCCGAGAGCACGCCCACGGTCTGGGCGATCTGCTGCTTCCAGGGAGTCGCGCCAACCACGTTGCCGGCCTTGAGATCCTGCAGGTTGTCGCCGCCGATCGCCGCCGCGCAGCAGATCACCGCGCCGACCATGATCGCCGATGCCGCCCCCGTGGCAGCCCCCGGTCCCAGCATCCAGTACAGAAGCAGCGCGGTCATCAGGATGGTGGCGATGGTGACGCCCGAGACGGGGTTGTTGGACGAGCCCACGACGCCGGCCATGTAGGCCGCCACCGCCGAGAACAGGAAGCCGGCCACGACCATGATCGCCGTCAGCGCCAGGCCGACGCCGTGCGAGCCGGCGACGCCGGCGTACACCAGGTAGATCGGGACCACGCAGACCACCACCCCGCCCAGAACCCACCGCATCGGCAGATCCCGCTCCGACTCCGGCCAGCGGTTCGACGCGCCGGCCGCCAGCCCCGCGCGCAGACCGTGCCACAGCGACGGGCCCATGGACACCAGCGCCCAGATCCCCCCGACCAGCATTGCGCCCACGCCCATGTAGCGGACCCGGGTGGACCAGATGTGCTCCGCCACCTTGGCCGGTGCGGCGCCCGATGCGAGCAGCACGCCCAGGCCGGCGTCCCCGCCGGTGTGCGTCGCCGCGTACAGGGGGATCGCCACGAACCACGCCACCGCGCCGCCTGCGAACACCAGCACGGCGATGTTGAGGCCGACGATGTAGCCCACCCCCAGCAGCGCCGGCGAGAGATTCGCGCCGACGTAGAACACCCCGCGCCCGGCGAAGGTCGCCCGGGAGGCCACCGACGGCCACAGGCGCAGGCCGGTCTCGCACAGCTTCATGCCGCCGCCGGCGAGCGCCGCGCCCCCGAGGTAGCGCGCCCCGCGTCCGGCCCGCTCGCCGATGCGCAGCACCTCGGCGGTCGCCACGCCCTCCGGGAAAGTGAGCGCCTGGTCGACGATCAGAGGCCGGCGCAGCGGGATCGTGAACAGCACCCCCAGGAGCCCGCCGAGCCCGGCGATGATGGTGACCCAGCCGTAGTCGAAGCTCGTCCAGTAGTGCATCAGCACCAGCGCCGGGAAAGTGAAGATGACCCCGGCGGCGAGCGCCTCCCCCGCCGACGCGGCGGTCTGGACGATGTTGTTCTCCAGGACCGTCCCGCGCGAGAGTCCGCGCAGCACCGCCATCGAGATCACCGCCGCGGGAATCGACGCCGATACCGTCATGCCCGCGAACAGCCCCAGGTAGGCGTTGGCGCCCGCCAGCACCACCGAGAGCACGATCCCGAGGACCACGGCGCGAAGGCTCAGCTGGCGCACCGGTGCCTGCGACATGCGTTCCTCCCCTGGGTCAGTATCTTGTTGTTCCGCCGCGACGCCCCGGCAGAGTCTACAAGGCGGGGACCGGCGCCGCTATCGGGCCCCTGCGCCGTCGCGGACGTGGCATTGCCCCCGGGCGGGTGCGTATAATGGCCGCGCTGTCGAACGATCGTTAGGTAACCCGCTCATGCTGGATGACAGCCCCGTCAGCGAAGACATCGACGCCCTGCGCGAGGCCGTGCGGCGCTTCGCCCGGGCCGAGATCGCCCCGCGCGCGGCGCAGATCGACCGCGACAACGAGTTCCCTGCCGACCTCTGGACGCGTCTCGGCGAGCTTGGCCTGCTGGGCGTGACCATCCCGCCCGAGGCGGGCGGCTCCGGCATGGGCTATCTCGCCCACCTCGTGGCGATGGAGGAGATCTCCCGCGCCAGCGCCTCGGTGGGCCTGTCCTACGGCGCCCATTCCAACCTGTGCCTGAACAACCTGTTCCTGCACGCGACGCCGGACCAGCGCGATCGGTTGGTGCCCGGGCTCTGCTCCGGAGAGCGGATCGGGGCGCTGGCCATGTCCGAACCCGCCGCCGGGTCGGACGTGGTCGGCTCGATGCGCTGTCGCGCCGAGCGCCACGGCGACACCTGGGTGGCCAACGGTTCCAAGATGTGGATCACCAACGGTCCGGACGCCGACGTACTGCTGGTCTACATGCGTACCGCGGGGCCGGACGCCGGCTCGCGCTGCATCACGGCCTTCCTGGTCGAACGCGGGACACCGGGATTCTCGACCGCGCAGAAGCTGGACAAGCTGGGGATGCGCGGCTCCAACACCTGCGAGCTCGTGTTCCGGGACTGCGAGATCCCGCATGCCAACGTCCTCGGTGAGGTCAACCAGGGCGTGCGCATCCTCATGGCCGGCCTCGACGCCGAGCGCATCGTGCTGACCGGCGGGCCGCTGGGCATCATGCAGGCGGCGCTGGACCTGGTCCTGCCCTACGTCCACGAGCGCCGCCAGTTCGACGCGCCCATCGGCACCTTCGAGCTGATGCAGGGCAAGATCGCCGACATGTACACGCGGCTGCAGTCGGCGCGGGCATTCGCCTATCGCACCGCGTCACTGCTCGATCAGGGCCGGGCCGCACGCCGCGATGCCGCCGCCTGCCTGCTGTATGCCTCGGAGTCCGCGGTACAATGTGCCCTGGAAGCCATCCAGGCGCTGGGGGGCAACGGCTACGTCAACGAGTACCCGGCGGGCCGCCTGCTGCGGGACGCCAAGCTCTACGACATCGGCGCGGGCACCAACGAGGTCCGCCGCATGCTGATCGGGCGCGAGCTGTTCGAGCAGTCGGGTTGAGCGCGCCCGTCCCCCCAGTGCCCCGAACCGGACTCAGCCAGGAGGTCTTTCCGTGAGTGAGCAAGATCCTGTCGTCATCGTCTCCGCCCGGCGCACGCCCATCGGTTCCTTCCAGGGCAAACTGTCCCGCGTGGCCGCGACGGCGCTGGGCGCCGAGGCGATCCGGACCGCCGTCAGCGACGCCGGCCTGGAAGGGCCCGAGATCGACGAGGTCCTGATGGGCTGCGTGCTACCGGCGGGCCTGGGCCAGGCGCCGGCCCGCATTGCCGCGCTGGAGGCCGGCCTGCCGCAGTCGGTGGGCGCGATTACCGTGAACAAGGTGTGCGGCTCGGGCATGCGCACCGCCATGCTGGGGCACGACATGATCGCCGGCGGCAGCGCCGGCATCGTGGTGGCCGGCGGCATGGAGTCCATGAGCGGCTCGCCCTACCTGCTGCCCAAGGCCCGCGGCGGCTACCGGATGGGCCACGGCGAGGTGCTCGACCACATGATGTACGACGGCCTCGAGAATCCCTTCAACCACAAGGCCATGGGCCACTTCGCCGAGATGTGCGCCGAGCGCTACGGCTTCACCCGCGAGGAGCAGGACGCCTTCGCGCGTGCCTCACTGGAGCGCTCGCGGGAGTCGGTCGAGGGCGGCCGCTTTGCCGACGAGGTGGTGCCCGTGACGGTGCGCGAGCGCCGCGGCGAGCACGTGGTCGAGGCAGACGAGGAGCCGTTCAAGATCGACCCGGCGCGTATCGGCGAGCTGCGCCCGGCATTCAAGCGCGACGGCGGCACCGTCACCGCCGCCAGTTCCTCGTCGATCTCCGACGGCGCCGCGGCGCTCGTGCTGATGCGCCGCAGCACGGCTGCCGAGCGCGGTGTCCGGCCGCTGGCCAGGATCCTCGGCCACAGCGTCTACGCCCAGGACCCGGACTGGTTCACCACCTCGCCCGTGGAGGCCATCCGGCGGCTCCAGCACCGTCTCGGCTGGTCGGTCTCCGATGTCGACCTGTACGAGATCAACGAGGCCTTCGCGGTGGTGACCATGGCCGCGATGCGCGACCTTCAAATCCCGCACGACAAGGTCAACGTCCACGGCGGCGCCTGCGCCCTGGGCCACCCCATCGGGGCGAGCGGCGCCCGCATCACCGTGACCCTGCTGCACGCCCTGCGCCAGCGGGGCCTGAAGCGCGGCATCGCCTCGCTGTGCATCGGCGGTGGCGAAGCGACCGCGATCGCGGTCGAGCTGGAGTCGGCCTGATCCATGCCGGTGATCCGGAGCCGCATCGACGCCACGGCGTCGGACTTCGCCGCCAACGCCCGGCGCATGGAGGAGCTGGTGGCCGAGCTGCGCGCCAGTCTCGCGCGCGTGGCCGAGGGCGGCGGCGAGCGCGCCCGGGAAAAGCACCTCGCCCGGGGCAAGCTGCTGCCGCGCGAGCGGGTCCAGCGCCTGCTGGATCCGGGCAGCCCGTTCCTGGAGATCGCGCCGCTGGCCGCCTGGGGCATGTACGACGACGCGGCGCCCGGGGCCGGGATCGTCACCGGCATCGGCCAGGTGCACGGCCGCGAGATCATGGTGGTCGCCAACGACGCCACGGTGAAGGGCGGGACGTATTACCCGGTCACGGTCAGGAAGCATCTGCGGGCACAGGAGATCGCCTGGGAGAACCGGCTGCCCTGCGTGTACCTGGTGGACTCCGGCGGTGCCTTCCTGCCCATGCAGGACGAGGTATTCCCGGGCCGCGACCACTTCGGGCGCATCTTCTACAACCAGGCGCGCCTGTCGGCCCGGGGCATCCCCCAGGTCGCCGTGGTCATGGGATCCTGCACCGCGGGCGGTGCCTACGTCCCGGCCATGAGCGACGAGGCGGTGATCGTGCGCAACCAGGGCACGATCTTCCTGGGCGGTCCGCCGCTGGTGAAAGCGGCGACCGGCGAGGAGGTGGATGCGGAATCCCTCGGCGGCGGTGACGTCCACAGCCGCCAGTCCGGGGTGACCGACCATCTTGCCGACAGCGATCCCCACGCCCTTTCCGTCGCGCGCGACATCCTGGCCTGCACGGGCGGCGACAAGCGGGTGCCGCCGGACACCGCCGATGCCCGCGAGCCGCGCTATCCTTCCGACGAGCTCTACGGCATCGTCCCCGGGGACCCGCGCCAGCCGTTCGAGGTGCGCGAGATCATCGCCCGTATCGTCGACGGCTCCGAGTTCCAGGAGTTCAAGGCACTCTACGGCAAGACCCTGGTGTGCGGCTTCGCCCGCCTGTATGGCTACCGGGTCGGGGTCATCGCCAACAACGGGATCCTGTTCTCGGAATCGGCGCTCAAGGGCAGTCACTTCGTCGAGCTCTGCGATCAGCGGGGCATCCCGCTGGTTTTCCTCCAGAACATCACCGGCTTCATGGTCGGGCGGGCGTACGAGAACGCCGGCATCGCCAAGGACGGCGCCAAGATGGTGCACGCCGTCGCCTGCACCCGCGTGCCCAAGTTCACGGTGGTGATCGGCGGCTCCTTCGGGGCCGGCAACTACGCCATGGCGGGGCGCGCCTACCAGCCCCGCATGCTCTGGATGTGGCCCAACGCCCGCATCTCGGTGATGGGCGGGGAACAGGCGGCGAACGTGCTTGCCACGGTGCGGCGCGACGGCATGGAGGCGCGCGGCGAGCACTGGGACCCGGCCGACGAGGAGAGCTTCAGGGAAGGCATCCGCGAGCAGTACGAGAGCCAGGGCAACCCCTGGTACGCGACCGCCCGGCTGTGGGACGACGGCATCATCGACCCGGCCGACACCCGCCGGGTTCTCGGGCTCGCGGTGTCCGCCAGCTTCAACGCTCCGCAGGAGCTGCCCCGCTTCGGCGTGCTCCGGATGTAGCCATGTTCGATACCGTCCTGATCGCCAACCGCGGCGAGATCGCCTGCCGCATCATCGCCACCTGCCGGCGCCTCGGCGTGCGCGCCGTGGCGATCTACTCGGACGCCGACCGCCATGCCCGTCACGTGCGCGAGGCGGACGCCGCGGTGCCGGTCGGACCGGCCGCGCCGGCACAGTCCTACCTGTCGGTGGAACGGATCATCGGGGCCGCGCGGGAATCCGGCGCGGAGGCCATCCATCCCGGCTACGGCTTCCTCTCGGAGAACCCGGCGCTCGCACGCGCCTGCGACGAAGCCGGCCTGGTGTTCGTCGGTCCCCGGCCCGAGACCATCGAGCTGATGGGATCCAAGCGGGCCGCCAAGGAGCGCATGCAGGCGGCCGGCGTGCCCACCGTGCCCGGCTACCACGGCGCCGGCCAGGACCCCGCGCAGCTGGCGCGCGAAGCGGAGCGCATCGGCTATCCGCTGATGATCAAGGCGGTTGCCGGCGGCGGCGGCAAGGGCATGCGCGTGGTCGACGACGCCGGGGGCTTCGGGGAGGCCCTCGAGGGGGCGCAGCGCGAGGCGCGCGGCGCCTTCGGTGGCGACTCGGTGCTGCTGGAGCGCCGCCTGCTGCACCCGCGGCACATCGAGATGCAGGTGTTCGGCGACCGCGAGGGCAACCTGGTGCACCTGTTCGAGCGCGAGTGCTCGATCCAGCGCCGCTACCAGAAGATCATCGAGGAGAGCCCGTCGCCGTTCGTGGACCCGGAGCTGCGTTCCGCGATGGCGGAAGCGGCGCTGGCCGCGGCGCGGGCGGTGGACTATCTCGGCGCCGGCACGGTGGAGTTCATCGTCGACCGCGAGCGCCGCTTCTACTTCATGGAGATGAACACCCGGCTGCAGGTCGAGCATCCGGTCACCGAGGCGATCACCGGCATCGACCTGGTGGAGTGGCAGCTTCGGGTCGCCGCCGGCGAGCCGCTGCCGCTCGCCCAGGAGGAGATCCGCTCGCGCGGCCACGCCATCGAGGCGCGCCTGTACGCGGAGAACCCGGCGCAGGGCTTCGTCCCCTCGGGAGGACCGGTGGACGCCCTGTGCCTGCCCGAACGGGACGCGCACGTGCGGGTCGACAGCGGCATCGAAAGCGGGGATCGCGTGAGCCTGGTGTACGACCCCATGCTCGCGAAGCTGGTGGTCCACGACGACGACCGTGCCGCGGCGGTGGCGCGCCTGCGCGACTGCCTGGGCCAGACCGCCGTCTTCGGGCCCGTGACCAACGTCGAATTCCTGGCCGCGGTCGCCGCGCTGCCCGCCTTCGACCGCGGGGAGGTCGACACCGGCTTCGTCGACACCCACCTGGAGACACTGACGGCGCCGGCCGAGCCGCCGGCGCTGGCGTCGGTGCTGGCCGCGGCCTGGCTGCTGCGCCGCCAGGCGGCGGAAGCCGCCGCGCGGGCGGCGGGCGCGCCGGATCCCGGGTCCCCCTGGCGGCGCCGGGATGCCTGGCAGCTCGCGGGGCTCGCCCGGCAGGTCTTCTACCTCGCGGATGCGGCGGGCGGGGAACGCCGGGTCCTCGCCCGGCCCCGCCCGGGCGGCGGCTGGCAGATCGGGCTCCAGGGCGAGGACAGCCACCTGGTCGGCGAGCCCGGCGGCGAGGGCGCGCTGCTGACGCTGCGCGTCGACGGCCATCCCCGGCGCTGCCGCGTGGTCGCGCACGCGCGCCGGCTGGCGGTGACGCTGGACGGGACCCGCCACCCCTTCCGGATCGCCGACGGCGCCCATGGCAGCGGACCGGCACACGAGGAGGCGGACATGCTCTCGCCGATGCCCGGGCGGATCGTCAAGGTGCACGTCGCGGCCGGCCAGCGGGTGACGGCCGGGACGCCGCTGCTGGTGCTGGAGGCGATGAAGATGGAGTACACCCTGCGCGCCCCCGCCGACGGCGAGGTGGCCGCGGTGCGCTTCACCGAGGGCGACGTGGTGGAGGCGGACGAGCCCCTGATCGAGTTCCACCCGGACGAGGACCCGGCCGACGGTGCGCGCCGGGCAGGAGGCGAAACGGCATGAACTCTTCCGACCATACTCCGGAACGGGTCCGGATCGTCGAGGTCGGCCCGCGGGACGGCCTGCAGAATGAGCCGGGAACGGTGCCGACGCGGACCAAGATCGCGTTCATCGACGCGCTCACCGACGCCGGCCTGCCGGTGATCGAGGCCACCAGCTTCGTCAGCCCGAAATGGATCCCGCAGCTCGCCGACGCCGCCGAAGTGCTCGCCGGCATCCGCCGCCGGGAAGGCGCGGCCTACCCGGTCCTGGTGCCCAACGAGCGGGGCATGGAACGCGCCCTGGCCGCCGGGGCGCGCGAAATCGCGGTGTTTACCGCGGCCTCCGAGGCATTCAACCAGCGCAACATCAACTGCTCCATCGGGGAGTCGCTGGAGCGCTTCCGGCCGGTGCTGGAGCGGGCCCGCGGTGCCTCGGTTCCGGTACGCGGCTACATCTCGTGCGTGCTGGGATGCCCCTACCAGGGGGAGGTCCCGACGGGGGACGTGGTCCGGGTGGCACGGGCGCTGGTCGAGATGGGCTGCCACGAGGTCTCCCTCGGCGACACCATCGGCGTGGGCACGCCGGTCGCGGCCCGCGGCATGCTGCAAGCAGTCGCCGCGCAGGTCCCGGTGGAGCGGCTGGCGGTGCATTTTCACGATACCCGCGGCCAGGCGCTGGCCAACATCCTGGCCTGCCTGGAGGCCGGGGTTGCGACCGTCGATGCCTCGGTCGCCGGGCTCGGTGGCTGCCCCTACGCGCACGGAGCCAGCGGCAACGTCGCCACCGAAGACGTGCTCTACATGCTCCACGGCATGGGCATCGAGACCGGGGTCGACGCCGCCGGCGTGCGGCGCGCCGGCGATCTGATTTGCCGTGCGCTGGGTCGCGACAGCCGCAGCAAGGTAGCCCTCGCCGGCTGACACCGGGCGTTTTGCACGCCTGCCCGTTCGCGGGTAGGCTCCTTCCCGGTCACACCCGCAAGCATCGGAACACGAAGACGATCCATGAGCGAGCCCATCTGGACCCCGTCAGCGCAGCGCGCCGATGCCAGCGGCATGGCGCGCTTCCTGGCCCTCGTACGGGACGAATACGCCCCGGAGATCGCCAACTATGCCGGCCTCTACCGCTGGTCGGTCGAGAACCCGCGGTCCTTCTGGCCGGCCGTCTGGGGCTTCTGCGGCATGCAGGCGTCGCGTTTCTGGCAGGCGGTGCTGGAAGACGGCGACCGCATGCCGGGAGCGCGCTGGTTCCGGGGTGCGGAGCTGAACTTCGCGGAGAACCTGCTGCGGTTCCGGGACTCGCGGCCGGCGATCGTGTTCCGGGACGAGGCGGGCAACCGGGAGATGCTCACCCACGCGCAGCTCTACCGGCAGGTGGCGGGCCTGGCGAGTGCCCTGCGCCGGGCCGGGCTGCGCCCGGGCGACCGGGTCGCCGGCTACCTGCCCAACCGGCCCGAGACGGTGATCGCGATGCTGGCGACCACCGCCTGCGGCGCGATCTGGTCGTCCTGCTCGCCGGACTTCGGCGTCCGGGGGGTGCTGGACCGCTTCGGCCAGATCGAGCCGCGGTTCCTGTTCGCGGCCGACGGCTACTACTACAACGGCAAGCGCTTCGACTGCCTGGGCACGGCCGGGCAGCTGCTCTCGCACCTGCCCTCGGTGCAGCGACTGATCGTGGTGCCGTACACGCGCGATCGGCCCAACCTGCGCGGGCTCAAGCGCGCCACGCGCTTCGACGAGTTCCTCGACCACGGTGCGGCGGAGCTGCGCTTCGAGCAGCTGCCCTTCGATCACCCGGTCTACATCCTGTTTTCCTCGGGCACCACCGGGGCGCCCAAGTGCATCGTGCACGGCGCCGGCGGCACGATCCTGCAGCACCTCAAGGAACATGTCCTGCACACGGACCTGGGCGAGGCCGACACGCTGTTCTACTTCACCACCTGCGGCTGGATGATGTGGAACTGGCAGGTGAGCGCGCTGGCGACCGGGGCCTGTCTGCTGCTCTACGACGGCTCCCCGTTCCAGCCGGGCCCCGAGGCGCTGTGGCAGGTGGTGGAGCAGGAGGCGGTCACCGTGTTCGGCACCAGCGCCAAGTACCTCTCGGCGGTGGAGAAGGCCGGGCTGGCCCCGCGCGAGCGCTTCAACCTGGGACCGCTCAAGACCATCCTGTCGACCGGCTCGCCGCTGCTGCCGGAGGGCTTCGACTACGTCTACCGGCACGTGAAGGAAGACGTCTGCCTGTCCTCGATCTCCGGGGGCACCGACATCGTCTCGTGCTTCGCGCTGGGCAACCCGATGCTGCCCGTGTACCGGGGCGAGCTGCAATGCCGGGGGCTGGGCATGCAGGTTGAGGTCTTCGACGAGAACGGGCACTCGGTGCGCGGGGAGAAGGGCGAGCTGGTGTGCACCGCGCCGTTCCCCTCGATGCCCGTGAGCTTCTGGAACGATCCGGGCGGGCAGCGCTACCAGCGGGCCTACTTCGAGACCTTCCCCGGGGTGTGGAGCCACGGCGACTACGCCGAGCTGACCGAACAGGGCGGCATGATCATCTACGGGCGCTCGGACGCGGTGCTCAACCCGGGCGGGGTGCGCATCGGCACGGCCGAGATCTACCGCCAGGTGGAGGCGCTGGACGAAGTGGTCGAGTCGATCGCCGTGGGCCAGCGCCGGGGCGACGACGAGCGGGTGGTGCTGTTCGTGCGCCTGCGCGAGGGGCTGACCCTGGACGACGCCCTGCGCGGGCGCATCCGGGCGGCGATCCGGGAGAACGCCTCGCCGCGCCACGTGCCGGCCAGGATCCTGCAGGTCGACGACATCCCGCGCACCCGCAGCGGCAAGATCACCGAACTGGCGGTGCGGCGCATCATCCATGGCGAGGACATCGGCAACCGCGAGGCCCTCGCCAACCCCGAGGCGCTCGAGCAGTTCCGCCACCGGCCGGAGCTGGACCATGACTAGCCGGCGGGACCTGCTCACGGCCGCCGGAGGCGCGTGCCCGTGAGCGCCGCGGCCGACTCCCCGCGCGAGCCGACGCCCTGGACGCTCTACCGCAGCGACCTCGAGCGCAACGGGTTCCAGCACGACCCGGCCCAGGAGGCCGCGGTGCGCGCCCTGGACGCCCTCTGCCGGGAGCTCCGCCGGCCGCGTTCCGGCTGGCGACGGCTGCTGCCGGGGATACGTGCGCGGGAGCCGGTCCGGGGCCTGTACCTGTGGGGCAGCGTCGGCCGCGGCAAGACCTACCTGATGGACCTGTTCCACGCTTCGCTGCCGTCGCACAGGGCGATCCGGGTGCATTTCCACCGGTTCATGCGGGAGCTCCACGAGCGGCTGCGCGACCTGCGCGAGCTGCAGGATCCCCTGGCAACCGTTGCGGGCGACATCGCCCGCGAGACCCGGGTGCTGTGCTTCGACGAGTTCTTCGTCTCCGACATCACCGACGCGATGCTGCTCGGTACGCTGCTGGAGCACCTGTTCGCCGGGGGCGTAACGCTGGTGGCGACCTCCAACGTACACCCGGACGGTCTCTACCGGGGCGGCCTCCAGCGGCAGCGGTTCCTGCCGGCGATCGAAAGGCTCAAGCGCCACCTGCGGGTGCTGCACCTCGACGGCAACACCGACTACCGGCTGCGTGCCCTGGATCGTGCCCGCATCTACCACTGGCCCGACGATGCCCGCGCCGAAGCCGGCCTGGCCGAGAGCTTCCGCCGGCTCGCCGGCGAGCCGGCCGACGCGGCGGACCGTGACAGCCTCACGATCGAGGGTCGCCGGGTTGCGGTGCGCCGGCAGCGGGACGGCGTGCTGTGGGTGGATTTCGACACGCTGTGCCGGGGTCCGCGCAGCCAGAACGATTACCTGGAAATCGCGCGCTGCTATCACAGTGTCCTGCTGTCCGGGATACCGGTACTGGACCGGCGCGACGAGGACGCGGCACGGCGGTTCGTGAACCTGGTGGACGTGTTCTACGACCGCTCGGTCAACCTGATCGTCTCGGCGGCGGCGGCTCCCGCGGAGCTCTATCGCGGCCGCCGCCTCGCCTTCGAGTTCCGCCGCACCGTCAGCCGGCTGGAAGAGATGCAGAGCCACGACTACCTGGCCCGGCCGCACCGGCCCTAGGCGGCCTCGCGAGGCGGGCGGCTCCCGCGTGCCGGCCCGTTCAGGGCGAACTTCCTCCCTGCAGGGTGGCCGGACCCGAGGCCAGGCGGCGCAGCTCGCGCACCCCGACGGCCAGTGCGGCCGGCTCCGGCCGACCCGCCGCGCGGATGTCCCCCACCAGCCGCTGGAAGCGTTCGAGCGCTTCGCGGTTGGCTTCCATCCAGGCCTCCAGGTGCCCGTCCGTGAGCGGCCGGTCTCCCGGCGCATCGGCCAGCGCGCTGCGCACCAGGCTCGCGTACTGACCGTAGAGGTCCTCCCGCAGCCCGTTGCGCGCGCGTGCCCGCCAGTGATCGCTGGTGGACAGCTTGTCCACCTCCTCGACCAGCCAGTCCAGCCCCAGCTCGGCGGCCAGGCGGAAGTACAGGCTGGCCACCCCCTGGACCGGCAGGTCCGTCTCGCGCGCGGCCGCGACGATATCCAGGGCGGGGAACAGCGCCTCGAGCCCGGCCATGCGCCGCGCCACCTCGGCCGACGCCCCCGCTTCCTCGTAGCGGGACACTGCGGCCAGCCATTCCTGCGCGTCGTTGTCCGGCACCAGCTCCGGCCATGCGCGTGCCAGCTCGGATACACCGCCGGCGTGGTTCTCGACCGCGGCGGACACGTCCGAAGCGCTGCCGGGCCGCCCCAGGAACCAGCGCGTGCCGTGCTCCAGCAGCGCGCCGATCGCGTTCATCATCTCCACCTGGACCGCGCCGTCCACGCGGCCGTCCAGCTGCTCCACGGCGGTCCACATGCTGCGCGCATCGAAGATCTCGCGGGCGCAGGCGTAGGCGCGCGCCACTTCCGCCGCGCTGGCGCCGAGCTCGTCCTCGAGGCGCTGCGCGAAGGTCACTCCCATGCGGTTGATCATGCTGTTGGTGACCGCATTGGCGATGATTTCCCGACGCAGCCGGTGCGCGTACATCCAGTCGCGGAAGCGGCCGCGCAGGGGATCCGGGAAGTACAGCTCCAGCTCCTGCTCCAGGTACGGATCCTCGGGCACGCTGGACTCCCGCAGGGCGTCGTATACGGCAATCTTGGCGTAGCACAGCAGAACCGCCAGCTCCGGACGCGTGAGGCCGGTGTTGCGGGCCCGGCGCAGGCTGAGCTCCTCTTCGTCGGGCAGGAACTCCAGCGCGCGATCCAGCCCTGCCGTGGCCTCGAGGCGGCCGATCAGGAACGCGTGCTCGTCCAGCTGACCGGCGGCGTTGGCCTCCATCATGCTGATCGCCTGCGTCTGCAGGTAGTTGTCGCGCAGGACCAGCCCCGCCACTTCGTCGGTCATGTCCCGCAGCAGCCGGTCGCGCTCGGCCAGCGTCAGCAGGCCCTCTTCCATGACCCCGTTGAACAGGATCTTGATGTTGACCTCGTGGTCGGAGCAGTCGACCCCGGCCGAGTTGTCGATGAAGTCGGTGTTCAGCCGCCCGCCGGCGAGCGCGTACTCGATCCGCCCGAGCTGTGTCATGCCCAGGTTGCCGCCCTCGCCCACCACGCGGCAACGCAGCTCGGCGCCGTGCACGCGCACGGCGTCGTTGGCACGGTCTCCCACGCTCAGGTTGGCCTCGTGGCTGGCCCTGACGTAGGTGCCGATGCCGCCGTTCCAGAGCAGATCCACGGGCGCGCACAGGATGGTCCGGATCAGCTCCTGCGGGGTCAGCGACTCGGCGTCGACGTCCAGGACCCGACGCATCTCCGGGGTCAGACGGATCGACTTGGCGCTGCGCGGGAACACCCCGCCGCCGGTCGAAATCCGGTCGCTGTCGTAGTCGCTCCAGGCCGAGCCCGGCGTGTCGAACAGGCGCTTGCGCTCGACGAAGCTGGCCTCCGGGTCCGGATCGGGATCGACGAAGATGTGCCGGTGATTGAACGCCGCCACCAGCCGCACCCGGTTCGACAGCAGCATGCCGTTGCCGAACACGTCGCCGGACATGTCGCCTATGCCCACCGCGGTGAACGGCTCGCTGTCGAGGTCGTGGCCCATCTCCCGGAAATGGCGGCGCACGGATTCCCAAGCGCCGCGGGCGGTGATCGCCATTTCCTTGTGATCGTAGCCGCTGGATCCGCCGGAGGCGAAGGCGTCGCCCAGCCACAAGCCGTACTCGTGCGCGATGCCGTTGGCGATGTCGGAGAAGCTCGCCGTGCCCTTGTCGGCGGCCACCACCAGGTACGGATCGTCATCATCCAGCCGCACCAGGTCGGGCGGCGAGACGCATTCCTCCCCGACGTAGTTGTCGGTGAGGTCCAGCATGCTGCGCATGAAGGTGCTGTAGCAGGCGATCACTTCCTGCTGCACCGCCTCGCGGCCGCCGCCTTCGGGCAGCCGCTTGCAGACGAAGCCACCCTTGGCCCCGACCGGCACGATGACCGCGTTCTTGACCATCTGGGCCTTCATCAGTCCCAGTACCTCGGTGCGAAAATCCTCGCGCCGGTCGGACCACCGGATGCCGCCGCGGGCCACCTTGCCGCCGCGCAAGTGCACGGCCTCCACCGCCGGCGAGTAGACGAAGATCTCGTAACGCGGGCGCGGCTCCGGCAGCTGCGGGATCGTTTCCGGATCGAGCTTGACCGAGATCGCCGCCTTGGGCTCGCCGTCCGCCGTCGCCTGGAAGTAGTTGGTCCGCACGGTGGCGCGAACGACGTGCAGGAATCCCCTCAGGATCCGGTCGTGGTCGGCGCTGGCGACCCGGTCGAGGGCATCGTCCAGCGCCTGCGCCAGCGCCAGGCAGTCGCGCTCGCGGCCTTCGGTGGCGGACGGATCGAAGCGTCGCTCGAACAGCTCCACCAGCCGCGCGGCCACCGGGGCGTGCTCGGCCAGGGTCTGCTCCATGTAGCTCTGGCTGAAGCTGACCCCGGTCTGGAGCAGGTACTTGCAGTACATCCGCAGCACGCTGACCTGGCGCCAGCCCAGGCCGGCCAGCAGGGTCAGGCGATTGAAGCCGTCGTTCTCGATGCCGCCGTGCCAGACCCGGGCGAACGCTTCCTCGAAGGCGGACCGCGCGTCCTCGACCACCACCGGCTGATCGCAGTGCAGGGTGAAATCGTGCAGCCAGAGGGCCTCGCTGCCGTCGGGATGGACCTCGTACGGGTGCTCGCTGAGAACCCGCAGCCCCATGTTCTCCAGCACGGGCAGCACGTCCGACAGGTACAGCTGCTCGCCGGGCTGCAGCAGCTTGAGCCCCAGCCGGTCGCCGGCACCGGTACGCGAGCGATAGAGGTGCATCTGCAGCGCGCCGGTGCCTCGCAGGGCTTCGGCCCGCCCGATATCCTCGACCGCCTCGGCCGCGTTGAAATCCTCGCGGTACCCGGCCGGGAACGCCCTGGCGTAGCGCCGGTACAGCGGCACCGCCGCGTCCTCGCCGTGGCGGCGCGCGAGCGCCGTCCAGAGCTCGTCCTGCCAGGTGCGCACCGCATCGACCACGCTCGCCTCGATGCTTTCCACCTCCGGCGAGGGCGCTTCCGGATCGCGGCAGCGCACGATGACATGGACCCGGGCCAGCGGCGAGTCCCCTACCTGCACGGTGGACTCGGCATCGTGGCCGTCCAGCAGACGGCACAGGAGCGCCTCCACGCGTTCGCGCACTTCCCGCTGGTAGCGGTCGCGCGGGATGAACACCAGGCAGGAGTAGAAGCGCCCGTAAGGATCGCGCCGCAGGAACAGCCGGGTGCGCTGGCGTTCCTGAAGGTTGAGGATCCCGGTGGTGATCTCGAGCAGCTCGGTGTCGGCGGCCTGGAACAGCTCGTCCCGGGGAAGAGTATCCATGATGTTGAGCAGCATGCGCCCGGCGTGACTGGTCGGGCGCAGACCGGAAGCGCGCATGACCCGTTCCACCTTGCCCCGCAGCAGCGGAATGCCGCGTGGACTGCGATGGTAGGCGCCGGCCGTGTACAGGCCCACCAGGCGGCTCTCGCCGACGACCTCGCCACGGGCGTCGAAGCGCTTGACCGCAATGCTGTCGAGATAGGAGGCACGGTGCATCGTGGAGCGGGAATCCGCCTTGGTCAGCACCAGCAGCGTCCCTTCGGCGGGCGCGGTGCCCAGGCCATGGGGCAGGACCTGCTCGGCTTGCGTGACGCGGCTCCCGGGCCGGCGCAGCACGCCCAGCGCACTGCCGGGATCGAGCCGCAGCTGCTGCCTGCCGTCCTCCTCGTGCAGATCGTAGTCCGCCACCCCGACGAAGGTGAAATGGTCTTCCGCCACCCAGTCGAGGAACGCCATCACCTCGCGCAGCGCCGCGGGATCGACGCCGGGGGTGCCTTCCAGCCCCTGGCACAGCGACAGCGCGCGACTGCGCATCGGCTGCCACTGCTCCACCGCGATCTTCACGTCGGCCATCACCGACTCCAGTTCCTCGCGGATCTGCTCGGGCTCGACGCGCTCCGGCGGATGCGAGACCTCCACGTGGATGAAGGATTCCAGCTGCCCCGCCCCGGAGTCGCTTTCGGCCTCGACCACCTCGCGCAGGCGGCCCTCGCTGTCGCGCTGCACGGTGAGGATGGGATGGATGGTGAGGTCGACGGTCAGCCCCAGGCGCTGGAGCGCAGCCAGGGTCGAATCCAGCAGGAACGGACGGTCATCGTTGACCATTTCGACCACGGTGTCCGCCGAGGTCCAGCCGTGGGTCTGCTCCTCGGCGCGGAAGACCCGGACGATCGAGCGCCCCGGCGTGCGCACCGAGCCGAACTGGCGGTGCGCGAGCGCGGCGGCGCAGAGATCGGCCGCCGGCCGGGAAAGCATGTCGTCTTCCGGTACCGGGCGGAAATATTCCCGCAGGAACTGCACCACCGGTTCGGGATCGGTCGCGCTGAACTTCTCGCGCGCCAGCGCCAGGATTTCCTCGAGGACCGTGCTCTTTCGGCTCGCGATTGTGACAGACACCCTGCCTCCCTCTGGCATGCCCGCGCGGCATGCCACTTGCGCAATCTCCTCGCGATCCCGCGAAAACCGCGTGCCGCATCTTCCAGGGTCGCAAGTCCGGTGCGGCGCGGGGCCGGACCGGGGGAGTCAGCGTCGCTCAGGGCTCGAGACGGCCGCGCCGGTCCGGATGGCCGATCGGATCGGGTTCAGCATACCGGCTGCGCGCCACTGCACCAAAGTCGGTCACGCGATCGGGGCGCGGCCGGGCGGTCGCGCCCCGATCCCGATGACCCGCCGGCGATGTGTCCGGGATGCGGCCCCGGAAGCGTGCTACTCGGCCACCGCGTCCGGCTGCGTCTCCGGCGTGGCGGCCTGGAACGAGGCCAGGGTCATGCAGTTGCGGTAAATGCTGCGTACGCTCGGGTAACGCGAAAGGTCGTAATCCAGCTCGATCGCGTCGTGCACCTGCGGGACCAGGCACACATCCGCGATCGTCGGGTGCTCGCCGTGGCAGAATCCGCCCGTGTCCGGGCTCTTGGAGAGCAGGATCTCGGCGGCGTCGAGCCCCTCGGTGACCCAGTGGTTGTACCACATCCGGATCTTGCGCTCGCTCACCTTCATGCCGTCGCGCAGCATCGACTGCACGCGCAGGTTGTTCAGCGGCTGGATGTCGGACGCGAACAGTTGCGCCAGCGAGCGCACCCGTGCCCGTCCCGGCAGGTCGCGCGGCAGCAGCGGCCGGGTCGGATAGGCTTCCTCCAGGTACTCGATGATGGCCAGAGACTGGGTGATGACCAGATCCTCGTCCACCAGGACCGGTGCCAGCCCCTGGGGATTGACCGCCCGGAACTGGGGCGAGTTCTGCTCACCGCCGTTCTGCCCGCGGAGGTTGATGAAGCGGGATTCGTAGGCGAGGCCTTTCAGGTTCAGGGCGATTCGCACGCGCTGGGCCGCAATGCTCCTGTAGTAGGTATACAGTTCCATGCTGGGATCCCCATGCTGTCGACTGTTCGGCGCGCGCCGGGGATGATCGGGCCGGCTGCAGCGGCACGGGGATCTCCCGGCATGCAGGCGGTGCCGTCGGCGCATGCCCGGAGGCGCGGTTCGCGCCCTCCGGTGGCGGGGATCATCCGGTTTCCGCCGAATGCCTCCCCGGTCTCGCTCCGCTCCGCGTGCGGGATTCCGGGGATCGTCCGGCCCGGTCGGCAGGTATCTCGCCCCGGAAAGGGCGGGCCTCCCCGGCCGCTGACGAAAATCCCGGGGAAGCGGGGCGAAGGGAAAGTGGCGCGCCCGGGAGGATTCGAACCCCCGACCTCTTGGTTCGTAGCCAAGTGCTCTATCCAACTGAGCTACAGGCGCATCCGATCCGGCGCGTGATTATCCGAATGCCGGTAGGGGCTGTCAAGCTGCCGCCGTCGGCACGTTACGGATCAAGGACTAAGTCGGCCTGCCGCGTCGGGTCACCCCGCTCGCGGCGCAGCGCCGCGCTCACGCGTCCGCGCGCAGCTCCGCGACGGGTGACAGCACCACGTGCAGCAGCAGGGCAAGGGTGCCGGAGCCGGCGACGACCGCCGACATCGGCAGAGCCGAGCCCGACGGTAACACGCCCACGATCACCGAGGCGATCGTCGCTGCTGCGAACTGCAGGGTGCCGAAAAGCGCCGCTGCCATGCCGGCACTGGACCCGAACGAGCGGAGCGCGAGCCCGATGGCGCTCGGCATGACGGCACCCGTTAACGCCACATAGCCGAACAGGCCGAGCTCGATACCCCACACGCCGCCGAAACCTCCGGCGGAGACGGCCAACAAGAGCACTCCGAACGCCGACTGGAAGAGCTGCGCCGTCAGCAACACGCGCCGCGTCCTTCGCCTTCGCAAGAGCCGGGCATTCAGCTGCGAGAAAACCACGATCCCGAGCGCGTTGGCGCCGAAGAACCAGCCAAAATCCTGCGCCGGTACGTGGAACAGGTCGATGAACACGTGCGGGCTTCCGGTGATATAGGCGAACATCCCCGCGTTGCTGATGCCGCCGGCAAGGGAAAATGCCAGGAAACGGCGATCCGCGAGGATCGCACGGTAATCGCGGAGGATCTGCAACGGATGCATGGCCCGCGCCGATCCACCGTGCGCCGCGGGGAGTCGAATGTAGACAGCACCGAGCACCAGGCCCCCGATGGCGCACTGCAGGACGAAGATGGACTGCCAGCCGAAGGAGACCAGGAGGTAGCCCCCGATCAACGGGGCCAGCAGGGGTGCCATGCCGAGCACCAGCATCGTGTAGGAGAAGATGCGGGCGCCTTCGTCGGGGGGGAACAGATCGCGCACGCATGCGCGCGCAATGACGACGCAGGCACACGCACCGACAGCCTGCACGAAGCGCAGCCCTGTCAGCCACCCGGCACCCTGGCAAAGCGCGCAGGCGGCGGATGCTGCCGCGAACAGCACGAGTCCTCCGTACAGGGGCGCTCTGCGGCCGAAACGATCGGTCAGGGGCCCGAACACGGACTGGCCCAGGCACAGGCCGAGCAGGCCCGCGGCCACGGTGTGCTCGATCGCCCCGATCGAACTCTGGAAGTCCCTGGCGATCGCGGGCAGCGCCGGCAGGTACATGTCGTTGGACAGGGGCGCAAACGCCATCAGTGCCCCGAGGATCGCGATCGTTTCGATACGCCGGGCACCCGTGAGCGGTTTGACGGCTGACCGATCGCACGGCTTCATCCGGTACTCCTTGCTGGCACAGTTTGCCGACGGCGGCCATGGCGGGACCCGGAGCGGGGCCCGTCGGCTTCGCCTGACCGTCAGGGGCGTCGGGTCGGAACGTTGACGTGGAAAGCCCGCTTCGGATGCCGAGCGTCGCGACACCCCGGCGGTGCCGTACCCGCGGAACCGGTGCGGTCGATTGCCCGCCGCGGGACTCCCGAATCCGGTCGGGCGCGCGGGAAGGGCGCGCCCCGGTCGCCCGTCCCCGTCGATCCGCCGTCGCTGGACAACTCCGGCATACGGCATCGACGGGAACGGCCCTCCGGCGAAGGTCACGCGTTCGCGCCGTACGGCCACGGTGCAGAGTACCTGAATTTGGCAAGCGGGGCCGCGCTGCTGCTTCTCCCGGAACCGGGCGGTTTCCGGAAAGATCGAGGAGAGAGGGATTACTCGGGCCTCACGGCCCTCGCCCCGGCGGGGCCGGTGCCTTCGGCACCGTTCCGGATCGCTTCCGCGATCCGGTCGAACCCGGAACATTCGAGCTTCGAGGGTTCGAATCCAGCCTTCTATACATCTTCCCCGAGGGGGGCCTGCGACCCCCCTCGGGGAAGATGGCGGAGAGAGAGGGATTCGAACCCTCGAAGGGTGATTAACCCTTACTCCCTTAGCAGGGGAGCGCCTTCAGCCACTCGGCCATCTCTCCGCGGGTGCCGGCTCGCTAGAGCGGACTAGGATACTTGGCACACGGGGCCGGGTAAAGGAGATGCGCCGGGGGCTACAGGCCCGAGCCGGAGCCCGGCAGATCGTCGTTGTCCCGTTCTCCGCCGGATTCCTGCTCGCGCTTGATCCGCTGGTAGATTTCCTCGCGGTGCACCGACACGTTCTTGGGTGCGTTCACGCCTATCCGTACCTGGTTGCCCTTCACGCCCAGAACCGTGATCGTAACGTCATCGCCGACCATTACCGTTTCACCCACGCGCCTGGTCAGAATCAGCATCGTCCCTCTCCTCGGGTCCTAACCTTTCAAAGGCATGCGCCAAGCAGTCGCGATGGCCGCGGCGCACGGCTCCCGCTCATCCGGCTTCCCCGCAACTACTCCTTGTCCAGCTCGAAGCCGCGGTGCAGGGCGCGAACCGCAAGCTCCAGATACTTTTCGTCTACCACGACGGAAACCTTGATCTCCGAGGTCGAAATCATCCGGATGTTGATGCCCTCCCGGGAGAGCAGCTCGAACATCTTGCTGGCAATGCCGGCGTGGGAATGCATGCCCACGCCCACCAGGGAAACCTTGACGATGTCCGGATCGCCGGAAATCTCCCTCGCTTCCAGATCCCCTGCATGCTTGCGAAGGATCTCCAGCGCCTGCTCGTAATCCTTGCGATGGACGGTGAACGTGAAGTCCGTGGTGCTCCCGTCCTTCGATACGTTTTGGACAATCATGTCCACTTCGATGTTCGCGTCCGAGATGGGGCCGAGTATCCGGTAGGCGACCCCGGGGCGGTCGGACACGCCCTGCACGGTCAGCTGCGCCTCGTCCCGATTGAACGCGATCCCGGATATTACGACCTCTTCCACGTCACTGTCCTCAGTCGTGATCAGTGTCCCTTCGCCTTTCTCGAAGCTGGAAAGCACGCGCAGGGGCACATTGTACTTGCCCGCCAGCTCGACCGAGCGATTCTGCAGCACCTTGGCGCCGAGGCTCGACATCTCCAGCATTTCCTCGAAGGTGATGCGCTCCAGCTTGCGGGCCCGGGGCACCACCCGCGGGTCAGTGGTATAGACGCCGTCGACGTCGGTGTAGATCTGGCACTCGTCCGCTTCCAGGGCCGCCGCCAGCGCCACGGCGGTGGTATCCGAGCCGCCGCGGCCCAGCGTGGTGATGTTGCCATGCTCGTCCACGCCCTGGAAACCGGCCACCACGACGATGCGGCCGGCGTCGAGATCGGCCCGCACGCGCTCCGGCCCGATGCGCAGGATGCGTGCCTTGGTGTGTGCGCTGTCGGTCACGATCGGCACCTGCGCGCCGGTGTAGGACCGCGCCTCGTGCCCCCGATCCGCCAGCGCCATCGCCAGCAGCGCGATGGTGACCTGCTCCCCGGTCGAGACCAGCACGTCGTATTCGCGCGGCGCGGGACGTTCGGACAGCTGCCCGGCGAGCTCGATCAGGCGGTTCGTCTCACCGCTCATCGCCGACACCGCCACCACCACGTCGTTGCCGCGATCCCGGGTGGCGACCACGCGGTCGGCCACGGTACGGATGCGCTCGACGCTGCCGACCGAGGTGCCGCCGTATTTCTGTACGATTAGTGCCATCTGTTATAACAGCCGAAAGTGGGAAACCTTACCATCCGCCCGCCGGGGCGAAAAGCGGATCACTCAGGCATCGCCCTGGCCGGCGGCCGCCAGGCGCTCGCGCACCCAGTCGACGACACCCCCGAGCGCCCGGTCGAGTCCGGACGGGTCGCCACCCCCGGCCTGCGCCATGTCCGCCCGGCCGCCACCGCGACCACCGATCTGACCGGCGACCGCATTGACCAGGTCGTCCGCGCGCAGGCGGTCCACCGTATCACGGGTGACCCCCGCCACCAGGATCACCTTGTCGTCGCTGACGGTACCCAGCACGACCGCAGCCGTCCCCAGCTTGTTGCGCAGCTGGTCGACCGCGTTGCGCAGAGTGCGCGCATCGGCGCCGTCGAGGCGCGAGGCGACGATACGGACGCCCTCGACCTCGCGGGCCCCGGAGGCCAGGTCCGTCCCCTGGCCGGACGCGAGGCGGGCCTTGAGGCGCTCGACCTCCTTCTCCAGGGCGCGCGAGTGCTCCACCAGCTGCCGGACCCGGTCCACCAGCTGGTCGGGGAAGCTGCGGGTCAGCGCGGCCAGCTCGTCGAGCCGGGCCTGCTGCTGCCCGATCCAGCGCAGGGCGCCGGCCCCGGTCACCGCCTCGACGCGCCGGACTCCCGCGGACACCCCGCTCTCGGCGGTCACCTTGAAGATCCCGATGTCGCCCGTGCGGCTGACGTGCGTGCCGCCACACAGCTCGGTGGAGAAATCGCCCATGCGCAACACCCGGACCTCGTCGGCGTACTGCTCCCCGGCGAGGGCGAGCGCGCCCGCGTCGATCGCCTCCCGGTAGGGCATGATGCGCGTGTCCACCGGCACGTTGGCCCGGATCTCGCGGTTGACCAGCGCCTCGATCTCCTCGATCTGGGCCGGCGTCAGGGGCTCGAAGTGGGAGAAGTCGAAGCGCAGCCGCTCCGGCTCGACCAGCGAGCCCTTCTGCGTCACGTGCTCGCCCAGCACCCGCCGCAACGCGGCGTTGAGCAGATGCGTGGCGGAATGGTTGCGCCGGGTCGCGTCCCGCCGTGACTCGTCCACGCGCGCCCGCAACCGGTCGCCGGTCCGCAGACGTCCGTCCAGCACGGTGCCGAAGTGGCCGAACACGCCGCCGCCCTGCTTGCGCGTGTCCTCCACCTCGAACCGCCCGGCGTCGCCGCTGAGCATCCCGCGATCGCCGACCTGGCCGCCGGACTCCGCGTAGAAGGGGGTGCGCGCCAGCACCACCATGCCGCTCTGCCCCGCGTCCAGCGACTCCACGCGCTCGCCGTCGCGGTACAGGGCCAGCACCCCGGACTCGTCCCGGGTGCGCTCGTAGCCGCTGAACTCCGTCGGCTGGTCCACGTCCACCCGGTGACTGTAGTCCACGCCGAACTGGCTCGCGGCCCGGGCGCGCTCCCGCTGCCGCGACATCTCGGCCTCGAACCCCCGATAGTCGACTTCCAGGCCCCGCTCCCGGGCCACGTCGGCGGTCAGGTCGACCGGGAAGCCATAGGTATCGTAGAGCCGGAAGGCGGTCTCGCCCGGGAGGGTCTTCCCGGACAATCCCCCGATGGCCCTTTCCAGCAGCGTCATGCCCTGCTCCAGGGTCTCGGCGAAGCGCTCCTCCTCCTGGAGCAGAACCCGCCGCGCCAGCTCGGCGCCGCGGCGCAGCTCCGGAAAGGCGTCGCCCATCTCCGCGACCAGCGTCGGCACCAGCCGGTGGAAGAAGCTCTGGCGCACCCCCAGCTTGTATCCGTGCCGGATCGCGCGGCGAACGATCCGGCGCAGCACGTAGCCGCGGCCCTCGTTCGAGGGCATCACGCCGTCCACGATCAGGAACGCGCTGGCGCGGATATGGTCGGCAATCACCTTGAGGGAACTGTTGTGCGCGTCGCGCACGCCGGTGAGCTCCTGTGCCGCCGCGATCAGGTGCCGGAACAGGTCGATCTCGTAGTTGTCGTGCACCCCCTGCATCACCGCCGCGATGCGCTCCAGGCCCATGCCGGTGTCCACCGAGGGCCGCGGCAGGGCTTCCATGTTGCCCTGCGCGTCACGCTGGTACTGCATGAACACCAGGTTCCAGATCTCGATGTAGCGGTCCCCGTCCTCGTCCGGGGTGCCCGGCGGCCCGCCGGCGATCCCCGGGCCGTGATCGTAGAAAATCTCGGAGCAGGGTCCGCAGGGGCCGGTGTCGCCCATGGCCCAGAAGTTGTCCTTCTCCCCGATACGCGAGAAACGCTCCGGGTCGACGCCGATCTCGTCGAGCCAGATGCCCGCCGCCTCGTCGTCCTGCTCGAATACGGTCACCCAGAGTCGCTCGGGGGGCAGCTTCAGCTCGCCCGTGAGGTACTCCCACGCGTAGCGGATGGCCTCCCGCTTGAAATAATCGCCGAAGCTGAAGTTGCCCAGCATCTCGAAGAAGGTGTGATGGCGCGCCGTATAGCCGACGTTCTCGAGATCGTTGTGCTTGCCCCCGGCGCGCACGCAGCGCTGCGAGCTGGCGGCGCGCGCGTAGCCACGGTGCTCGTTGCCCAGGAACACCTCCTTGAACGGCACCATGCCCGCGTTGGTGAACAGCAGCGTGGGATCGTTCGCGGGAACGAGGGAGCTGCTCGGCACGATCTCGTGACCGCGCTCGCGGAAGAAGTTCAGGAAACTCTCTCGGATCTCGGCACTGCTGATCATCGGACGCCTTGCACTCGAGCGACGGATTTGCGGACACAGGCCCACCGGCCCGGCCCGGCGGTCGGGGTGAAACCATCGTCATGCCAGTATAACAGGGCTTTCCCGGACGACCGCGGGCGTCGCACACGCGGGGCGAGCCGCACGGCCCGGCACGTCCGGGGCCGGCCTCAGAAATCCTGGCGCAGGGCCCGCCGGATCTGCTCCGCGCTGAACCCGCGCCGCTGCAGAAAGCGGGCCTGCCGGGCCCACTCGGCGTAGCTGCCGGGGGGGGCGGGACCGAAGCGCTTGCACCGGACGGCCTCGAGCCGCTCCAGCCAGCCCGGGTCATCGGCATCGAGGTATTCCGGGATCAGGTCCTCGGCCACGCCGCGCTCGGCCAGCCCCTGGCGCAACTTCAGCGGACCGTCGCCGCGCGCGGCGCGGGTGGCGACAAAGCTCTCCACGAACCGCCGCTCGTCCAGCAGGCCGTCGGCCTGCAGCGCGTCCAGCACCTCCTCGATGGTGGCCCCGGGATAGCCCCGACGTGCCAGCCGCCCGCGCAACTCCGCGACCGCGTATTCGCGCCGGGCGAGCAGGCGCAGGGCGGCGGACCGGACCTCGTCCGCGTCCGCCTCAGCCGGCGTCTTCTTCCGCCTCGACGCGGCCACCGGGGGCGCCCCCGTTGTCCGGAAGCAGCTTCTCCCGGATCGCCCGCTCCACCTCGGCCGCCGCCTCGGGATGCTCCCGGAAGTACTGGCGGGCGTTCTCCTTGCCCTGCCCGATACGGTCGCCGTTGTAGCTGTACCAGGCGCCGGACTTCTCGATCAGCCCGTGTTTCGCGCCCATGTCGATGATCTCGCCCTCGCGGGAGATGCCCTCGCCGTAGAGGATCTCGAACTCCGCCTGGCGGAACGGAGGCGCCATCTTGTTCTTGACCACCTTGACCCGGGTCTCGTTGCCGACCACCTCGTCGCCGCGCTTGATCGAGCCCACGCGACGGATGTCCAGGCGCACCGATGAATAGAACTTCAGGGCGTTGCCTCCGGTGGTGGTTTCCGGATTGCCGAACATCACGCCGATCTTCATCCGGATCTGGTTGATGAAGATCACCATGCAGTTGGAGCGCTTGATGTTGGCGGTGAGCTTGCGCAGTGCCTGGGACATCAGGCGCGCCTGCAGGCCCACGTGGGAGTCGCCCATCTCCCCCTCGATCTCGGCCTTGGGGGTGAGCGCGGCCACGGAGTCCACCACCACCACGTCCACCGCCCCGGAGCGCACCAGCATGTCGGTGATCTCCAGGGCCTGCTCGCCGGTGTCCGGCTGCGATACCAGCAGCTCGTCCACGTCCACCCCGAGCTTGCCCGCGTACACCGGGTCCAGGGCGTGTTCGGCGTCGACAAACGCCGCCGTGCCGCCGGCGCGCTGGGCTTCCGCCACCACCTGCAGGGTCAGGGTGGTCTTGCCCGAGGACTCCGGGCCGTACACCTCGACCACCCTGCCCCGCGGCAGCCCCCCGATGCCGAGCGCGATATCCAGGCCCAGTGAGCCGGTCGAGATCGAGGCCACGTCGGCGGCGACCTGGTTGTCGCCCAGACGCATCACCGATCCCTTCCCGAACTGCCTCTCGATCTGGCCCAGCGCCGCCGCGAGAGCCTTCTTGCGATTCTCGTCCATTGCTGACTTCCCAAGCGTGGTGATCGGTGCGCTTCCGCCCCCGCCCGTCCTCCGCGCCGCCCGGAGCCGGCCGGTGGGGCACCCCCGGGGAAACGCGCCGGGGAAGGGGCCGCTACGCCGATGCATTATCACACAGATGACGGATGTCACCCACCCGCCCCGACGTCGCCTGCGGGCGCCTCCCCCCGGGGGCTTCCGTTCCCCGGCAGCGCGCGCATGCCCGGCTCAGGCGCGCGCCACGGTGCCTCCATCCTCGCGCGCGAGCCGGATCAGGCCTTCCAGCGCGGTCACCACGGAGTGCGCCCGCACCGTCTCGCGGTCGCCGCCGAAGCGCTGCCTTACGCTGTCCCGTGCGCCGCCGCGGGAGGCCCAGGCGAAGCACACGGTCCCGACAGGCTTGTCCGGCGTGCCACCGGAAGGCCCGGCCACGCCGCTGATCGCGACACTGAGATCGGCGTGGCTGCGCGCCAGCGCGCCTTCGGCCATGGCGTTCACCACCGCCCGGCTCACCGCGCCCTCGCTCTCCAGCAGCGACTCGGGCACGCCCAGCAGCTCGACCTTCGCCGCGTTGCTGTAGGTCACCAGGCCCCGCTCGAACCACGCGGAGCTGCCGGCGCGGTCGGTAAGCACCTTCGCCAGCCAGCCGCCGGTGCAGGACTCGGCGGTGACCAGCCGCAGCCCCTCCGGCTCCAGGATGCCCGCCAGCTCCGCCACCAGATCGGCCATCTCCTCGTACGCCATATGCTCTCCGACGCGGAAATCCCGTCCCGCATGTACACTAGGAAACTCCGATCGATTCGGAGCTCCCCGCGGGCCATGAACCGCCCGCGGTGGAGCCGGCTCCGGACATGTGCCGGCGGCCGGCGACCGTGAAGGATCCGGGACGGATCCTTCACCGCTTGCACGATTGCGACGTCGATTCCATAACCATAGCAGCTGGCATGCCCGATCAGGCCCCCGAACAGCACACGCCGATGATGCGCCAGTACCTGCGGATCAAGGCGGAACATCCGCACGTGTTCCTGTTCTACCGCATGGGCGACTTCTACGAGCTGTTCTACGACGATGCACGCCGGGCGGCGCGCCTGCTCGACATCACGCTGACCAGCCGTGGCCAGTCGGCCGGTGGGCCGATCCCCATGGCCGGTGTGCCGGTCCACTCCGTCGACGGCTATCTCGCCCGCCTGCTGCGCCTGGGGGAATCGGTGGCCGTCTGCGAGCAGATCGGGGATCCGGCGGCATCGAAAGGTCCCGTGGAGCGCCGCGTCACGCGCATCGTCACGCCGGGGACGGTCACCGAAGACGCCCTGCTCGAGGAGCGGCGCGACAATCTCCTGGTCTGCCTGGCGCCCGCGAGCGAGCGCTGGGGCATCGCCTCGCTCGAGCTCAGCGGCGGCCGCTTCACGGTGCTGGAGCTGGAGGGAGCCGAGGCGCTGCTGGCCGAGGTCGAACGGCTGCGCCCGGCGGAGCTGCTGGCTCCGGAGGACGCGGCCCTGCCCGCGCCGCTCGCGGAGCATCGCGGCTTGCGCCGGCGACCGCCCTGGCACTTCGAGGAGGACGCCGCCCGTCGCCTGCTGTGCGCGCAGTTCGGCACCCGGGACCTGGCCGGCTTCGGCTGCGACGACATGTCCCTGGCCGTCGCGGCGGCCGGCTGCCTGCTGCAGTACGTGCAGGACACGCAGCGCACCGCCCTGCCCCACCTCCGGGGCCTGCGGACCGAGCTGCGCGACGAGGCGGTGATCCTGGACGTCGCGACGCGCCGCAACCTCGAGCTCGAGCGCAAGCTCTCGGGCGGGCGCGAGAACACGCTCGCCGAAGTGCTCGACCACACCGCCACCGCCATGGGCAGCCGCGAGCTGCGCCGCTGGATCAACCGTCCGCTGCGCGACCACGAGGTGCTGCGGCTGCGCCACGACGCCGTTGGCACGCTGCAGGAGGCCGGGCGCCATGAACCCCTGCAGCAGCAGCTGCGCGGCATCGGCGACCTCGAGCGGATCCTGGCGCGCATTGCCCTGGGCTCGGCACGCCCGCGCGACCTGACCGCGCTGCGCACCGGCCTGGACGCCGTCCCGGGGCTGGGCCAGTCGCTCGCCGAGATCGACAGCCCGCGCCTCGCCCGGCTCACCGGCGACCTCGGCGATCACTCCGCGCTCGCCGCCTTGCTGCATCGCGCCGTGGTGCCCGAGCCGCCGCTGCTGATCCGCGACGGCGGCGTCATCGCCGAGGGCTACGATGGCGAACTGGACGAATTGCGTGCGCTGTCGGGCAGCGCCGACCAGTACCTGCTCGACCTGGAGACCCGCGAGCGGCAGCGTACCGGCATCCCCAACCTGCGGGTCAGCTACAACCGGGTCCACGGCTACTACATCGAGGTGACGCGGGCGCAGGCCCGGCAGGTGCCCGACGACTACATCCGTCGCCAGACGCTCAAGAACACCGAGCGCTATCTCACCGCCGAGCTCAAGGGCTTCGAGGAGCGGGTCCTGAGCGCGCGGGAAAAGGCCCTGGCGCGGGAGAAGCAGCTCTACGAAGAGCTGCTCGAGTCGATGCGGGCACACATTCCCGCCCTGCAGCAGACCGCGGCCTCACTGGCCGAGCTGGACGTGCTGGCCAACCTCGCCGAGCGTGCCCGCACGCTGGACCTGGTGGCCCCGGAGCTGGTGGACGACCCCGGGATCCGCATCGAGGCAGGCCGCCACCCGGTGGTGGAGCAGGCCACCGGGGAGCCCTTCGTGCCCAACGACGTCCGCCTGGACGACGCCCGCCGCATGCTGGTGGTGACCGGCCCCAACATGGGCGGCAAGTCCACCTACATGCGCCAGGTGGCGCTGATCGCGCTGATGGCCTGCATCGGCAGCTACGTCCCCGCCCGCGCCGCTGCGCTGGGCCCGATCGACCGCATCTTCACGCGCATCGGGGCAGCCGACGATCTGGCATCGGGCCGCTCCACGTTCATGGTGGAGATGACCGAAACCGCGGGCATCCTGCACGGTGCCACCGATCGCAGCCTGGTGCTGATGGACGAGATCGGACGCGGCACCAGCACCTATGACGGCGTCTCGCTTGCCCGCGCCTGCGCCGAGTACCTGGCCGCCGAGATCGGCGCCTTCACGCTGTTCGCGACGCACTACTTCGAGCTGACCAGCCTCGCCGACGAGTATCCCGGCATCGACAACGTCCACCTCGACGTCGCCGAGCACGGCGACCGGCTGGTGTTCCTGCACGCCGTCCGCGACGGGCCCGCCGACCGCAGCTACGGCCTGCACGTGGCGGCGTTGGCCGGAGTCCCGCCGCAAGTCGTGGAGCGGGCCCGCTCCTACCTCGATGCGCTGGAACACGGCCGCCCGGCGGCACCGCCGGCAGCGTCCCGGGCGAGCCCCCAGCTGCCGCTGTTCAGCGCTGCCGAGCATCCGGTCGTCGGTGCGCTGCGGGATACCGACCCCGACGACCTGAGCCCGCGCCAGGCGCTGGACACGCTGTACCGGCTCCGGCGGATGCTGGACGACGGCGACGGCTGAGCCGTCCGGTCAGAAGCGGCCGTCGCGCAGGAACCCGATCACGGCCCGGGCGACCCCGCGGGCGAACAGCAGGCCCATGTGGGTTGCACGCACCTCGAGGCAGTCACGCGCGCCGGGCAGCCGGGTCTCCGCCAGTGCCACGGTGCCGTCGTGCGGCACCGGCATGCGATGGCCGGAAAGGCGCCCCGGTCCCGCTCCCAGCGTGCCCGCGATCACCCCCAGCTCGCGCCGGCCGTCCCACTCGGGCACGTTCCCGTCCAGCCCGCCGCGCCAGCTCCGGCCCAGCATCCAGCGACCGGCCGGCCGGCGACGCAGCCGCTCCGCCGAGCTGCTGCCGGTCACGGGGGATCCCAGCAGCACCACCCGTCCCGGCTTGGCCGGCGGGTAGCGCTCGTACAGGTAGAGCAGCACGATGCCGCCCAGGCTGTGCGCGACGTAGTGCACCACCGGCGCGTCGATCCGCTCGACGAATTGCGCCAGCCGGGCCGCGTTCTCGGCCGGGCCGCGCCGCACCGAGCGGTAGCGGAAATGCCGCACCCGGTAACCCGCGCGGCGCAGGCGGCGGCCCAGCACCAGCATGTCGAGCCCGGTCATCCACAGGCCGTGCACCAATACCACCGCCTCGTGCCGGGCATTCGTCACGGCGCGCTCCGCCGGCACCGCAGGCAGTGCCGGATCGCGCGCCGGTTGGTCTCCGAGGCCGCCCGCGCCGCCGCCCCGGCACCGGACAGCCAGATCCACCCGGTGTGCTCGGCGGGGTCCAGGCGCGGCCGGAAGGCGCGCCGGGCCGGAAGGTGGAACACGTGCTCGAGATTAGTGCGCTGACCGGCGTCGTAGCGGTGCCGCCAGGCAGGCAGGATGGGGAAACGGAAGCGCAGGTGGCAGTCCTCGATGTCGCTGCCCGGGTCGATGCCCAGCTCCTCGCGAACTTCACGGCGGGCCGCCCGGGCCGGGGTCTCGCCCGCCTCCAGGGCACCGGTCACCGACTGCCAGAACCCGACCGGCTGGCGTCGCCGGATCAGCAGCACCGTGCCCGCCGGACCGGTGACCACCACCAGCACCGACTCGGCGCGTCTGCCGTGACCACGGGCCGGGGCCATGGGCCGCTCGGACACCTAGCTCTCGAGCACTCCGGCCCGCAGGCGCAGCCCGAGCTCACGCAGCTGCTGCTCGCTGGCAAGGCCGGGAGCGTTCGTCAGCGGGCAGCTGGCGGTCTGGGTCTTGGGGAACGCCATCACGTCGCGGATGCTGCCGGCGCCCGCCATCAGCATCACCAGCCGGTCCAGGCCGAAGGCGAGCCCGCCGTGGGGCGGGCAGCCGTAGCGCAGCGCCTCGAGCAGGAAGCCGAACTTCTCCTCCGCCTCGTCGTGGCCGATGCCGAGCACCTCGAACGCGGCCTCCTGCATCTCGGTGCGGTGGATGCGGATGGAGCCGCCGCCCAGCTCGGTGCCATTGAGCACCATGTCGTAGGCGCGCGAGACGGCATTGCCCGGATCCGCGCGCAAGCCGTCCGGGTCGGATACCGCCGGCGCGGTGAAGGGGTGGTGCAGCGCCTGCCAGCGCTGCTCCCGCTCGTCCCACTCGAACATCGGGAAATCGACCACCCACAGCGGCCGCCAGGCATCCTCGACCAGTTCCAGGTCGTGGCCCAGGCGCACGCGCAGGGCCGCCAGCGACTCGTTTACCACCCGGGCGCGATCCGCGCCGAAGAAGATCAGGTCGCCGGCCCGCGCCTGCGTGCGGGTGAGCACCTCCGACGCCACCGCCGGCGGCAGGAATTTCAGGATCGGAGACTGCAGGCCCGCGACGCCGCGCGCCGGGTCATTGACCTTGATGTAGGCCAGCCCGCGCGCGCCGTAACGCCCGACGTAGGCCGTGTAGTCGTCGATCTCCTTGCGCGTGAGCCGTCCGCCGCCGGGGACCCGCAGGGCCGCGACGCGTCCCGCCGCGTCGTTCGCGGGCCCGGAGAATACCTTGAACTCGACCTCCCGCATCAGGTCCGACACCTCGACCAGTTCCAGCGGGATGCGCAGATCCGGCCGGTCGATGCCGAAGCGGTCCATCGCCTCGCCGTAGGTCATGCGCGGGAACGGGTCGGGCAGCTCGACGTCGAGCACCTCGGCGAACAGGTCGCGGATCATGGTCTCGGTGATCTCCATGATCCCGGCTTCGTCCAGGAACGAGGTCTCGATGTCGAGCTGCGTGAACTCCGGCTGGCGGTCCGCGCGCAGGTCCTCGTCCCGGAAGCAGCGCACGATCTGGTAGTAACGATCCATGCCGGACATCATCAGCAGCTGCTTGAACAGCTGCGGTGACTGGGGCAGGGCGAAGAAGTGCCCGGGGTGGGTGCGGCTGGGCACCAGGTAGTCCCGTGCGCCCTCGGGCGTGGTGCGCGTGAGCATCGGCGTCTCGATGTCCAGGAACCCGCGTTCGTCGAGGAAACGCCGCAGACTCCGCGTGATGCGGGCGCGCAGCTGCAGGTTCTCCTGCATGCGGGGACGTCTCAGGTCCACGTAGCGGTAGCGCAGTCGCAGCTCCTCGTTGACGTCCTCGTCGTCGAGCTGGAACGGCGGCGTCTCGGCGCGGTTCAGGATCTCGAGCTCGGTGCCCACGACCTCCACCCGGCCGGTCGGCAGCTTCTCGTTGACCGTACCCTCCGGGCGATGACGCACGTACCCCGCCACCCGGATCACGAACTCGTTGCGCAGCGCCTCGGCGGTCCGGAACACCTCGGCCTGGTCGGGATCGAACACGACCTGGACGACGCCCGCCCGGTCCCGCAGGTCGACGAAGATCACGCCCCCGTGATCCCTGCGGCGGTGGACCCAGCCCGCCAGCTCCAGGGTCCGGTCGATGTACGTCTCGTTGACTTCGCCGCAGTAGCAGGTTCGCTTCATGCTGATTTCCGGTTGACGCGGGGGCAAGAGAAGGGCTCCCGGCGGCGGCGCCGCCGGGAGCGGACGATGGTAAGTGCTGCGGGTGGGGCGCGCAAGGCCGCGCGTCGCCCGGGATTCCGGTCAGTCGGAGGAGGTGGCCGCCTTGCCCGAGCCGCCGGAGGACTCCGACGAGCCGGAGGACGAGCCCTTGCTGTCCGTACTGTCGGACCGCGCGATGTTGCGCTTGCCGTCCTTCTTGAAATCCGTCTCGTACCAGCCGCTGCCCTTCAGGCGGAAGCCCGCGGCCGAGATCAGCCGCTTGAGCTCGGGCTTGCCGCACTCCGGGCAGTCCCTGAGCGGGTCCTCGCTCAGCATCTGCAACGCCTCAAGGCGATGCCCGCAGGCCTGGCACTCGTACTCGTAGATGGGCATCTTTGTTTCCTCTTGCCTGTGCCTCGTCCGTGCCGGGCACGATGTCCGCCCGGCCGACGGATGCATCCGGTTGTCGGCTGTCGCCGCCGAATCGGCGGACAGACGATGGTGAAATGCCCATTATATCCTCCCACGTGGCAGCGGCGCACCACGCAGGACGCGGGGAGGGTCGACAGAACTCACACCGCTTCCCCCGTGCCCGGATTCCCGGTAACGTCTATCCGGCACGCGGATTCGACAGGATCCATCCCCGGGTGCCGCCGACACGGCCGCGCCCGAACGTGTCACACACCAACCCGATCGACGAACATGGGCCGTGCAAGGGCGGACCGCCCTTTTCGGCGCCCCCCCGCAACCGGCAGTGGCACAAGGGACGACGGCGCAGGATGAAAACCCGGCTCTACCTGGTCCAGAAACGCCCGCTGATCGCCGAATACCGCAGCTTCGAGGTCGTGCGGGGCAGGTACATCGTGGCCAAGTTCCGGAACCTGTTCCGTTCCGGGGCGTACTACGTGGACCTGCCGCTGGTGAATCCGTCGCCCGAGTACGAGCGCTTCATCCCGTGGCGCTGGATCCAGGCTGCCGCGGCCGCGGCGCTGCCGGCGGTGGTCTTCGGCCTGTGGGGCACGGACATGGGCATCGGCCTGGGAACCGTGATCTTCCTGGTCACGCTGTTCTCGCTGGCGTGCCTGGCCCTGGCCGGAGTGGCCGCCTACCGATGGCGCAACGACGTGGTGCTGTACTCCCGCTTTTCCCATACGCCGCTGTTCCGGCTGTTCGCCAACCGGCCCAGCCGGCGCGAGTTCCGCAAGTTCCTGGGCGATCTGCGCGCGGCGGTCACCACCGCCACCAACGAGGCCGAGCAGCGCTCGCGCAAGCAGAAGATGCTGCGGTTTTCGGAAATCCAGCGACTGCGCCGCGAAGGCATGATCACCGAGCGCCAGTACCAGCAGCTGCTGTCCGAGTACGAAGCCACGGTCGAGGACACCATGAACAACATCCTTCGTGACCTGCGCATGCTCAAGGCGGAGGAGATCCGCACGCTGCGCCGCCTCGACAGCGAGGGCATCCTCGGTGAGCAGGACTACGAGACCGGCAAGCGCCGCATCCTGTCCAGTTTCGAGTGAGGAGGGGAGCGGTTTTAGGTTTTAGGTGTTAGGTTTTAGGTAAGAAGCGGCAAAGCCTGGTAGCTCTTTTCCGGCTTGGCAGGCTCGGAGGGCTGCATGAGAAACTGCGCAACCTTGCACAAAAAAGAGAAGCCGGAGATGCCCCCAAGCCCCTCTTTCCTAAAACCTAAAACCTAAAACCCCCACATCCATTCCGACCCGCACCGCACGACCGCTCAGCCGATGCCGGGGCGGCAAAAAAGAGCCCGGCCGAAGCCGGGCTCGTCGACGCTCGTGCCAACCGGTCTGTCAGACGCGGCGGGCCTGGGCCTTCGCCCGCATCTTCTCCGGGTTGACCAGGAAGTGCGCCACCGCCGGCAGCAGCAGGATGGCGCCCAGCATGTTCACGACGAACATGTAGGCCAGCATCACGCCCATGTCGGCCTGGAACTTGAGGGACGAGAACAGCCACGTGCACACGCCCACGGCCAGGGTCAGGCCGGTGAACAGCACCGCCTTGCCGGTGGTCCGCAGGGCGTTGTAGTACGCCGTGCGCATGTCCTGGCCGTCCTCGATGTAGGCCTGGAACATGCTGAAGATGTAGATCCCGTAGTCGACGCCGATGCCGACCCCCAGGGCGGCCACCGGCAGCGTCGACACCTTCAGGCCGATGTTCATCAGCGCCATCACCGCGTAGGCCAGGGTCGAGACCAGCGCCAGCGG
>DASQZJ010000028.1:0-12628 GCA_035638775.1 Gammaproteobacteria bacterium
TGTTAGGTTTTAGGAAAGAGGGATCCGGTGGGCATCCGCAGCTTCTGCCTTGTGGAAAGCCCGGGCGCTTCTGGCTGGCCCAGCCGGGCCCGACTGGCCCGGATGACAGGCAACATGACCTGCCGCCTCTTACCTAAAACCTAAAACCTAAAACTCGAACTGTCGACTATGTCGACCGTTCGAGATACTCGTCCGGATTCTTCTCGAACCTGTGCCGACAGCCGGCGCAGCAGAAATAGTAGCGGCGTCCCTCGTGCTCCGCCACGTGCTCGGCGCCGCCGATCTCGACCGTCATGCCGCAGACCGGGTCGATCGCCTCGCCGGCCTCTTCGGAGCCCTGGGCCGGCGCCGGCTCCGCTTCGGGCGCGCCGGCAGCGGCCGTGGCCCGGACTGCGCCCTGGCCCGCCCGCCGCGCCTGCGAGACGCCGGCGAGAACCGACAGCGCGATCTCCTCCGGGGTGACTGCGCCGGTGGGCACCCCGGCCGGGGCGATGATGGCGTCGACGCGGGCCGGGTCGTGGCCGCGCTCCCCGAGGTACTCGCGCAGCTTGTCGGCCTTGCGGGCGCTGGCGATGAAGGCGACGTAATCGGCGCCCGTGGCGAGCGCGGCTTCCAGGCCCGCCTCGTCCCGGCGGCCCTGGGTGGCGACGACCACGAAGGCCGGCGGCTGCAGGGCGATGCCGTCCATGGAGTCCAGCACGACGTCCGCCTCCGGGAACTGTTCGCGGGCGATCTTCCGGTCGGCGACCACCACGTGGAAGCCCACCCTGGCCGCCAGGCCGGCCAGGACCTGTCCGGCCGGGGCACTGCCCAGGATCAGCAGGGTCGGCTTGACGGTGACCGGGTCGATGAAGATGTCGAGCGTGCCCCCACTGTGACAGGCCATGCCGAACTCCGTGATGCCTTCGTCCACGTCCCCCTGCGTGTCCGGGGTGATCCGGATCAGGCGCGGCTGGCCGTCGCGCAGGGCCTGTTTGGCGGTCTTGATTACCGCCGGCTGGGCGCAGCCGCCGCCGATCCAGCCGTCGATGGTGCCGTCGAGCCGCACGATGGCCTTGGCCCCGGGCTTGGCCGAGGTGGGCGAGTCGCTGCGCACCACGGTGACCAGCGCGAACTGCTCGCCCGCCGCCTTCAGGCGGCTCGCCCGCTCCAGGATGGTGTCGGTCACGATCATCTTGCGTCCCTCCCGCGCGCTAGCGCACGAGCTCCGGTTCCAGCGCCGCCAGGCTCTCCAGGTTGTGGGCCGTGGCGAACAGGTCGATGTGGGCCAGCGCCGCCTGCATGCCCTGCGCCACCGGCTCGTAGCCTTCCCTGCCCAGCAGCGGGTTCAGCCAGATCAGCCGCCGCGCGCGGTCGTGGATCTTCGCGAGCTCCCGCCCGAGCAGCTCCGGCGCACCCGTGTCGTAGCCGTCGCTGACCAGCACCACCACGGTGCGCGAGCCCAGCAGGCGGCCGTGCCCGGAGTTGAAACGCGCCAGCGACTCGCCGATGCGGGTGCCGCCCGACCAGCCCAGCGAGAGCACCGCCAGCTTGTCGCGCATGCGCTCGGGATCACGGTCGCGCAGCGCCTCGCTCACGGGCACCAGGCGCGTGTGGAAGGCGAAGGCGTGGGCGTCGTCGAAGGCGGCCACGATCCCGCGCGCGAAGCGCAGGAAGAACATGCTGTAGAGGCTCATGGAGCGGCTGACGTCCAGCAGCAGCACCAGCCGCGGCAGGCGCTCGCGGCGCCTGCGCCAGGCCAGCTCCAGCGGCACGCCGCCGTGCTGCAGGCTGCGGTGGATGGTGCGCCGCATGTGCACCCGCCGGCCCAGGCGCGCGATGCGCTCCCGTCTGAGCAGGTGGCGCCGCATGCGACGGGCGAGGTGCTCGGCCAGGCGCTCGCAGGCACGCATCTGCGCCTCGTCCAGCAGGAGGCGGAAGTCGGTCTTCTCCAGCAGCTCCCGCTCGCTGGCCCCGCCCTGCACGCCACCGCTGCCGGCGCCGCTGTCGTCGCCCTCGCCCGCGCCCTCCTGCTCCAGCGGCCGCGTCCCGCCGGCCGGGCCCTGCCCCGCGGCGCCCTGCAGCGGCACGCCGGGCACCGCCTGGACCCGCGCGCGGCGATTGGCCGGCTGCCAGTACGCGTCGAACAGGCGATCGAAGCGGCGCCACTCGTCCACGTCGCTGCACAACAGGCTGCGCAGTGCCCAGCGCAGGCGGCGACGGTCGACGATGCCCACGCGGGCGGCGACCTCCAGCGCGTCCAGCTCCTCGGCCACGCCGGCGCGGAAACCGTCGCGGCGCAGGCCGTCGACGAAGTCCAGGATGCGCCCGGCCAGCGGATTGCCCGCCGCCTCGGCGCCCCGGTCGCGCGGACGCGGCTGCGCGTCGCTCATGGCAATCTGGCCACCAGGCGCTCGACGACCTCGTCGGTCACCGCCGCCCGGTCCTCCCGGGTCTTGAGCAGGCACACCAGCGACTGCGCCACCCACTCGGGCCGCTCGGTCAGGTCGGAGACCTTCACTCGCAGCAGCGCCGCCACCCAGTCCAGGGTCTCCGCGATGCCCGGCTTCTTGCGCAGGTCCAGCTCGCGCAGGGCGTGCACGAAAGCGACCACCTGGCCGGCCAGGCGCTGCCCCACCTCGGGCAGGCGGGCGGAGACGATGCGCAGCTCCTTCTCCACCGAGGGGTAGTCCACGTAGTAGTACAGGCAGCGCCGCAGCAGCGCGTCACTCAGCTCGCGGGTGGCATTGGAGGTCAGCACCACGTACGGGACGCTGCTGGCCTCGACGGTGCCGAGCTCGGGGATGCTGATCTGGAAGTCCGACAGCACCTCCAGCAGGTAGGCCTCGAACTCCTCGTCGGCGCGGTCGATCTCGTCGACCAGCAGTACCGGCGGGTCGGGCTGCGTGATCGCCTCCAGCAGCGGGCGGCGGAGCAGGAAGGGCTCGCTGAAGATGTGCTCTTCCTTTTCCTCGGCGCTGTGGGCCTCGCTCTCCTGGATCTTGATCGCCAGCAGCTGGCGCTGGTAGTTCCACTCGTAGACGGCGGCGCTGGCGTCCAGGCCCTCGTAGCACTGCAGGCGGATCAGGCGGGTGTCGAAGGCCCGCGCCAGGGCCTTGGCAATCTCGGTCTTGCCCACGCCCGCCTCGCCCTCGAGCAGCAGCGGACGCCTGAGCTGGGTGAACAGCAGCAGCGTCGCGGCGAGATCGGGCTCCGCCACGTAGCCGGCGTCCTCCAGTCGTTTCTGCAGCTGGCCGATATCGTCCATCGCATGTCCCGGCCGGCCCGGACGCGCGCCCGGGCCGGCTCGTGCCGCGTCAGTCGCGCTTGTCCAGGCCGTGCCCGTGCAGGGCCTTCCAGACGTTGAACGCCGTGTGCGGCATGTCCACGTGCTCGATGCCGAACTGCCACAGGGCGTCGTTCACGGCGTTGGTGAAGCACGGGATGCCGCCCACGTGGGGCGATTCCGCCACGCCCTTGGCACCGATCGGGTGGTGCGGCGAGGGGGTGACGGTCCAGTCGGTCTCCCACTTCGGCGTCTCCACGGCGGTGGGGACGAAGTAGTCCAGGAAGCTGTTGCCCTGGATGTTGCCGTTCTCGTCGTAGTGCAGCAGCTGGCCCATGGCCACCGCGAAGGCCTCGGCGAGGCCGCCGTGGATCTGGCCCTCGATGATCATGGGGTTGATGCGGGTGCCGCAGTCGTCCAGGGCATAGAAGCGGCGCACCTTCGTCTCCCCGGTGAAGCGGTCGATGTCGACCACGCACAGGTAGGCGCCGAAGGGATAGGTGAAGTTGGGCGGGTCGTAGTAGTCCACGGCCTCCAGGCCCATCTCCATGCCCTCGGGCACGTCGTTGTAGGCGGCCCAGGCCAGCTCCTTCATGGTCTTCTCCTGCCCCGGCAGGCCCTTGACCTTGAAGCGGTCGACGTCCCACTCGAGGTCGTCCTCGGCGACCTCCAGCAGGTGCGCCGCGATCTTGCGGGCCTTGGCGCGGATCTTGCGCGCGGCCATGGCCGTGGCCGCCCCGCCCACCGGCGTGGTGCGCGAGCCGTAGGTGCCGAGGCCGTACGGCGCCGTGCTGGTGTCGCCCTCCTCGATCTGGATGTCCTCGGACGGGATCCCCAGCTCGGAGGCAATGATCTGCGCGTACGTGGTCTGGTGACCCTGGCCCTGGGTGATGGTGCCCATGCGGGCGATCACGCTGCCGGTGGGGTGCACCCGGATCTCGGCGCTGTCGAACATGCCCACGCCCAGGATGTCGCAGGCCTTGCTCGGGCCGGCACCGACGATCTCGGTGAATGTGCAGATGCCGATCCCCATCAGCTCGCCGTTGGCCTTCTTCGCGGCCTGCTCCTTGCGCAGGGCGTCGTAGTCCACCGCCTCCATCACCTTTTTCAGGGCGGTCGGGTAGTCGCCGCTGTCGTACTCCCAGCCGAGCGCGGTGTTGTAGGGGAACTGCCCCGGCTGGACGAAGTTGCGCAGGCGGATCTCGGCCTTGTCGATGCCGAGCTTCTGCGCCAGCAGGTCGATCATCCGCTCGATCATGTGCACCGCTTCGGTGACCCGGAACGAGCAGCGGTACGCCACGCCGCCCGGCGCCTTGTTGGTGTAGACGCCGTCGACGTGGACGAAGGCCGCCGGGATGTCGTAGGAGCCGGTGCAGACGCTGAACAGCCCCGCCGGCCACTTGGTCGGCTGGGCGTGGGCGTTGAAGGCGCCGTGATCGGCGAGCACGTTGACCCGCAGGCCCTGGATCTTCCCGTTCCTGTCCGCCGCAAGCTCGGCGTCGAGGTGGTAGTCGCGGGCGAACGCCGTGGTGGACAGGTTGTCCATGCGGCTCTCGATCCACTTCACCGGCCGGCCCAGCACGATGCTGGCAACGATCGAGACCACGTAGCCCGGATACACGCCGACCTTGTTGCCGAAGCCGCCGCCGATGTCCGGCGACACGATGCGCACCTTGCTCTCGGGCAGGCCCGAGAGCAGCGAGACCACCGTGCGCACCACATGCGGCGCCTGCGAGGTCATGTACACGGTGAGCTCGCCGCGCACCTTGTCGAAGGAAGCCACGCAGCCGCAGGTCTCCAGCGGACAGGGATGCACCCGCGGGTTGAGCAGCTGGTGGCGGACGGTGACCTCGGCCGACTCGAACGCCTGCTCGGTAGCCGTCCTGTCCCCGACCTCCCAGGTGAAGATGTGGTTGTTGTGGGTGCGCGGGCCCTGGCCGGCGTTGTCCTTGCCGACGAGGTCCTCGCGGATCACCGGCGCGTCGGGATCCATGGCCTTTTTCGGATCCACCACCGGCTCGAGCTCCTCGTACTCGACCTCGACCAGCTCCACGGCGTCGGCGGCGATGTAGCGGTCGTCGGCGATCACCACCGCGACCTCCTGCTCCTGGAAGCAGACCTTCTCGTCGGCCAGCACCGCCTGCTGGTCGCCGGCGAGGGTCGGCATCCAGTGCAGGCTCAGCGGCTTGAGATCCTCCGCCGTGAGCACCGCGTGCACGCCCGGCAGGGCGAGCGCGGCGTCCTTGTCGATGGACTTGATGCGGGCGTGCGCGTGCGGGCTGCGCACGATCCCCGCGAACAGCATGCCGGGCAGCTTCACGTCGTCGACATAGTTGCCCCTGCCCTGGATGAAGCGCGGGTCCTCCTTGCGCTTGCGCGCGCAGCCCACGCCCTCGAGCTTGTCCTGTCGTTCGAGACTTTCCGCCGTGGTCGCCATGGCTACGCCCCCTCCGTCTCGCGCATCGTGGCGGCCGCGCTGCGCACCGCCTTGACGATGTTCTGGTATCCCGTGCAGCGGCAGAGGTTGCCGGCCATGCCGGTGCGCACCTCCTCCTCGGTCGGGTCCGGGTTCTCCTGCAGGAAGCGGTAGGCCCGCACCAGCATGCCCGGGGTGCAGTAGCCGCACTGCAGGCCGTGCTCGGCCAGGAAGGCGTTCTGCAGCGGGTGCAGCTCGCCGCCCTGCGCCAGGCCCTCGACCGTGAGCACCTCGCCGCCGTCCGCCTGCACCGTCAGCACGGTGCAGGACTTGACCGAACGGCCGTCGAGATCGACCGTGCAGGCCCCGCAGTGAGTGGTCTCGCAGCCGATGTGGGTGCCGGTGAGGCTGAGCTGCTCGCGGATGGTGTGAACCAGCAGCTCGCGCGGCTCGACCAGCACGTCGACCGGGCTGCCGTTGAGCGTGAAGGAAACCTGTTGCTTGGCCATGTTCGTCACCCCCGTGCCCGTGCCAGGGCCTGGCGGATGGCGCGGCGGGTCATCTCGCCGGCCATCGCGGTCTTGTACTCGCGATCGCCCCGCAGGTCCTCCGCGGGGTCGCAGATCGCCATTGCGGCCTGTGCCGCCTGCTCGATCAACGCTTCGTCGATCTTCCTGCCGGACAGCACCTTCTCCGCGTCCGCGGCCTTGAGCGCGGTCTGGCCGACGTTGGTCAGACCGATCCCCGCCTTGCGGCAGGTGTCACCGTCCATCTGCAGGCAGACGGCCGCCGCGGCGGTGGCGAAATCCCCGGTCTTGCGCTTGAGCTTGCAGTAGGCCGACCCGCTGCCCGGCGGGCCGACCGGCACCCGGATCGCGGTGAGGATCTCGTCTTCCCCGATCTCGGTGAAGTAGGTACCGAGGAAGAAGCCGTCCGCCGGCACCGTGCGCTCGCCGTCCGGCCCCTGCAGCACCATCTCCGCCTCCAGCGCCAGCATCACCGCGGGGTGGTCGTTGCCGGGGTCGCCGTGGGCGACGTCGCCGCCGATGGTGCCGCAGTTCCGCACCTGGGGGTCGGCGATCCATTCGGTGGCCTGCGGAATCAGGGGGCATTTCTCGCGCAACAGATCCGAGGCCAGCAGGTCGTTCTCGGTGGTCATCGCGCCGATGCGCAGCCAGCCCTTCTCCTCGCGGATGCCGCGCAGCTCGTCGATGCGGTTGATGTCGATCAGGTGCTCGAACTCGGCGAAGCGCAGCTTCATCATCGGCAGCAGGCTGTGCCCGCCGGCGAGAAGCTTCGCATCGTCACCGTACTGGCCGAGCAGCGCGATCGCCTCGTCCACGCTCGCGGGAGCGTGGTACTCGAAACGTCCCGGTATCATCGTGTTGTCCTCGCTCCTCCAGGGTCCTCGCTCCGGCGCCGGTGCACGGGCGAGGATCTCCACACCTACCTATAGGGTAGTCCGTCGTGCCGGGACAAGCGGCGTTTCACGAACGGACAGCTCGGGAACGTGAGTGGCGGATCGTAGGCTTGAACCGCGGCGCACGACGGGTGGGTTGCGGTTCGGCTTTAGGTGTTGGGTGTTAGGTGTTAGGTGTTAGGTGTTAGGTAAGAAGCGACGAATCCTAATGCCTGTTCCCAACCCTGTCAGGCTCTTCGAGCCTTGCGGGCAACACCTGCGCCCGGAGAAAGAGCGAAATGCCCGGTCGTGCCCCCGGTGCCTCTTACCTAAAACCTAAAACCCAAAACCTAAAACCGAAAACCGAACACTATCAATCCGTTATAAGGACAATCCCGGAACCGTCAACTCAGCCCGAACAGGACTTTCAACCGCTGCACATTGCTCCGACTCACCGGAATCGGCGAGTCGTCGACGCCGTGCATGGCAACGGCCACGCGATCGTTGTCCCGCTCGAGCGCGGATGCGTGATCGACGTTGATCATGTAGCGGCGGTGGACGCGGACGAAGCGTTCGGTGTCCAGGCGGGTCTCCAGGTCCGACAGCGACAGGTTCGACAGGTAGGTCTGGTCGCGGGTGTAGACCTTGGTGTAGTGACCGGCGGCCTCGAAGTGGATCACGTCCTCCAGCCCGAGCAGGACCACCTTGCCCTTCTTGTACACCGGCAGCTTGAGCAGCTGGCGCGGGCGGGCCGGGTCCGGTGCCCCGTCGCGCGGGCGGGTGGTGACCTCGGTGACGTCGTAGAAGATCATGCAGGTCCCGGTGGGTCGGCCGTCCTCGCCCCACATCCTGGACACCTTGATCAGCAGGATCGAGTCCGGGATGTTGATCATCATGGTCATGGGCGGCGGCGAGTCTGCCGGGCACTCGGAGGACTGCAGCAGGAAACGGATCTTGTCGCGGCTCTTCTCGGGATGAAGCTGGGTGATCTCCCGGCCGATGGCAGGCCCGTAGTTGGCCCCCAGGACACGGTGGGCAATGCCGTTCATGGCCACGACCCGGTTGCTCCGGTCCAGCCAGACGATGCCCGGGTCGAACTTCTGCAGCTTGTGCTCGAAGGATTCCAAGGCGTCTCCCCCCGGCCATCCCCGGCGCCCGCAACGGTACGCCGGACACGGAATCCCTTGTCTCCCTTGATAAGACGCATTATTCGGGGGAACGGGCAGGGAGCGCAAGCTTGGCCCATCCGGATCCGGGGATTGCGCATGCACTGCACGCGGGCGACACCGGGCGTGGATTCGCTTCGGGGGGTGGACATTGTCTGGAGCTTCAGGTTTTACGGCCCCGCGGTGTTGGGTTTTAGGTGTTAGGTTTTGGGTAAGCGGGCCTGGGGCGTCCCGGGTCGTTGCGTGTGCCGTGACCTGGGTAGCTCCCGCAGGACAGGCGGGATTGCAGGACCTCGCGCCCAGCACCGGGCAATGTCCATTTCTTTCCTAAATCCTAAAACCTAAAACCGTCCCTCGCTCGTTCACCCAGCCGCGTGTCCCATCCGCCCGGGACGGCGGGCCCCGGGGCACGAGGCCCCGGGGCCTTTGCGTCTACATCTTGCCGTTGCTGCCCTTCGTCCCCTGGGCGTCTTCCAGCAGCGACTTGGTCTTGACGGCATCGGCGTGGGCCTTGGCCTGGTCACTGGTCGCGAGACCGCTCTGCGCCGCCGCCAGCGCCGCCTCGAGCTTCTTCTGCAAGCCCGTCTGATTGCCGGCGTCGTGGATCGCACCGTTGCCCATGCCCTTGCACGGGTCGCCGGCCGCGGGATAGAAGCCCTTGCCGCCCGGTCCGACAAGGCAGTTGACCACGTGGTGCAGATGCAAGTGCGTCTTGTCGACGGTATTCATCTGCGTCGCGTAGGTCGCGTGCTCGATCGCCGTGGCGACCTCCTTGTGCGCCGCCGCGGCGCCGGGAGCGGGGCTGTTCTCGGCCCCGGATCCACCCATGCCGGCGACGCTGCTTCCGGCGGCCGCGGCAACGGTAACCATACCCAGCGCCATCATGGCGCCCACGAGTATCCTTGCGAGTCTGCTCATGGTTCTCTCCCTGGTTGGCTCACGGCGGACCCGGCGGCACCACGCCGCACGGCGACGACAACCCGCTCCGGCCGCGAGGAATGTTCGCCTGCCCTCCCGAGACGTCGGATGGGCTAACAGACCTGACCCAGATTGCCATGCCTGCGGGGCATTCGTCACTTCGTGAGCCGGCTGCCGGGATACCGGCCGGGGACGAACACCGGAAGTTCGACGTCGCTGGCGGTTACCGTGTACGGGTTCGCCAGGCCGGTCGCGGAGGTGCTCAGGCCAGTGACCCCGGTCAGCGTCCCGGTGCTGGCCACCGCCTGGTACTGTACCTGGTGCTGGTAGAATAGGAGCCCCACCACGTCGCCCTTGTGCAGTTGCTCCCCGACGCCGGGCAGCAGCACCGCCCGGCTCTGCGGGACGTTCGGGTTGCGCGTGTAGTCGCCCTGCACGAAAGGCGTGACCTGGTCGTCCACAAGGTAGGTGCTGCCGGTGCGCTCGATCCCGACGCCCACGTAGGCGATCGGTGTCACCACCGCACCCGCAGCGGCGGCGACCTTGATCTCGCCGAGCTTCGGGATTCCGGCCAGCACCGCCCCGCTCTGCTTTATCGTGGTGACCGGTACGAACACCGGATTCACGTCGGTAGCGCTGACCGTGGCCGTCAGTGCGCTCTCGCTCACCGGGATCGCCCCCGTGCCCGAGAGCGAGCCAACCGGGATGCTGTCCAGATCCACGCCCACCGGCGATGCCGAAGCCGCCCCACGGGTCGGCACGACGGAGATGCAGCGCTTCGGGATGGCGTCGAACGTCTTCGATGTCTCGCCCTTCAGGTAGTGGTTGAACCACGCCAGCATGGCCTGGACCCCGACGGTGCCGCCGCAGTTGGCGGTCCCCTGGGTCTGGTTCGCCAGCGGGTTCATGTGTCCACCCTCGGTGGTGATCACGCGTACGTCTCCCCCGGCGGCACCGAAGTACTGCGCGTTCCAGTACGCCTCGGTCATGTTGAACAGCACGTCCCGGTTGCCCTGGAAGAACAGTGCCGGAACCGGACGCAGCGGCGGTGAGGCGCCCGGATAGGGGTCGCTGCTGCCGCCCCAGGCCAGGCCCTGCCCCTGCTGCTGCTGGAAATAGGCCATCCCGTGCCGGAAGAAGAACTGCGTTGCCTGCTGCTGCGTGACCGGCCGCGGCCGGGCCAGCGAACTGGAGGACGCCGTGACGAGATCCTGCTTCGTACGGATCGTGTCGGCCGCCGGATCCTGTGGTCCCATGATGTTGCACAGCGTGCGCACCAGCGGCGTCGTGGTCATGCTGCCGACGGGTGAGCCCACGCCCGTTCCGCTCAGATACTGCCCGTCGCCCACCGCGCACAGCAGCCCGCCCCAGGACAGCTTGACCGCGTTCCCCGGCATCAGGCTGTAGAGCAGGTCGTTCCACGCCGCCACCGGGATCATGGCGTCGATGCGGGGATCCAGGGCGGCCAGGGGAAGCTGGAAGCCCCCGCCGTAGCTGAGCCCGATGGTCCCCACGTCGAGATCCTTCGGGATGCCGCTGCCGGGCTGGGTTCTCAGCTGCAGCGAGCTCGCGTGACCGTATGCCCAGTCGAGGATGGCCCGGGCGTCCTGGGTCTCGGCGCGGGGATCGATGACACGGGCGTTGGCGTCGGTCGACTCCCCCTGGCCCCGCTCGTCGAAGCTGATCACCGCGTAGCCGTGGTACGGCAGCGCCCTGACGAGGTCCGTGACCGCCGTGAACATCGGCTGCCCGGGCTGAAGATCCCCGTTCGCCGCCGGTGTCGTGATGCGCGTATTCCCCCACCCTGGCCCCTGCAGCACCAGCGGAAACGTCTGCCCCGGACACCGCTTCGGCAGCATCACGGTGAAATAGACGGTGGTTCGCGGCTTCGGGTTGGCAGTCGGATCGAAGTCCGTCGGGACATTGTCGGTCACGGACCCGTTCATCGTCGTGACCGGCTTCGGTTTGCTGCAGGTGGCCGCCTGCTCCCCGCTTCCGCGTGTAATCGCGGATGCGGTGCCGCCGCGGCCACCGCGAGCCGCCCCGGAAGCGGCGCCGGGTGCCTGGCTCGACGCCGGGCAACCGGAAAGCAGCACGCTCGAGAGCAATGCGGCCACCGCCGCCCACGTCCGCCCCGCCGGAATGTACGCGCGGGGCGCGGAACCCCGGTGAGCCTTCGCATCACGCATGCTGAACCTCCCTGTCGCGCCGCTGGTCATGAGGCCGCGGTCTCCCGACACGGGCAGGCACCCTGTCGGCGCTGTTACGTAAACGTAATGTTTACTCATGTCACACGCGAAGGTCGCGGTCAAGTCGGCCAGGAGCGCCCGAAGGGGTTGCGGACCCGGCACAACGGCATGAAACCCCGGGTACCGCTCTTGATCCAAATCAATTGTCCCGGGGCCGCGACATGCGACTTTTGTTTCCCGAACCGACGTTCGGTCGGCCCCCGAGTTTCCGGCGGAGTCCCCGGGTCGGGCGAGTCGTCGTGTCGGCATACCCACGACAGAGCACGCGGGAGACCCAAGTCATGCAGGCCAGATGCAAAATCCTGATCGCCGGCGCCGTAAGCCTGGCATTGACCAGCTCCGCGGCCCTTGCCGGGGTGCCGGCGAGCGAGGCCGCGAAACTGGGCAAGAGCCTGACGCCGATCGGCGCGATCAGGGCCGGCAACGCCGACGGCACCATCCCCGAATGGAGTGGCGGCCTCGCCAATCCACCGCAGCGGCCCGGCCCGAACCACTACCTGGCCAACCCCTACAAGAAGGACCAGGTCGAGTTCACCATCACGGCGGCCAACTACAAGCAGTACCAGGACAAGCTCTCGCCGGGCCTGATCGCGATGTTCAGGCACTACCCGGACTTCAGGATGAACGTCTATCCGACGCATCGCCCGGCGTCGTACCCGGAGAAGGTCTACGACTGGACCAAAAAGAATGCCCTGCATGCCGTGCTCAAGGGCCAGAACGGCGTCGAAGACGCCGCGGTCGGCTTCCCCTTCCCGATCCCGAAGAACGGTGCCGAGGTCCTCTGGAACCACTCCCAGGCCTGGCACTATCCGCACTCCTCGCTGCAGCACTTCGACCGCGCGATCGTGGGCCAGGACGGCAGCTTCTACGACGTGAAGATGCGGATCTGGATCAAGTACGTCTACAACAACTTCAACTCGACGCCGGCGAAGCTGGCCAAGATGAATCCCCCCAACATGAACGTCTACTTCCTGCAGGTGGTGGATTCGCCGTCCCGCCTGGCCGGCGAGGTGCTGCTGGTGTGGGAGCCGATCAACCAGGAGGCCCACAAGCGCAGCGCCTGGATCTACAACCCGGGCCAGCGCCGCGTGCGCCGGGCGCCCAACGTGGAGTTCGACAACACCACCGGCACCCACTCCGACGGCCTGCAGACCGACGACCAGTTCAACATGTGGAACGGCTCGCTGGAGCAGTACAACTGGAAGCTGCTGGGCA
>DASQZJ010000029.1:0-133309 GCA_035638775.1 Gammaproteobacteria bacterium
CGCGCCGCCGCGGACCTGGTGCTGACCGCCCCCGGGCTGTCGGTGATCGTGCGCGCGTTCGAGGAGGCCCGGCGCATCTTCGAGCGCATGAACTCGTACGCCATCTACCGCATCACCGAGACCATCCGGATCATGGTGTTCATGGTGCTGGCGATGCTGGTGTACGACTTCTACCCGATCACCGCCATCATGATCATCCTGCTGGCGCTGCTCAATGACCTGCCGATCATTGCGATCGCCTACGACTATACGCGAGTGGACCCCAAGCCGGTCCGCTGGGAAATGCACCGCGTGCTTGCAGTCGCGTCCGTCCTGGGCACCGTGGGGGTCATTGAAACCTTCATCCTCCTGGTCATCGCCCACTCCTGGCTCGGCATCGAGGCGAGCCAGCTGCAATCCGTGATCTTCCTCAAGCTCGCGGTCGCCGGCCACCTCACCCTGTTCGTGGCCCGCACCCGGGAACCCTTCTTCCGGCGTCCGTTCCCGGCCCCCGTCCTGCTCGCTGCCATCCTGACCACGCAGGTGGTGGCCGCGCTGATCGTCGGCCTGGGCATCTTCGTGCCGCCGATCCCCTGGCCGTGGATCGGGCTCATCTGGGGCTACGCGCTGGCGTGGATCTTCATCGAGGACTGGGCGAAGCTCCGCGTCTATCGCCACCTGGAGCGCGGAGGCCCGACCCACCTCAAGTTCCTCCGCACCATACAGGAGCCATTGCATCCTGGCGGGGCCGGAGCCACCCGGACCCCGGGCACCCGACGGCGCTGAAACTTCCGGCCGTCCGGGCCGATACGCACTCCGCCGCGCCGGCGCGGGAGGGAACCGGCGGATCACTCCTCCCGCAGGGCACGTGCCGCGCGCATCCTGCCGAGTCGCCAGGCGGGATACGCTCCCGCCAGCAGGGCCGCCACCACCGCCGCCGCCAGCGCCTGCCAGAGCACGCCCGGCAACAGCCGGAACTGCATCGTCCAGCCGAACGCGCGCCGGTTCACCACCGAGACCAGGACGTCGGCCAGCACCAGGCCCGCGGGCAGGGACAGAGCACCGGCAAGCAGACCCATGAAGCCGGTCTGTCCGACCACTACCGCGCGCGTCTCCCGCGGCGTCATGCCCAGCGCCCGGAACACGCCGAATTCGCGTACGCGCTCGAGCTGCAGTGCCATCAGCGCGCTGATCACGCCCACGATGCTGATGATCATCGCCAGCAGGCGCAGCACCGCGGTAATGGCAAAGGTCTGATCGAACACGCGCAGGGTGTAGCGACGGATCTGCCGGTTGGAGCTGACGGTGAGCGGCAGCGACGGATCCAGCATCCTGCGCACCGCGCGGGACACCGTGTGCTCCGGGGCCCCGGCAGCCAGGTACACCGCCAGCCCGGTGACGCTGGCGTCATGCCAGTACCGCAGGTACGTCCGCCGGGCCATGGCGATCCGGCCACGGCTGGAGCCGTAGTTGCGGTAAATCCCCACGATCTCGAACGATTTCGGCCCGCCGGCGGTGTGCAGGCGGACGCGCGAGCCCACGTGCAGGCGCTGGTGGTAGGCGAGCGGCTGGCTCACGAGCACCGCCGGCGGGTCACGGCCCGGCTCGCTGAAGGCCTTCCAGGCCCGGGACCGCCTGCCGGCGAGAAGCTCGAAGCGGCCAAAGCCAGAGCGGCGCATCTGGAATGCCGTGACCGAGACCGGTCCGAAGCCCGAGTCGATCGTCACCCGGCGCATGCGGCTCACGCGTACCACCCCCGGCAGTTGCCCGATCCGGCGGGCGAGGTGCTGCCTTGGCGGCAGCCTGGTCCCGGCGGGTGCCTGCGGGCCGGGTCCGACGAACAGGTCCGCGGTGAGCGAGTGGTCGAGCCAGTCGATCACGCTGGCGCGGAAGCTTCCGATCATGGTCCCGACGCCCACCGTGGTGGCCAGCGCAATCGCCAGTGCCGCGATGGCCACCGAGGTCCGGCTGAGGCCGGCGGAGATGCCCCGCAGGGACAGCCGCGCCAGGATTGCCCGTCCGCGCGGCAGCACCGCGGTCGCGGTCCGCACGGCCAGGACCGTCAGGCCGGGGATCCACAGGCTGATCGCCACGATCAGGCACAGCAGCGCGCCGTAGGCGGGCGCCAGGCCGCGCAGCGGCAGTGCCAGCAGCGCTGCGCCGAGCCCCGCGAACGCGATGCCCGCCACGGCCAGCCACGGCAGGAGCGCCCGGCTGCGGCGCTCCAGGTCCGAACGGGCCAGCGCCGCGCGCGGACTCACGCGGGCGGCTTCCAGCGCCGGCAGCAGCGCCGCCGCCACCGTCGCTCCGATCCCCAGCCCGGTGCCCTGCAGCAGCGCCGACGGTCCGAGCGCCAGCGAACGCACCTGCAACGCGAAATACAGGTCATTGATGGTCCGCGTAACCAGATGCACCAGGTACTCCGCCAGGCCGGTGCCGAGCCCGATGCCGATCGCGGTGCCGGCCGCGCCCACCAGCGCCGCTTCCACGGTGACCGCCAGGAACAGCTGGCCACGGCCGACGCCCAGGCTGCGCAGGGTGCCGAACAACTCGCGTCGCTGCACCACGCTGAAGGTCATGGTGTTGTAGATCAGGAACATGCCGACGACCAGCGCGAGCAGGCTCAGCGCCGTCAGGTTGATGCGGAAGGCGCGCGTCATCTCCTCCATGGTCCGCGTGCGCGTGCCCACCGGCTGCACCGACACGCCGGGCGGCAGCGCGGCAGCCAGGCGCTTCCGCTGGCGCCGGCCGGCCGCTCCCGGCGGAAGGATGAGATCGATGCGGGAGACGTGGTGCGCGCGGCCCAGCAGGTCCTGCGCCGTGGCGATATCGGTGAGCACCACGCCCGACGCCTGTCCCCGGGGGAGCGTTGCGACGACGCGCACCGTCACCCTGCCACGCGGGAGGGTCAGCGGCAGCGAGTCCCCCGGCTTCACTCCCAGTACCCGGGCATCGGCCGCCGGAAGCAGCACCCCGCGCGGCCGGCTGATGAGCTTCACGGCGAGATTCCGCTCATTGCCGGCCACCGGCGAGCCCAGCCGGGGCCGGAACGGCGCCGCCGAGATCGGGTCGATGCCCACCAGGCGCACCCTCTCGCCGTCCGGCAGGCTGGCGGAGCCCTCGAGCACCGGCGTTGCCCGCCGGGGCAGCCGGCCGTTCAACGCCAGGCGCCGGTAGAGGCTGTCGGGGATTCCCCGCCGGCCCGCGACCACCTGGTCGGTGGCCCGCCCCGCCACCGTCTCGACCGTGAGATGGAAGGCCCGCTCGGCACTGGCATTGGCGAGATCGACCGCCACCACCACGGCGACGCCCAGCGCGACGCCGAGCACCGACAGCGCGGCGAGGGCGCGGTGGCGCAGCAGGTACCGGAGCCCGGCGCGCAGGACCTCCCGCATGGCCTTCAGCCTCGCGCCGGCCCGGCCGCGCCCGCGAGCCGTCCCTCACGCAGCGTCAGGACGCGGTCCGCCCGCGCGGCAACGTCGCGGCTGTGCGTCGCCATCAGCAGTGTCGTACCCTGCTCCCGCATCAGGGACTCGAGCAGGTCCAGCACGCGTTCGCCGGTCTCCTCGTCCAGGTTGCCGGTCGGCTCGTCCGCCAGGACCAGCGCCGGCCGGTGCACCACGGCGCGGGCCAGCGCCACCCGCTGCTGCTCACCCCCCGACAGCGTGTCCGGGAAGCTGGACGCGCGCTCACCGAGACCGACGGTGTCGAGCATTTGGGCCACGCGCCGGATCGCACCACGGCGGTCCCACCCGTTCAGCTCCAGCGGCAGCATCAGGTTCTCCTGCACGGTGAGCGTCGAGACCAGGTTGAAGAACTGGAACACGAACCCCAGTGCCCGGCGGCGTACCAGCGTCCGGGCGCGCTCACCGAGCCGTTCCATCTGGTGCCCGGCGACGGTCACGCGCCCCCGGTCGGGGAAGTCGATGCCGCCGACGATGTTGAGCAGCGTGGACTTGCCGCAACCGCTGCGGCCCAGAAGCACCACCCATTCGCCGGCACCCACGCACAAGTCGACGCCCCGCAGCACCTCCCGCTCGCCGGCCCCCTCGCTGAAGCCGCGCCGGATACCGCCCAGCAGAACCACGCCGTCGCCGGCACCACCGGCACCGCTCACAGGCGCACCCGCACGCTGCCGTTGCGGGAGAATCGCACCACCGGCGAGCCGGGCATGGCCAGGATGGCGGAGCCGGAGATGGCATAGGGAATGGCGGGTGGCGCGGGGCTCTTGCGCGCGTGCCGGCTCAGCCGCCCGACGAAGGCCAGCAGATCCGTGCGCGCGTCGAGATCGACCGTGCCGTCGCCGTGCGGCGGGAGACTGACGTTCTCATCGCTGGAACCGCTGGCGAACGGCTCGCCGTCCAGGCGCACATGGTAGTGGATCCGCTTGACCTTCACCGACACGGCGTTGGGATTGTGCAGGCGCAGGCGCAGCCGGTAGTCCTGCTCCAGCAGTCCCGCGCGCACCAGGGTCACCCGGATCAGGGTCACGTCCGGAGCCCGCGGCCGGGAATGGAACACCGCACAGCCTGCCAGAAGCGCCATCGACAGAATCAGCGCAATCCGTGCATGCCCGCCTCTCATGCCGGCCTCCTTTGTTCCGAAACCCTACCGCGCCGCGCGCCGCGGCCGGAGTCCCCTGATACAATCGCGCCCATGACTACCGTACCGGACCGTCGCCCGTCCGCTCCCGCATTCGAGCTGGAGACCCGTGACGAGGGCGCCACCGTCGTGCTGAGCGGCAGCTGGACGCTGCAGGACCTCGGTCCGCGGCTGCGCTCCCTGCGCAAGGCCCTGGTCGCGCTGGGCAAACGCCAGGGCCTGCAGTGGGACCTGCGGGCCGTGGAGCGCCTGGACTCCGCCGCCGCCGTCGTATTGTGGCAGATCTGGCGCGGTCAGCGCCCGCAATCGCTGTCGCTGCGGCCGGAGCACGACCGCATGCTGCAGCGGGTGGCCTCCCAGCCGGCGCGGGCGGCGCGTCCGCGGCGACATCCCCTGACCGCCCTGGCCGACGTGCTCGCCATGCTGGGCAGCGAGCTCCACGAGCACGTCCGCGGTGCGCTCATTCTGCCGGGCGAGATCACGCTGGACCTGCTGTACATCCTGCGCCATCCGGCCCAGATCCCATGGCGCGAGATCTCCGCGAGCATCCACTCCGCGGGCTTTCGCGCGCTGATGATCACGGGCTTCGTGGGCATGCTGATCGGGGTGGTAGTGAGCTATCTCTCCGCGATCGAGCTGCAGCTCTACGGTGCCGACACCTACATCGTCGACATCCTCGGCATCAGCGTGGTGCGGGAGCTGGGCCCGCTGCTGGCCGCGATTCTCGTGGCCGGGCGCTCGGGATCGTCCATGACGGCACACCTGGGCGTGATGCGCATGGACCAGGAGCTGGACGCCATGGCGGCCATCGGCATCTCGCCCACGCGCCGCCTGGTGCTGCCGCGCGTGCTCGGCCTCGGCATCGCGATGCCCCTGATCGTGCTGTGGACCAGTGCCGCCGCCCTGCTCGGCGGCATGATCTCCGCCAACCACGAGCTCGGCATCAGCTTCGGTCAGTTCGTCGCCGCGCTGCCCAGTGCGCTGCCCATGGCCAACTACTGGATCGCCGTGGGCAAGGGTGTTCTGTTCGGCGTGCTGATCGCGCTGACCGCCTGTTATTTCGGCCTGCGCATCCGTCCCAACAGCGAGAGCCTCGGGCGGGAAACCACCAACTCGGTGGTGGCGGGCATCACCATCACCCTGATCGCCGACGCGGTGCTCGCCATCGTGCTGCAGGGAGTGGGCTACCCGTGAGCCGGGACTGTGTCCTGGCCCTCGACCACGTCCACACGCGCTACGGCGGGGAAGTGGTGCACGACGACGTCACCCTGTGCGTATGGCGCAACGAGGTGCTCGGCCTGGTGGGCGGATCGGGCAGCGGCAAGACCACGCTGCTGCGCCAGATGATCGGCCTGGAGCATCCCCATTCCGGCAGCGTGTCCCTGTTCGGCACCCGCCTGGACCGGGTCGGGCCGCGCCGGGAGCGCGACCTGCGCGACCGTTGCGGCGTGCTGTTCCAGGGTGGCGCCCTGTTCAGCTCGCTCACGGTGTTCGACAATATCGCCCTGCCCCTGCGCGAGAAGCGGCTGCTCGACGAACCCGCCATCGCCCGCCTTGTCTCGCTGAAGCTGGACATGGTAGGGCTGTCGTGGCGGGACGAGTCGCGCATGCCGGCCGAGCTGTCCGGCGGCATGATCAAGCGTGTCGCGCTGGCGCGGGCGCTGGCCCTGGAGCCCGGGCTGCTGCTGCTGGACGAGCCCACGTCCGGCCTCGACCCGATGTCCGGGGAAGGCTTCGTTTCCCTGATCGAGTCCCTGCGCGAGAGCCTCGAGCTGACCGTGGTGCTGATCAGCCACGACGTCGATACGCTGGTAGACTTGTGCGACCGCATCGCCGTCCTGGCGGACCATCGGATCGTCGCCATCGGGCCGCTGGCCGACGTGCTCGCGAGCGAGCATCCCTTCGCCCACGGCTTCTTCCACGGCCGGCACGCCCAGGGTGCGCTGCGCGGACGCTACCGGAGCTGACATGGAACGGCGTTCCTACGCCCTCATAACCGGGTTCTTTCTGGTCGTGCTGATCGGCGCCGCCGCCGCCGCGGGTGTCTGGCTGAGCCAGAGCGCCACCGAGCAGGTACCGTACGTAGTCGTCTCGAAATACCCGGTATCCGGCCTCCAGACCCAGGCGGGGGTCACCTACCGCGGCGTCGCCGTGGGCAGTGTGGAATCCATCCGCTTCGACCACGAGCACCCGAACCGCATCCTGATCCGGATCGAGATCCAGCCGGACGTGCCGGTCACCCGCGCCACCTATGCGAAGCTGCGGCAGCGGGGCGTCACGGGTCTCTCCGAGATCGAGCTTTCCAGCCGCGGCAAAGGCTCCGGCCAGCCGCTGCCGACCAGCAGGGAGCATCCGGGACGCATCCCGATGCACGCTTCGCTGCTGTCCGAGGTGAGCACGGGCGGGGAAAAGCTGCTGCGCAAGCTCAACACCCTGACCGACCACCTGAACCAGCTCCTGTCCCGCGACAACCAGCGGCGCGTCGAGAAGATCCTGCAGAACCTGCAGACGGCGAGCGGCGAGCTCACCCGCCTGCAGCGGCAGGCCGAGCCCGCGGTGCAGCGTCTGCCCGGCCTGGAAAACCACGCCGACCGCACGCTGACCAACCTGGACAATCTGCTGCGCGGCAAGCTGGAGCAGCAGACCCTGCCCCGGCTGGATACCACCCTGGATCAGCTGTCACGCTCGGCGCGCAGCGTCCGGCAGCTGAGCGACAGCCTGCGGCACCAGCCCGCATCCCTGTTCCGGGGCAGCAACCTGCCACCACCCGGACCGGGCGAGCCCGGCTACCACGGAGGGAAGAACCAGTGACTGCCAGACGCACCGCTCTCCTGCTCGTGATCTCCGTCCTTTCGCTGGCCGGCTGCAGCCTGTTGCCGCAGCAGCCGCCGCCGGCGTCGGTGCACGACTTCGGCCCCCCGGCCGGCGGCACCTCGGGCCAGCAGCAGGCCGCCACGCCGAACGGGCCCGCGGTGCGGGCGTCCGCGCCCGACTGGCTCGGCAGCGACGCCATCCTCTACCGGTTCCTGTTCGACAATGCCACGCAGCTGCGCCGCTATGCCCGCAATCGTTGGGCGGCGCCGCCGGCGGAGCTGCTTGCGGAGCGCGTCCGCGTCGACCTGCAGCAGGGGAAGGGGGGCACTCCCGGGATCCTGAACCTGCGCCTGCAACGCTTCGAGCAGGATTTCACCAGCCACAAGCAGGCGCATGTCTACGTGCGGGTGGTGGCGAGCCTGCATGGCCACGACGGTCACCTGGAGAAACGGCGTGTGTTCCAGGATACGCGCGCGTGCGACAGCGCCGATGTCGCTGGCGGGATCCGCGCGCTGTCCGCCGCGGCCGACGCCGTGGCCGGGGATATCGCCGCCTGGGCCACGTCGTCCTCCGCCGGGTGAACGCCACACCGTCCGCTTGCGGGGAACCCGGGGACAGCGCATCCGCGGCCGCTCGCGCCGCGTGACCCGGAAGCGTGCTTTGCCCGGGCGCCCGGCTGCCGCGGACGAGCCGTACTCTCAACGCTCCGTGCCGGTTACCCCGGCGCCGGTTGCGCTCTGCAGGGCGAGCCAGTCGCCCAGCTCGGCGGCGTCCATCGCCTCGTGCACGTACCCGCCCTCGATGCGGTCGCAGCCCATGTCCACCAGGGCCTGGTAGGTACGCTTGTCGTGTACGCCCGGTGCGACGGTCATCGCCTGCATCCGCGCTGCCATCCGGATCAGGCTCTCGACGATGTAGGCGGCGTCGGCATTGTCGCCCAGCACCGCCAGCAGCTGCGGGCTCAGCCGAACCTGCGCGAAACGGAATCCCAGCAGCGCCGTCACCGACGAACGCGGGCCGCCGAAGCCGGCCAGCGCGATCCGGGCCCCGGTGCCGCCGAGCGATCGGAGCTGGGCGCGCGCGACCTGGCCACCGTCCACCAGTGCGGTTTCACCGACCTCCAGGACCAGACGCTCCGGATCGATGTCGTAGGAAGCCAGCAGCCCGGTGACCAGGTCGGCGAACGGGAACTCCGTCAGGGCACGGCCGGCAACCGGTACGCTGACCCGGAACCCGGCCGTGCCCTGGTCCTGATCCCACTCGTGCAGGCGCGACAGCAGTCGGTCGAACTGGCGCCGGACGAGGTCGTGGAGGCAACCCCCGCTTTCGGCCAGGTCGAACAGGTCGTCCTCGCGCAGCGGCGGATGCGCCGAGGGCTTCCACGTCAGGCCCGCGCGCAATGCCACGATTTCGCCTCCGGGGGCCTCGACCTGCGGTTCGAACACCGGCTCGAGCAGGTCGTCCTCGATCGCGTAACGCAGGTCCGAGACCAGCTGCTGGCGCGTGGCCGCCCGGTGTTCCATGTCCGGACTGAAGAAGCAGATCGCCTCGCGCCGCGCGTGAGCCATCTGCTTGCCGATGCCGGCGTTGCGGATCAGGGTCGTGGCTTCGCTGCCGTCCCGCGGAAACACCGCCACACCCATGGTCGGCTGTACCGCCACCTCTCTTCCACCGATCTCCAGCGGCGCCCGGATCGCGCGATGGATGCGCGCCGCGATGCGCTTGATGTCCACTCCCTGTTGCACGTTCTGCAACAGGATCCCGAATTCGTCGTAGCCCAGGTGAGCCAGCACGTCCCGATCGCGGATGGTTCCCTGGAGCCGCGCGCAGACGCTGCGCAGCAGCTCGTCGGGCTTGATCGGGCCCAGGCTCCGCTTGATCTCGTGGAACTGATCGAAGTCGACCGTCATCACCGCCGCCAGCGCCAGCTGCTCTTCGGCCTGACCGATGGCCCGCCCGACCAGCTCCTCCAGCTCGGGCGCTCCCGGCAGCTCGGCACCGGATCCGTTCTCGCGCGTGCTCTGCAGCTGGTACTCCAGTGCCGAAGCCCGGGTACGCAATGTGCGGGTTTCGTCGAGTACCATCGCCCCGGCACGGTAGGAGAGCATGGTGCCGGTGTACTGGCCCCATACGGCGAACACGAAGGGCATCGCATCCAGCAGCCAGATCGCCGGGTTCTCCGACTGTGCCCGGACCATGCCGTCGATCGTCAGCCCGCCGTGCTGCAGCAAGCTGATCAGTGCGCTGGCGACCAGCACGGCCGCCCCCGCGATCAGCACACCCCAGATGGCGTATACATTGGCCCGCGACTTGAACAGCCGCGCCGTCATTTCGATGGTGGGAGAGCCGCTCATTCTCGTTCTCGCTCCGTGTGACAGGCAGGTTTCGCCCCCCGGCGGGACGCGTGCCCGACGGGCCGGAGGCGACATCGGGAAGCCGGAGCATGCCGGAAACGGCGGGATCGTCAGGAGTGGCGGACACGGCGCCTGCGGCGCCGCCGGGCCGGCCGGGCAATCCCGCTGTCATAGAGTCACGCTCCGTAGACCGGTGATTTTGCGCCCCCGCCTTTCGACGGGTTTGCCTTTTTCCAGGCGCACCGCTTCACGCGGTGCAAGTGCCACTCTAGCAGAAACGGGATGTCATCCCGCCTGCTGCCGGTCGGCCCGGCGCTACTGCCCGTCGGCCGGATGCGCCGGGCCGACGCTCACTCCCCCTGTACCGTCACCGTGAGCCGGTGGCGATGTCCATCAAATCGATTCTCCCAGAGATACTAACCCGGTCAGGGGTAAGGTCACGTCTCAGAGAGCGCGTGTGTGGCGAGGACAAGGCGCGGGAGCGAAGACGTAGCCACACTACGACGAGCGAGCGCAACGCGGTCATCGCCGCTCACGCGCTGTCCCGCAGGGCGCTTCTGTTGCCCCGTCTGGACTGCGTTGCTCGTCGGTCGTGTAGCGCCCGACTACACTCCGCTCCTCGCGCCTTGCCAGACAGACCGACAGCAGCGCTGAGACGTGGCCTTACCCCTGACCGGGTTAGTAAGCCCTGCCAGGTGCCGAGCGCGCAGCGCCCGTCCGTGACCGGCAGGCTGAGCGCGCCGTGAGTGAGCAGCGTGCGGCCGTGCGCGGGCATGTCGTCGTCACCCTCGGCCACGTGTCGGAACATCGGGTCCCCGTCCGGCACCAGCCGCTGCATCAGGCGCTCGAGGTCCTCGCGCACCACGGGGTCGGCATTCTCGCAGAGCATCAGCGACGCGCTGGTGTGGTGGATGAAGACATGACAAAGACCGGTCCGGACGCCCGATCCCGCCACCACGTCCTGGACCGCGCCGGTGATCTCCAGCGTTCCGCGGCCGCGCGTCTCGAAACCGAGGGTCGTCTGTACGTTCATGGTTCCGCCCCTCCCGCCGGATTCGCCGGGCCGCCCGGATGGTACACTCTCGCTCCCCGAAGCCACCGGAGCCGCCGATGACAGGTCGCCGCCTGGAGCGTATCCGTCAGGTGCTCGACCGGCGCCAGCCGGATCTCACCGTGATCATGGAGAACCTCCACAAGAGCCACAATTTTTCGGCCATCGTGCGCACCTGCGACGCGGTCGGCATCCTGCGCACCCACGCGGTGGCGGCGGCCGGGGAGCTCCCGCGGCACAACGACACGGCCGGCGGCAGTCATCGCTGGGTGCAGGTCCAGCGTCACCACCGCCTCGCCACCGCGGTGGCCGAGGCGCGGGACCTCGGCATGCAGGTGCTCGCCGCGCACGTGGGACCCGGGGCCGTGGATTTCCGCGAGCCCGACTACACCCGTCCGACCGCGCTGCTCATGGGCAGCGAGCTCTACGGGGTGAGTGACGACGCCGTGGCCCTGGCCGACCGCCCGCTGATGATCCCGATGCAGGGCATGGTGGAGTCGCTGAACGTCTCCGTCGCCACCGCCGTGATTCTCTACGAGGCTCAGCGCCAGCGGGAGGCGGCCGGCATGTACGGCCATCGCCGCCTGGACCGCGCGAGCTACGACAGGCTGCTGTTCGAATGGGCCCAGCCGCGCCTGGCGCGCTGGTGCCGGCGCAGGGGCCTGCCCTATCCGCCGCTGGACGAGGACGGCGACGTGCGCTCGCCGCCGGAATGGTAGACAGGCTGCCTAGTCTTCCGGCCCGGCGACCTGAACCATGCCCTCGTGCACCCGTACCCGAAAGGTCTCGGTGGGTTCGTACGCGGGCGCGGTCAGGGCCTCGCCGGTCCGGATGTCGAAGCGCGCACCGTGCCGCGGACACTCGATCTCGCAGCCCTCGATGATTCCTCCGGTGAGCACGCCGCCGTCATGGGTGCACACGTCCTCAATGGCATAGAACGCGCCGTCCACGTTGAACACGGCGACCATGACGTCGTCGAGGTCGACGACCTTGTGCCGGCCCGGCGGCAGCTCCTCCACCGGCGCCACGTCGGTCCATTCGGCCATGCGCTCCAACCTCCCGGTGCTCGCAACTGTTTCAGGAATGGGACCCGACCGGCGCGTCCCGTCGCCAACCGGGCGGCGGCCGGCTACATCATCCCGGTCTGCAGCTTGGCCTCGTCGGACATCATGTCCTGGCTCCAGGGGGGATCGAACACCAGCTCGACATCGGCCTCGCTCACCTGGGGGATCCGCTCGAGCTTGCTGCGCACGTCCATGGTCAGGATGTCCCCCATGCCACAGCCGGGCGCGGTCAGGGTCATTTCGACCCTGACCCGCTTGCCGCCGTCTTCGGCGTCCTGGATGTCGCACGAATAGACCAGGCCGAGGTCGACGATGTTGATGGGGATCTCGGGATCGAAGCAGGTCTTCATCTGCTCCCAGAGGAACGATTCCAGCTCCTCGTCGCTGGCGTCCTCCGAGATCTGCGGCGCCTCGACCGGCTCCTCGCCGATGGCATCGGCGTCCTCGCCCTCGATGCGCGCCAGGTTGCCCGCGACGTAGACGGTGAAGGTGCCCCCCATCGCCTGGGTCACCACCACCTCCGTGCCCTCGGGGATCACCACGCGGTTGCCCGCGGGGATCAGCACCGCCATCACGTCGCGGGTTGTGCGAACGGGTTCGCGGCCGTACATCTTCGCCTCCGCCTGGTCTCTGGGGCGCCCCGGTCAGGGCGTCATTCGGTGGTCACCGGCTGGTCGTCGCCCTGGAGGGCCGAGTGCAGCGTATGCCAGCACAGCGTCGCGCACTTGACCCGGCTGGGGTAGTCGCGCACGCCCTCCAGCGCCGCCAGCTTGCCGAGCGAATCCGGATCCACCCCCGAATCCTCCCGGGTCAGCAGGTCGTGCATCGACTGGAACAGCTGCTCGGCCTCCTCGACGCGCCGTCCCTTGAGCGTCTCGGTCATCAGGGACGCCGAGGCGGTCGAAATCGCGCAGCCGGATCCCTCGAAGCTCACATCCTCGATCACGTCGCCGGAAAGCTTCACGTACAGCGTGATGCGATCGCCGCAGAGCGGGTTGTAGCCGTCGATCCGCCGCGTCGCGCCCTCGATCCGCCGGAAGTTCCGGGGGCTGCGGTTGTGGTCGACAATGATGTCCTGGTACAGGCTCTTCAGATCCATCAGGCGAAAACCTCTCGGGCGCGTTCCAGGGCACGCGCCAGCGTGTCCACTTCCTCTTGCGTGTTGTACAGGCCGAACGAGGCCCGTGCGGTCGCGGGCACCCCGAAGCGCTCCATCACGGGCATGGCGCAATGATGGCCGGTGCGGATGGCCACGCCCTCCGCATCCACGATCGTGCCCAGGTCGTGCGGGTGGATGTCCTCCATCACGAACGAGATCACGCCCGCCTTGTGCGTGGCGGTGCCGATGATGCGCAGCCCCTCGACCGCCGCCAGGCGCTCACTCGCGTAGGCCATCAGGGCCTGTTCGTGGGCGGCGATCCGCCCCATCCCGACGGAGGCCAGGTAGTCCACCGCCGCGCCGAGGCCGATGCCGCCGGCGATGTTGGGCGTCCCCGCCTCGAACTTGTAGGGCAGCTCGTTGTACACGGTGCGCTCGAACGTGACCATGCGGATCATGTCGCCGCCGCCCTGGTACGGCGGCATGTCTTCCAGCAGCGCCTCGCGGCCGTACAGCGCACCGATGCCCGTGGGTCCGTACATCTTGTGCCCGGAAAGGGCATAGAAGTCGCAGCCGAGCGCCCGCACGTCCACCGCCATGTGGGGCACCGCCTGGGCGCCGTCGACCAGCACCGGCACGTCACGCTCGTGCGCCAGCGTCACCAGGTGGCGCACGTCGTTCACCGTGCCCAGTGCGTTGGACACGTGCCCGATGCCGACGAAGCGGGTGCGCGGGCCGAGCAGCCGCTCGAACTCCTCCACCACCAGCTCGCCGCGGTCGTCGATCGGCGCCACCTTCAGGCTGCAGCCAGTCTGGTCCCGGACCAGCTGCCACGGAACGATGTTGGAGTGGTGCTCCATCTCGGTGATCAGGATCTCGTCCCCGGGACCGACCCTGGGCCGCACGAAGCTCTGGGCGACCAGGTTCACCGCCTCGGTGGCCCCGCGCAGCATCACGATCTCCCGCGTCGAGGCGGCATTCAGGAATGCGCGCAACTTCTCGCGGGCGCCCTCGTAGGCCTCGGTGGCCCGCTCGCTCAGCGTGTGCACGCCGCGGTGAATGTTGGAGTTGTACTCCCGGTAGTAGCGCGCGACCGCCTCGATCACCGCCGCGGGCTTCTGCGACGTGGCGGCGTTGTCGAGATACACCAGCGGCTTGCCCTGGACGTGCTGGTGCAGGATCGGGAAGTCGCTGCGCACCGCCGCCACGTCCAGCGCGGCGCCGGCCATCTGTTCGTGCTTCGCCGTGCTCCGGGACACCGTGCTCATGCCAGCTCCTTCAGGACCTCGCTCTCTGGCAACCGCGTCATCAGCAGCTGCTCCAGGTGCTGGCGCAGCGCCTCCAGCCTGACCCGCTTGACCACCTCGCCGGCGAAGCCCCAGGTGAGCAGGGTCTGCGCCGCCGCCGGATCCATGCCGCGCGAGCGCAGGTAGAACAGGGCCTGCTCGTCCAGCTGGCCGACCGTGGCGCCGTGCGAGCACTGCACGTCGTCGTTGTAGATCTCGAGCTCCGGCTTGGTATCCACCTCGGCCCTTCCGGACAGCAGCAGGTTGCCGTTGTACTGGCTGGCCACGCACTGGCTCGCATCGCGGTGGACCACCACCTTGCCGTTGAACACCGCGCGGCCGCGTCCGCCGACGACACCCTTGTAGTGCTCGTCGCTGGTGGTCAGCGAGTGCTCGTGATCGATCCGCGTGTGGTTGTCCACGTGCTGGCGGCCGCCGAGCACGTAGAGGCCCCCCAGCACCGCTTCGGCGCCCGCCTCCGCCAGGCGCACCCGGACGTCATTGCGGACCAGCGTCCCGCCCAGGTCGACGTTGTGGGCCACCAGGCGGCTGTCGCGGCCCTGCCAGGCATGCACGCTGGCGACGTGGAATCCCTTCGGGCTCTCCTGCTGCACCTTGTGATAGCGCAGCCGGGCGCCCGTGGCCAGGTGCAGCTCGGTGATGGCGTTGGTGAAGTTGGCCGACTCGTCCAGCCCGGCGTGATGCTCGATCAGGTCCAGCTCGCTGTTCTCGCCGGCGGCGACCACCACGCGCGGACTGGCCACCACCTGCGAGTCCTCGCGCGTGGACAGGAATACCAGGTGCAGGGGCCGCGAGGCCGCCGCGCCCCGCTCGAGCCGTACGAAGGCCCCGTCCTGGACGAAGGCGGTATTCAGGGCCACGAAGCTGCTGAAGTCGATGTCGGCGCAGCGCGCCAGGTATGGCTCCAGCTCCCCGGGGCGTTCGGCGAGCACCCGCGCCAGGCTGTCGACATGCACCCCGCGGGCCGGCGACAAACGGCTCAGCCCGCCGGAGAAGTGGCCGTTGACGAACACCAGCCGATCCGCGTCCAGCCCCGCCGGCAGCACCGCCTCGAGCTGTTCGGGAGTGACCCGGGCCGGCCCCGGGGCCGGCCGGAACTCGCGCTTGGCGATGGGCCGCACGCTGGTGTACTTCCAGTCCTCGTCCCGGGCCCCCGGGAAGCCCGCCTCGGCGAAGCGCGACAGCGCGCGCTCGCGCATCTGCCGCAGCCAGCCGGCTCCGGTGCCGGGCAGCTGCGGACGTGCCGCATCCCAGGCTTCCAGCCAGGGCTGTATCCGGTCTTGCGGCTCGGCACTCATGCCGTCTGCGCCTCCTGCCGAATCCAGTCGTAGCCGCGCTCCTCGAGCTTCAGCGCCAGGTCCTTGTCCCCGGAGCGCACGATGCGGCCGCCGGAGAGAACGTGCACCCGGTCCGGCTCCACGTAGTCGAGCAGCCGCTGGTAGTGGGTGACCAGGACGATCGAGCGCTCGGCCCCGCGCATGCTGTTGACCCCGTCGGCGACGATCTTCAGGGCGTCGATGTCCAGCCCGGAGTCGGTCTCGTCGAGCAGCGCCAGCCGGGGCTCCAGCACCAGCATCTGCAGGATCTCGTTGCGCTTCTTCTCGCCGCCCGAGAAGCCCTCGTTCACCGCGCGGTTGAGAAAGCTCTCGTCCATCTGCATCAGCCGCATCTTCTCCTTGACCAGCGCCAGGAAGTCGGCGGCGTCCTGCTCCGGCTCGCCGCGATGCTTGCGCATCGCGTTGAAACCGGCCTTGAGCAGGTAGACGTTGTTCACCCCCGGGATCTCGACCGGGTACTGGAAGGCCAGGAACAGGCCCTCGCGGGCGCGCTCCTCCGGCGCCATCGCCAGCAGGTCGTGGCCCAGGTAGGTGACGCTGCCCTCGGTCACCTCGTAGCCCTCGCGCCCGGCGAGCACGTTGCCGAGGGTGCTCTTGCCCGAGCCGTTCGGGCCCATGATGGCGTGCACCTCGCCGGCAGGGATCTCCAGGTCGAGACCGCGCAGGATCTCGCCGCCCTCGACCTTCGCGTGCAGATTCTTGATGCTCAGCATGTCCGTCCTTCCGTAACCGTTGATGCGTTCGCGCAGCGCCGCTCAGCCCACCGCGCCTTCGAGGGTCACGCCCAGCAGCGCCTGGGCCTCGACGGCGAACTCCATCGGCAGCTCCTTGAACACGTCCTTGCAGAAGCCGTTGACGATCATGTTGACCGCGTCCTCCTCGGACACCCCGCGCTGGCGGCAGTAGAACAGCTGGTCGTCGCTGATCCGCGAGGTGGTGGCCTCGTGCTCCACCTGGGCCGACCGGTTCTTCACCTCCATGTACGGGAAGGTGTGGGCGCCGCAACGATCGCCCATCAGCAGGGAGTCGCACTGGGTGTAGTTGCGCGCGTTCTCGGCGCCGGAGGCCACCCGCACCAGGCCGCGATAGGACTGGCTGCCGAAGCGCGCGGAGATGCCCTTGGACACGATGGTGCTGCGCGTGTTGCGGCCGACGTGCACCATCTTGGTGCCGGTGTCGGCCTGCTGGTAGTTGTTGGTCACCGCCACCGAGTAGAACTCGCCCGAGGAGTTGTCCCCGGTGAGCATCACGCTCGGGTACTTGACCGTGATCGCGGAGCCGGTCTCCACCTGGGTCCAGGTGATCTTGGAGTTGCGTCCGCGGCACTCGCCGCGCTTGGTGACCAGGTTGAAGATGCCGCCGACGCCGTTCTCGTCACCGGGGTACCAGTTCTGGACCGTGGAGTACTTGACGGTGGCGTCGTCCAGCGCGACCAGCTCCACCACCGCCGCATGCAGCTGGTTCTCGTCGCGCATCGGCGCGGTGCAGCCCTCCAGGTAGCTCACCGAGGCGCCCTCCTCGGCCACGATCAGGGTGCGCTCGAACTGCCCGGTGTTGGCCGCGTTGATGCGGAAGTAGGTGGACAGCTCCATGGGGCAGCGCACGCCCTTCGGCACGAACACGAAGGAGCCGTCGGTGAACACCGCCGAGTTCAGGGTGGCGAAGAAGTTGTCGGTGTACGGCACCACCGAGCCGAGGTACTTCTCCACCAGCTCGGGATGGTTTTGCACCGCCTCGGAGAAGGAGCAGAAGATCACGCCGGCGTCCGCCAGCTTCTCCTTGAAGGTCGTGGCCACCGAGACGCTGTCGAACACCGCGTCCACCGCGACCCCGGCGAGCTGCTTCTGCTCGTGCAGCGGGATGCCCAGCTTGTCGTAGGTCTCCAGCAGCCTGGGATCCACCTCGTCCAGGCTCTTGGGCGCCTCCTCCTTCTGCTGCTCCGGCGACTTGGGCGCGGAGTAGTAGGAGATCGCCTGGTAGTCGATCGGCGGGTACTCCACCTTCATCCACCGGGGCTCGGTCATGGTGAGCCAGTGGCGGTAGGCCTTGAGCCGGAAGTCCAGCAGGAACTGCGGCTCGTTCTTCTTCGCCGAGATCAGGCGGATGACGTCCTCGTCCAGGCCCGGCGGAACCGTGTCGGACTCGATGTCGGTGTAGAAGCCCGCCTTGTACTGCTTGGAGAGTACGCTGTCGAGCTCTTCGTTCGGCGTCGCCATTGCTCCAGACTCCAGTGTCGGGATTCAGCTGATGGACTCGGCGGAGCGGAACCGGTCCGGCTCGAACCACAGCAAGGTCGCCGTGCCGGACGTTCCCGGGCGGGTCATGTCCGCCAGGGTCACGTCCCGCAGCGCATTCATGATCACGTCATTGATGCGCTGCCAGTTGGGACGCACCGAGCAGACCGGCTCCTGCGCGCAGCTGCCATCGGCGCTGCTGCACTCGGTGATGCCGACCGGTCCCTCCATCGCGGAGATCACCTCGGTCACCGAGATCTCGGCCGGCGCCCGCGCCAGCCGGTAGCCGCCGCCGGCACCGCGATAGGAAACCACCAGCTCGCCCTTGCTCAGCAGCTTGAGGATCTTGCTCACCGTCGGCGGCCCGATGCGCACGTCGGCAGCGATCTGTGCCGCGTTGTAGAGCCGCCGCGGCTCGCCGGCCATGTGGCTCAGCACCACGATGCCGTAGTCGGTCAGCTTGCTCATTCGCAGCATCGCTCTGTCCCGCCCTGATGCCGGCCGGCATCATATAGTACCGAATCAGTCCACTTTCCACGTCGAAAAAAGACCGCGAGGCGGTCCGCGGCCGCCTCCTGCGGCCTGTCATCAGGGTCCGATAATACACGCCGCGGCCGCCGTCATCAAGCGCGCCGCTCCCTTCAGACGGCGTCCAGCGCCATCACCGCGGCCTCGTATTCGGACGGATTGCCGGGGACGTAATCCGGGTTGGCGTGCAGCACCCGGCCGTCGCGATCCAGCACGAACACGGCCCGGCGCGCCTGAGCCTCGCGCTCCGCGGCGACGCCGTACTCGCGGGCCACCTCGAGCCGGGCGTCACTGGCCAGCGGGAACGGCGCCTCCAGCGCACGGGCGAACTGCTTCAGGGCCGGCACGCCGTCGGCACTGACGGCGACCACCGAGCCTCCCATCTCGCGGATGTCCGGATAATCGGCCACGAAGGGCTTGAGCTCCCGGCTGCACAGCGGCGTGTCAGCCTCCGCGAAGAACACCACGATCACCTTGCCGCGGCCGCGCAGGCGGGCCAGGTCCACCCCCTCCGGATGGCCGGGAAGCCGGAAATCGGGCGCCTTGTCACCGTAGCCGAGCATGACATCCCTCCCTCTCGCGCCGCCCGCCCCAGCGTAGGCAAGCCGGCCCGCACGGGACAAGCGGACGGTGTCAGCGAAAATCCCGCGAACGCACCGTCAGCTCTCCCAGCAGCCGGCTGCGGTCCTCGAGCCGCCCGGCGATCACGTGGCGCACCCCGTGCCGGTTCTGCAGCGTTCCGCGCACCACCAGCAGGCGCGCCTGCAGCAGCTCCCGCCGCTGCCGTTCCGCGAGGTCCGGCCACACGATCACGTTCACCGCGCCGGTCTCGTCCTCGAGCGTCATGAAGGTCACGCCACCCGCGCTGCCCGGCCGCTGGCGGTTGATCACCAGCCCGCCCACCCGGACGGCCGCGCCGTCGCGCCGCCCGGCGAGGTCCGCCGCCGCGACCGCGCCGGTCCCGGCCAGGCGGGACCGCAGCAGGCTCACCGGGTGGCGTCCCAGGCTCAGACCCAGGGAAGCGTAGTCGGCCACCAGGTTCTCGCCTTCCCCGGGCTCCGGCAGCGAGGGCGCGCTCTCGTCGCGGCCGGTGTACCCGAACAGCGGCAGCGCCGGCTCCACCCCGGCCACCTGCCAGCGCGCCCGGTGACGGTTGCCCGCCAGCGCCTTCAGGGCATCCGCCGCCGCCAGGCACTCCAGGTCCCTCCGCCCCAGCCGCGCCCGCGCGGTCAGCTCGCCGGTGCCGGCGAAAGTGCCCTCGTCACGCGCGGCCACCAGCCGCTGCGCCGCCTCCGCCGACAGTCCCCGGACCATGCGCAGCCCCAGCCGCAGGGCCGGCTCGCCGTCGCGACCGGGCTCCAGGGTGCAGTCGTACTCGCTGTGCAGCACGTCCACCGGGCGCACCTCCACGCCGTGGCGGCGCGCGTCCTGCACGAGCTGAGCCGGGGCGTAGAAGCCCATGGGCTGGCTGTTGAGCAGCGCGGCGCAGAAGGCGGCCGGCTCATGGCACTTGAGCCAGGCCGACACGTATACCAGCAGCGCGAAACTGGCGGCGTGCGACTCCGGGAAGCCGTACTCGCCGAACCCCCGGATCTGGGCGAACACCCGCCGCGCGAACTCTTCCTCGTAGCCATTGCGCCGCATGCCCTCGATCAGGCGCTCCCCGAACGGCTCCAGCCCGCCCCGGCGCCGCCATGCCGCCATCGCCCGACGCAGCCGGTCGGCCTCGTCCGGGGAGAATCCCCCCGCCACGATGGCCAGCTGCATCACCTGCTCCTGGAAGATGGGCACCCCCAGGGTGCGCTCCAGTACCCGCCGCACCCCGGGGCTGGGATAGGAGACCGGCTGCTCGCCGCAGCGTCGGGCCAGGTAGGGGTGCACCATGTCCCCCTGGATCGGTCCGGGCCGCACGATGGCCACCTCGATCACCAGGTCGTAGAAGCAGCGTGGCCGCAGCCGCGGCAGCATTGCCATCTGCGCGCGGGACTCGATCTGGAACACGCCGGTGGTATCGGCGCGGCTGATCATGGCGTACACCTCGGGATCGCCGGCCGGAATCGCCGCCATGCTCCAGCGCTGCCCCCGGTACGCGCCGATCAGGTCGAAGCTGCGCCGGATCGCGGTGAGCATGCCCAGCGCCAGCACGTCCACCTTGAGCAGCCCCAGCGCATCCAGGTCGTCCTTGTCCCACTGGATCACCGTGCGTCCGGGCATGGCCGCGTTCTCCACCGGCACCAGCTCATCCACCGGGCCCTCGGAGATGACGAAGCCGCCCACGTGCTGGGACAGGTGCCGCGGGAAGCCGATCAGCTCGTTCACCAGCCATGCCAGGCGCCGCAGCACGGGACTGTCCGGATCCAGCCCGGCCTCCTGCATCCGCGGCGGCACCACCCGGCTGCCGTCCCACCACTGCAGCGAGCCGGCCAGCGCGTCGATCTGGGCCTGTGACAGCCCCAGCGCCCGGCCCACGTCCCGCACCGCGCTGCGCGGCCGATAGCAGATTACGGTGGCCGCCAGCGCCGCCCGCCGGCGGCCGTACTTGCGGTAGACGTACTGGATCACCTCCTCGCGGCGCCCGTGCTCGAAATCCACGTCGATATCCGGCGGCTCGCCCCGCTCGCGCGAGACGAAACGCTCGAACAGCAGGTTGCCGCGCGCGGGATCCACCTCGGTGATGCCGAGGCAGTAGCACACCGCCGAGTTGGCCGCCGAGCCCCGCCCCTGGCACAGGATGCCGCGGCCGCGGGCGAAGGCGACCAGGTCGTGCACGGTCAGGAAATACGGCGCGTAGCCCAGCTCGGCGATCAGTGCCAGTTCGTGCCCGACCTGGGTCCGCACCGATTCCGGGGTGCCCTCCGGCCAGCGCCGGGCCATGCCGTCCCGGACCAGGCGGCGCAGGTGCGAGTCGGGTGTCTCGCCGGCGGGCACCAGCTCGGCGGGATAACGGTAGTCGAGCTCGTCCAGGGAAAACCGGCAGCGCGCCGCCAGGCGTACGCTCTCGGCCAGCAGCCCCGGCGGATACAGGCCCGCGAGCGTCTCGCGCGGGCGCAGGTGGCGCTCGCCGTTCGGATACAGGGCGGCGCCGGCGCGGCCGACCCCGCAGCCGAGGCGGATGGCGGTGAGCGTATCCTGCAGCGAGCGCCGACCCGGTTCGTGCATATGCACGTCGCCGGCCGCGACCAGGGGCAGATCCAGCCGGGCGCCGATCTCGTGCAGGTGTTGCAGCCGGGCGCCATCGTCCACGGCCCGGGTCAGCTCCACCGCGATCCAGGTCCGCCCGGGAAGGCAGCGCCCCAGCCAGGCTGCCTGCTCCGGGTCGGGGCGGACGCCCGGCAGCCACAGCGCCAGGCACGCATCCACGCTGCCCTCCAGATCCGCGCGCTCGAGCCGGTAGCCGCCCTTGGCGGCCGCGCGCCGGCCGCGCGTGATCAGCCGGGAGAGCTGTCGCCAGGCCGCCAGCTCCGGCACCAGCAGCACCAGCCGGGTGCCGTCTTCCAGGGCGAGCTCGCTGCCGGGGATCAGCGGCAGGGCGTGCTCCCCCGCCGCCACGTGCGCCCGCACCACCCCCGCCAGCGAGCACTCGTCGGTGATCGCCAGGGCCCGGTAGCCCAGTGCCGCCGCGCGTCGCACCAGCTCCTCCGGGTGCGAGGCTCCGCGCAGGAAGGTGAAGTTGCTCAGGCAGTGCAGCTCCGCGTAGCCGCCGCTCATGGCCGCCCCCGGGGGCGGGCGCGCGGCGCCGCAGCGCGGCCCGTCAGGAGGGCTCTTCGAACAGGGACACCGCCCGCTGCCCGGCCGGCAGCCACATGAACACCGCCAGGCCCAGCCCCCAGGCGCCGTTCAGGATCAGCGCACCGATGATGAGCTGCGGATTCCAGCCGCCGGCCACCGGCATGTGGTGCAGGGGGAAGACCACGAACAGCGCCACGACAGTGGGGGCGACGGCGCCGATGAGAATCGCACCGACCCAGTGCCAGATGCCCTCCAGGCGATGGATGACCCACCAGACGGGGATGCCCCACACGCCGCCCCAGAAAGCCAGCGAGATCACCTGCGGCACCGCGAAGGGCCAGGTGGGCGTCATTGCATACGCCGGATGCGGTACCGCGCCGGTGACGAAGAAGATGGTCCAGATTCCCTGGTGGAACACCAGGGTCGCGGCATAGCCGGCGATGAAGGCCTTGAGGTACTGCATCGCATGTTCCCCCCGTCGATGGCTCCCGCCAAGCATAGCAGGGAGCGCCGGGAAGTCCGCGCGCCGCGTCCCTCAGGCGAACAGCCCGTGCAGGTACCATTGCTCGTCCTCCATCGCCAGGTCCCGGTAGACCCACAGCCTGGCCCCGGCGGCGTCCAATGCCCGGTAGTACTCGCGCCGTATTCCGCCACCGTCCCACCAACCGCTCTCGATGCGTTCCGCCCGTCCCGACAGGCGCAGCGGGCCGTCCAGCCAGGGGCGCCCCGAGCGCGTCTCGAGCCGGCGCGGCTCCGGCAGAAGCCACAGCGGCCGGCCGTCGCTGCCGCCGGCCGGCCCCGCCTGTCCCGCCGCGACGCGGCACCAGGCACGCTCCGGCCGATGATCCGCGGCCGGGGCGATCCCCTCCACCGCGGCCTCGCCCAGGCGTGCCCGCAGCCGATCCAGCAGGGCCTCCAGCTCCGCGGCGCCGGTGTCCGGTCCGAACAGCGTGCCGCTTTCCCCGGCGGCGGAGAGCAGCACGCCGCTCTCCAGCACCAGGCCGGTCACCGGCGCCCCCGGCCGCACCCGCTCCAGGCGCTCACGCAGCAGGGCGAGCAGGTAGGTGCCGTCGGCCGTGGCACGGCCCAGGGCCAGGGATACGTCCGTTTTCCCTTCCCCGCGCCGGCACAGCTCCAGGTGCAGCGACTGGACCACGCGGCAGCGCCCCTGCAGGACCGCGGAAAGCTCGTCCAGCAGCCGCCCGAGGGGAAACAGCAGGGCCGTCGTGTCCGCGGTTTCCGAGGGCAGCTCCGCCGCCGCCCGGAAACGCGCGGGGGGTTCGAACACGGGGCGGGGATCGGGGACCACGCCCAGGGCGCGGTCCAGCGCATCCACCAGCCACGGCCCGAAGCGCCGCCCCAGGCCGTCGCGGGGCTGGGCCAGCAGGTCGCCGACGGTACGCAGCCCCATCCCGGCGAGACCACTCCGGTCCCGCCCTTCCGGCACCAGCACGCCCAGCGGCAGATCCGCCACCGCGCCGGGCAGGGCCTCCCGCGAGGGACAGTGGCGACAGCTTCCGGAGCGTGCCAGCCACTCCGCGGCCAGCGGCGTGGGGGCGGTGGCCAGCAGGGCCCGGTAGCCGAGCGCCTCCAGCCCCTGTCCGATGCCACCCACCAGCTTCTCCAGGCCGCCGAACAGCACCAGGCTGCCGCCGATCTCGAGCAGCATCGCGTCCGGCGGAGCGAGGCAGACCCGCGAGGTGAACCGCCCGGCCCAGCTCGCCAGCCGCTCCAGCGCGGCCCGCTCGGTCTGTTCGTTGCGGGGCAGCGCCGCGAGACCCGGGCACAGGGCCAGCGCCGCCGACAGGCTCAGGCCGGGATGGACCCCGTGCACCCGGGCCCGTTCATCCGCGAGCAGGACCTGCTCACGCCCGCTGCGGCTCCCGGTCAGGACCGCGGGGGCGGCTCCGGCCTCGCGCAGCCGGTCGATGCAGTCCAGCCCCAGGCGGGGCAGCCACGCGCAGAGCCAGAGCATGACGGATCACCGCGGGCCGTCCCCGGTGAACAGGTCTCCCTGGCCGGCGGCCAGGGAGAGATCCGCCGGACCGCCGCCGCGGCGCTTGTGGATCCGCAGCTGCAGGCGGGTGCCTTGTCCTGCCGTGTCCCGCACGGGCCCGGCCCCGATGCGCAGGGCCGCGGGGGAGGCCTGCCCGCGGACCCCGGACGGCCGGAACAGCAGCCCCAGGCAGGCGCCGGCTTCCGCCGCCAGCTGCAGCCGGCGCAGCGCCCGGGGATCGCACAGGCGCGGCCAGGCCAGCACCGCGCCGCAGGTGCCCGAGCGCAGGGCCTGCTCCACCGCCCAGAGGGCCTCGTCCTGCCGCCGCGGATGGATCAGCAGGTTGCGTGACAGGTCCATGCCCAGCGCCACCAGCGCGGGCGCATACGGGACGTACGGGGGCGCCACCCACGCGATCCAGCGTCCCTGCCGGCTCAGCGCGGCCAGCGCCGGCATCACCAGGCCCAGCTCGCCGCCGCCATCGCGATCGAACAGGATCTCCGTCAGGGCGCCGCGCGGCCAGCCGCCGCCGGGCAGCTCCGGGTCCAGCGTCGCGAAACCGGTGGGAACGGCGCCGCCGCGATCGTCCCGCGTACGGCCGGCGCGCCAGAGATTGCCGTGCTGCAGCAGTGCCTCGACCCTTTCTTCGGTCACGGTTCTTCCCTCCGGATCACGCCCACGACGCGCCCCTCGAGGGCCAGGGGCTCGCGCCGCAGATCGATTTCGATGGGGCGGAAATCGGGATTCTCCGGCAACAGCGAGACCCGATGCCCCTGCCTGCGGAAACGCTTGACCGTGACCTCGTCGGCCAGGCGGGCCACGACGATCTGCCCGTCGCGCACCTCGGTGGTGCGATGCACGGCGACCAGGTCGTCTTCCAGGATGCCGGCGTCGCGCATGCTCAGGCCGCGCACCCGCAGCAGGTAATCGGCCCGCGGCCGGAACAGCTCCGGGCCCACCCGGCAGTGGCGCTCGACATGCTCCGCCGCCAGCATGGGCGCGCCGGCGGCGACCCGCCCGATCACCGGCAGGCCGGCGTCCTGCTCCCCCCGCAGCCGGATGCCGCGCGAGGAGCCCGGCAGGAGCTCGACGGCCCCCTTGCGGGCCAGCGCCCGCAGGTGCTGCTCGGCGGCATTGGCCGAACGAAATCCCAGGGCCCCGGCGATCTCCGCCCGCGTGGGCGGAAACCCCGACTCCTCGATATGCCGGCGGATGAGATCCAGCACGGCCTGCTGTCGTCCGGTCAGCGTCTCCATACTGTAAATTTATACAGTATCCGGAGGCAGAATCAAGACCGCTGTCCGGGCACCGCATCCGGGCGGTAGACTGGAGATGCCACGAGACAGCCGGAGGGCCGGGGCACGGCGGGGACATGGACAACTTCGACGGCAAGCGCTTCCACAACCTGTACCGCTCGCGGCGTCCGCGCCGCTCCGGGGACTTCTTCCGCTGGATGCGCACGCGCAAGCCCGGGCACTGGGAGCGCCTCCCCGACGCCGGCCCCGGACCGGTGCCGCCGGCCCGTGTCGAGGGCGGGCGACTGCGCGTCACCGTGGTCAACCACGCCACCGTGCTGCTCCAGACCCGCGGGCTCAACATCCTGACCGACCCCATCTGGTCGCCCCGCGCCAGCATGTCGTCCCGCATCGGACCGCTGCGCTACCGGCCGCCCGGCATCGCCTTCGCCGACCTGCCCCCGATCGACCTGGTGCTGGTCAGCCACAACCACTACGATCACCTGGACCTGCCCACCCTGCGCCGGCTCGCACGCGCGCACTCCCCGGCCATCCTGACCGGGCTGGGCAACCGCCGCGTGCTGCAGCGCGCCGGCATCGGCAACGTGGCCGAGATGGGCTGGTGGGATCACCGCCGCATGAACGACGGCCTGACGGTGCATGCGACCCCGGCGCAGCACTGGTCGGGGCGCGGCCTGCTCGACCGCAACCGCACGCTGTGGCTGAGCTTCGTGCTGGAGACCCCGGATGGCCCGATCCACTTCGCCGGCGACACCGCCCTGGCCCCCCACTTCGACCTGATCCGCGACCGCTTCGGCCCCATGCGCCTGTCACTGCTGCCCATCGGGGCCTTCCTCCCGCGCTGGTTCATGCAGGGCGCCCACCTCTCGCCGCGCCAGGCGATCCAGGCCCACCGGCGCCTGCAATCGCGGACCTCGGTGGCGATCCACTACGGCACCTTCGCCCTGGGCGACGACGGCCAGGAACGTGCGCCGAAAGAGCTGATCCGCCTGTGCCGGCGCCACCCGGCACTGGAGGAGGCGTTCTGGGTCCTGCCGTTCGGGGAGGGGCGGGAAGTGCCGGCGATGGTGGGGACTGAAGAAGTTTTAAGTTGTTAAGTTATTAAGCGAAGAGGGTGCGCCCGTTCATGCATACGGCCCGGCGAATGCGGTTTCGGTCGCGCAAGCAACACCGCCCCGACCCTACCCCGGGGTTGGTCGAGATTTTTTCCTTAACACTTAACAACTTAACAACTTAACAACTTAACAACTTAACAACTTAACAACTTAAGACTGCCCCGCCAGGGCCCTACCAGTCTATTTTCCGCCGATCCTGAAAGAACCCCCCGCTCGGCCCGTCATCCGGCAGCGTCGCCAGCCACACGATCGTGTCCGCCCCCTCCTGCACGCTGCGGGGAGCCTTGGGGCCGCCGAGGTCGGTGCGGGTCCAGCCGGGGCAGACGGAGTTGACCAGGATGTTGCCGCTGCCACGGGCTTCCAGTTCCGCGGCGGTGGCGGCCGTGAGGGCATTCAGGGCCGCCTTGGAGATGCGGTAGGCGGGCCAGCGCGGGCCCATGCTTTGCAGCTGGCCGAGGGTCGAGGAGACGTTCACGATGCGGCCGTAGCCGCCGGCCTCCATCAGCGGCAGCACGCTGCGGGTGAGCAGCAGGGGCCCGTAGACGTGGGTGGCCATGGCGCGCTGCATCGTCTCCAGCGGTACGTCGAACACGCTGAGCCCGCCGCCGTCGGGTGGCACGCCGGCGTTGTTCACCAGCACGTCGAGACGCCCGATCTCGCGCTCCAGCCAGCCCGCGAACGCGGCGATGCTGTCCGGGTCCGCCACGTCCAGCACTGCCGTCGCGACTTCCGGGCCCGCGTCCGCCAGATCGTGCGCGGCCCGGCTTCCGCGGCCCGCATCGCGGGCGGTAAGCACCACCCGGCAGCCCCTGGCGGCCAGCTGGCGACAGGTCTCGAGTCCCAGCCCGCGGCCGGCGCCCGTGACCACTGCCACGCGATCGGCGCCTGTCGGCGCATCACGGTTCATGACGTTCCTCCTCCGGCTTCGCTGCGGAGCCCTCGCCGGGCTCCCCGGCGACCGTCTCCACGGGCTCGGACGATTCCGCCCCGCCCGCGGCATCGGGGTGGGGGGGCAGATCCATGTCGGGCGGCGGCTGTTCCGGCGGCAGCGGCTCCTCTTCCAGCGGCTCGGCGGCCTCCATGTGCTCCTCGAACTCCTCGTTGCGTGGATCCAGCTCGGTCAGCACCGGGGTCGAGGCCGCCGGCATGGTAACGTACTCGCCCTGGTCGGCCACCGGCACGCCCGCGTAGCGGCGCATCTGCAGCCGCACCACCAGCGCCAGGAGCACCAGGCAAAACGCGCTGAACAGGAACAGCCCCGCCGGACCGGCCGCCCGCATGGACGCGGCGCCCGCGACCGGACCGATGCACGTGCCGACGCCGTAGGAGAGCAGCAGCCCGGCGCTGGCGTTGACGACCTGCTCGGTCTCCATGAAGTCGTTGGTGATGGCGACGCTGACCGGGTACATGCTGGAAGCCAGCCCCATGAACACCGCGGCCAAGGTGAACAGCACGGCGTCGGAGTAGCCGCCGAACAGCCCGGCGGCCAGGCTGGCGACCGCCGCCAGCGCGGTGAGCCCCATCAGGACCCGGCGCCGGTCGTAGCGGTCGGCCAGGCGCCCCGCCGGCCACTGCAGGACCATCGCGCCGAATACCGCCACGCCCATGAAGACCGACACGCGGCTGACCGACAGCCCGCTGCGGGTTGCATAAATGGGGCCCAGGGCCAGAAAGGCGCTGACCACGGTGCCGGTGATGAACGCTCCGGCCAGGCCCGACGGCGAAATGCGGTACAGCTTGCGAAGCGACAGGCGCTCCACCTCCACCAGCAGGGGCGCTTCCGCCCGGGTGAGCGACAGCGGCACCGCGGACAGCACCATCAGCACCGCCACCAGGCTGAACAGGGCGAAGCCCATCGGGTGCCCCAGCCCGATCATGAACTGGCCGGCGGCCGCGGCGCTGTAGAAGATCAGCATGTACAGGGACAGCAGCCGGCCGCGGGTCTCGTTGGTGGCGCGGGTGTTCACCCAGCTCTCGATCACCGTCATCAGGCCGGCGACGCTGAAGCCGGTGATCACGCGAAGCACCGCCCAGAACGAGCCGTTGACGTAGATCGGGTGCAGCAGCACCGAGGCGCACGCCATCGCGGAGAATGCCGAGAACGCCCGGATATGGCCGACCCGGCGGATGACCCGGGGCGTGCGCAGGGTGCCGATCACGAACCCGAGCGAGTAGAACGCCATGATCACGCCGATGGTGGCGGCGTCGAAGTGCTCCAGCGACAGACGCATCGCCAGCAGCGTGCCCAGCATCGAGCTGCCGCTGACCAGCAGGGTCAGGCTGGCGAACAGGGCGAGTATGGAAAGAACGACCCGGACCATCGAGGCATTCCCGCGTGGGTGCGTTGACCGGCGCCGCAGGATCCGAGGCGGCGACCGCGATGTGCGCGGATTTTACCAATCTTCTCGAAGGTATGGTCAGCTTATCTGCCGCCGCGCGGACTCGCCTGCCTCCAGCGGCCACCCGCCGTGGAAGTCACGGGGCGCGGTCAGCCGTCGCCCCGCTGTCCGCCGCTCTGCCATTCCACGCCCGCCTCGTCCAGCCGGGCGCAGAACCACTCGCAGGCCTCGCGCGCCAGCGGCTCGCGCGCGCGGAAGCCGAACTCGATCCACGGCCGCTGCGCGTCGATGTGCGGCAGGCTCGCCAGGCGCAGCCCCCCGAAACGCTGCAGCGCCTCGTCCATCAGCGGCACCATGTCGCTCTCGGCACGGCCGTAGACCCGCACCAGATACTCGGCCCGGTGCGGCTCCCGCGGCAGGTGAGCGTAGCGCTCGTCGAGCACCCATTCCGCCATCGGCCAGGCCATCTCGGGGAAGCCGGGCAGGAAATAGTGATGCTCCAGGCTGAAGCCCGGCACGCGGTTGTACGCGTTCGGCACCAGCTCGGCGCCCTGCGGGAACTCGGCCATGCGGATGCGCTGCGGGTAGAGCCGCTCGCCGAACTTGTCCCGCAGGATCGCCACGGCTTCCGGGTGCAGCGCCAGCGGCGCCCCCACCGCCTCCGCCGCTGCCTCCCGGGTACGATCGTCGGGCGTGGCGCCGATGCCGCCGAAGCTCAACACCAGGTCGCCGGTGGCGAAGGTCTGGCGCAGCGTATCCGCGATCAGCACCGGGTCGTCGCCGATCATCCGGCACCAGTGCAGCTCGAGACCGCGCCGGTCGAGCATCTCGATCACCCGCGGCAGGTGCTTGTCGGTACGCTTGCCGCTGAGCAGCTCGTCTCCGATCAGGATGATGCCGATACGCATGAACAGGATTCCGGATTCCGTTGCAGCCCCGGCGGGGCGCGGGACAGTATCGCACACCCCGCCGGAGCCGGTTTGCAATCCCCCGGTAAAGGGGCGATCATTACGCCGCCCTGCCCGGGACGGCGTCGGCGGAGGCCGCTGCGCTCCACGTCGTCGTGCACGATCTCGCGAATGCCCGGCACACGACCCGGGGTGGCGTACCCGTCGTGCAGCCAATCCGGCATCGATCGAGGAGGATCACGAGTGCGGATCGACGATGCCCACACAGGCGGGTCCGTCCTGTACCCGGACGACGCAGGCGAGACGGCCCGGCTGGATGAACACACCGGATTGCATCAAGACAGCTGACTGATCTCCGCCTCCATGTCGTCTCGACCCCAGCAAACACAGGCCGCGCCCGGCGGTTCGGCCGATGCCCCTGCCCACACCGGCGTGCGCCGGACCCTGACCCTGAGCCTCGGAGCGCTGGGCGTCGTGTACGGGGACATCGGCACCAGCCCCCTCTACGCGGTGCGCCAGTGCCTGCTCGGCTCGGCCCCCGTGGGCACGGCCCCCGTGGACGTCACGGGCGTGCTCTCCCTGATCTTCTGGGCGCTGATCCTGGTCGTCTCAGTCAAGTACCTGGCCTTCATGATGCGGGCAGACAACGAGGGGGAAGGCGGCGTGCTGGCCCTGCTGGCGCTGGTCGACCCCTGGCGGCGCCGCCCCGGCCTGTCCCGGACCGCGCTGATCTTCCTGGGCATCTTCGGTGCAGCACTGCTCTACGGGGACGGCATGATCACGCCCGCGATCTCGGTGCTGAGCGCGGTCGAGGGCCTGCAGGTCGCCGCGCCCAACCTGCAGGAGTGGATCATCCCCCTGACCGTGGTGATCCTGATCGCGCTGTTCCTGCTGCAGAAGCGCGGCAGCGGCGGCATCGGCGCGATCTTCGGCCCGATCATGATCGTGTGGTTCGTCCTTCTCGCGCTGCTCGGGGTTCGGGGAATCGTCCAGAACCCAGCCGTGCTGGCCGCCGTCAACCCCGCCTACGCGATCCGCTTCCTGCTCACGGGCGGCCTGACCGGCTACCTGGTGCTGGGCGGTGTGTTCCTGGTGGTCACCGGCGGCGAAACCCTGTTCGCGGACATGGGCCACTTCGGGCGCCTGCCGATCCGCCTGGCCTGGTTCGCGATCGTGCTGCCGTCGCTGGTGCTGAACTACTTCGGGCAGGGCGCGGTGATTCTCGGCGACCCGGCCAAGGCGGCGCATCCGTTCTACAACCTGGTACCGGCCTGGGGCACCTACATCATGGTGGGCGTGGCGACCGTGGTGACGGTGATCGCGTCGCAGGCGGTGATCGCCGGCGCCTTCTCGCTGGCCCGCCAGGCGATCCAGCTCGGCTACGGTCCCCGCATGAACGTGGTGCAGACCTCTCCCGAGGAATTCGGCCAGATCTACGTGCCGGTGATCAACTGGATCCTGATGGTCGCGACCATTGCCCTGGTGATCGGGTTCGGTTCCTCGAGCAATCTGGCCGCAGCCTACGGTGTTGCCGTAAGCACGACAATGGTGCTCACGACAGTCCTGCTGTTCTTCGTTATTCGCACACGGTGGCGCTGGCCGCTGCCGGCGGCAATCTGCCTCGTCGGGTTGTTCCTTACGGTCGACAGCGGGTTCCTTGGCGCCAACTTGTTCAAGATCCTCGACGGCGGTTGGGTACCGCTCGTCGTGGCATCCCTCGCCCTGTTCCTGATGACGACCTGGCGCAAGGGACGGGACCTCCTGATGCAGAACGTCCGCTCGCGCTCGGTGCCGCTGGACGATTTCCTGAGTACTATCGACCAGCATGGACCAACGCGCGTCCCTGGCACCGGCGTCTTTCTGACCGCCCCCAACGCCGGGACCCCGGGCGGGCTGCTGCACCATCTCAAGCTCAATCAGGTGCTGCACGAGCGGGTGATCCTGCTCACGGTGATCACCCGGGACGTGCCGCGGGTGCCGGCCGCTGAGCGGCTCGAGGTCGAGCCGCTCAAGGCCGGCTTCTACCGGATGCACGTCTACTACGGTTTCATGCAGACCCCGGACATCGCCACGGCGCTGCGCCTGTGCCAGGCGTTCGGCAGGATCCCGGACCTCAACCTGGAGAACATCGCCTACTACGCCGATCATGCCACCTTGGTGGTGAGCGGCGACAATGTCCGCATGAAACCCTGGCGCAAGCGGATCTTCTCCGCCATGGCCCGCAACGCACAGCGGGCGATCGAGTACTACCGCCTGCCGCCGGGCCAGTCGGTCGAGCTGGGGATCCAGGTGGAAATATAGGAATGAGTTTTAAGTGCTTAAGTTTTTAAGTTATTAAGGGTGGCCTGACGTGCGCACGACCGGGTACACGCCCGCGGGCAGAATCCGCAAACGCGAGGGAAGCTGGGAAGTCGCCCTGACTTAACAACTTAATAACTTAACAACTTGAAACTGACCCCGGGGGACGGCCTTCCGGCCGTCCCCCGGGGTCTCATTCCGCCCTCACCCACCCGAACTGTTCCACCGACTGCATCAGGTCGCTCTCGGTGGCGATGCCGCTGATCTCGCCGTCGCGTTCCACCACCAGGCGCCGGACGTTGTGCTTCATCATCGACTCGACGCACTCGTTCAGGGGGCAGTCGGAGTCGACCTTGAGCAGCGGCCGGGTGGCGATCTCGCGTACGCGCACCTCGGCAGAGTTGCGGTTGGCCTGCATCACCCGCGAGAGCACGTCGCGATGGGTCATGATGCCCCAGTCCTCGCCGTTTTCGGGCTGCACCAGCAGGCTGCTGATGCCCTTGCCGCGCATCAGCTGCATGGCCTCGTCGACGCTGGCGTCGCCGGCGATGGTGACCAGGTTTCGGCTCATGATGTGACCCACCGTGGTCGGCTTGCGGCCGCTGGCGAGCATCTCCTCCATGGGCTCCTGCATGCGCCGGCGTTCGCGCTCGCGCCGCTGCTGCTCGATGCGGCGCTGGCGCTCCTCGCGCATCGCCTCGGGATCGGTCCCGCCCCGCATGCGCTCGATCAGGGCGTCGGCGAAGGCGCTGGTGGACACCTCGCGGGCTCCTTCCATCTGGCGCGCGAAGTCGTAGGTCACGATGCCCGCCCGAACCACGTCCTGGTACGCGGCGCGCACCAGGTCGGCGGCCTCCTTCCAGCCGATGTACTCCAGCATGTCCAGGCCGCTGAACAGCAGCGAGCCCGGATTGACCTTGTCCTGGTTGGCGTACTTCGGCGCGGTGCCGTGGGTCGCCTCGAACACGGCGACGTTGTCCCCCATGTTCGCGCCCGGCGCGATGCCGATGCCGCCAACCTGGGCGGCGACGGCATCCGAGAGATAGTCGCCGTTGAGGTTCATGGTGGCGATGACGTCGAACTCCTCCGGGCGCAGCAGCATCAGCTGGAAGATGATGTCGGCGATCCGGTCCTTGATCACGATCCGCCCCTCGGGGACCTTGCCGCCGTGGAGCTCGTAGAGCTCGTCCTCGGTCACGGTCCGGTCGCGGAACTCCTCCCGCGCCAACTCGTAGCCCCAGTTGCGGAACGAGCCCTCGGTGTACTTCATGATGTTGCCCTTGTGCACCAGGGTGACGCTCTCGCGCCCGTGCTCGATGGCGTACTCGATCGCCTTGCGCACCAGGCGCTTGCTGGCGTAGGGGCTGATCGGCTTGACCCCCAGGCCGGCCTCCTCGAAGAAGCTCGCGCCGAGATCGTTGCGCAGGAAGTCCGCCAGCCGGCGGTTCTCGTCGCTGCCGGACTGGTACTCGATGCCGGCATAGACGTCCTCGGTGTTCTCGCGGAAGATCACCACGTCCACCTTCTGCGGCTCGCGCAGGGGCGAAGGCACGCCGGCGTAGTGCCGCACCGGCCGGACGCAGGCGTACAGGTCCAGCTGCTGGCGCAGGCTCACGTTCAGCGAGCGGAAGCCCTCGCCGACCGGGGTGGTCAGCGGGCCCTTGATCGCCACCACCAGCTCGCGGATCGCCTCCAGGCTCTCCTCCGGGAAGTAGTCGCCGTCGTAGAGGCCGGCGGCCTTCTCGCCCATGAACAGCTCGCACCAGTGGATCCGGCGCTTGCCGCCGTAGGCCTGGGCGACCGCCTCGTCCCACACGCGCATCGACGCGCGCGTGATGTCCGGCCCGATGCCGTCACCCTCGATGTAGCCGAGGACGGGTTCGTCGGGTACCTGCAGGCGGTTGTCGCGGACGGTGATGCGCTGGCCACCTTCCGGCATGCGGATGTGTCGATAGGCCATTTGTGGTTCCCCTTTTCGGTTAGCCATCGGGGCACGCCCGCGGGGATCGCCCGCGGCGCACGATGCGGTTGTCCGGTGAGCCCGCGCGGCGCGCAGGCTCGTCAAATTCGCGGATTGTCGTGTCCGGCCCGGAAGGCGGCCGTCCGGGCCGTCCCGCACGCGTCCGTCAACGCAGCGGCGCCGGCCGGCCCGTCCGTCGGAAGGTCCGGTAGTCCTCGAGGATCGTGTCGTGATCGAATACCAGTGGCGGCGCCCGATCCGGGTGATAAACCGCCACGTGGCGCGCGTCGTCGGCCGCGCGCGGCTCGCCGTCCGCCTCGGCGACATAGACCACGCTGGCGGTATGTCCGCGCGGGTCCCTGTGCGGATCGGAATAACAGCCCAGCAGCGCCGTGAGGCGAACCGTCAGCCCGGTTTCCTCCCGGGCCTCCCGGCGGGCCGCGTCCTCCACCGTCTCGCCCTGGTCCACGAACCCCCCGGGCAGCGCCCAGCCGCGGGGCGGGTTGCGGCGCTCGATGAAGACGACCGGACGGTACGGACGATCACGCAGCTCTATGATTATATCCGTGGTCAGCAGTGGAGTGACAGGCCGGCCCATGACATCTACCCGTCGCGCTGCTTGAAACGGATCAGCTCCCGGCGCTGCTTCTTGTCCGGACGGCCCCTGGGGGGCCGGGGCGCGCTGAGCCGCTCGGCACGCCGGCGGGCGCCGATCTCCTCGCGCGCGCTGCGGCTCCTCGGGGTCTCCCGGTAGAGCTGCTCCGCCATCCGCGCCGGCCCGCGCTGCTCGCTCAGGTCCACGACGTCGATCTCGAAGCGGTACGGTCCCTTGGTGACGGTCACCCGGTCGCCGGCCTGCAAGCCATGCGCCGGTTTCACCCGCTGGCCGTTGACGTGCACCTTCCCCCCCTTGACGGCGTCGCTGGCGAGTCCCCGGGTCTTGAAGAAGCGCGCGGCCCAGAGCCACTTGTCGATGCGCACCCGCGCCGTTTCTGCCGTCATTTCCGCCTCGTTCTCCCCCTCGGCCGACGCCGGGTCGCCGCATGCGCGCCGACCGGCTCCCTGACATTGCGACAATATACACGCCGGAGAAGCTCCGATTCAGTCGCCCCCGGCCGCGGGGCGGCGCAGAGCGGACGGCCCGCGTGGCTTGCGCCGCCGCCGCTTCGGCGGAATACTCCGGGCAAGGCCCGCGGGCGCGGGCGCGGGCGCGTACGGGAGGATACCCGGCCTTGAACCCCGAGCCAGCCGGAACCCACCGCAGGGCGGGCGCGATCGCGCTGGCAGCCGCCCTGGCGCTGCTCCTGTCCGCCTGCGCGCCGTTTCCCGGCAGCAGCGTCGCCGACATGGGCGGCACCGCCGGCAGCCGCCGCAGCGGTGACCCGTGGCGGCACGATCCGCAAAAGGAGGCCCGGCTTCGGCGTGAAGTGGTCACGCAGGCGCTGGCGGAGCTCGACCGACCCTACCGCTGGGGCGCGGAGAATCCGCGCCGGGGCTTCGACTGCAGCGGGCTGATCCAGTACGCCTACGCGCGGGTCGGGATCCACGTGCCCCGCACCGCCCACCGGCAGTACGCCGACGCCGCGCGGCTGCTCTATTCGATGAACGAGCTCGAGCCCGGCGACCTGGTGTTCTTCCGCATCGACGACCGCATATCCCACGTCGGCATGTACATCGGCCACGACCGCATGATCCATTCCCCCTCGCGCGGCGAGCACGTGCGCATCGAGCGCCTGAACAAGCGCTACTGGCGACAGCGCTTCGCCGGCGCGGCCCGCTACATCCCCTGACGCCGCGTCGGTCGCTCGAAGTCGATTGCGGGCCCGATCGGCACGATGCCCGTCGGGTTGATCTGCGGGTGGCTGGTGTAATAGTGCTGCTTGATGTGGTCCAGGCTCACGGTCGGCGCCACGCCGGGAAACTGGTACAGGGCCCGGGTGTAGTCCCAGAGCTCGGGGTAGTCGACCAGCCGGCTGCGGTTGCACTTGAAGTGCCCGTGGTAGACGGCGTCGAAGCGCACCAGGGTGGTGAACAGCCGCCAGTCCGCCTCCGTGATCCGCTCGCCGCACAGCCAGGACTGCCCGCGCAGGCGCTCCTCGAGGCTGTCCAGAGCCTCGAACAGGGCGCCGGCGGCTTCCTCGTACGCCTGCTGCGTGGTGGCGAAGCCGGCACGATAGACCCCGTTGTTGATGCGCTCGTAAACATACGGGTTGATGCGGTCGATCTCCTCGCGCAGCCCGGGCGGGTGGAAATCGAGGTCGGCGCGGCCGAATGCGTCGAACTCGCGCTCCAGCATGCGCAGGATTTCCGCCGACTCGTTGTTCACGATGGTGCCCGTCTCGCGGTCCCACAGCACCGGCACGGTCACCCGCCCGGTGTAGTCCGGGCGCGCCTTGACGTACACCTCGCGCAGCAGCCTCGCGCCGTTGACCGTGTCCGGCATGCAGCCGGGCGCGTCGCCGAAGGCCCAGCCGTCCTCGCCCATGTGGGGATGGACCACGGACACCGAAATCACGTTTTCCAGCCCCTTGATGCCGCGCATGATCAGGGTCCGGTGCGCCCACGGGCAGGCCAGCGAGACGTAAAGATGGTACCGCCCGGCCGCGGCGGGGAAGCCGGAGCTGCCGTCCGCCGTGACACGGTCGCGGAACTGGGTCTCGGGCCGGACGAAGCGTCCCCCGGTGCGCGAGGTGTCGTACCAGCCGGTATGCCATTGGCCGTTTTCGAGGTAACCCATTCGCTCACTCCGCGCGGCATTCGCAAAGAGCGTAGACGTGCCTCGGATCCCGCATCAGCAACAGCCGCAACGGGCGCGGCGTGCTCACCAGCACACGCTGCATCCAGCCCGGGACCACCGAGGCCAGCGCACCCCGGGGGGCCGCGCCGCCCAGCCATGCGATGACGCGGTCGCCGAAGCTCGGCGGCTGGCGGATGTAGGTGCGCCGATACTCGCCGGGCTTGAGCCCCGCCATCTTGGCGGCCTCTTGCACCGCCTGGTCGAGGCCGCCGAGCTGATCCACCAGGCCGTTCTTGACCGCCGCCTCGCCGCTCCATACATGGCCCTGCGCGATCTTCTGCACCGCGGCCGGCTTCATTCCGCGCGCCTTGGCGACCTTGTGCACGAACTGCCGGTAGGTGTAATCGACCATCTCCTGGATCGCGTGACCCGCCTCGGGACTCAGCGGCCGGTCGAGGCGCATCCCGCCGGCCAGGCTCGTGGTCCCGACGCCGTCGGAGTGCACGCCGATCGCCGCCAGGCTCTTCTGGAACGTCGGCACCATGCCGAACACCCCGATCGACCCGGTGATCGTGGTCGGGCTGGCGAGGATCCGGTTGGCGTCCATCGAGATCCAGTAGCCGCCGGAAGCGGCGAGGCTGCCCATGGATACCACCACGGGCTTGCCCGCCTTGCGCGTCAGCTGGACCTGGCGCCGGATGATCTCGGCGCCGAACGCGCTGCCGCCGGGGCTGTCCACCCGCAGGACCAGCGCCTTGACGGCGTCGTCCCGGCGCGCGCGCCGGATCAGGTCGGCCATGTTGTCGCTGGAGATCGCGCCCGGCACGTTGCTGCCGTCCACGATCAGGCCGCTGGCGACGACGATGCCCACCTCGCCCCGGGGATGCTTCGGCTGCCCCTGCCCGTGGGTCGCGACCAGATAGTTCTTGTCGCCGATGTGGCGGAACGGCACGTGTCCGCTGCTGCCGCCGGTACCGACGATGCCGGCGATCTTGTGATCGAACTGGTCGCGGGTCTCCAGGCCGTCCAGCAGGCCCTTGTTCACCGCCAGCTCGGCGCTGTCGCCGCCGACCCGCGAGAGCAGGCTGGCGTAGTGGTCGGCGTAGTTCTGGATGGTGCCGGACGGCAGGCCGCGCGCCTTCTGCACGCCGCTGACGTAGGAGTGCCACAGCTCGTTGAGCCACGCCCGGTTGTCCTGGCGCGCGGCGGGCGACATGTCGTTGCGGATGTAGGGCTCGACCGCCGACTTGTACTTGCCCACGCGGAACACGTGCACCTGGACCTTGAGCTTGTCCAGCAGGCCCTTGTAGTAGTCGTTGTACATGCCGAAGCCCCGGATGACCAGGTTCCCCATGGGATGCATGTACGCCGCGGTGGCCTGGGAAGCCAGGTAGTACTGGTCCTGGTCGTAGCTGTCCGAGTAGGCGAAGATTTTCTTGCCGGCCTTGCGGAAGGCGTGCATCGCCCGGCCGATCTCCTGCAGCTTGCTCAGCCCCCCGTGCCCCATGTCGCTCAGGTCCAGCACCGCGACACGGATGCGCCCGTCGTGGGCCGCGCGGTGCAGCGCCGTCACCAGGTCGCGCACGCGGGTATCCCGGTGCTGCCGCCCCAGCAGGTTGTCCAGCGCACGGTTCGCGGGGTTGCTGCCGTACCTGTCCACCAGGTTGCCCTGGGGAGCCAGCACCAGGGCCGCCTTCTGCGGCACGGAAGGCCCGATGTCCCCGCGCAGGCTGACCACGATGATGGCGACGATCAGCAGGAACAGCAGGTTCACGACGATGCGCCGGAGCAGGTCCAGCCCGCGCAGGAATCCGGACAAGACCCGCCAGACGGGGTGGGCGCGCTTGGCCATGTGCTTTCCTTGTCTGGGGATGGTGCAGGCCGCCGGTCCGGGGACCGGATCCGTCGACCCGACCGGTATGCTATGCCATGCCGTCGGGACACGCAAAAGGCGACGCCCGCGGGCGACTGGCGGGCGAACCGGTCAATGGGCGCGGCCGCCGCCCCCGGATCCCTGTCCCCGCTTCGCCGAGAGCTTCGCCTCCACCCGGTGCAGCGCGGTACGCAGCAGCGCGCTTCGGGAGGAGTCGCTGGTGGCGGCCAAGAGCTTGCGGTAGACGCGCGCGGCGTCGGCGAGGTCGCCCCCGCTGGCCAGGGCGCGCGCCGCGTGGTAGCGGGCGGTCTGGGCCCAGTCGTCCATCGCGTCCCGCTTCTCCAGCGTCGCCGACAGCAGGTAGTCCCGTGCCGCCTGCAGGGGATGCCCCAGGCTCTTCTCCGAGTCGCCCATCCAGAACAGGATCCGCCGGTGCTGCCGCGTGCTCACCCCCTTGCCGAGCAGCGCGCCGAACAGATCCAGCGCCTGTCGGTCACGCCCCGCTGCCTGCAGGTCGAACAGCACCTGGACCAGGTGGTCCGCATCCGGGCCGGGCAGCTTGTCGTGGCTGTTCAGCACCGACTGCACCACCTTCGCGCCGGCATCCGGATGGCCGGCCAGCACCAGCACCCGCGCGCGCCGGAGCTGCCAGTCGAGCCGGTCGGAGCCGGGCGGCGCCTGGGGCAGATTACGCATCAGTCGCGAGGCATCGCGCAAATCCCCGACGGCGATCATCTGCTCGGCCAGCAGTGCCCGTCCTTTCGGAGGCACGGCCGCGAGCATGGCGCCGCGTGTGCTTCCGGTATACATGGCCTGCAACACCAGGCCGCCGTCGTGCTGTCCGGCCAGCACCCCGATCAGGCGGGTGTGCGCGCGGCCCCGGTTGTTCTTGTCCGGCGACCGGGTGGCGACGACGGCGTACACGGCCTCGGCCTGCAGCGGATGCTTCTTCGCCAGCGACGCTCCCAGCCTCAACCAGGCCGCGTCGTCACCGATCACCAGCTGGCGGTCATTGCCGATGCTCTCGCCGCGTCGGGCCAGCAGCTGCCAGAGGTCGCCGCGCGGCGGGAACAGGGGATCGGCGCGGGCGTCGGGCGGCGCTACCGCCACCGCTTCCTCGCTGGCCTGCAGCGCGGCATCGGGCTTGCCGGCGTGGGCATCCGCCCGCGCTGACAGGCGCCAGGCATCCCGTCCCAGCAGGGGATTGTCGCCCGCCTTCGCCGCGATCTTGCGGGCCCGCGCGGCCACCCGGGCGGGCGACGGCTTGCCGGTGTCCAGCCCGGCCCGCAGCCGCAGCAAGACCGAGCGCGGATCATCCAGCCCCTTCAGCAGGGTCACGGCCGCCTGCGCCTTGCCGCCCCGGATCAGCACGCGTGCCTGCCAGCGACGCAGCTCCGGCCGGGACAGCCCGTGATCGTGGCGATAGCGCTGGATGGCGATGGCCGCATCCGCGTAGTCGTCTGCAGCCAGGTAGCTGCGGATGACCAGGCGGCGCCACCCGGCGATCGCGGCGGCAGACGGCTGTCCCGCCGGCTGCCACAGCAGTCCGCGCAGCACCGCCCGGGCCTTGGCCGGCCGGTGGCTTTGCAGCAGGGCACGCGCCAGTTGCGTGCGGGCCCACCGGCGGTAGGGATCAGGCGCGGACTGCGGCAGTCCCCGGACGCGCTGGATGATCTGCGACCAGTGATGCTGCGACTCGAGCACCCGGATGCGCTCCCGTTCCCAGCGAACCCAGGCGGGCTGATCGGGGTGCAGCTTCGACTGACTCCGGTCGATCAACCGGAGCGCGAGGCGCGATGCTCCGCTGGCGGCGATGTCCCGCACCTGCTCGAGGGACGCGGCGCGGGCCGCCGGGCCGCATGACAGGGCGGTCAGCGCAAGCAACCCGGCCAGCGCCGTCAGGCCCCGCCGGGACCGGGCGCTCACACGGCCTCCCCAAGACCGGGCGCGCCGCGCGGACGGACGGCGGAGCGCACGGATCAGGACCGGCGCTTGCCGACCTTTTCCTTGATCCGCGCCGCCTTGCCCTGGCGCTCGCGGAGGTAATACAGCTTGGCCTGGCGGACGTCGCCGCGACGCTTGACCTGGATGCTTTCCACGGTCGGGCTGTGGGTCTGGAACACCCGCTCCACGCCCTCGCCGTGGGTGGTCTTGCGCACCGTGAAGGAGGAGTTCAGGCCGCGGTTGCGCTTGCCGATGACCACGCCCTCGAAGGGCTGCAGCCTCTCGCGGTTGCCCTCCTTCACGCGCACCTGCACCAGCACCGTGTCGCCTGGACCGAACGCCGGCACGTTGTCCTTCATCTGCTCGGCCTCGAGCTCCTTGATGATGTCTGTCATGGGTCTCGCCCCTTGTCGCCAGTTCGGCCACTGCATGATCGATCGCCCCGGGGAGGCGCGTTGCGCATCCCTCACGGGGTCGCCCGGCCCTCCGCGGGCCTGATCCACGACGCGCCCTCGCGCGCCGCAAGCTCCCATTCCTGCCGCGCCGCGTCAGCCCTCGTGCTCCCGCACGAACTCGTCCAGCAGCGCCTGTTGTTCCCCGTCCAGCGCCCGGCCCTCGAGCAGGTCGGGCCGCCGCAGCCAGGTCCGCCCCAGCGCCTGCTTGAGCCGCCACCGTCGCACCGCGGCGTGATCCCCGCTCAACAGGACCCCGGGCACCGCCATGCCGTCCAGCTCTTCCGGGCGGGTGTAGTGCGGATAGTCCAGCAGCCCGTCCCAGAAGGAGTCCTGGGCCGCCGACGCCTCGTCGCCCAGGGCTCCCGGCAGCAGGCGCGTCACCGCGTCGATCACCACGATCGCCGCCGGCTCGCCGCCGCTCAGGACGTAGTCCCCGAGCGACACCTCGGCGTCCACCTCGCTCGCGATCACCCGCTCGTCGACGCCCTCGTAGCGCCCCGCGAGCAGGATCAGCCGGTCACGGCCGCTCCAGCGCCGCGCCATTTCCTGGCCGAAGCGCTCGCCCTGGGGACTCAGGTAGACCGCCGGCGCTTCCGGCCCCGCGTCCCGCGCGGCACGGATCGCCTCGCACAGCGGCTCCGGCTTCATCACCATGCCCGGCCCGCCGCCGTAGGGGCGGTCGTCCACCGTGCGGTGCCGGTCCCGGGCGAAGTCCCGCGGGTTCCAGGTGTGCACCGCCAGCAGCTCCCGCTCCACCGCCCGGCGCACGATGCCGAAGCCGGTGACGGCCCGCACCAGCTCCGGGAACAGGGTCACCACGTCGACCCGAAGCATGGCCGCCTCCCCTCAGAAGTCGGGGTCCCAGTCCACGACCATGACCCCGGCCTCCAGATCCACGTCCGTCACCACCCGGTCCGGCAGGAACGGAATCAGGCGCTCCCGCTCGCCACGCACCACCAGCACGTCGTTGGCCCCGGTCTCCATCAGCCGGTCGACGGTGCCGAGCTCCCGGCCGCTGGCGGTCCGGACCCGGAGTCCCTCCAAGTCCGTCCAGTAGTACTCGCCGTCCGCCAGCGGCGGCAGCTCGTCCCGGCCGACGGCGATGCGCGTTCCCAGGAGCGCCGCCGCCGTGGCGCGGTCGTCGCAGCCTTCCAGTTGAGCCACGATGCCCTTGCCGTGCACGCGGCCCTCGATCAGCCGCCGCGCCTGCCAGCCGCCGGCATCGCCGAGCTGCCAGACGGGGTATTCCAGGATGTTCTCCCGGGGCTGCGTGTCGGAGTGCACCTTCACCCAGCCGTGCACGCCGAACAGGCCGGCGACCCGACCGAGGACCACGCGACGCTCGTCGCAGCGCCCCGTCATGCCGGCATCCGCGCGAATCAGCTCTCGCTGCTGGCGGCTCCGGCCTGCTCCGGCTCGCCTTCCGCACCCGTGGCGCCCGCGGCCCGCTTGAGCAGGCTGTTGACCGTCTCGGAGGCCTTCGCCCCCTGCGACAGCCAGTACCGGGCCCGCTCGGTGTCGACGCGAAGCTGCTCGTTGTCGCCCAACGCCACCGGATTGTAGAAACCCAGGCGCTCGATGTAGCGGCCGTCGCGGCGGCTGCGGCTGTCCGTCACCACGATGTGGTAGAACGGGCGCTTCTTGGCGCCGGTGCGGGACAAGCGGATGGTTACCATGTGGCTCCTCACCTCTCGAATTCGGTCGCGCGCATTCGCCGCGGCCCGCGGGCGACATCGCACGGGCCGCGATTAAACGGGGCATTTTACCGGAATTGCCGCAGAAGTGAAGGGAAAGGCCGGGCGCGCCCCGGGTCAGAAGGGCATCCCGGGGGGACGCCCGCCCGACATGCCGCGCAGCATCCGGGCCATCCCGCCCTTGCCCATCTTCTTCATCATCTTCTGCATCTGGGTGAACTGCTTGAGCAGACGGTTGACGTCCTGGACCCGGGTACCGGACCCGGCGGCGATGCGACGCTTGCGGGACGCCTTGATCACCGCCGGATGACGGCGCTCCTGCGGCGTCATCGACTGGATCATGGCGACCGTGCGCCGCACCTGCTGATCGTCCAGCTGGTTCTCCACCCCCTGCGGGAGCGAGCCGGCGCCGGGCATCTTGTCCAGGATCCCGCGGATGCCGCCCATGCGCTGCATCTGCTCCATCTGCTCGCGGAAGTCCTCGAGATCGAAGCCCTTGCCCTTGCGCAGCTTGCGCGCCAGCCGGTCGGCCTGCTCCCGGTCGACCTTGCGCTCGGCCTCCTCGACCAGGCTGAGCACGTCGCCCATGCCCAGGATTCTCGACGCCAGCCGGTCGGGATGGAACGGCTCGAGCCCGTCCGGCTTCTCGCTCAGGCCCAGGAACTTGATCGGCTTGCCGGTGACATGCCGGATCGACAGCGCCGCGCCGCCGCGGGCGTCGCCGTCCACCTTGGTCAGGATCACGCCGGTCAGCGGCAGCGTCTGGTCGAAGGCGGCGGCGGTCCGGGCGGCGTCCTGGCCGGTCATGCTGTCGACCACGAACAGGGTCTCGACCGGCGCGACCGCCTCGTGCACCCGGCGCGCCTCGTCCATCATCGGCTGGTCGACGTGCAGCCGGCCGGCGGTGTCCACGATCAGGACGTCGGCGAAGCTGCGGCGCGCCTGTTCCAGCGCGTCGCGGGCGATCGCCACGGGGTCCCCGCCACTCCTGGCGGGATGAAAGCCGGCTCCGACCTGCCGTGCCAGCGTCTCCAGCTGCTCGATCGCCGCCGGGCGCTGGACGTCGCAGCTGACCAGCATGACGTTCTTGCTCTCCCGCTCGATCAGGTACAGCGCCAGCTTGGCCGCGGTGGTGGTCTTCCCGGCGCCCTGCAGGCCCGCGAGCATGACGACCGCGGGCGGGCGCGCGCGCAGGTTGAGCGGCACGGAGGCCTCGCCCAGGACCCGCACCAGCTCGTCATGGACGATCCGCACCATGGCCTGCCCCGGGGTCAGGCTGCGGCTGACTTCGGCCCCCACGGCACGTTCCCGCACGTGCTCGACGAACTCGCGCACCACCGGCAGCGCCACGTCCGCCTCCAGCAGCGCCATGCGCACCTCGCGCAGGGTGTCGCGGATATTGTCCTCGGTCAGGCGCCCCTGGCCGCGAAGGTTCTTCAGGGTGCGGCCGAGGCGGTCACTCAGGCTGTCGAACATGGCTCACCGGGGTTCGCTCGGGATGGAGACGACGCGTGCCGGCGACACGGCCGGCGCCCCGATACTATACCGGCGATGCGCGTGCCCTGGACAGGGGCGTGTGGCGCAACCCCGGATCGGGTTACCATGCGATAACAGCGATTCCCGGGAGAAGCATACCTCTAAATGATTCCCTTGCTGGCGAGCAGCCTGACCTTCGTCGCATACATCGCCGCCACCGCCCTGCTGGTCATCCGCATCCGGCGCCTCGCGCGCGGGCTGAACGCCCCGGTCTGGCCGGTGCTGGCCAGCACGGGCGTGGCGCTGGCACTGCATACGTGGATCCTCGCGAGCACGGTGTTCGGGCCCGGCGGGATCCACCTGGGCCTGTTCAACGCAGCCTCGCTGATCGCCTGGCAGATCGTCCTCCTGCTGCTGCTGGCGAGCATGCGCCGCCGGGTCGAGAACCTCGGCATCATGGTCCTGCCGCTGGCGGCGATGGTGGTGCTGATCGGTCCGTTCGTCGCCGGAACGCAGCCGGTGCCGGAGCACAGCGACTGGCACGTCGACGCGCACATCCTGATCTCGGTGCTGGCGTTCAGCCTGCTCGCCCTGGCCATGGCCCAGGCGATCCTTCTGTCGGTGCAGGAGCGCTCGCTGCGGCACCACCAGCCCGGCGGGTTCATCCGCGCACTGCCGCCGCTGCAGAGCATGGAGGAGGTGCTGTTCCAGCTGCTGTGGACCGGCTTCGTGCTGCTCAGCCTGGCGCTGGCCACGGGCCTGCTGTTCGTGCACAACCTGGTGGCCCAGCACCTGGTGGACAAGACCGTGCTCTCCTTTGCGGCCTGGCTGGTCTTCGGCATCCTGCTGTTCGGCCGCTGGCGCTTCGGCTGGCGCGGGCGCATCGCGATACGCTGGACCATGGGTGGCGGAGTCGCCCTGATCCTGGCCTACTTCGGCAGCAAGTTCGTGCTGGAGATGCTGCTGGGCAAGTCCTGGGGCTGACCGGTGCCGGGACGGGACCGGTCCCCCGGGGGATTCTGCCTGCGATACGGGTGAGGTGACTTGCAAGACATACCGCTGAGCGTGATGGCCGGCGTTCTGCTCCTGATGCTGGTCCTGTCCGCTTTCTTTTCCGGGTCCGAGACAGCGCTGATGACGCTGAACCGGTACCGCATGCGGCATCTGGCGCGTGCCGGCCACCGGGGCGCGATCCTGGCCGAGCGCCTGCTGCGCCAGCCCGACCGGCTGATCGGGCTGATCCTGCTGGGCAACAATCTGGCCAACGTCACGGCGTCGATGCTCAACACGCTAATCGCGCTGCGCCTGTTCGGCGAGGACACCCTGGCCATCGCCACCGGTATCCTGACGCTGCTGATCCTGATCTTCTCCGAGGTGGCGCCCAAGACCCTGGCCGCCCTGCGCCCGGAGCTGCTGGCCTACCCCGCGGCCTTCGTCTACTGGCCGCTGCTGAAAGTCACCTACCCGCTGGTCTGGTCGGTGAACTTCATCGCCAACGGGCTGCTGTGGCTGTTCGGGGTGCGCGCCTCCAGCACCGCCGGACACGATCTCAACGCGGAGGAGCTGCGCACCGTGCTGATGGAGGCCGGGGCCATGATCCCCAAGCGGCACCAGAAGATGCTGCTGAGCATCCTGGACCTGCAGAAGGCCACGGTGGAGGACATCATGGTGCCGCGCAACGAGATCAGCGGCATCGACATGACCGACAGCTGGGAGGAGATCCTGTCGCAGCTGCGCAACAGCCAGCACACCCGCCTGCCGGTGTACGAGGAGAGCATCGACAGCATCATCGGCATCGTGCACCTGCGCCGCATCCTCAACCGGCTCGCGCTGGGCAAGCTGGACAAGAAGAGCCTGCTGCAGATGACCCGCGAGTGCTACTTCGTGCCGGAGGCGACGCCGCTCAACACCTGCCTGCTGAATTTCCAGCGCCAGCAGCGCCGCATCGGGCTGGTGGTCGACGAGTACGGCGACATCCAGGGCCTGGTCACGCTGGAGGACATCCTGGAGGAGATCGTGGGCGAGTTCACCACGGACCCGGCCCACGCGGTGCGGGACGTGTACCCGCAGGAGGACGGCAGCTTCCTGGTCAACGCCACCGCCAACATCCGCAGCCTCAACCGCAGCATGGGATGGGAGCTGCCGTCGAGCGGCCCCAAGACCCTTAACGGCGTGATCATCGAGCACATGGAGACGATCCCGGACCCCGGGACCAGCATCCGCATCGGCGACTACGCCATCGAGATCATCCAGACCCAGGGCAACGCCGTGCGGACAGTCCGGGTGAGACCCGGGGCGCCAGCGGTGCGCCCCCCGGACCGCAGCGCCGGTTGAAGCGCGGGCGGCCCCCGCCCGGTCACACGGAGTCCAGCGCCTCCGCCAGGTGCTGCACCGCGACCACCTCGATGCCTCGCACCCGCCCCGCGCGCGGGGCATTCGCCCGCGGCACGACGGCCCGGGCGAATCCGTGCTTGGCGGCTTCGCGCAGGCGCTCCTCGCCGCCCGGCACAGGCCGGATCTCGCCGGCGAGGCCGACCTCTCCGAACACCACCGTGTCGCGCGAGACCGGGCGGTCGCGGAAGCTCGAGAGCACCGCCAGCAGGACCGGCAGATCGGCAGCTGTCTCGCCCACCCGCATGCCCCCGACCGCATTGACGAATACATCCTGACCGAAGGTGGCGATGCCGCCGTGGCGGTGCAGCACTGCCAGCAGCATCGCCAGACGGTTGGAATCGAGCCCGAGCGTGACCCGCCGCGGGTTGGACAGGTGACTCTCGTCCACCAGCGCCTGCAGCTCCAGAAGCAGCGGCCGGCTGCCCTCGCGCACGCAGGTGATCACGCTGCCCGGCACCTGCGCCTCGTGCCGGGAGAGGAAGATCGCCGACGGATTGCTCACCTCGCGCAGGCCGGTATCGGTCATGGCGAACACGCCCAGCTCGTTGACCGCGCCGAAGCGGTTCTTGGCGGCCCGCACGATGCGGAAGCGGCTGGTGGCGTCGTTCTCGAAGTACAGCACCGTGTCGACCATGTGCTCGAGCACGCGGGGACCGGCGATGTTCCCTTCCTTGGTCACGTGCCCCACCAGCAGGACCGCGGTGCCGGTCTGCTTGGCGTAGCGCACCAGCCGGGCGGTGCTCTCCCGCACCTGTGCGACGGCGCCGGGCGCCGACTGCAGGGCCTCCGTGTGCATGGTTTGCACCGAGTCGATCACCATCACCTGCGGGCGCTGCTGCGCGGCGACTTCCAGTACGCGTTCGACGCTGGTCTCGGCGAGCAGCATCAGCGGGATGTCGGGCAGGCCCAGGCGGTCGGCGCGGAGGCTGATCTGCTGCAGCGACTCCTCCCCGGCGACATAGATTGCGCTCAGGCGGTCCCGCACCGCAGCCAGGACCTGAAGCAGCAGCGTCGACTTGCCGATGCCCGGGTCGCCACCGATGAGCACCACCGAGCCGGCGACCAGGCCACCGCCCAGCACCCGGTCGACCTCGGCCATGCCGGTCCCGGTGCGCTCGCCCGTGCTCCGGCTCACCTCGGACAGAGAGCGCAGCTCGGTGGCGCCCCCCGCGTAGCCGGCGGCCCGGCCGGCCGATGTGACCGGCACTGTCTCGACACTTTCCTCGAGGCTGTTCCAGCTGCCGCAGTCCGGGCACTGGCCCGCCCACTGCAGCGTGCTGCCGCCGCATTCGCGGCAGCGGAACAAGGTCCTGGTCCTCGCCTTCGCCATCGCCCGCCCCGTCCGCTTCCAGTCCACCGGATCATACTACCAGCGCCCCGGGAGGTATTGGCCGGTCCCGGCGCCGGGGGCTGCCCCGCCCCGCCGGCCCCGGTGCCGCGACGATGCCCCGGCTCCGTCCGGCCGGGCCGCGCGGCCGGGCGGCGTATGCTTTTACAGCCGGGGCAACCGGGTTACTATTTTGATCAATGCGGCAACACCCGGACGGCCCGGCCCGGCGCGCCCTCGACCGGCCGCGCGGGGGCGTGACGCTCTCCCGCGAAAGTGACCGGACCGGGGTGCCCGCCGGCGGGACCGGCCGACGGTGGCCGTGACGTCCCGCGCCGCTGCATACCGGGAGCCCTGGAATGCGCCTTGTCGACAGCCTGCAGTTCTCCGGCCATACCGATCCCGGCCGCGTGCGCTCCCACAACGAGGACAGCATTCACATCGATGCGCCGAACGGGCTGGTCGTGCTCGCGGACGGGATGGGCGGCTACCGCGCCGGCGAGGTGGCGAGCGCCATCGCCGTGCGCAGCATCCGGGATTTCATCGCCAACGGGCTCGACGGCCTTGCCGCGGAAGGCAACGGGGACACCGGGGAATTCACCCCCGAGGCCCAGCTCGTGCGCCACGCCATCATGAACGCCAACCAGGAGATCGTTTCCGCCGCCCGGAGTGAAAGCCGCTACGAAGGCATGGGCACGACGGTGGTGGCGATGCTGTTCCACGACGCCCGCGTCACCATCGGCCACGTGGGCGATTCGCGCGCCTACCGCCTGCGCTCCGAGCAGCTCGAGCAGCTGACGATCGACCACTCGCTGCTGCAGGAGCTGGTTTCCCGGGGGGTCTACACGGCCGAGGAGGCCCAGACCTCGCCCAACCGGAACATCGTCACGCGGGCTCTTGGCGTTGAGCGGGAGGTCGATGTCGACCTGCTGCAGGACATGGTTCTGCCGGACGACCTCTACCTGCTCTGCTCCGACGGCCTCAACGACATGGTCGGCGACGACGAGATCCGCTTAACCCTGAACCGGCTCGGTGGTAATCTCGACCGGCTGACGGAAGGCCTCGTGGCCGTCGCCAACGACCGCGGCGGGCGCGACAACATCTCGGTGATCGCGGTTCGCGTGGCACCATCCTTCGAGAATCACAAGGGTCTGTTCGGCAGGATCGTGGATCTGCTCTCGTGATCCGCCTTCGGGGATTCGATGGCCGTACTCGTACTGACTGACAATGGCCTCCCGGTACGGGAGTACTCGCTGGATTGCGCCAGGACCACGCTCGGCCGCGCGGACGACAACGACATCGCCGTGGCCGACCGCGCGGTCAGCGCCCATCATGCGGTGTTCATCCGCGAGGACCGCTTCGTGCGCGTGGAGGATCTCGCCAGCACCAACGGCACTTTCGTCAACGGCCGTCGCGCCACCCGTGCCGAGTTGCGCGACGGCGACATCGTGCGCGTGGGGAACCACGAGCTGCGGTTCAGCGCGCGCGACCCGGACCACGAGCCCGAGCAGCCGTTCGAAACCACCATGGTCATGGATGCCCGCACCGCCGGGCGCGTGGCGCCGGCGGCCATGCCGGAATCGTCACGGGCGTCGCCGTCCCGGATGCCGATGGCCCGCCTGCAGGTGCTCAGCGGCCCCAACAGCGGGCGGGAGCTGCGGCTGACCAAGGCCCTCACCACGCTGGGACGCCCGGGCGTGCAGGTCGCCGCGATCACACGCCGCGCCGACGGCTATGCCATCGTCTACGTACCCTCGTCCGGGGATCGCGGCACCGCCCCCACCGTCAACGGCAAGAGCATCGGCAACCGTTCCTGCTACCTCAAGGACAACGACGTGATCGAGCTCGCCGGGGTGAAGATGGGATTCTTCTGCGACTAGGAGCGTGCCGCCCGTCGCGCCTCCGGCACCTCGTCCGCCTGCCGCTCTTCCAGCGCGACCCGCCGCGTACCGAGCCCGCACAGCAGGTCGTAGGCGATGGTGCCCGCCGCGCGGGCGATCTCCTCCACCGGCAGGCGCCCGCCCCACAGGGTCACCGGGTCGCCCACCCGCTCGTTCCCCTCCGGGCCGAGGTCCACGGTAAGCATATCCATGGAAACGCATCCCACGAGCGGCACGCGGCGTCCCTTCACCAGCACCGGCGTGCCGTCCGGTACATGGCGGGGGTAGCCGTCGCCGTAGCCCGCCGCGACCACGCCGATACGGGTATCCGCGGGCGCCGTCCAGCGCCCGCCGTAGCCCACGCGGCCGCCGCGCTGCAGCGGCTTGACCGAGATCAGCTCGCTGACGAACTCCATGACGGGGCGCAGCCCATCCTGCTCGCCGGTGCGTCCCTCGAACGGCGACACGCCGTAGAGCATGATGCCCGGGCGCACGCAGTCGGCATGGCTCCCGGGGAAACCCAGCACGCCCGCCGAGTTGGCCAGGCTGCGCGGGCCTTCCAGCCCCTCGCAGCTGCGCGCGAAGCACTCGATCTGGCCCTCGGTGTAGGCGCGGTCGGGGATGTCGGCACAGGCCAGGTGGGTCAGCAGCGGGATGGGCTCGACGACCGTCTCCAGCGAGCGCAGCCGCTCGTGCACGGCGCCGATCTCGGCCGGATCGAAGCCCAGCCGGTGCATGCCGCTGTCGACCTTGATCCACACCCGCAGCGGCCCGCCGCCCGCGGCCTGCTCCAGCACCTCGAGCTGTGCGCGGTCGTGCACCACGAGTTCCACCTCGAGCGCCCGCGCGCGTGCGATCTGGCGCGGCCCGGCGGCGCCTTCCAGCACCAGGATACGGTCTGCGATCCCGCCGGCGCGCAGCCGCTCGGCCTCGTCCACGCGCGCCACCGCGAAGCCCTCGACGTGCCCGGACAGGCTGTTCGCGACCCGCAACAGCCCGTGGCCGTAGCCATCGGCCTTGACCGCGGCCAGCACGGAACTGCCGGGCGCCGCCCGCCGGACCCGGGCAAGGTTGTGCCGCAGGGCGGCGGCATCGATCAGCGCGCGGGGCACGCCGGTCACGCGTAGTCCTCCGCATAGCGTTCGGCGATGAAGCTCTCGAACCGCGTGTACTGGCCCAGGAAGGTGAGCCGCACGGTGCCCGTCGGGCCGTTGCGCTGCTTGCCGATGATCACCTCGGCGGTGCCCCGGTCCGGGCTTTCCTCGTTGTAGACCTCGTCGCGGTAGATGAACACGATCACGTCGGCATCCTGCTCGATGCTGCCCGACTCGCGCAGATCCGACATCACCGGACGCTTGTTGGGCCGCTGCTCGAGATTCCGGTTGAGCTGCGACAGCGCGATCACCGGCACGGCCAGCTCCTTGGCCAGTGCCTTGAGGCTGCGCGAGATCTCCGAGATCTCCGTGGTCCGGTTCTCCACCGTTCCCGCCACCTGCATCAGCTGCAGGTAGTCGATCACCAGCAGGCCCAGGCCGTGCTCTCGCTTGAGCCTGCGGGCCCGGGCCCGCAGGTCGGTGGGTGTGAGCGCCGGGGTATCGTCGATGAACAGGGTCGCGTCCGACATCAGGGCGACCGCAGAGGTGATCCGCGGCCAGTCGTCGTCGTCCAGGTTGCCGGTGCGGACCTTGCTCTGGTCGATGCGGCCCAGCGAGGAGATCATCCGCATGGCCAGCTGGTCGCCCGGCATCTCCATGCTGAAGATCGCGGTCGGCACCCGGTCCCGGATGGACGCGTGCTCGGCGAGGTTCATGGCGAAGCTGGTCTTGCCCATCGACGGGCGCCCCGCCACGATGATCAGGTCCCCCGCCTGCAGCCCCGCGGTCATGCGGTCGAAGTCGTTGAGGCCGGTGGCCAGGCCGGTCAGGGGGCTCTCGGAGTGGAACAGCGTGTCGATGCGGTCGACCGCCGCGGTGAGCAGCTGCTTGATCGGGACGAAGCCCTTGCGGCCGCGGGCGCCGCGGTCGGCGATCTCGAACACCAGCCCTTCGGCATGGTCCAGCAGGCTGGAGCTGTCACGCCCTTCGGGCCGGTAGCCGGCGTTGGAGATCTCGGTGCCGACCCGGATCAGCTCGCGCAGGATGGCCCGCTGGCGCACGATGTCGGCGTAGGCACGGATATTGGCCGCGCTGGGCGTCTCCTTGGCCATCGCACCGACATAGGCGAGCCCACCGACCCGCTCATCCAGGCCCTGCGCCTCCAGCCACTCCGACACCGTGACCACGTCGGCGGGATCGCCGCGATCCGCGAGGTGGCGGATGGCGCGGAAGATGAACTGGTGCTCGCGGCGGTAGAAGTCTTCCTCGGTGAGGCGGTCGGCGATCTCGTCCCAGCGGCTGTTGTCCAGCATCAGCCCGCCGAGCACGGCCTGCTCGGCTTCCAGCGAATGCGGCGGGATGCGCATCGCGGCCGGGTCGCCGACCATCCTGCTGCTACGCTCGATCTCGGCCATGCTCGCCCCGCGGCGTAATCCCCGAAATCACCCGCCGCGCGCCGCCAGTGCGTCGCGCCTGGCCGGAGGCCGCCCGCCGAGGCTATTCCTCGCCGACGACCACCACCCTGACGGGCACGTCCACATCCGTGTGCAGGTGCACCTCCACCTCGTACTCACCGACCTGGCGGATCGGTCCGTGCGGCGTGCGGACTTCCTTCTTCTCCACCTCGAACCCCGCCGCCACGATCGCGTCGGCGATGTCCACCGGGCCGACCGAGCCGTACAGACGGCCCTCGCCCGCGGTCCGGGCGGTAATCGTCACCTCCAGGCCCTCCAGGGCCGAGGCGCGCCCGTGGGCGCGGGTCAGCGCGTCGGCCGCGGCCTGCTCCAGCTCCTCGCGCCGGGCCTCGAACTCCCGGACGTTGTCGGGCGTGGCACGCACGGCCTTGCCCTCGGGAAGCAGGAAGTTCCGGCCGTAGCCGTTCTTCACCCGGACCCTGTCACCCAGATTACCCAGATTCTCGACTTTTTCCAGCAGTATGATTTCCATCGCTCGCACCATCGTCTCAGGATTCGCCGGCGGGCGCCGCCGCGCGCTGCCGGCGTCAACGCGCGCGCCGCGCGCGACCCCGGAAGTCCAGCCAGTTGTCCAGCGCGCCGAAGATCGCCAGCACCAGGTTCAGCGGTGACAGGATCAACAGCACCGCGTAGAACACCCCCAGCCAGATCCCCTGGACCTCGTAGATCTTCACCAGGGCGTGCACCACCGCCAGCCCCTGCAGCAGGAACAGCGCGCGCAGCACGATACCGAAGTTCCCGGCCAGGCTCACCCCGGCGAGTCCCCCGACGAGCAGGCCGAAGAACACCACCGCCGTCACCTGGCCGAAGCGCAGCGCCCGGAACTCCTCGCCGAAGGCACCCGGCCGGTAGAGTTCCCCCTGCCACCAGCGGCCAAGCAGCAGGCTGGCCGCCAGCGCCAGGAACAGCAGCGCGCCGGTCACGCCCGACATCGAGGCGGCCATCGCCTTGGTCAGCTTGCCGGTGGCGCTGCCGCTCTGGCTGCTGCCGACACCGGCCGCGTGGAAATAGGCGTGCAGCTGACTGGCCCACCACTGCGTCGGATCCCCGTGCCACACGAAGAAGGCCGCGCAGACCGCGACGCCCAGCGCCACGCTGGCCATCAGTGCCGGCATCAGCGCTGCGCGCCGATTCACCAGCACTCCGAGCAGGGCTGCCGGAATCCAGATCGCCAGTGCCACGCCAATGTTGAGCGCGAGCCCGAAACCGCCGGCCGCCAGGAATCCCAGCGCCACCAGCAGCACCGACGCGGCGCCGCTGACCTGCAGGGCCGGCCGCGAGCCCAGCTGCATGCCGATCAGCGCGACGATCGCGCCGCTCACGCATACCGCCGGCAGGATCAGCCACGACAGGGCACCCGCAACCAGGGTCAGTCCGATCGCCTGGCTGGGCCCCCGCATCGCGAAGCGGGCCAGGAACCTCATCTGCCGCAAGCCCGGCCGGGCGCGCGGTCACCCGCGCGGACCGGTCGCGTCAATGACGGTCCGTGTACGGGAGCAGGGCCAGGTACCGGGCGCGCTTGATCGCACTGGACAACTGACGCTGATACGGCGCGCGGGTGCCGGTGATCCGGCTCGGGACGATCTTGCCCGTCTCCGTCACGTAGTTCTTCAGGGTCGCGATGTCCTTGTAGTCGATCTCCTTGACGCCCTCGGCCGTGAACCGGCAATACTTCCTGCGGCGAAAGAAACGTGCCATAAGCTGCCTCTCCGGAATTCTCTCTGACGCTGCGGCCGGCTCAGCTGTCGCTGTCGCTGTCGGCCTGCTCGGTCTGGTCACTGTCGGCGGACGCCTTCTCGCCGGAGCCGTTGTCCCCGGACTTTTCCGATTCCGCCTTCTCGGGCTCCGCGGCGCGCGCGGTGCCGGTCTTCTCGCTGCGGCCGGACGAACCGCCGCCGTCGCCACGGGAGCCGCCACGGCGGTCGTCGCGCGAACCTTCCTCGCCCTTCTCATCGCGTGCCCTGGCCATCGGGGACGGCTCGGTGTCGGGTCCCGGGCGCTTGATGATCAGGTCCCGGATCACGGCATCGTTGAAGCGGAAGGCGCTCTCGATTTCCTCGCGCACGGCCTGCGAGCATTCGACGTTCATCAGGACGTAGTGCGCCTTGTGGATCTTGTTGATCGGGTAGGCGAGCTGCCTGCGCCCCCAGTCTTCCAGGCGGTGGATCCGGCCGCCGTCGTTCTCGAGCATGGAGCGATAGCGCTCGATCATGGCGGGCACCTGGTCGGACTGGTCCGGGTGCACCATGAATACGATTTCATAGTGTCGCATCAAAGTCTCCTTGCGGGTTAAAGCCTCCCGTCGACACCGGACGGTGAGGCAAGGAGCGACGGATTGTGGTTCGCACGGCGCCGGGAGCCTTCGGGCTGGCGGCGCAGGGCGCGAATGATACGCCAGCCGGCCGGGGCATGCAATTTGCCCGGCCGGCTCAGCCGCCCCGCTGGCGCACCGCCTCGTACAGGCATATGCCCGCCGCCACCGAGACGTTGAGGCTCTCCACGCCCCCGGCCAGCGGGATCCGCACCAGGTAGTCGCAGCTCTCCCGGGTCAGGCGGCGCAGACCGCGGCCCTCGGCCCCCAGCACCAGCGCCACCGATCCGTCCAGCTCCACCCGGAACAGGCTCCGGCCGGCCCCGGCCTCCGCCCCGACCAGCCACACGCCCCGCCGGCGCAGCTTCCGCAGCACCCGGGCGAGGTTGGGCACGCGCACGAGCGGCAGGCGCTCCGCCGCGCCGGCCGCCACCTTGCGGGCGGCGGCACTGAGTGGTGCGGCGCGATCGCGGGGGATGATCACGGCGTCGGCGCCAGCCCCGGCCGCGGTGCGCAGGCAGGCACCGAGATTGTGCGGGTCCTGCACGCCGTCGAGCACCAGCAGCAGCGGCGCATGATCCACGGCGTCGAGCAGGTCGTCGAGATCCTGCTCACCGAGCTCGGGGGAGCCGGCGACGTCCAGCACCACTCCCTGGTGGCGGCCGCCGCCGCTGAGGTCATCCAGCTCCCGGCGGGCGTGACGGCTGACCGGGATGCCGTGATCCCGGGCCCGTTGCGCCAGCGCGGCGAGCCGCTGGCCGCGGTGCTCGTCCTGCAGATACAGGTGACGGGCGCTGTCCGGATGCTGCTCCAGCAGCGCATTCACGGCGTGCACGCCGAATATGCGGTTGCCGCGGCCCATCTCCGCTCACCGACGCTTGCCGCGCCCCGGACGTCCCTTGCGCGGCCCGCGGCGGCTGCCTTCCTTCGGTGCCGCCGGCTCGACCGGCTCGAAGTCGATCTTGCGTTCGTCGAGGTCCACCCGCGCCACCTGCACGGTCAGCGAGTTGCCCAGCCGGTAGGTGTGTCCGCTGCGCTCGCCGCGCAGCCGCTGTCCCACCGGGTCGAAGTGGTAGTAGTCATTGCGCAGTGCGGTCACGTGCACCAGCCCGGTGACGTAGATGCCGCTGAGCTCCACGAACACCCCGAACGAGGTCACCCCCACGATGATGCCGGGGAACGTTTCCCCGACCTTGTCCATCATGTACTCGCACTTGAGCCAGTCCTCGGCGTCCCGCGTCGCCTCGTCCGCCCGCTGCTCGCTCAGGGAGCAAGCCACGCCGAGGTTTTCCAGGTCGCCGCGCCGGTAGGGCAGATCGCGGGCCCCGCCGCCGCGCAGCACGGTCCGGATCGCCCGGTGCACCAGCAGGTCGGGGTAGCGCCGGATGGGCGAGGTGAAATGCGTGTAGGCGTCCAGCGCCAGGCCGAAATGGCCGACGTTGTCGGGGCTGTAGACGGCCCGCGACATGGTCCGCATCAGCACCGTCTGGATCAGGTGGGTCTCCTCGCGGCCCCGGGCCTCCTCCAGTACGCGCGCGAAGTGGCGCGGCTCGGGCTCGTCGCCGTCGCCGAGCTTCAGCCCGAACTCGCCCAGGAACTGGCGCAGCTCCTCCACCCGGTCTGCCGCCGGCCTGTCGTGGATCCGGAACAGCGTCGGCACCCGGTGCTCGAGCAGGAAACGCGCCGCCTCGACGTTCGCCGCGATCATGCATTCCTCGATCAGCCGGTGAGCGTCGGTGCGCTCCACCGGGACGATCCGCTCGATCTTGCGTTCCGGGCCGAATACGATCTCGGTCTCGGTGCTGTCCATGTCGATCGCCCCGCGGGCCTCGCGCGCCGAGCGCAGCGCCCGGTACACCGCGTGCAGGTTCTCCAGCTGCGGCAGAACCTGCTCGAGGCGGGGGCGTGTCGCTGGGTCCCGTTCCACGACGGCCTGCGCGACCTCGGTGTACGTCAGGCGGGCATGCGAGCGCATCACGCCCTCGAAGAAGCCCGACCGGGTGACCCGGCCGTCGCGGTCGATCTCCATGGCACAGACCAGGCAGAGACGGTCCACCCGCGGGTTGAGCGAGCACAGCCCGTTCGAGAGCACCTCGGGCAGCATCGGCACCACGCGCCCCGGGAAGTACACGGAGTTGCCCCGCTGGCGCGCCTCCTCGTCCAGCGCGCTGCCCGACTCCACGTAGTGCGAGACGTCCGCGATCGCCACCAGCAGCTTCCAGCCGTCAGCGGACGGCTCGCAGTAGACCGCGTCGTCGAAGTCCTTGGCGTCCTCGCCGTCGATGGTCACCAGCGGCAGCTCGCGCAGGTCTTCGCGCCCATTCTTGGCGTCTTCCGGAACGCGCCGGCCGAAGGCCCGCTTCTCCTCGGTCACCGCCTTCGGCCACCGGTGCGGGATGCCGTGGGAGCGAATCGCGGTGTCGATCTCCATGCCCGGCGCCATGTGGTCCCCGAGCACTTCCCGGATGCGCCCGATCGGCTGGCTGCGCTTGCTCGGCTGCTCCAGGATCTCGGCCACCACGATCTGGCCGTCGCGGGCCCGCCGACCGTACTTCCCGGGGATCAGCACGTCCTGGCTGATGCGGCGGTTGTCCGGCACCACGAAGCCCACGCCGCTCTCCCGCACGTAGCGTCCGACCACCTGCTCGGTGTTCCGCTCGAGCACCGACACCACCGCGCCCTCGCGCCGGCCGCGCCGGTCGTAGCCACGCACGCGCACCAGGGCACGATCGCCGTGCAGCAGGCCCCGCATCTCGCGCGGCGACAGGAACACGTCGTCCGAGTTGTCCTCGGGCACCAGGAACCCGAACCCGTCGGGATGCCCGATGACACGCCCGCGCACCAGGTCCATGCGTTCGGCCACGCCGAAGCCGCCGCGCCGGTTCTCCACCAGCTGGCCGTCCCGTACCATGGCCTCCAGGCGCCGGTGCAGCGCCTCGACGTCGCGCTCGTCCTGGATGCCGAGACTCTCGCACAGGGCCTCCAGGGTCAGCGGTGCCGCCTCTCCGGTGAGGCATTCGACCAGGAAGTCCCGGCTGGGCACGGGCCGCTCGTACTTGCGTTTCTCGTGCTCGTAGTTGGGATCCTGCTTGCGCCAGTCGTCCGTTTGATTCATTGCCTTTCCGTTATCCATGTCCGTCCTCGCCGGATCGGTGTAAGCGCGGCCCCGTGGGGCGCGTTGACAACCCGGGGAGGCTGACGGTAAAGTTCGCTTCCCACGGGCCGCCCGCCTTTGCTGCGCGAGGGCCCGCCGTGCCGAGATGGCGGAATTGGTAGACGCGCTAGCTTCAGGTGCTAGTGGGGGAAACCCCGTGGAGGTTCAAGTCCTCTTCTCGGCACCAAATCCCGCTCCGGAAAAGGGCTTCCCACGGAAGCCCTTTTTCGTTTCCGGACAGCCCCGCGCTCGCGGCCGCCCGACAGCCGTACCTAGTCCAGCGGATGCCGCAGCACGATCGTCTCGGCCCGGTCCGCGCCGGTGGAGATCAGGTCGATGGGCGTGGCCGTGACCTCCTCGATGCGGGCCAGGTAGCTCCGGGCGGCCTCGGGGAGATCCTCGTAGCGCCGGATTCCCACCGTCGACTCCCGCCAGCCCGGCACCTCCTCGTACACGGGCTCGCACTGCGCCACCGCCTCCGCACCCAGGGGCGGCGTGGCCAGCTCGCGACCGTCCACCCGGTAGCCAACGCAGAGCCGGATGCTGTCCAGCCCATCCAGCACGTCGAGCTTGGTAATGCACAGCCCCGACACGCTGTTGTTCAGGATCGAGCGCCGCAGCGCCACCGCGTCGAACCAGCCGCAGCGGCGGGGACGTCCGGTGGTCGCGCCGAACTCGGCCCCGCGCTGGGCGAGATGCTGCCCCATCTCGTCGAACAGCTCGGTCGGAAACGGCCCGGCACCCACGCGTGTGGTATAGGCCTTGACGATGCCGAGCACGTAGTCGATCCGCCGCGGACCGATCCCCGTGCCGGTAGCGGCGCCGCCGGCAGTGGTATTGGACGACGTCACGTACGGATAGGTGCCGTGATCCACGTCCAGCAACGCCCCCTGTGCACCCTCGAACAGCACGTTCTCGTGCCGCAGCTCGTCCAGGATTCCGGTGACGTCCGCCACCATCGGGGCGATCTGCTCGCCCATCGCCAGGGTCTGCTCCAGCACCGCCTGGAAATCCACGGCGTCTTCCTTGAAGTAGTGGCGCAGGACGAAGTTGTGGTAGTTGAGCACCTCACCCAGCTTGGCCGCCAGCAGCTCGCGGTGGAACAGGTCGCCCACGCGCACCGCCCGCCGCGCCACCTTGTCCTCGTAGGCCGGACCGATGCCGCGTCCCGTGGTGCCGATGGCGGCCTTGCCGCGCGCTTTCTCGCGCGCCTGGTCCAGGGCCACGTGGCACGGCAGCACCAGCGGACAGGCCGGGCTGATGCGCAGCCGCTCGCGGGCCGGCACGCCGGAATCCTCGAGGGTGCGCAGCTCGTCGAGCAGCGCATCCAGTGACACCACGACGCCGTTGCCGATCAGGCACTGGACGCCCTCCCGCAGCACCCCCGAGGGAATCAGGTGCAGCACGGTCTTGCGCCCGTCGATGACCAGCGTGTGACCGGCGTTGTGACCTCCCTGGAAGCGCACCACGGCGGCACTGCGGTCGGTGAGCAGATCGACGATCTTGCCCTTGCCCTCGTCACCCCACTGGGTGCCGATGACCACGACGTTCCGGCCCCTGCGTGTCTCGTCTCGCCTGCCAGTCACTTGTCTTCCCGCTTCTGTTGCGCCCCGAGCACCACCCAGCGGCCGCCGCGGCGCGTCAGGCGGCGGTCGCAAGCGTACACCGCCGGCGCGTCGCTGGCCCCGGGAAGCGCCTGGACGACCCGCTCACCGCGCTCGCGCAGGGCGCTCACGACATCCGCCAGGGCTTCGTCCTCCGCGTCCGCGGGTGCGAGGATGCCGTCAATCACGGTCTCGCCCGGCCCCAGGCGCTCGAGCACGAGCCCGAGATCGGTGCTGAATCCCGTCGCCGGCCGCGCGCGCCCGAACACCTCGCCGATGTGATCGTAGCGCCCGCCCCGGGCCAGGGCCTGGCCGTGGCCCGGCTGGAACGCGGCAAACACCGCGCCGGTATGGTAGAAATAGCCGCGCAGCTCCGCCAGGTCGATGTGCACCGGCACGTCCGGGTAACGGCGCTCGACCTGCGCCGCCAGCCATGCGAGCTCGTCGAGCGCGTCGGAAACGCCGCCCGGCGCCCCCGCCAGCGCTTCCCGCGCCTGCCCGAGAATCCCGGGACCCCCGTTCAGCTCCGGGATGCGTCGGAGCATGCCGGCCAGGGCCCGCGGCAGCCCGCGGCCGCCGATGAAATCGCCCAGCTCGGGCAACGCCTTGCGGCGCATGATGGAGAACAGCTCTTCCTCGGCGTCCGCGTCCAGACCGGCCTCCCCGATCAGCGCGCGGTACACCCCGACGTGCCCCAGATCCAGGTGGATCTGTCCGAGCCCGCACCGGAGGAGCGTCTCCAGCATCAGCGCCAGCACCTCGAGATCGCTCTCGCGTCCGCCGTGACCGAACAGCTCGGCGCCCGCCTGCATCGGCGCCCGCGAGCCGCCCAGCCCGTCCGGCCGGGCATGCAGCACGGTCTCGATGTAGCACAGCCGGCGTACGCCCTCGCCTCCGAGCACGTGCGCATCCATGCGCGCTGCCTGGGGCGTGACGTCCGCCCGCACCCCCATGAGGCGGCCGCTGAGCTGGTCGATCAGCTTGAATGTCTGCAGATCGAGGTCGTTGCCGGTGCCCGTGAGCAGCGATTCCAGGTACTCGATCAGCGGCGGAACCACCAGCTCGTAGCCCCAGCCCCGATACAGGTCGAGCAGATGCCGCCGCAGGGCCTCGAGCCTCCCTGCCCGGGGCGGCAGGATCTCCTCGATGCCTTCCGGCAGTAACCAGCGGTCCTGTATCGTCATCGTCGGCCCATTGCATTCCGGCGGGCGGCCGCTTCAGCCGCGCGCCCAGTAGATCAGCACCAGCCCCAGAAGCATCGCGCCCAGCCCCACCAGCCGCAACACCCGGTCATCCAGCTCGGCGGCGCGCCGCATGGCATCCCGCCAGGAACGGGGCGTGGCGAAGGGCATGATGCCCTCCAGCACCAGCATCAGCCCCAGCGCCGCGATCAGGTCATGCCACATGACGCCGCCCCCGGCGGGCGCCCCCTGCGCCCGGTCCATCGGCCCGTTGCGGCGCCGTCACTTGGCCGGCCGCGGACTCTGCAGATACTTCAGGAAATCGCTGTCCGGCTGCAGCGCCATCAGGTCGCCCTTGCCGCCGATCGATTTCCGGTAGGCCTCCATCGTCCGGTAGAAGGTAAAGAAGGACGGATCCTTCCGGTAGGCGTGGGCGTAGATGCGTGCGGCCCGCGCGTCGCCCGCGCCCCGGATCTGCTGCGACTCGCGGTATGCCTCGGCCAGGATCTCGGTGCGCTTGCGGTCGGCCCGGGCCTTGATCTGTTCCGCCTTCTCGGAGCCTTCCGCGCGCAGCTGCTTCGCCGTGCGCTCGCGCTCGCTGCGCATGCGCTGGTACACGGACCCGCTCACGGCGTCGGGCAGATTGATGCGCTTGATGCGCACGTCCACCACGTGCACGCCGAAGTCCTCCACCGCCTTGTTCGCCTGCTTGGTGACCGCGCCCATGATGTCGCTGCGTTCCGCGGTGACCACCTGTTTCACCGTGCGCTCGGCGAACTGGGCCCGCAGGCCGTTCTTGATGATCTCCAGCAGCCGCTGGGAGGCGTTCCGGCGGTTGCCTCCGGTGGCGCGGTAGTACTGCGCCGGATCGGTGATGCGCCACTTGACGAAGAAGTCCACCATGAGGTTCTTCTTCTCCACTGTCAGGAAGCGCTCGGGCGGGTTGTCCAGGGTCAGGATGCGCTTGTCGAAGATCCGGACCTTGTTGGCGATGGGCACCTTGAAGTAGATCCCCGGCTTGTAGTTGGTCTTGACCACCTGGCCGAAACGGAACAGTACCGCCTGCTGGCCCTCGCGCACGATGAAGACCGACATCGACGCCGCCAGCAGGACCAGCACCGTCAGTACCAGTGTCGCGATCTTGCCACCGCTCATCAGTGCGTGCTCCTGGAGCGGCTGTCGCTGCCGCCCTGGCCGGACTGCCCGTTGCCCGATCCCTTGCTTGAGCCGGAACCGGCGCCCTTGCCGCCACCGCCACCGCCGGAGCTCTTCGCCGCCGCCTGCTGCTCCAGCAACTTGTCGATCGGCAGGTAGATCACGTTGCCGCTGCCCTTGGTGTCGAGCAGCACCACGGGCGTCTTGGCGAGGATGTCCTGCATGGTTTCGATGTAGATCCGCTGGCGGGTGACTTTGGGCGCCTTGTGGTAGGCGCCGAGCAGCTGCTCGAAACGGCTCGCGTCGCCCTTCGCGCGGTCGACGACCTGCGACTTGTAGGCCTTCGCCTCCTGGATCCGGCGCGCCGCCTCGCCCCGCGCCCGCGGCAGCAGATCATTGGCGTAGGCCTGTGCCTGGAGCTGGAGGCGGTCCTTGTCCTCGCGTGCGCGGATGGCGTCCTGGAACGCACCCTGCACCTGCTCCGGCGGCTGGATGTCCTGCAGGTTTACGCTGGTGACCTTGAGCCCGGTGCCGTAGCTGTCGAGGGTCCGCTGCAGCAGCTCGCGGGTCCGCCGGGCGATGGCCGCCCGGCCCTTGCCCAGGGCAAAATCCATGGTGCTCTTGCCCACCACCTCGCGAATCGCGCTCTCGGCGGCCTCGTCCAGCGTGGTGTCCGGCTCGCGGACGCCGAACAGGTACGGCCGCGCCCTGGCCACGCGGTACTGCACCGTCATGTTGACGTTGACGATGTTCTCGTCCGCCGTGAGCATCAGCGACTGGTGGTTGAAGCGGCGGATCCTGTTGACATCGACGCGGGACACGGACTCCACGGGCCAGGGAGCGTGCCAGTGCAGCCCCGGCAGGGTCGTGGTTTCGTAACGGCCGAAACGCAGGACGACGGCCTTCTGCGCGGAGTCCACCTGGTAGAAGCCGGACAGGACCCAGACCGCGAGCAGCACCATCACCATCATGCCGATCCCGCTCCAGCCGATACCGCCGCCCCCGCCCGGGCCGCGGCCGCCGCCGAAGCGCCGCCGCAGCCACTGCTGCAGGCGACGGAGCAGCTCGTCGAGATCGGGGGGTCCCTGATTGCCCTTGTTTCTTCCGCCCCAGGGATCCTGGCCGCCGGGTTCGTTCCAGGCCATAAGAGAGAGCTCCGGTGAGCCGGGTTCGACGGACCGAGCCGCGCCCCGCGTCCCGCAAGGATGTGGAGTGATTCAGATGCTGCGGCCCAAACAGCGCATTCTATTGGGCATGCATGGGTGCCGCAAGCTGGCGTCCCACCGGCGGCTCGGCCTCGAGCCCCTCCTCGCGGCAGAAGCTGGCGTAGACCCGGCGCGGCAGCGCCACCTCGAGCAGCCAGCCGTTCTCGTCCACCGACTCGCTGCACACCGCGCCCAGGTCGAACAGCCGGGCGCGCGCCCGGGTCGCGGCCAGCGGCAGTCGCAGCCGGGCATGCACGATTTCGCCCTGGAAGTACTCCAGCAGCCCCTGGCGCAGCAGATCCAGCCCGGACGGCGCGGTCGCGGACAGGCGCACCGATTCGGGGAGGCCCTGCCCGTCACGCGCGAGCACCGGTGCGCCGCCGGCGAGATCGATCTTGTTGTAGACGGTCAGGCGGGGCACGCCGGCCGCGCCGATTTCCCGCAGTACCGCATCGACCTCCTGCATGCGCTCCCGGTGGTTGGGGTCCGCGGCGTCGACCACGTGCAGCAGGAGGTCGGCTTCCAGGGTCTCTTCCAGCGTCGCGCGGAAAGCGGCCACCAGGTCCGGTGGCAGGTCGCGGATGAAGCCAACGGTGTCCGCCAGGACCACCGCGCCGCCGCCGTCCAGCTCGACCCGGCGCAGGGTCGGGTCGAGCGTGGCGAAGAGCTGATCCGCGGTGTACGCGCCGGACCCGGTCAGGGCGTTGAACAGGGTCGATTTGCCGGCGTTGGTATAGCCCACCAGTGCCACGGTCGGAACCGAGGCCTGGCGACGGGCCCGCCGGCCCTGCTCGCGCTGGCGGCCGACGCGTTCGAGCCGGGCCGTGAGGCGCTGGATGCGCTTGCCGATCAGGCGCCGGTCGGTCTCCAGCTGGGTCTCGCCGGGCCCCCGCAAGCCGATGCCGCCCTTCTGCCGTTCCAGGTGGGACCAGCCCCGCACCAGCCGGGTCGACAGATGGCGCAGCTGCGCCAGCTCCACCTGCAGCTTGCCCTCGAACGAGCGGGCGCGCTGGGCGAAGATGTCCAGGATCAGGCCCGTCCGGTCGAGCACGCGCGCCCCGGCGAGCCGCTCGAGGTTGCGTTCCTGGCTCGGGGAAAGGGGGTGGTTCACCACGACCAGGTCCGCGGCGTGCTCCGCCACGGCGTCCCGGATCTCGGCGGCCTTGCCCCCGCCCACGAAGTAGCGCGGGTCGGGGCTACGCCGGCTGCCGCCGATCCAGACCGCCGCTTCGGCCCCGGCGGACACGACGAGCTCGCTGAACTCGCCGTGCCCGGCGGTTCCCGGCGCGCCTATGTCCAGGCTGACGAGAACCGCCCGCCGCCCCGCACGGGGACGTTCAAACACGGACGGGCCTCATGTTGATCCGGCACTCAGAAATTACCGAACTCCGGCGCTTTCGATTCCTCCGCGGGAGGTCCCGGCAGCTTGACGTTGCGGGCCGGCACCACGGTGGAAATCGCATGCTTGTAGACCATCTGGCTGACGCTGTTCTTCAACAGCACCACGAACTGGTCGAAGGAGTCGATCTGGCCCTGCAACTTGATCCCGTTGACGAGATAGATCGACACCGGGATCTTTTCCTTGCGCAAGGCGTTCAGAAACGGTTCCTGCAAAGACTGCCCTTTGGCCATTGTCTTACTCCATTCTATTTCTTATCCCACGAGCCTCTCGCGGACTGATGTTCGCTCCATTCCGGCGCCTTCCAATCCGTCCCGGCCATACCCGATCCCGGATAATATAGCATACGTCACAAGCACATCCCGCCATTTGCGGTCACGGATTCGACCCGTTCCGCGACCTTCGCGGGCAGGCCCGGGTCGTCGCTGTCCAGCCATACCGCGTCCGGCTCGCGCCGCAGCCAGGTGAGCTGGCGCTTGGCCAGCTGCCGGGTGGCGGCGACGCCCCTGGCGATCGCCTCGTCGCGGGTGCGGCGCCCGTCCAGGTATTGCCACAGCTGACGGTAGCCGACGGCCCGCATGGACGGCATTTCCGGGGCCAGATCCGGACGCGCCCGCAGGGCACGCACCTCGTCGATGAACCCCTGTTCCAGCATTTCATGGAAGCGCTGCGCGATCCGCTGGTGCAGGAGCGCGCGCGAAGAAGGCGACACGATCACTCGCGTGATCCGGTACTCAGCCGATTGGGCACCCTGACGCCGGTAAAGTTCCGTGGGACCGTATCCGGTCAGCCGGTGCAGCTCCAGGGCCCGCTGGATCCGCTGGGGATCGTTGCGATGGATGCGAGCCGCGGCCTCGGGGTCGATCTCCGCCAGGCGCCGGTGCAGCGCCTCCCAGCCCACGCGCCGGGCCTCGTCGCGCAGCGCTTCGCGCGCCGCCGGGTCGGCCGGCGGGAGATCGTCGACCTTTCCCTGCAGGGCCCGGAAGTACAACATCGTCCCCCCCACCAGCAGCGGCACCCGGCGACGGGCGAGAATCGCCTCGATGCATGCCAGCGCATCCCCGCGAAAGCGTCCCGCCGAGTAGGGGCGGGACGGCTCCAGGATGTCCACCAGGTGGTGCGGCACGACGGCACGCAGCTCCCGGGAAGGCTTGGCGGTGCCGATGTCCATGCCCCGATAGACCTGCGCCGAATCGACGCTCACGATCTCCACCGGGTAGCGGCGCGCCAGCTGCACCGCCAGGCCGCTCTTGCCCGACGCGGTCGGCCCCATCAGGAACATCACCGGGGGCCGGGACGCTGCCCCCCTGCTGGTTGTGCCGGCACCGTTCATTGACCGCGCAGGAACAGCCGGTCCAGCGCCGCCATCTCCAGCTCGGTCCAGGTCGGCCGGCCGTGATTGCACTGCCCGCTGTTCTCGGTCCGCTCCATCTCCCGCAGCAGCGCGTCCATCTCCGCCCGTGTGAGGCGGCGGTTCGCCCGCACCGAGCCGTGGCAGGCCGCCGTCGCCAGCACCTCGTTCACCCGTTCGCGCACCCGGCTGCTGCGCCCGTGCCGCGCCAGATCGGCCACCACGTCGCGCAGCAGGGCGTTGGCGTCCGCCTCCCGCAGGGGAGCCGGCAGGCCGCGCACGAGGACCGACTCGGGTCCGGCGCGACTGAGCTCGAAGCCAAGCCGGGCCAGCGCGTCCTGCTCGGCCTCGACCAGGTCCGCCTCGGCCCGCGTGAGGGCCACGCTCACCGGCACCAGCAGCGGCTGGGCACCGGCCCCGCCCTGCTCCACGGCACGCTTGAGGCGCTCGTAGGTGATCCGCTCATGGGCGGCGTGCATGTCCACCAGAACCAGCCCGCGCGCATTCTGGGCCAGGATGTAGACCCCGTGCAGCTGGGCCAGGGCGTATCCCAGCGGCGGTGCCTGCGCATCGGGGGCTGCCTCGGCCACCTGCGTTCCGGCGCCCGCCCCGATCGCCGGGCCCGGCCCCGGATGCGGCTCCTGGAAGCGCATGCTGGCCTGCAGCGCGCCCGTTTCCGCACGTGCCGGCGCGCGATTCCCGGCATGCGCGGGGGAGACGGCGCGCGCGGGTGTTCCGCCCGCCGGGCGCTCGGTGCCGGCAGCGGCGATCGCGCGCTCGATGGTCCGGAACAGGAAGTCGTGCACGGTGCGGCTGTCGCGGAAACGCACCTCGTGCTTGGCCGGATGCACGTTGACGTCCACGCCCGCCGGCGGCATCTCCAGATAGAGCACGTAGGCCGGATGACGGCCGTGGAACAGCACGTCCTGGTAGGCCTGGCGCACGGCGTGGGCGATCAGCCGGTCCCGCACCATGCGCCCGTTGACGAAGAAGAACTGCAGGTCGCCCTGGCTGCGCGAGAACGTGGGCAGGCCGATCCAGCCGCGCAGGCTCAGCCCGGCCGCGGCGTATTCGATGCCGAGCGCATTGTCCGCGAACGCGGCGCCGAGCAGCGTCTCCAGCCGTGCCGACCGTTCGCCGGGAGTCGTGGCGGCCGGCAGCTCCAGCATCCCGCGCTCGTTGTGGCGCAGGCGCACGCCCACGTCGAAGCGTGCCAGCGCCGTCTGGCGCACCACCCGCTCCAGGTGACCGAACTCGGTGCGCTCGGTGCGCATGAACTTCCGCCGTGCCGGCGTGTTGTGGAACAGGTCGCGCACCTCGACCGTGGTGCCGGGAGGATGCGGCGCGGGAACCGGGTCCTGCCCGGCCGGCCCCTCGACCGCCCAGCCATGCTCGTCGCCGGCAGTCCGGGAAACCAGCCGCAGGCGCGACACGGACGCGATGCTGGGCAGGGCCTCGCCGCGGAAGCCGAGGCTGTGCACGCCCTCCAGGTCCGCGAGCGTGGCGATCTTGCTGGTGGCGTGGCGATCCAGCGCCAGCGCCAGCTCGGACGCCGGGATGCCGTCGCCGTCATCGCGCACGCGGACCAGGCGCAAGCCGCCCCGCTCCACGTCCACGTCGAGCTGACGCGCGCCGGCGTCGAGGCTGTTCTCCAGCAATTCCTTGCACACGGAGGCCGGCCGTTCGACGACCTCGCCGGCGGCGATCTGGTTGACCAGCTGGGACGGAAGGCGGCGGATCATGTGCCGGATTCTAGCAATCTTCCAGGAAGGATTGTCATGCCTCGGAGCCCCCCGCGCGCTTCGCCGGGCAGGCGCGGGTGCGGCGGTGCGACGTCGAGCGAGCGCGCAGCCAGCGGCTGAGACCCGACCACGGCCGCCGGAGGATCGGCACGCTGTCCCGGATCGCCCGGAACCCGGTCCCTGCCCGCGGCTGCGGCAACCCGGCTCAGTCCACGGCGTGGCCGGCGTACGCCTCGCCGCGCGGCGCCCCGTGCCCGGGAGCGACCCGCGCCACCCGCCGGTCCGGCGCCCGCCGGCCGGCCGCGTAGCGGCGGATGCCGGCGAGGATCGCCGCGGCGACCCTGCGCTGGTACGCGCTGCTCGCCAGCCGGCGCGCCTCGCGCGGGTTGGAGATGAAGTCGGTCTCCACCAGGATCGAGGGGATGTCCGGCGACTTCAGCACCACGAAGCCGGCCTGTTGGACGCGCGGCTTGTGCACCGGCCCGATGCGTCCCAGCTCGCCGAGCACGCGGCTGCCGAGATCGAGGCTGGCGTCGATGGTCGCGGTCTGGGACAGATCCAGCAGCACCGAGGCCACCAGGGGATCCTTGTCCTCCAGGCTCACGCCGCCGCGCAGGTCGGCCGCGTTCTCCTGCTGCGCCAGCCAGCGCGCGGCCTCGTCGCTGGCACCGTGCCGGGAAAGCACGTACACGGACGCGCCGCGCGCCGCCGGATCGCGATACGCGTCGGCATGGATCGAGACGAACAGGTCCGCGCGGGCCCGTCGGGCGACCCGCATGCGCCCCCGCAGGGAAACGTAGCGGTCCCGGCGCCGGGTGAGCACCGGCCGGAGCCCCGGAGCCGCCTGCATGTCGCGGTACAGCAGGCGGGCGATCGCCAGGGTGAGGTTCTTTTCCTCGAGCCCGTTGGCCGTCGCGCCCGGATCCTCGCCGCCGTGGCCCGCGTCAATGGCGACCACCAGCGGCGCCCCCGCCGGCCCGGGCACGGCCGTGCGCACCGGTTCCTGCCGGTCACGCCCGAACAGGTCCAGCACCAGCCGGTCACTGCTGCCGTCACGTGACGGCAGCAGGAAGCTGCGGGCGCGAGCCGCACGGGCAAGGTCCACCACCAGGCGCAGGTCATCGCGGCGGCGGATCCCGGCGCGCAGGCGGCGCACCAGGCCGACCGCGCGCACGTCCGGCAGGCGGGCCGCCAGGCGCGTATCGGGAAGATCCACGACCAGCCGTTCCGGATGGTGCAAGGCAAAGAGCTGATGCGACACGCGGCCGCTGAGGTCGAGCACGATGCGGACGTGGTCCGGCGCCTCCCGCACGCGAATGCCGTCGACCCGGACCCCGGCGGCCCGGGCACCGCAGGCAACGCAGGCAAGACAGGCCGCCAGGAGGAATGTCGCCTTGTGCATCCTGTTGCCCCTCGCGACCTCGTGCCGGATGCCGGTTTCGACCCGGCTCGTGGCTCGAGATTACAGTGGCGGGGAGCGAAAAACCAATAGTTTCTGATGGATAGGGGAACTAGCTAGAAACAGACTCTCTGTGGTCGCTCGCGAAACAAACCCCAGGTGACTGTTTTTATTGTCGTTTTCAGGGCCCCGGAGGGTTTTCCGCGGAGCCCGCCAGGCGCGAGCCCACGGCCCCGGCGGTTTGCACGATCAGCTCGCGTCCACCGTCGCAGTGCCGGAACGTCAGGGTGACGTCGGCCCGCGGCAGCTCGCCCCCGGCCCGTTCGGGCCACTCGACCAGCCAGACGGTACCGGGGGCGTCCTGGTCGCGCACCCCGAGATATTCCAGCTCGACCGGGTCCGCCAGGCGGTAGAGGTCCATGTGCAGGAAACGGCGACCGTCCAGCTCGTAGGGTTCGACGAGGGTGTAGGTCGGGCTGCGCACCGGTCCGGGCCATCCGAGCGACCGCAGCAGCGCCCGGACCCACGAGGTCTTGCCCGCGCCGAGCTCGCCCTGCAGGGCGATCACCAGGTGCGTGTCGCCGGGCAGCCGGTGCAGGGCGCGGGCGAAGCCCGCGGCGTGACGCTCCGTGTCCGCCGGCCCGGGCAGCAGGACGCGTGCGGCGTCGCTCACGGATTGACCAGGAGCCGCAGCCGGGGCATCAGGTCCAGGGCCGCCAGGCCCCGTTCGCCGTCGGCGGCGGCCGCGTCGGCCGCGGCGCCGTGGACGAACGCGCCCACGCGGGCCGCGTCGAAGGGCTCGAGCCCCTGCGCCAGCAGGCCCGCGACGACCCCGGTGAGCACGTCGCCCATGCCGCCGGTGGCCATGCCCGGGTTGCCGGTGGCGGAGACCGCCAGGCGCTCGCCGTCGGCGACCACGGTGCCCGCCCCCTTGAGCACCGCCACCGCCTGGTAGCGCCGGCTGAGCGCGCTCGCGGCGGCGAACCGGTCGGACTGCACCTCGGCAACGGTGCTGCCGAGCAGCCGCGCGGCCTCACCGGGATGCGGGGTGAGCACCCAGCGCTCGCGTTGCTGCGGGCGTTCCGCCAGCAGGTTGAGGCCATCGGCATCCAGCACCAGCGGCTGCGGCGCCGCGAGCACGGTCTCGAGCAGGCTCCGGGCCCAGTCCGACCGTCCCAGGCCGGGTCCCGCCGCGACCACCGTGGCCCGCTCCAGCAGGGGCGCCAGGTCGGCACCGCCGCCGACGGCGTGGCACATGAGCTCCGGGCGGGCGACGTTGACGCTGCCGGCGTGGTCCGGGGCGGTGGCGATGGACACCAGTCCGGCGCCGGTGCGCAGGGCGGCCTCGCCGGCCATGCGCACGGCCCCCGGCATGCCCGGCCCGCCGCCCGCCACCAGCACGTGACCATGGCGGCCCTTGTGGGCGGTCCGCGGACGCCGCGGCAGCAGGCGGGACAGTTCCTCCCGGCCGACCCGCCGGGCGGACGGCCCGGTTCCGTCGTAGACCGCCCCGGGAACCCCGAGATCATCGAAGTGCAGCACACCGGTGCAGTCGGGAGCGTCGCCGGTGAGCAGCCCGCGCTTGAGGCCGATGAAGGTGACGGTGAGGTCGGCCCGCACGGCCGTGCCCATGATCCGGCCGCTGTCCGCGCTCAGCCCCGACGGGATATCCACCGCCAGCACGGCCGCCCCGGCGGCGTTGATCATGTCCACCAGCTGCCGCGCGTCGCCGCCGACCTCGCGGCTGAGCCCGGTGCCGAGCACCGCGTCGACGATCACGTCCGCGCGGGCCGCGGCCAGGTCCGTCCCCGGCACGTACGCCTCGTAGTCGCCGCCCGTCTCCAGCCACGCCCGGGCCGCCCGGTGCGCGCTGCCCCGGAGCGCGTCGGGCTCGCGCAATCCCAGCAGGCGCACTTCCAGGCCCGCCCGGCGGGCCAGCCGGGCCACCACGTAGCCGTCACCGCCGTTGTTTCCGCCACCGCAGCAGACCACCAGTCGCCGGACCCCCGGCCAGCGTCGGCACAGCTCGCGGAAGGCCGCCCGGCCCGCGCGTTCCATGAGTGTCTCGCCGGGGATGCCGAAGCGCTCGATCGCGGTGCGGTCGAGCTCGCCCACCTGGGATGCCAGATAGAGATTTTGGGGAAGCTCCTGCATGTCTGTCATTATACTGCTCCTGTTCCACCGCATGGACCTCCCCAACCCCGCCGCAGCATGAACGACCCGTCAGGCGAAGCCCCGCCGCAGGATGCGGCCACGCTGGAGAAGCTGGCCCGCGACGTCCGGCGGTGGACGCGCGAGCTCGGCTTCACCGGCGTCGGCATCACGGACGTGGACCTGTCCGGGGATGAGGCGCGGCTGCTCCGGTGGCTGCGTGCCGGACGGCACGGCGACATGGAGTGGATGGAGCGCCACGGCACCCTACGCAGCCGGCCGCGGGAGCTGGTGCCGGGCACCGCGCGGGTGATCGCGGTCCGCATGGACTACTTCCCGCCGGGACGGGACGCCCGCGAAGTCCTGTCGCGGCCGGAGCTGGGCTACGTGTCCCGCTACGCCCTGGGGCGCGACTATCACAAGCTCATGCGCCGCCGGCTGCAGAAGCTCGCGGAGCGGATCCGCGCCGCCAGCGGCAGCGTCGGCTACCGCGCCTTCGTCGACAGCGCACCGGTACTGGAGAAGGCACTCGCCCGCAAGGCGGGGCTCGGCTGGGTGGGCAAGCACACCAACGTGCTGTCGCGGAACGCCGGTTCCTGGTTCTTCCTCGGGGAGCTGTTCACGGACCTGCCCCTGCCCACGGACAGCCCGGTCGAGGATCGCTGCGGCAGCTGCCGGAGATGCATCGACGTCTGTCCGACCGGCGCCATCACCGGTCCGCGGCAGCTGGATGCCCGCCGCTGCATCTCCTATCTGACCATAGAGCACCGGGGCAGCATCCCCGAGTCGCTCCGTCCGGCCATCGGCAACCGCATCTACGGCTGCGACGACTGCCAGCTGGTGTGTCCCTGGAACCGCTACGCGCATACCACGGCGGAGGCGGACTTCGCGCCCCGCAACGGGCTGGATGCACCCGCGCTGTCCGCCCTGCTGGGCTGGGGCGAGCGGGAGTTCCGGGCCCGCACCGAGGGGTCGGCGATCCGGCGCATCGGGCACGAGCGCTGGCTGCGCAATGTCGCCGTGGCGCTGGGCAACGCCCCGCCATCGACCGCGGCGGTGCACGCCCTGTCGGCGCGCGCCGATCACCCCTCGGCCATGGTCCGCGAGCACGTGGCCTGGGCGTTGCGGCGCCAGCGTCGCGGGCGGACCCGGTGACGGTCCGCCAACAGCAAGGCCCCGGTGACGGAGTCACCGGGGCCTTCGCGTCGGGGTCCCCGCGGTGCAGACCGGATCAGGCGGCCTGCACCGGGATGGTGTTGCGGGTGTGCGTGACGTTGTTGTGCTCGTCCAGATACACCAGCCGCGGCTCGTGCTGCGCCGCCTCGCCCGCGCTCATGCCGGCGTAGGCGCAGATGATGACGCGGTCGCCCACGGCCGCCCGGTGGGCCGCGGCCCCGTTCACCGAGATCACGCGGGAGCCCGCCTCGGCGCGGATCGCGTAGGTCGTGAAGCGCTCGCCGTTGGTGACGTTGTAGATCTGGATCTGCTCGTAATCGAGGATGCCCGCCGCGTCCAGCAGGTTGCCGTCGATTGCGCACGAGCCCTCGTAATCCAGCTCGGCGTGGGTGACGCACGCGCGGTGCAGCTTGGCTTTCAGCAGATTCACTTGCATGGCTCGTCTCTCGGCTTGCATTGGCGTGCCAGGGACTACGGGAGCGGTACTTTAAGGGAAACTATGCAGGACTTCCAGTACCCCCGAAACTGTCAATCCTGCGCGGTCGGAGCCGCGCACACGCGGACGTTGTCGATCAGGCGTGCCGGCCCCATCCAGGCGGCCCCCAGGATCACGAGCTGGCTGTCGCCGGCTTCCGGCGGGGCCAGGTCGGCGGCGCGGCGCACCGCCAGGTAGTCCACCCGGAAGCCCGCGCGCTCCAGCCGTCCGGCACCCTCGCGCTCGAGCGCTGCATAATCCCGGCGGCCGCCGCCGACGGCATCGCGCAGGGCCGCCAGCGTGCGGTACAGCGCGGGGGCCCGCTCGCGCTCGCCGGCGTCCAGGTAGCGGTTGCGGGAGCTCATCGCCAGCCCGTCGGGCTCGCGCCGGGTCGGGACGCCCTCGATGCGCACCGGCAGGAACAGCTCCGCGACCATGCGACGGATCACGATCAGCTGCTGGAAATCCTTCTCGCCGAACACCGCGACGTCCGGAGCGACCAGGTTCAGAAGCTTGGCCACGACGGTCGCCACGCCGGTGAAATGACCGGGGCGGGACGCACCGCAGAGCACGTCCGAGATGCCGGGAAGCTGCACCAGGCAGCGTGCGGGCAGGCCCAGCGGATACATCTGTGCCGCGGCCGGCGTGAACAGGCAGTCCACGCCCAGTGCCGAAAGCGCGCGCCGGTCCTCCTCCGGCGTCCGGGGATAGGTCGAAAGGTCCTCGTTCTCGCCGAACTGGGTGGGATTGACGAATATGCTCACGACCACCCGGTCGGCGAGCGAACGCGCCCGCTCGACCAGATCGAGGTGCCCCTGGTGGAGGTTGCCCATGGTGGGCACGAAACCCAGCGAGCCGCCGTCCCGGCGCCAGTCGCCGACCAGCTCCCGCAGGTCCCCCGGCTGCTCGACCGGGCGCATGCTCAGAAACAGTGCTCGGGTGCCGGGAAGGAGCCGTCGCGGACGGCGCCGACATAGGCCCGCAGGGCCCCCGCCACGCCGCCGGCTTCCTGCATGAAGTTGCGCACGAAGCGCGGCTTGCGTCCCACGGTGATATCGAGCATGTCGTACAGCACCAGGATCTGGCCGTCGACCGCCGGGCCGGCGCCGATGCCGATCACCGGGACCGGCGACATCTCCGTGACCCGCCGCGCCAGATCCGTGGGTACGCACTCCAGCAGCAGCATGTCGGCGCCCGCCTCGCACAAGGCCCGGGCGTCGTCCAGCATGCCCTCCGCGGCGGCGTCCTCGCGCCCCTGCACCTTGTATCCGCCGAGCTTGTGCACGAACTGTGGCTGCAGCCCGATATGGGCACACACGGGGATGCCGCGGCTGGTCAGGAACGCCACCAGCTCGGCCTGCAGTGCGCCGCCCTCGAGCTTGACCATCTTGGCGCCGCCCTCCTGCATCAGGCGCGCCGCGTTGCGCACCGCGAGATCCCGCGTGGCGTAGCTGAGAAACGGCATGTCGGTCATCAGGAAGGCCCGCTGCAGCCCGCGCGCGACCATGGTGCTGTGGTAGGCCATTTCCTCGACGCTCACGGGCACGGTGCTGTCCCGCCCCTGCACCACCATTCCGAGCGTGTCGCCCACCAGCACCACATCCATCCCGGCTTCGTCGAGCCGGGCCGCGAAGCTGGCGTCGTAGGCGGTCAGGCAGGCGATCTTTTCGCCGTCCTGTTTCATGCGGCCAAGGGTCGGGAGGGAAACGGGACCGGCGGCGCGATCCCGCGACTTGCTGGCATTGGTGCTCATCGACAGAGGCTCCGCGCAACGGTGCCGGGCACGCGGGCAGTCCCGGCCGTCATCGGCAAGGCCGCAAGCATACCGCAGGTGCCGCGGGACAGGCCAGCGACGGTGTCAGAGAATCTCGGGCATGGGGTTGAAGTAGTGCCGCCCCGATCGGACCTGGCGCATCTGATCGAGCAGCAGGCCGTAGGCCTCGTCGCCTTCCGCCAGGTTGATGCCGGCGGCGTTGACGATCAGCAGCGGCGCGGCGTCGTAGCCGTGGAAGAACTCCATGTAGGCCTCGTTGAGGCGGGTCAGGTAGTCCCGGCCGATCTGGCGCTCGTAGTCGATGCCGCGGCGGGCGATCCGGTCGAGCAGGGCCTCGACCGGGGCCTGCAGGTAGATGACCAGATCCGGACGGGGCGGCGCCACCGCCAGGCGGTCGTGAACCTGCCGGTACAGAGCGTACTCGTGCCGGTCCAGATTCACGCGGGCGAACAGCTCGTCCTTCTCGAACAGGAAGTCGGCGATCCGCAGCGGCCGGAACATGTCGGCCTGCTGGATCTCCTCCATCTGCCGCACCCGCTGGAACAGGAAGAACAGCTGTGCCGGCAGCGCGGCGTCCCGCGGACGCGTATAGAAGCGCTCCAGGAAGGGATTCTCGCTGGCCCGCTCCAGTAGCAGCTCGCCGGCGAAGCTGTCGGCGAGGCGTCGCGCGAGACTGGTCTTGCCCACCCCGATCGGACCCTCGATGGCGATGTAACGATGCGGCAGTACGGTTTCCATGCCCCGCTCTTCTTGTCTCAGTCCAGCCGCACCAGGCCGTCGGCCGGGCAGCGGCGCGCCAGCTGCTCCACCCTGCCCCGCCCGGGGATCATCAGGTCCGGTGCCAGCTCCCGCAGCGGATACAGCACGAAGCCCCGATCCGCCACGCCGGGATGGGGAATCACCAGCTCCGCGGTGTTCATGCTCAGCTCATCATAGAGGAGCAGGTCCAGGTCAAGCGTCCGGGGGCCCCAGCGGGGCCCCTCGCGCCTGCGGCCGTGTCGCCGCTCCAGGGCCTGCAGCGCGTGCAGCAGCTGACCCGGGGTCAGCTCCGTGTCCAGCGCCGCCACCGCGTTGACGTAGTCCGGCTGGTCCGCGGATCCCATGGGCGTGCTGCGATACAGCGACGATCGGCCTGCCAGCCGCGTCCGCGGCAGCTCCCCGAGCTCGCCGAGGGCGCGCCCCACCTGTGCCAGCGGTTCCTCCAGGTTGCTGCCCAGCCCCACGTACGCGCGTGCACCGCGTGTCACTGCCGCCTCCGCCCGCGCCCGCGCCGCCGGCGCCGGCCGCGCCCGGAGCCGCCTTCGGCGCCCGCGAGCATCTGCTCCTGCTCGCTGCGGTTGACGTTCTGTATCCGGGTCCACCACTCGGCCAGCTCGGCGTCGACTTCGCCGGCGCCAGCGCGCAGCAGCAGGAAGTCATAGGCCGCCCGGAAACGCGGATGGCCGAGGAGCTGCCATACGCGCTTGCCGCGTCGGCGCTCGAAGCGCGGCTGCAGCTGCCAGATCTCGCGCATGGGCACGCGGAAGCGCTTGGGTATGGCCACGGCGTCGATCTCGGAGGCGACGACGTCGGATGCGGCGACATGCAGCGCCTCCGCGGGTGCGCGCTCCTCCTCCACGCTCGTGGCTTCCTTGCGCACCGCGCCCCACAGCAGTGCCGCGAACAGGAACGCGGGCGTGACCGGCCGGTCCTCGTCGATGCGCCGGTCGGTGTTCTCCATCGCCTGGCGCAGCAGGCGGTCCGTGGGTCCGTCCTCCCCTTCGGCGCGCAGCGCACGCTCGGTCCGGGGGAACAGCTGGCCGAACAGGCCGTGCCGGCGCAGCCCCTCGTAGCTGGCCAGGGCATGACCGGACAGGAACAGCTTCATGGATTCGTCGAACAGGCGCGCCGGGGCGATCTGCCCCAGCAGCGGCCCGAGCTCGTGGATCGCATCCTCGCTCGCCTGGTCGATGGCGAACCCGAGCTTGGCGGCGAAGCGGATGGCGCGCAGCATGCGCACCGGGTCCTCGCGGTAGCGCACCGCGGGATCCCCGATCAGGCGCAGCATCCCGCGCCCGAGGTCGCGCATGCCGCCGGTGTAGTCGTGTATCGAGAAATCGGCGATGTTGTAATAGAGGCTGTTGACCGTGAAGTCCCGGCGCAGCGCGTCGTCCTCGATACTGCCGTAGACGTTGTCGCGGATCACCCGTCCGCTCTCGTCCTGCAGGCCCTCGCCCTCGCCGCTGTCGTGGCCGGCACGGAACGTCGCCACCTCCACGACCTCGCGTCCGAACAGCACGTGCGCCAGGCGGAACCGCCGCCCGATCAGGCGGCAGTTGGAGAAGACCCGCTTCACTTCCTCCGGCAGGGCGTCGGTGGCGACATCGAAATCCTTGGGCTGGTGTCCCAGCAGGAGGTCGCGCACGCCGCCGCCGACCAGGAAAGCCTCGAAGCCGGCCTTGTGCAGCCGGTACAGCACCTTGAGGGCGTTGTCCGAAATATTGGCGCGGGAAATGCTGTGTTCCGAACGCGGTATGATTGTCGGAGATATTGTTTCTGCCACCGGTTCCCTTGGGATTTCGCGACACTGCAGGAGGTTGTCGGGCTTGAGCAATTTGCAGCCAGCCGTATAATAGCACCGGTCGTGCGCCCGTGAGTACACGCTGGCGCGCCCAGTCCACGACAAGCAGCTCCCTTCGTCTAGCGGTCCAGGACGCCGCCCTCTCACGGCGGAAACAGGGGTTCGATTCCCCTAGGGAGCGCCAATTCCCCGGGTAGCCCACCACATGCAGCCAGCCCGCGTTCCGGAGCAACCCACGGTCATCCGGCGCCCGGGCCTGCCGCGCCGCCTGGCGGCGATCCTCTACGACTCCCTGATCCTGCTGGCGCTGCTGATCCTGGCCACGTTTCCGCTGATGCTGTTCACCCACGGTCAGCCGATCCCCGCCGGGACCCACGCCTACACGTTCTATCTCCTGGTGGTCGCCTGGCTGTTCTTCGCCGGCTTCTGGACCCACGGCGGACAGACGCTGGGGATGCGCAGCTGGCGTCTGCGCCTGGCAACCGCCGATGGCCGGCCGGTGGGCTGGCTGCGCGCCACGCTGCGCTTCCTGGCGGCGATGCTGTCCTGGGCGGCCCTCGGGCTTGGGTTCCTGTGGCAGTGGGTCGACCGCGAGGGCCTGTGCTGGCACGATCGGCTCTCGGGCACGACCCTGCAGCTCCTGCCCCGACCCGCGCGACGGCCGCCCCCGGCAGGCGACGCCTCCGACCGAAGCTGACCGGCAACGCGGCCCAGCTAGCGCACCCGGCGGATCCCCCAGACGGCGGCCGCCACGATCAGCAGCGTCGGGATCCAGGCGGTCACCGCCGGGTCGATGCCGTACACCTGGGCGCTGCTGAGCAGCGCGTTGTTGGCCAGATAATAGCCCACGCCGATGACCACCCCGACCAGAACCCGCTGGCCGGTACCGACAGAGCGCAGCGGTCCGAAGATGAACGGGATCGCCAGCAGCACCATCGCCGGGACCGTGAACGGCTCCACCACCTTGGCCCAGAATTTCGTCCGGTAACGGTCGTATTCCAGGCCGTTGCTCCTGAGGTAACGGATGTAGCGGTAGAGACCCGGGAGGGTCAGGCTCTCCGGCTTGACCACGAACAGGTCCAGAAGCTCCGGGCTCAGGCGCGTGCGCCAGGCCTTGCTCGCCTGCCGCGTGACGTGCACCCCGTCCGACCCGAAGCGGGACGCGACGTAGTCGTGCAGCGTCCAGCGACGGGCGCCGATGGTGGCGCTGCGCGCGTGCGCGGCGACCACCAGCCGGTGGCGGTCGTTGAAGCGGTAGACGTCGATGCCCGCGGCCTGTCGCCGTGACTGAAGCTCGGCGATGCTGACGAAGCGGTTGCCGTCCCGCAGCCACAGGTGGCCGTGGATCTGCAGGGTCGCGTGCCCGCTCTCGGCCCGGGCCTTGAGCCGGGTGGCCAACTGATTCCCCTGGGGGGCGACCAGGTCGCCCAGCAGATAGCAGCACACCAGCAGCACCACGCCGGCGAACAGTGCGGCCGAGCTCAGGCGCGCAAGCGACAGCCCCGACGACCGCATCACCATCAGCTCGCGTCCCGCGGCCAGCGAACCCAGCCCGAACAGTGTCCCCAGCAGCACCGCGATGGGGAACATTTCATAGGCGCCTTCCGGCAGCTGCAGCAGCACGTACTCCAGTGCCTGGACGATGCCGTAACCCCCGCCCACGTGCTCGATTTCCGCCAGGAAGTTGAGGAACAGATTGAGCGCCATCAGCGCGAGCAGAACCTGCAGCGTCCCCAGCAGCACCGCCCGGACCAGGTAGCGATCCACGATCTTCATTTCAGGCGGCTCCAGGCACCGCGCAGGCCCAGCATCCAGGCCCAGCCATTCTGCCGGGCCAGGAGCACGAACGCCACGGCCACCCCCAGCGCGTGCACCCAAAGCAGCCCGATCGCCGGCGGCACCTGCCCGCCGGCGATCCAGCTCTGTCCCACGCTGAGCAGGTTCGAGTACACCATGTAGACGAGCAGCCCGAGCAGCACCCGCGCCGAACGGCCCTGGCGCGGCCCGCTGTGTGCCAGGGGCAGCGCCAGCAGCGTGAGCACCAGGGCCGACAGCGGAATGGACAGCCGCCAGCGCAGCTCGGCCTTGTCCCCGGGGTCACCGGACGCGATCAGCGCGGTGGTGGACTTGATGCTGTGGCGATTGCTCTCGTTGCCGGAGCGGGGCAGCTGGTAGCGGATCCCGTGGGTGTGGAAGCGCACGATCCGGAAGTCCGCCGAGCCGGGCCTGCCGCTGTAGCGATAGCCGTTCACCAGCACCAGCACCCGCGCGCCCGGCTCGATCCGCTGCTCCCCGCGCGCCGCGAAGATCACCACCGGCTCGCCGTTGCGGGTGGTGCGGATGAACACGTTCCGGAGTTCGCGGCCGTTGTCGCTGGTGCCCTCGGCGTAGAATACCGAGTGCCCCGAATCGAAGGCCTTGAACTCGCCGGCCGCGATCGCGCCGAACCGGACCGCCCGCTCGGCCGCCTGGCGCACCTCGTAGCTCTGCCGCTGGGACCAGGGGCTGAGCCAGAAGGCGAGCACCGCCAGCAGGATCGCCACGGCACCCGCCAGCATCAGCAGGGGCCGGTACAGCCGCGCCGGGCCGACCCCGCAGGCGGCCAGGGCCGTGAACTCGCTGTCCCGGTACAGGCGGCCGAACGCCAGAATTATGGCGACGAACAGGGCGGCGGGGATCAGGACCGTGAAATACTGCAGGGCGGCGAGCCCCAGCAGGTGAAAAATCACGTTCTGGCTGAGCTTGCCGGCAGCCGCGTCACTGAGAAACCGGACGTAGCGGGAACTGATCAGGATCAGCATCAGGACGCCGGTCGCGGCGATCCAGGTCTGCCCGACCTCCCGGAGGATATAGCGGTCAATTCGACTCAGCATGCATGTTCCGGGAAGAAAGGCGATTTAAAAAAATTTCCGCTTTCAATACACTACGCACTCGGATGCGGATCCCGCCGTGGCGGCCGCCGCCCGGTGCCCGGACGCGTCGCCGGTCCGCGTCACAGCTGCAGATTCCAGGCCTGAGCATACTGGACGATGGGTATGCGCGCACGGCCCCGCGGGGCCGTTCCGCACTTTGCCAGCCCGGGATGCAGGCGGCAATACGCCGCCGCCCCGGCGGGAAGCGAAGCGGTGATCCCGTCGCCTCCCGGGCCCGCCGCGGGCGAGAAGCAACAGGAGCGAAGCCCTATCCACCGCCGGCCCCGCCCGTGCGCCGGCGTCGAACCAGGAGTGATTCGATGGACTACTCGGTCAAGAGCGGAAACCCCGAGAAACAGCGCGTCGCCTGCGTGGTTGCGGGCGTATTCGACCATCGCCGCCTGCGTGGGGCGGCGGCGGACATCGACCGCGTCAGCGGGGGCTACATCTCCGCCATTACGCGCCGCGGGGACATGGACGGCAAGGTGGGCCAGACGGTGCTGCTGCACAACGTCCCGAACACCCTCTGCGACCGGGTGCTGCTGGTGGGCTGCGGCCGCGAGCGCCAGTTCGACGACAAGGCCTGTCGCCGGGTGAACGCCCAGGCTGCCAGAGTGCTGGCGGACTACGGCGCCCGCGACGCGGTCAGCTTTCTCACCGACCTGCACGTGCGTGGCCGCGACATCTCGTGGAAGGTCCGGACCGCCGTGGAGGTCACCGAGCACACCCTCTATCGCTTCGAGGAGTTCCTCAGCGACAAGCAGGAACCGCGCCGACCCCTGCGCCGCATGACCTTCGCCACCCCCAGTCGGCGCGAGCTGCCGGCGGGCGAGCAGGCCATCGCGGTGGGCCGGGCCACGGCCGCCGGGGTCCGGCTGGCGCGCGACCTGGGCAATACCCCCGGCAATGTATGCACTCCCACGTACCTGGCCGAGCAGGCGTTCCGCATGGGGCGCGAGAAAGCCGGCCTGACGGTGCGCGTGCTGGAAGAGAAGGAGATGGCCGAGCTGGGAATGGGCGCCCTGCTCAGCGTGTCCCGCGGCAGCGCCGAGCCGGCCAAGCTGATCCTGATCGAGTACCAGGGCGGCGGTGCCGACGAGCGACCGTACGCCCTGGTCGGCAAGGGCGTGACCTTCGATGCCGGCGGGATATCCCTCAAGCCGGCCGCGGCAATGGACGAGATGAAGTTCGACATGTGCGGGGCGGCCGCAGTGTTCGGCACCATCAGCGCGGTGGCCGACCTGGGCCTGCCGATCAACGTGGTCGGCGTGGTGCCCAGCTCGGAGAACCTCCCCGACGGCGCGGCCAACAAGCCCGGCGACATCGTCCGCACGATGTCCGGACAGACGGTGGAGGTGCTGAACACGGACGCGGAGGGCCGCCTGCTGCTGTGCGATGCGCTGACCTACACCGAGCGCTACAAGCCCGCCGCCGTCATCGACATGGCCACGCTTACCGGGGCATGCATCATCGCGCTGGGGCACGAGGCCAGCGCCGTGTACGCCAACGACGGGTCGCTGGCGCGGGCGCTGGTCGCCGCCGGCGAGGCCAGCGGCGACCGCGGCTGGGAAATGCCACTGTGGGACGAGTACAAGGAGCAGCTCAAGAGCAACTTCGCCGACACCGCCAACGTCGGCGGCCGGCCGGCGGGCAGCATCACCGCGGCCTGCTTCCTGTCCCGCTTCACCGGCAACATGCGCTGGGCACACCTGGACATCGCCGGCACTGCCTGGAAGAGCGGCAAGGAGAAGGGTGCGACCGGCCGGCCGGTGCCGATGCTCATGGAATACCTGCTCGAGCGCGCACAGCGGCACTGAATGACGCGCATCAGCTTCTACCTGCTTGCCGACAGCGCGCCCGAGGCGCACCTCCGGGTAGCCTGCCGGCTGGCGGAGAAGGCCTACCTGCAGGGCCAGGGGGTCTACCTGCATGCCGGGGGGCCCGGCCAGGCGGAGCGCCTCGACGAGCAGCTCTGGAGCTTTCGCGACGGCGCCTTCATTCCGCACGCCCGGTCCGGCGAGGAGGACGGCGAGCCCGTGGTCATCGGGCACCAGGCGGACGCGCAACCGCGCCAGACCGGCGTCCTGATCAACCTGGATGACGCGGTGCCGGCGTTCTTCGGGCGTTTCGACCGCCTGCTGGAGATCGTCCCCGCGGGAGAGGAAGCGCGCGGCAAGGCACGCGAACGCTTCCGGTTCTACCGCGATCGCGGCTACGATCTGGAGACGCACGAGCTGGCGCCGAGAGACCGATGATCGACAAAGACGCGGACGACAACCAGCAGAGCATCGACTTCGACAGGGGGCAACAGGGCGGTGGGGACTCCGGCAGCGGATACCCCGGCGGGGAGATCCCGACGCTTGACCAGGTGGTCGAGCGCGACGCCGGGCAGCCACAGCCCGAGGCCCGCCCCGATCTGGAGCGGGCCCTGGACGACCTGGAGGCGCTCACCGGACGCTTGCACGCGGAAGTGCTCTCGCAGATGCGCGCGCTGATGGAGCAGGCGCTCGACCGCGCGCTGGCGGGAATCCGGGACTCCCTGCTGGCCGAGCTCGACGACGAGCTGGCGCGCCGCGTTCCGGCGGCCGTGGACGAGGCCGTCCGGCGCGGAACCGGCGAGGACTGACCCCCGCCGCGCCCGAAGCCGGTGCGCGGCCTCGCTGCCGCGCGGAGCACCCCGGGGCGCGCTGGTATAATGCCCGCTTTTCGCCTTGCCAGGCGCGGCGCGTTCGCGGCGCCGCGCGGCCGACAGCATCCGAATACGCAATGGACAAGACCTACAATCCCCGCGCAATAGAACAACACTGGTACCGGATCTGGGACGAGCGCGGCTATTTCGCGCCCCGCCCCGCCCGCCCGGGCGCAGGCAGCTTCTGCATCATGATCCCGCCGCCCAACGTGACCGGCAGCCTGCACATGGGGCACGCGTTCCAGGACACCCTGATGGACACCCTGGTGCGCTACCACCGGATGCGCGGCGACGCGACCCTCTGGCAGGCGGGCAGCGATCACGCGGGGATCGCGACCCAGATGGTCGTGGAACGCCAGCTCGCGGGCGAGGGCAGCGATCGCGTCTCGCTGGGTCGCGAGCGCTTCGTCGAGCGGGTCTGGCAGTGGAAGGCCGAGTCCGGCAACGCCATCAGCGGACAGCTGCGCCGACTCGGCGCCTCGCTCGACTGGTCCCGCGAGCGCTTCACCATGGACGAGGGGCTCTCGCGGGCCGTGCGCGAGGTATTCGTACGGCTGCACGAGGAGGGCCTGGTCTACCGCGGCAAGCGGCTGGTCAACTGGGATCCGGTCCTGAAGACCGCCATCTCGGACCTGGAGGTGGTCTCGGAGGAGGAGCGGGGCCACCTCTGGCACCTGCGCTACCCGCTGGCGGACGCCGACGGCGAGCCGAGCGGCGAGTACCTGGTGGTCGCCACCACCCGTCCCGAGACCATGCTGGGGGACACCGCCGTGGCGGTGCACCCGGAGGACGAGCGCTACCGTCACCTGATCGGGCGGCGCGTGTGCCTGCCGCTGACCGGGCGCCTGATCCCGGTCATCGGGGACGACTACGTCGACCCCGAGTTCGGCACCGGGTGCCTGAAGATCACCCCCGGGCACGACTTCAACGACTACGCGGTCGGCCAGCGGCATTCCCTGCCACTGATCAACGTGTTCACGCCCGACGCCCGCATCGGCGACCGGGCCCCGGAGCCCTACCGGGGGCTGGACCGTTTCGACGCGCGCGAGCGCATCGTAGAGGATCTGCGCGCGCAGGGGCTGCTGGAGGCGGTGACCGATCACACGCTGATGGTGCCGCGGGGCGACCGCACCGGCGAGATTCTCGAGCCCTACCTCACGGACCAGTGGTTCGTGCGCGTCAAGCCGCTGGCCGGGCCCGCCATCGAGGCGGTCGAGCGCGGCGACATCCGCTTCGTGCCCGGCAACTGGGCCCGAACCTACTTCGAATGGATGCGCAACATCGAGGACTGGTGCATCTCGCGCCAGATCTGGTGGGGACACCGGATTCCCGCCTGGTACGATCCCGACGGCAACGTCCACGTGGGCCGCAGCGAGGCCGAGGCGCGCCGCCGCGGGGGGTTGACGGACGACGTGCCGCTGGAGCAGGACCACGACGTGCTGGACACCTGGTTCTCGTCGGCGCTGTGGCCCTTCTCGACGCTGGGGTGGCCCGAAGACACCCAGGCGCTGCGCACCTTCTACCCCACTTCCGTGCTGGTGACCGGCTTCGACATCATCTTCTTCTGGGTCGCGCGCATGATCATGATGGGACTGAAGTTCACCGGCGAGGTCCCGTTCCGCGACGTCTACATCCACGGCCTGGTGAGGGACTCGGACGGGCAGAAGATGTCGAAGTCCAAGGGCAACGTGCTCGACCCGATCGACCTCATCGACGGCATCGACCTCGAGTCGCTCGTGGCCAAGCGCACCCGCGGGTTGATGCAGCCGCAGATGGCGCGCTCCATCGAGAAAGCGACCCGCCGGCACTTCCCGCACGGGATTCCCGCCTTCGGCACCGATGCGCTGCGCTTCACCTTCGCCGCGCTGGCCTCCACCGGGCGAGACATCCGATTCGACCTGAACCGGGTCGAGGGCTACCGCAACTTCTGCAACAAGCTCTGGAACGCGGCCCGCTACGTGCTGATGAACACGGACGGCCAGGACCTCGGGGCGGATGCCGGCGAGCGCAGCCTGAGCCAGGCCGACCGCTGGATCCTGTCGCGCCTGTCGCGCACCATCGACGCGGTCCACGAGCACATCGCCGCCTACCGCTTCGACCTCATGGCGCACGCGCTGTACGAGTTCGTATGGGACGAGTACTGCGACTGGTACCTGGAGCTGTCCAAGGCGACACTGCACGACGACGGTGCCGACGCGCGTGCCCGGCGCGGCACGCGGCACACGCTGCTGCGGGTGCTGGACGGCATCCTGCGCCTGCTGCACCCGCTGATGCCGTTCATCACCGAGGAAATCTGGCAGCGCGTGGCACCGCTGCTCGGCGCCGGCGGGGATGCGCCGGAGACCATCTGCCTGCAGCCCTGCCCGGAACCCGGCGAGCTCGCGCGTGACGATGCCGCCGAGACGGAGATGCAGTGGGTGATGGAGTTCGTCCTGGGGCTGCGGCGCATCCGCGGGGAGATGGACATCGCACCGGGGCGGGCGCTGCCGGTGGTGCTCCAGGATGCGGACCCACGCTCACGCGAGCGCGTGGACTCCCACCGGGCCTATCTCGACAGCCTGGGACGGCTGGAGTCGATCCGCTTCCTGGATGCCGGCGAGACGCCGCCGCAGGCGGCCACCGCGCTGCTGGGGCGCATGAAGATCCTGGTGCCGATGGCAGGCCTGATCGACACCAGTGCGGAGCTGGAGCGGCTGGACCGGCAGATGGCGAAGCTGGAGCAGAACCTGGGCCGGACGCGCCGCAAGCTGGCCAACGACTCCTTCGTGCAGAAGGCCCCCGCGGAAGTGGTCGACAAGGAACGGGCCCGACTGGATTCGCTGAGCCGCTCGCTGGACGAGCTGCGGGCCCAGCGTGAGCGGATCGCGGCGCTGGACTGAGCGCGGCGGACTCAGCCGCCGCTCTCGAGCCGCTGCAGGTGCTTCCGGGTCAGCTCGTAGAGCCGGCGCGACGGCCCGATGTCCTCGTAGACGGGATCGCCCTCCTCGTCCTCGGCCACCACCCGGGTGCCCTCGACGTACGGGAGCGCGCTCTCGAGCTCATCCAGGGCCGACGAGATCAGGTCCGTAATAATCTGGGATTCGGTGCGCAGCGGATACATCTCGGCAAGCGCCGCGATCCGGGCCGCATCGTGTACCGGCAGACGAACGCTGTACTCGCGCGCGGTAAGCTTCTCCGCGGCCTTGCCTTCCCACTCCTGCACCAGCTCCTTGATCGACATCTGACATCCTCGACGAATGGGCGGGGCTCCTCTCGACCCCGCGAACAACCCTGGCCCCCGACCGGCCGACTCAGCCCACACCGTTCAGGTGCAGGATCAGCTGCACCAGCCCCCACAGGCCCAGCACGAACAGAACCGTCGCCAGCAGCCCGATCACGATATAGTGAACCGGACGTCCGCGCGTGGTGTCACGGCGGTAGTTCTTCTCGCTCTGGACGCCAAAGAAGGCGGCGAGCACGCTCCAGACCACCTGCCAGAAGCCGGGAGCCTTGTCCCCGCGGCGCTCGTTCATCTGCATCCTCCTGCTCGGCGCCCGGATTCTATCAGTCTTCCCCGAGGTATTGGTACTGACCCGGCAGAGGTTATGCAGCCGCCCGTGCCGCCATCGGCGGCGATCACCTGTGATACGATTGCCGCATCCGGCGCACCGCCCCGTGCGCGGCCGCATATCATTAAAGACCCGATGCCCTCAGACATCCACGAAGCCATCGCCACGATCGGCACCGTCATTCTCGGCAAGGACCGCGAGATCCGCCAGGCCATGGCCTGCCTGCTGGCGCGCGGGCACCTGCTGATCGAGGACATCCCGGGGGTGGGCAAGACCACCCTGGCACAGGCGATCGCGCACACGCTGGGCCTGGAGTTCCAGCGCATCCAGTTCACCAGTGACCTCCTGCCTGCCGACATCACGGGCACCTCCGTGTACGAACGCGATACCGGCCGCTTCCGTTTCCTGCCCGGACCCGTATTCGCCCAGCTGGTGCTGGCGGACGAGGTCAATCGCGCCACGCCCAAGAGCCAGAGCGCCCTGCTGGAGGCCATGGAAGAGCAGCAGGTCACCGGCGACGGCGAGACCCGTCCGCTGCCCCAGCCCTTCTTCGTGATCGCCACCCAGAATCCGACCTACCAGCTCGGCACCTTCCCGCTCCCGGAATCCCAGCTCGACCGCTTCCTGATGCGCCTGCGGCTGGGCTACCCGGACCCCCGGGCCGAGCGGGCCCTGCTGCAGGAACGCGACCGGCGTGCATTGATGCGTTCGCTGTCCCCGGCCCTTTCGCCCGAGGACCTGATCGCCCTGCAGGAGCGCGTGGAGCAGGTGCATGTATCCGATGCCCTGCTGGACTACGTGCAGGCGCTGGTGCGGTACACGCGGGAGAACGCCGGCTACCGCACCGGGCTGTCGCCGCGGGCCGGGCTGGCGCTGCTGCGCAGCGCGCGGGCCTGGGCCCTGATCGACGAGCGCGGGGAGGTGCTCCCGGAAGACGTGCAGGCGGTGCTGGAACCGGTCGTGGCCCATCGCCTGCACGTCAGTGACGAGCAGGAATACGGCGACGCCCGGGTGGTACAGCAACTGCTCGAGTCGGTCGCCATCCCCTGAGCCCCGGCATGCGCTCCCTCGCGGCACTGCGGCAACGCGGTCAGGAGTGGGCCGCGCGGCGCATCTCCCGGCGCCCCGGGCCCGTGCGGGTGGGAAGGCGCCACCTGTACATCCTGCCCAGCGGCTACGGGCTGGTCTACGCGCTGATGCTGTTCGTGATCCTGCTCGGGGCCATGAACTACAGCAACAGCATGTCCTTCGCGGTCTGCTTTCTCCTGGGCGGGCTCGCGCTGGTGGCGATGCATCACACGCACCGCAACCTGCTGGGCCTGCGGGTCGCCTTCGACGGGGCAGCACCGGTGCTGGCCGGCCAGGATGCCGCCTTCCGGATGCACCTGGAGAACCCGGCGGGACTGCACCGCGTCGGCATCACGGTCGAATCGCCCGTCGGGTCCGCGGAGCCGTTGGACCTGGCCCCCGGTGGCTCGGCCGTCGCCACCGTCCGGGTGCACGCCACGCGACGCGGACGGCTGCAGGCGCCGCGGTTCGCGCTCAGCACGCGGCAGCCGCTGGGGCTGTTCCACGCCTGGAGCTGGATCGACATCGAGGGCGAATGCCTGGTCTATCCGGAGCCGGCCGTCGACGCGCCGCCCGTCCGCCGGGGCGGCGCCACGCGCGACGGTGAGGCCGGGGGCCGGCGGCGCGGGAGGGAGGATTTCGACGGGCTGCGCAAGTACCACCCCGGCGATTCCTTCCGGCACATCGCCTGGAAGGCGGTGGCGCGCCAGCAGGACGTGATGACCAAGGTCTTCCTGGACACCTCCGACCGGGCTCATCGTCTCGAGTGGGACAGCCTGCCGGAATTCGATCCCGAGCAGCGCCTGCGCATCCTGTGTCGCTGGATCCTGGACTGCGACACGGCGGGAGTCGACTACGGTCTCGAGCTTCCGGGCCGGGCCATCTCGGTGGGACGGGGTCCCGCCCAGCGGGAGCGCTGCCTCGCCGCCCTGGCGCTGTTCCCCGCGGCGGAGCCCGGCTGAGCATGTACCGGAACGAGGCGCTCCCGCCGGCCCGCCTGCGGTTGCTGCTCGCCAGCCTGCTGGCGGTCACGCTGCCGCTCACTCCCTACCTGCCCGCCTGGATCTGGCCGGTGGCGGCCGCCTGCGCGCTGTGGGCGGTAATCGGGAGCTGGCGCTCGCTGCCGCTGCCTCCGCGCTGGCTGCGGGTGTTCCTGGCGGTGGCGATGCTGGCGGGAGTCTACCTCAGCGAGGGGGGGCTCAACGGCCAGCGGGCCGGTGCCTCGCTGCTGGTGGTGATGGTGTCGCTGAAGCTGATGGAGACGCGCAGCTACCGCGACGGCATGATCCTTGCGTTCCTGGCCTACTTCCTGGCCGCGACCGGGTTCCTGTTCGACCAGTCCATCCCGCGCGCGGTCTACCTGTTCGCCTGCCTGCTTCTGGTCACGCTGACCCTGGCCGTGGTCGCCGCACCGGGTACGGCACTGCGGATACGCCCGCGGCTGCGCTCGGCCGGCGCCATGCTGCTGCAGGCGGTACCGCTGATGCTGGTGATGTTCGTGCTGTTCCCGCGGCTGCCGGGGCCGCTCTGGGGCGCGCCGCCGGCGACCACCGGCCTGACCGGCCTGGGCAACTCGATGTCCCCCGGTGACATCACGCACCTCGCGCAGTCGCAGGCGGTCGCGTTCCGGGCCTACTTCCGCGGCCGGCCGCCGCCCGGGAAAGAGCTCTACTGGCGTGGCCCGGTGCTCTGGCACTACAACGGCCGGCAGTGGGCCCGCGGACAGCGGCGCCGGAAGGAGAACGAGAAGCTGGTCCCGCACGGCAAGGCCGTACGCTATCACATCATGCTCGAGCCCAGCGGCACGAGCACCCTGCCGGCCCTGGACATTCCCGCCGGCGGCGGCGGCAGCGGCGTCCACCTTTCGCCCGGGCGGACCCTGGTCCGGGACGGATCCGTCGACCATCGCCTCGAGTATCGGGCGGTCTCCTACCCCGACGCCGTGCTCGCTCCCCGCCTGCCTCCCGCCGAGCGCCGCCGGGCCCTGCAGCTGCCCGCCGGCATCGATCCGCGCGCGCGAGACCTGGCGGCGGGCTGGCGCAAGCGGGGCCTCGCCCCCATGCAGATCGTGCACCGGATCCTGCACCGCTTCCACACCCAGGACTACTACTACACACTGAATCCGCCTCCGCTCGGCGCCGATGCGGTGGACGATTTCCTGTTCCACACCCGGCGCGGCTTCTGCGAGCACTACGCCAGCGCCTTCGCGTTCCTGATGCGCGCCGCGGGCGTGCCGGCGCGGGTGGTCACCGGCTATGCCGGCGGGGAGTACAACCCGCTGGGCAGCTACTACATCGTCCGCCAGTCGCATGCGCACGCCTGGGACGAGATCTGGATCGCGGGGCGGGGCTGGATCCGGGTGGACCCGACCGAGGCCGTCGCGGCCCGGCGCATCGAGCCGGGCATCGCGACCGGCGGCGGCGGCCCCGGCGGTGGCGGGAACGCGGCATTCGGGGGATTGGGCATCCTGCGCCAGGCGCGGCTCGGCTGGGACACGGTCAACCAGGCCTGGGACGCCTGGGTCCTCGCCTATGGCCCCGAGCACCAGCGCCTGACCATGGCCCGGCTGGGACTGGGCGACCTGTCGGCCGGCGGGCTGGTGATCCTGCTCACGCTGATCGTGACCGGCTTCATGGGTCTGCTGACGCTGTTCCTGGTCTGGCGTCACCGTCCGCGCACCGCCGACCCGGCCCTGCGGGCGTGGCGGCGCTTCTGCGCCCGCCTGACCCGCGCCGGACTGCCACCCCGCCGCGGCGAGGGCCCGTGCGACTACGCCCGGCGCGTGGCGGCTGCCGAACCCCGGCTGGGCCCCGAGGTGGAAGCCGTCTCGGGCCTGTACATCCGCATCCGCTACGGCGGCGAAACGGACCCCGGGACCCTGGCCGCGCTGCGCCGCCGGGTGGCCCTGTTCCACCCGATGCCGCGGCGCTGGCGCGACCTCATGCGAGCGCCACGCCGTGCTCGCGGGTCGCGTGGAAGCTGACTTCCGGCCAGCGCTCCATGGTCAGCTCCAGGTTCACCCGCGTGGGCGCCACGTAGACCAGCGCGTCGGCGTGATCCCTGGAGAGGTACTCCCTCGCCTTGTCGCGGAATTCCTCGAGCCGGGCCGGGCTGTCGCAGGTCACCCAGCGCGCCGTGGCCACCGGGATGTTCTCGAAGCTGCAGTCGACGCCGTACTCGCTGCGCAGACGCGCCGCGACGATGTCGAACTGCAGCGGGCCCACCGCGCCCAGGATCAGCTCGTTGCTCGCCAGCGGGCGGAACAGCTGGGTCGCGCCCTCCTCGCAAAGCTGCGCGAGCCCCTTCTGCAGCGCCTTCATGCGCATCGGGTCCCGCAGCACGGCGCGCCGGAACAGCTCCGGGGCGAAGTTCGGGATGCCGGTGAACTGCAGCTCCTCCCCCTGGGTGAAGGTGTCGCCGATGGCGATGGTGCCGTGGTTGTGCAGGCCGATGATGTCGCCGGGCCAGGCCTCGTCGGCGTGCTCGCGTTCCTGCGCCATGAACGTCAGGGCGTCGGGGATCTTGACCTCTCTTCCGGCGCGCACGTGGCGCAGCTTCATGCCCTTGCGGAAGCGTCCCGAGCACAGCCGCAGGAACGCGATCCGGTCCCGATGCGCCGGGTCCATGTTGGCCTGGACCTTGAACACGAATCCGGTCAGCGCCTCCTCCTCCGGCCGCACCGTGCGGGTCACGGCTTCGCGCGGCTGCGGCGGAGGGGCCTGCCCCACGAAATCGTCGAGCAGCTCCTGCACGCCGAAGTTGTTGATCGCCGCGCCGAAGTAGACCGGGGTGAGCTCGCCGGCGAGATAGCGGCCGGCATCGAAGGCATCGCTCGCCTCGCGCACCAGCTCGATCTCCTCGCGGAACGCGCCCGCATCGCTGCCGAGCGTCTCTTCCAGCTCCGGGTTGTCCAGCCCGTCGACGTGGCGCCGCGCACCGGCGCGGCCGTCCTTGCGGGCCTCGTACAGGTACAGCCGGTCCTCCAGCAGATGGTAGATGCCGCGCAGGCGCCGTCCCATGCCGACCGGCCAGGTCACGGGAGCACAGCGGATGCCGAGCACCCGCTCGACCTCGTCCAGCAGCTCCAGCGCCTCGCGCCCCTCGCGGTCGATCTTGTTGACGAAGGTGAAGATCGGCGTGCGGCGCAGCCGGCACACCTCCATGAGCTTGATGGTGCGCTCCTCGACGCCCTTGGCCGCGTCGATCACCATCAGCGCGGAGTCGACCGCGCTGAGCGTGCGATAGGTGTCCTCGGAGAAGTCCTCGTGTCCCGGGGTGTCGAGCAGATTCACCACGCGTCCGGCATAGGGGAACTGCATCACCGAGGTGGTGACCGAGATGCCGCGCTGCTTTTCCATCTCCATCCAGTCGGAGGTGGCGTGGCGTGCGGCTTTGCGTCCCTTCACGGCGCCCGCCATCTGGATGGCGCCGCCGAACAGCAGGAGTTTTTCCGTCAGCGTGGTCTTGCCGGCGTCCGGATGCGAGATGATCGCGAACGTGCGTCGGCGCGCGGCCTGGTCGTGAACTTCGGACATTGGGGTAATCGTCGGGAAACCGTGTGAAGCGACCGGCCCGGTCCCGGCCGGGACCGGCGGGTCAAACGCGCGATTCTACCAGAGATGGACCCTGCGCGGGGGTCGGGGAGAGGGCCCGCTACAGCCCGCGCAACAGCACCAGCGCGTCCTCGCGTCCGCGCGCGGCGGGATAGTACCCGCGCCGCACGCCGATCTCGACGAAGCCGCTGCGGGTGTACAGGCGTACCGCCGGGCGATTCGAGGGCCGCACTTCCAGGAAGGTGTTCAGCGCCCCGTGGCGGCGTGCCACCTCCAGCATGTGATCCAGCAGCTGCCGCCCCAGCCCGCGGCCCTGGCAGTCCGGGTCGACGCAGATGTTGAGGATGTGGCTTTCGTCCAGGAATACGGACATGATGCTGTAGCCTGCCAGGCGCTCGTCCAGCTCCATCGCCCAGGCGCAGTAACCGGCCCGGAGGCATTCCCGGAAAATCCCGGCGGTCCAGGGGAAGGCGTAGGCACGCCGCTCGACATCCATGACCCGCCCCACGTCCGCGGGCGTCAGGGGGCGCAGGGTCACGGGAGACATTTCCGGCACGGCACTCATTGGTCAGCGTCTCCCAGCTCTCGCATCGCCAGTTTGAGGTCGGCCCAGGCCTTGCGCTTCTCCTGCGGTGAACGCAGCAGGTACGCCGGATGATAGCTTACCACCAGCGGAATCGCATCCGGACCGTAGCGATGCACCCGTCCGCGCAGGCGGCCGATGCTCGCGTCCGTCTGCAGCAGCCGCTGCGCCGCGATCCTGCCCACCGCCAGGATCAGGCGCGGCCGCACCAGCTCCAGCTGGCGGTGCAGGTAGCCCGCGCAGGCATCGGCCTCTTCCGGCTTCGGGTCCCGGTTCTTCGGCGGCCGGCACTTGACGATGTTGGTGATGAACACGTCGTGCCCGCGGCTGCGGCCCATGGCGCGGAGCATCGCGTCGAGCAGCTTGCCGGCACGGCCCACGAAGGGCTCTCCCTGGCGATCCTCCTGGGCACCGGGGGCCTCGCCGATGACCACCAGGCCGGCATCGGGGTCTCCGACCCCGAACACCGTCCGGGTGCGCCCCTGCGCCAGGTCGCAGGCGTGGCAGCCCGCGACCGCCTCCCGCAGCTGCGCCAGATCCATGCGCTCCAGCGGGACCGGCCCGGCCCCGCCCTCCGGAGAAGGCGCGGCGGACGGTTCCGCGTGGGTCGCTGCCGGGGCGGCGGAGCGGTTCCTTCGCTCCCACAGCGTCACCCCGAGGGCCTGCAGGCAGGCTTGCCGGTGTTGACCACGCATCGAATGCCTGCCGGCCGGGCCGCTACACTTGCCCCATCTGCGGATGGAAACGCTGCACTGGCTGCAGCAGCTTGTTGAGGGCGTTCACGTAGGCCTTGGCGGAGGCGATCACGATGTCGATATCGGTCCCGGTGCCGTTGACGATCCGGTCCTCGCGGCTCAGCCGCACGGTGACGTCGCCCTGGGAGTCGGTGCCGCTGGTGATGTTGTTCACCGAGTACAGGAGCAGCTCGGCCTCGCTCGGGTAGATCGACTCGATGGCCCGGAACGAGGCATCCACCGCACCGGCCCCCTTGACCTCGGCGTGGCGCTCCTCGCCGTCGACGTTCAGCGTGACGATGGCCGCGGGCTGCTCGCCGGTCTCGGAGCACACGCGCAGGGAAACCAGCTTGATGCGCTCGTTGGCCTGGGTCAGCTCGACGTCCGAGACCAGCGCATGCAGGTCGTCGTCGAAGATCTCGTGCTTCTTGTCCGCCAGGTCCTTGAACCGCCGGAACGCCTCGTTGAGCTCTTCCTCGCGCTCGAACGCGACGCCGAGCTCCTTGAGCCGCGTGCGGAACGCGTTGCGGCCGGAGTGCTTGCCCAGCACCAGGCGATTGGTGTCCCAGCCGACGTCCTGCGCCAGCATGATCTCGTAGGTCTCGCGGCTCTTGATCACGCCGTCCTGGTGAATTCCCGACTCGTGCGCGAAGGCGTTGGCCCCCACGATGGCCTTGTTCGGCTGCACGTTGAACCCGGTCACCGTCGCCACCAGGCGCGAGCACGGCATGATCTGGCGGGTGTCCAGGTCCACGTCGCAGTCGAAGTAGTCCTGCCGGGTGCGCACCGCCATGACGATCTCCTCGAGCGCCGCGTTGCCGGCGCGCTCGCCGAGCCCGTTGATGGTGCACTCGACCTGCCGCGCGCCGCGGCGCACCGCCTCCAGCGAGTTCGCCACCGCCAGCCCGAGGTCGTTGTGGCAGTGTACCGAGAACACTGCCCTGTCGCTGTTGGGGACCCGCTGCATGAGGCTCTCGATCAGGTCGCCGAACTGGCCGGGCAGGTTGTAGCCCACGGTGTCGGGGATATTGATCGTGTTGGCGCCGGCGTCGATCGCGGCTTCCACGATCCGGCAGAGGAAATCGTGGTCGGAGCGGCCGGCGTCCTCCGGCGAGAACTCGACGTCGTCGGTATGCTCGCGCGCCTGCCGGACCGAGCGCACGGCCTGCGCCAGCACTTCGTCCGGGCTCAGGCCGAGCTTCTTCTCCATGTGGATCGGCGAGGTGGCGATGAAGGTGTGGATGCGGGCCCGCTCGGCCTCCGCCACGGCCTCCGCGGCCCGGTCGACGTCCGCCGGGTTGGCCCGCGCGAGGCCGCAGATCACGCTCTCGCGCACCGCCCGGGCCACCGCCCGGACGGACTCGAAGTCGCCGTTGCTGGCCGCCGGGAACCCCGCCTCGATCACGTCCACGCGCAGCCGCTCCAGGGCCTTGGCAATGCGGACCTTCTCCTCCCGCGTCATCGAGGCACCCGGGCTCTGCTCGCCGTCCCGGAGCGTGGTGTCGAATATGTAAAGCTTGTCTTTTGCGCTCATCGCTTCACTCCGCTGCGATGCCGCTGGTCGGGCGTGGGTTCACCGTGTACGCCGACAGCGACACGCTGTCATTCATCCTGGGGATTTCGGAATTCGGTGCTTGCTTGTCTGTCCCGCGAGGGACTGGAGTGCGGATATGCTGCCCCTCAGGGCAGCAGTCGCAGGCACAGCAGGAGGGTGGCCCGGAGATCGGGCCGGGGCGCGCAGCACGTGTCGGCGTTGATTGTCTCGCGCTCACTCATACCGGCGGTCGGGCCTTGCATTGGCAATGTGCCCGACTATAGACGAGTTGCCCTACCTTGCCAACCCCGCCGGCCGGCGCTCACCGGCCGCGCCCGCGCGGACCGCCCCGCAGCCGGCGCATCCCCGCCAGCACCGGGCCGGAGCACAGATACAGGAAGAACACCCCGAACAGCACCTGGGCGGGGTTGATGGCGATCAGGATGAACACCAGCACCACCGCCAGGATGTAGCGGAACGGCACCCGCTCGTTCAGGTTGATGTGCTTGAAGCTGTGGTAGCGGAAGTTGGACACCATCAGCAGCCCGGCGATGACGGTGAGGATCAGCGCGGGAAAGCCGAAGTCGTGCCCGGAAATCCCGGCCTCGCGACAGACCCATACCATGCCGGCGATCACCGCGGCGGCGGACGGGCTGGGCAGGCCCTGGAAGTAGCGGCGGTCCTGCCGCTCCGCCTGGGTATTGAAGCGCGCCAGGCGCAACGCCCCGCCGGCCGCGTAGACGAATGCGCCCAGCCAGCCCACCTTGGCCCAGTACCAGCCGTACTGCGACATCCCGGACAGGGCCCAGGAGTACACCACCAGCGCCGGCGCCAGGCCGAAGCTGATCATGTCCGAGAGGCTGTCGTACTCCTTGCCGAAGTCGCTCTGGGTGTGGGTCATGCGGGCCACCCGCCCGTCGAGCCCGTCCATCAGCATGGCCACGAAGATGCCGATGGAGGCCAGGCGGAAGTTCCCGTTCATCGCCGCCACGATGGCGTAGAAACCGAAGAACAGCGCGGCGGTCGTGAACAGGTTGGGCAGCAGGTAGATGCCCCGCCGACGGCGGGGTTCCGCCGCGCCGTCGGCGTCCTGATTGTCCTGCTCGGTGGACATTCCGGTTCGCTCCCGGGTCGTCCGGCCTGGCGCGGCCGGCGGACGTCAGTTGCGGCTCTTGTCCACGAGCCGGTCCTGGGCGATCCAGGGCATCATCGCGCGCAGCTTCTCGCCCACCTGCTCGACCAGGTGGGCCGAGCTCAGGCGGCGCCCGGCCTTCAGCACGGGGTTGCCGGCGCGGTTCTCCAGGATGAACTCCTTGGCGAAGCTGCCGTTCTGGATCTCGCGCAGGATATCCTTCATGGCTGCCCGCGAGTGCTCGTTCACGACGCGCTTGCCGCGCGTGAGATCGCCGTACTCCGCGGTGTTGGAGATCGAGTAGCGCATGTTGGCGATGCCGCCCTCGTACATCAGGTCGACGATCAGCTTGAGCTCGTGCAGGCACTCGAAGTAGGCCATCTCGGGGGCGTAACCCGCCTCGACCAGGGTCTCGAACCCGCCCTCGACCAGCGCCGTGACCCCCCCGCAGAGCACCACCTGTTCGCCGAACAGGTCGGTCTCGGTCTCCTCGCGGAAGCTGGTCTCGATTACCCCGGCCCGGCCGGCGCCGTTGGCGCATGCGTAGGACAGGGCGATCTCCCGCGCCTGGCCGGAATGGTCCTGCTCCACCGCGATCAGGCTGGGCACGCCGCCCCCCTTGGTATAGGTGGAGCGCACCAGGTGGCCGGGGCCCTTGGGCGCGATCATGATGACGTCGATATCCGTGCGCGGCTCGATCTGGCGGAAGTGGATGTTGAACCCGTGGGCGAAGGCCAGCGCGGCGCCCGGCTCGATGTTGGGGGCGATCACGTCGCGGTACAGGTCCGCCTGGTGCTCATCCGGCGCCAGCACCATCACCACGTCCGCGCCGCCGACGGCGTCGGCCAGCGACTTCACGGTCAGGCCCGCATCGCGCGCCTTGGCGGCCGAGGACGATCCCTCGCGCAGGCCCACCACCACGTCCACGCCGGAGTCGTTCAGGTTGTTGGCGTGGGCGTGCCCCTGGGAGCCGTACCCCAGGATGGCGACCTTCTTCCCCTTGATGACGGAAAGGTCGGCGTCTTTGTCGTAATAGATGTTCATCATGAAGCGTTTTCCCCTGAACCGTTCTGTTGCGATGCCGAAGGCGGCGCCCCGCCCCGTCGGCGTTCGGGCACGGCACCCGGCCGGCCCGGCTGGAACGACGACGCGTGCCGTCCCCGGAGGTCGCCTGCCGGATCCGGGACCGCCGCGCGTGTCCGATGCCGGCGCGAGATGCCCCGCCCGCGGGACGCGGCCGGATGCGGCCTACTTTCCGGGCAGGCCGAGGGCTGACTCGCCCCGGCCAATGCCCGACACTCCGGTGCGCACCACCTCGAGCACGTTGTCCTCGCCGGCCGCCTCGAGAAAGGCATCCAGCTTGGACGCGTCGCCGGTCATCTCGACCACGTAGGTGGAGCCGGTAACGTCGATGATGCGCCCGCGGAAGATGTCCACCAGGCGCTTCATCTCCTCGCGCAGCTCACCGCGCGCGAGCACCTTGGTGAGCATCAGCTCCCGCTCGATGTGGCTGCCCTCGGTCAGCAGGACCAGCTTGACCACGTCGATGAGCTTGTTGACCTGTTTCATGATCTGCTCGATGACGTCGTCGCTGCCCGAGGTCACCAGCGTCATGCGCGAGAGCGTCGGATCCTCGGTGGGCGCCACGCTGAGTGATTCGATGTTGTAGCCGCGGGCCGAAAACAGCCCCGCCACGCGCGACAGGGCCCCGGACTCGTTCTCCAGCAGGATCGAAAGTATGTGGCGCATCGCTTACACCAGGATCATTTCGTTCTGCCCGGCCCCGGCCGGAATCATCGGATAGACGTTCTCCGTCTGGTCCGTGATGAAATCCATGAACACCAGGCGGTCCTTCATCGCCATCGCTTCCTTCAGCGCCGGCTCCACGTCCGCCGGCTTCTCGATCTTCATGCCCGCGTGCCCGAACGCCTCCGCCAGCTTGACGAAGTCGGGCAGCGCGTCCATGTACGACATGGCGTAGCGGCCCTGGTAGAAGAACTCCTGCCACTGCCGCACCATGCCCATGTAACGGTTGTTCAGGTTCACGATCTTGATCGGGGCCCGGTACTGCAAGCAGGTCGAGAGCTCCTGGATGCACATGATGATGCTGGCCTCGCCGGTGATGCAGACCACGGGCGAGTCGGGGTGCGCCAGCTGCACGCCCAGCGCCGCCGGCAGGCCGAAGCCCATGGTGCCGAGGCCACCGGAGTTGATCCAGCGGTTGGGCCGGTCGAACTTGTAGAACTGCGCCGCCCACATCTGGTGCTGCCCCACGTCCGAGGTGACGTAGGCATTTCCGCCGGTCACCTCGTACAGGCTCTGGATCACATGCTGCGGCTTGATCACCTGCGAGCTGTGGTCGTAGCGCAGGCAGTCCGTGCCGCGCCACTCGTCGATCTGTTTCCACCAGGCTTTCAGGGCTTTCTGGTCGGGCTTGCCCGCCCCCTCCTTCAGGTGCTTGTTCATCTGGCCAAGCACGTTGCTCACCGAGCCCACGATGGGGATGTCCACCTTCACGGTCTTGGAGATCGAGGCCGGGTCGATGTCGATGTGCACGATGCGGGCATGCGGACAGAACTTCGCAACGTTGCCGGTGACCCGATCGTCGAAGCGCGCGCCGATGGCGATCAGCACGTCACAATGGTGCATCGCCATGTTCGCCTCGTATGTGCCGTGCATGCCCAGCATGCCCACGAACTGCGGATCGGTGCCCGGAAATGCGCCCAGGCCCATGAGCGTGTTGGTAACGGGGTAGCCGAGCAGGCGGGCGAACTCCGTGAGCTCCTTCGAGGCCCCGTCGAGCACCGCCCCGCCGCCGCTGTAGATCATCGGCCGCTGCGCCGACAGGATCAGCTCCACCGCCTTGCGGATCTGTCCGGCATGGCCCTTGCTGACCGGCTTGTAGGAGCGCATGTCGACCCGCTTCGGGTAGGTGAAGCGGGTCTTGGCCACCTGCACGTCCTTCGGGATGTCCACCACCACGGGTCCGGGGCGCCCGGTGGTGGCGACGTAGAACGCCTTCTTGATCGTGTCGGCCAGGTGCTCGACGTTCTTGACCAGGAAGTTGTGCTTGACGCAGGGCCGGGTGATGCCGACCGCGTCCACCTCCTGGAAGGCGTCGCTGCCGATGGCGTGGGTCGGCACCTGCCCCGTGAGCACCACCATGGGGATGGAATCCATGTACGCGGTGGCAATGCCCGTCACCGCATTGGTCACGCCCGGCCCCGAGGTCACCAGGACCACGCCGGGCTTGCCGGTGGCGCGCGCATAGCCGTCGGCCGCATGGGCGGCTCCCTGCTCGTGGCGCACCAGCACGTGCTGGATGTCCGGCTGGTTGTTGAGTACGTCGTAAATGGTCAGCACCGCGCCACCGGGATAGCCGAAGACATGCTTGACGCCTTCCTGCCTGAGACAGCGGCAGAGAATATCGGCACCGGTCAATTCCACTGAGGTCACTCCTGGTAATATGCGCTTGCGCCGGAAATGTGCAGGAACCTTCGGGATTCGAGGGCGCGCCCGGGCGGCCTCACCCGAGCGGACGGACCGCCTGGAGGTAAACCAGCAAATTACTTGTATCGGCGCTCGAAATCAAGGGACAATGGCGCCTGCAGGCGGCCCTGGGGCGGTCAAACGGCGCTTCCGGCATCGCCCGCGCCCGGAACATTCATTTCGCCCAATTTCCCGGCCGCGCGGCCCGGCCGTCGGTGCGCCGGTACACGCCGGCACCGGACGACTGTCCGGGCATGCCGGCAGCTCCATAATACGAAGCAACCCGACCCATACGCACCACCAGGAACGGCCCGACTCATGCGCGCATCCCAGTATCACCTGTCGACCACCAAGGAAACGCCCGCCTCGGCAGAGATCGTCAGCCATCAGCTCATGCTCCGCGCGGGCATGATCCGCCAGATGGCGGCCGGGCTGTACACCTGGATGCCGCTGGGGCTGCGGGTGCTGCGCCGGGTGGAGAACGTGATCCGGGAGGAGATGGACCGCAGCGGCGCACTGGAGGTGCTGATGCCCATGGTCCAGCCGGCCGAACTGTGGCAGGAATCCGGGCGCTGGGACCAGTACGGGCCGGAGCTGCTGCGGTTCGGGGACCGACACTCCCGGGACTTCTGCCTCGGCCCGACACACGAGGAGGTGATCACCGACGTGTTCCGGCGCGAGGTGCGCAGTCATCGCCAGTTGCCGATCAATCTGTACCAGATCCAGACCAAGTTCCGCGACGAGATCCGCCCGCGCTTCGGCATCATGCGCGCGCGCGAGTTCCTGATGAAGGACGCCTACTCCTTCCACCTGGACGAGGCCAGCCTGCGCGAGACCTACCAGGCCATGTTCGACGCCTACCACCGGATCTTCGACCGCCTGGGACTGGGCTTTCGCGCCGTACGCGCGGACACCGGCAGCATCGGCGGGCAGCTCTCGCACGAGTTCCACGTGCTCGCCGAGTCGGGCGAGGACGAGATCGCCTTCTCCACCGAAAGCGATTACGCCGCGAACGTCGAGCTGGCGGAGACGCCGGCGGCCGCGGGCAGCCGCCCGCACCCGGGCGAATCCCTGGCCCGCCACACGGGACCGCCCGGCCGGATCCCGGCGGAGCAGCGCGTGAAGGTCTACCTGGTGCACGGTGCCGAGACCGCCCTGGTGGGGCTGGCACTGCGCGCCGATCACGAGCTGAACGAGGTCAAGGCCGACAAGCTGGAGCAGGTGGCCTCGCCGCTGCGCCGGGCGACCCCCGGCGAGGTGCGCCGGCACCTCGGCGTCGACGCCGAACGCGAGCTGGGGCCGGTGGCGCTCGATTGCCCCCTGATCGCCGACCACGCCGTCGCGCACATGGCGGATTTCGCATGCGCGGCCAACGACGGCGCCGGCCATTACACCGGGGTCAACTGGGGCCGCGACACGCTGGAGCCGGCGATCGCCGACCTGCGCAACGTGCGCGCCGGGGATCCCAGCCCGGACGGCCGCGGCACGCTGCGGATCGCCCGGGGCATCGAGGTCGGACATATCTTCCAGCTGGGCGAGAAGTACAGCACCGACATGAACGCGCGCGTGCTGGACGACAGCGGCGAGGAACGCACCGTGATCATGGGGTGCTACGGGATCGGCGTATCACGCGTCGTCGCCGCGGCGATCGAGCAGAACAACGACGAGCGCGGGATCGTCTGGCCCGACACGCTGGCGCCCTTCCAGGTGGCCCTGGTGCCGGTGAACATGCCCAGGTCGGAACGGGTGCGCGAGGCCGCGGAAGACCTGTACCGGCGTCTGACGGAAGCCGGCGTGGAGGTACTGTTCGACGACCGTGGCCTGCGCCCGGGCGTGATGTTCGCCGACATGGACCTGATCGGCATCCCGCACCGGCTGGTGGTCAGCGAGCGCGGCCTGGAGGCCGGAACGCTGGAGTACAAGGGACGACGGGATGAACAGCCCCGCAACATTCCCGCGGAAGAAGCCCTCGGGGAGCTGCTCGGCAGGCTGCGGGCCGCGCCCTGAGCGTATCGGGCGCTGGCGCGCGGCCCGCTGCGCCGCGCTGCTCCTCGCGGTGCTGACCTGTGCTCCGGTACCGGCAGCCGCCGCCATGCAGCCGGGCGCGCCGGATCCGGGACTGGTGAAGGCGGTCCAGGCGGCCCTGGAACAGGACCCGCCGGGCTTCCACAATCGCTACGCGGCGGAGGTCTGGCTGATGGACATGTCGCACCGCCTGCGCCCCTTCCTCCCCGACCCGAAGCGGCGCCTGAAGCTGCTTCGGCTGGTCCATGCCGAGGCGCGGCGCGCGGACCTCACGCCGGAGCTGGTACTCGCGGTAATCCAGGTGGAGAGCGGCTTCCGCCGCTTTGCGATCTCCCCCAGCGGGGCGGAGGGCCTGATGCAGGTGATGCCGTTCTGGCGCAGACGCCTGCACCGGCCCGACGCCAACCTGTTTCATCCGGAAACGAACCTGCGCCTCGGCTGCGCGATCCTGCACTACTATCTCGACAAGGCCCACGGCGACCTGGTCAAGGCGCTGACGCTGTACAACGGGAGCTACGGCCGGGGACCGGCGTACGCGCGCAAGGTCGTGCACGCGCTGAATCACCGCTGGTACCGCCAGTAGCTGATCTAGCGGACGCTGAAATCATCACCCGGCTCGCCGTCGAAGCGTTCCGGGCGCACGTTCGTGACCCGGGCCGCCGGGGGGCCGTCCTGCAGCCACAGCTCGAGCTCACCGACGCCGGCCGCGCTGCCGCCGGCCACGACCTCGACGCGCCCGTCGGGCAGGTTGCGGGCCCAGCCGCGCAGCCCCAGTTCTCTCGCGCGGGCACGGGTGGCGGCACGGAAGCTCACGCCCTGGACACGCCCCTCGACCAGAAACCGGCGCCGGACTTGGTTCATGGCGGTCTCCGTTACGGATGGTGTCAGGTGTCAGGTGTCAGGTTTTGGGAAAGAAGGGCTCGGGGTGCTCCCTGCGCCCGTGGCCTTCGGACTCCGCCTGGTGGATCCTCCGGGTGTTTGCGCCTGGCGGGTTTGTCCCGCGGCAAGAAGTCAGATAGCGCTCTTACCTGAAACCTGAACCACCCATCCCATAAAGAAAGGGGCCCCGTAGGGCCCCTTCCCGGTCAGGACCGGTACCGCCGGTTCCGGTTCACTTCCCGGCCAGGTAAGCCTTGTCCGACTGCTCCGTGACACCCAGCTTCCAGGGCCCGCGGTGCTTGGCGTGATACTCCGCGCGCTGGACCGCGTCCTGGGACGGGGACTTGTTGATGTCGAACTGCTGTCCCGGGTAGATCAGGTCGGGATCCTTGATCTTGCCACTGTTGTCCTTGTAGATCAGCGGCCACTCGTAGGGATTGCCGTAGATGCTCGGCTTCTTGGCGATGTCCCACAGGTTGTCGCCGCGGACCACGGTGTAGGTCGTGTGCGCGGCAGCCTTCGCTGCGGCCTCCTTGGCCTGCTTCTCGCACTGCTGGGCGTTGCTCTGCGCCTGGCCGGCGAGCTGCTGGGCCTTGGAGTCATTGCCGTTCGCCGCGGCGGTCTCGGCCTGGCTGATGGTATCCGCGATACCCTGCCAGTCCTTGCAGCCCGCCGCCTTGGCGGAATCCAGCGCCGAGCGGGCGTCATTGATCGCCTGAACCGTGGCGGCGGATGGCCCCTGCTGCTGCTGTTCCTGCTGGGTCGGCTGCTGCTGCGGCTGCTGCGGCGTGGATGCGCAACCCACGGCGAAGCCGGCCGTGAGCCCCATGATCAAGAGCTGCTTCCACCAGAATCTGTTTCGCATGGACAACCACTCCACGGTTAGGCGTTCTTATTCCCTGCGGCGACGGCCAGTGTGCGCCCCGTCACCGCGCCTCGGGCAAAAGTATCACCGGCTTTTTCAGGGTGTCAATTGACCCGCGTCGTCGAAACCGCACGCGGGACGCCGGCGGCGGGGGTTCAGGCGTTCGCTTTTCAGGCTTTGGGCAAGAGCGCCATGCACGTTTCCGCCAGAAGAGTCGACGCCACCAGGCAAAAAAGCCCGGGCATTGCGCCGGGTGATGCCGGTGCCGACCGGATCGGCAATCCCCTCGCCACTCTTGCCTGAAACCTGAACCCGAACATCCAAAGCCGGACCAGCCGGCCCGGACGATCGCCGGCGGACCGGTACGCACTTTCCCGGCAAGACCCGCCAACCCGGTAAGGGGCGATCTCGCCTCCCGGCGCTCCTGCCGGTCTGTCCGGCAGGGCGCGGGGAGGGGAGTGCAGCGGCGCCACACGACCGGCGGGCAACGCCGCCCGGGCGGGGCGACAGGGGTGCCCTGCGGGGAAGGCGCGTGAGCGCCGACGGCGGTGTTGCACCCGCTCGTCGCAGCGTTGCTGCGCCTTCGCTCACGCTCCCCTGCGAGACGTGGCGTTACCCCTGGCCGGGTTAGTATAGAATCTCGCCCTTGCCGGTGAACCCGACAGCGCGACGGAATGGCGCCCTCGCGCCATCCTGCACGGAGGACCCGATGGAAATCACGATCTACCACAATCCACGCTGCTCGAAATCCCGCCAGGCCCTCTAGCTGCTGCGGGAGGCCGGGGTCCAGCCGAGGATCGTCGAGTACCTCAAGACGCCGCCGTCCGAAACGGAGCTGGCACGGCTCCTGGACCTGCTGGGGCTGGAGCCGCGCGAGCTGATGCGACGCAAGGAGCGCGAATACTGCGAGCTCGGCCTGGATGACGGGGATCTGGACCGCGAGTCGCTCATCCGTGCCATCCACCGGCATCCCGGGCTGCTCGAGCGCCCCGTCGTGGTGCGGGGGAACCGCGCGGTCCTGGGACGCCCGCCGGAGCGCGTACGGGAGCTGCTGGACGATGGCTGAGGTGCTGGTGCTGTACTACTCGCGCTACGGCGCCACCGCCGGAATGGCCCGGCTCGCCTGCCGCGGCGTGGAGGAGAACGCCGGCGTGGAGGCGCGCCTGCGCACGGTGCCGGCGGTGTCCGCGGAGACCGCCGCGGTCGCGCCCCCGATTCCGGACGAGGGCCCGCCCTACGCGAGCGTGCGTGACCTGGAGGAATGCGCGGGCCTGATCCTCGGCAGCCCCACCCGGTTCGGCAACATGGCCGCCCCGCTCAAGCATTTCCTGGACGGCACCTCGGCCCTGTGGCTGTCCGGCGCCATGGCCGGCAAGCCGGCGGCCGTGTTCACCTCCACCGCCACTCTCCACGGCGGACAGGAGGCCACCCTGCTCTCGATGATGCTTCCGCTGCTGCACCACGGGATGCTGCTGCTGGGCCTGCCCTACACGGAGACGGACCTGCACACCACCACCAGCGGCGGCACGCCCTACGGGGCCAGCCACGTCTCCGGCCAGCGCAGCGACCGTCCGCTGACGGACGAGGAAAAGCGCCTGTGCCGCGCGCTCGGGCGAAGAGTCGGGGACACCGTCGCGCGCCTGGGTGCGGCGCGTGCTCGCGCCTAGCTGCCGAGCATCTCCCGCAGGAAGGGAATCGTAAGCCGGCGTTGGGCAGCGAGCGCGGCGTGGTCCAGGCCGTCGAGCAGGCGGAACAGTGTGGCCGGATCGCGCGGCTGACGCCGCAGCAGGTAGCGCCCGGCCTCGTCGGACAGCACCAGCCCGCGGTGCCGGGCGCGCAGCTGCAGGGCGCGCAGCCGGTCCTCGTCGTCCAGGGGCTGCAGGCGGAACACCAGCCCCCAGGCCAGCCGCGACGAGAGGTCGGGAAGGTGCAGCCCGATGCCGCCCGGCGGCCCGTCCGCCGCGGCGAGCAGCCGGCCGCCATGCTCGCGCAGATCGTTGCACAGGCGGAACAGGGCCCGCTCCCACGCCGGGTCCCCGGCGATCGCCTGCAGGTCGTCCACGCATACCGCGGCCAGCTCGCCCAGCCCCTGCAGAACGCCGGGACCACCCGCGGCGAGCTCGCCCAGCGGCAGGTACACCGCCCGTCCCCCGTGACGATCCACCTCGCGGCACGCCGACTGCAGCAGGTGCGTGCGTCCCACCCCCGCCGGCCCGTACAGGTGGCAGGTCTGGGCACCGCGCCCCGCGGCCTGCTCGCGCACCGCGTGGACCGCGGCCCGGTTGGGGCCGTCGCAGTAGTTGGCGAAGCTGCAGTGATCCGCCAGCGTCAGGTGCAACGCCAGCTGCCGGAAGCGCGCCCGGCCCTCCCCGCTCATGAGGACTTGCCGACGAACCGGTAGTACAGCTGCGGCCCGGAGGGACCGCCGCCCACGGTCCCCGACCATCCCGCACCATTGCCGGGTGGCTGCGCCTGCTGCAGGGTGCGACCCAGGCCGATGATCTGCTGCAGATGACTGGTGCTGCTGTCCAGCGCCAGGCTGAGCAGCAGCCGGTCCGCCTGCACCCCGAGCACCGTGACCCCGCTGACCGCGGACAGCCCGCGGAGGTAGTTCAGCACCCGCGCATAGCCGTCCAGCCCCTGGACGCCAGAAACCGTCATCGCCGCGGTCTCTCCGCCGTTCTGGTCGCGCGAGGCGTAACGATTGATGTACAGGTCGGCCAGCTGCCCCGTGGCCGACTTCAGGACCGCGCCGGGATTGTCGCCGGCCGTCTGCCAGCTGTCGCGGTTTCCGTTCTGGATCAGGGTCCAGCGCCCCTGCCAGCCGCTGCTCGCCTGCGACAGGCGCCCGATCAGCACCGCGTTCGCGTGGTAGCGCTTGGACGCCTGCATCACCTGGTCGAAGAATCCGCCCCAGATGTCGGCGAACGCCACGGACTGGCGATCCTGCTGGTCCATCAGCGGCAGCGCCATCGGCAGCCCGTGCCGGCGCGCCTGCCTGCGCAGCGCCTGCGCGAAGTCGCCCTGGCTGGACCGGCTCACGATCTCGCGCTGCCCGTTGCTCTGCACGGCCAGCCACACCAGCGTTGCGGGCCGTTCGTCGCCCCAGACGAGCTGCCCGTTCTTGCGCAGCAGCTGCTTGACCGCCGGCGGGCTGAAATCCGCCACCAGCTCGAGCTGGCCCGCGCTGTCGGTCTCGTACTGGTACTGCTGCACGTAGGCGTCGATCTTGCTCACCGTCGCGGACAGCCCCTCGGCCGAGGATCCGGACAGCCGCGTCAGGACCCGCCCGAGGGCCGTGCCGAGCGCGTCCTCCCGCGCCTGGGAGGACTGGTCGGGCACCTGTACGCGCGCCTTGTACAGCCCGGTGACGTTGACCGCCGACGCCCGCAGTGGCAGGCACAGCAGCAACAGCAGTCCGAGCGCGACCGCGACGGCCGGAAGCGGGCGCGGGCTGGATCGTGGCATCGACATGGTCGCCGCAGCTCGTACGTCGTACGGGTTTCAGGGGTCAGGTACAATAGCACAAGCGAGCCCGGATTGATCCGGAGCTTCGCGCGGGCCGGGATGGCCCGGTGCCGACCGGGCCTGCGCGCGCCCGATCCGGCCGCTCCGACCGCGACAGGAGACCGAGTCGACGACACGGAAACGACACGTGTCCTTGCAGGGCATTCGCAATCCACCGGCCGGCCGCGGTGTGCGTGACCGCGGCCGCTCCGCCACTGCCCACGGCGCCCGGAGACCCGTTCATGCCGCCCAGAGAGCCCCTCACCTACCGCGATGCGGGAGTCGATATCGACGCGGGCAACCGCCTGGTGGACCGCATCCGGCCGGCGGCCGCCCGCACGCGCCGGGACGGGGTGCTCGGCGGTCTCGGCGGCTTCGGCGCGCTGTTCGAGCTTCCGCCGGGCTACCGCGAGCCGGTGCTGGTCTCGGGCACCGACGGCGTGGGAACCAAGCTGCGCCTGGCGATCGAGAGCGGACGCCACGACACGGTCGGCATCGACCTGGTGGCGATGTGCGTGAACGACATCGTGGTGCAGGGGGCCGAGCCGCTGTTCTTCCTGGACTACTACGCCAGCGGCCGGCTCGAGGTCGACGTGGCCGCCGCGGTGGTGGAGGGCATCGCCGCCGGCTGCGAGCAGGCCGGCTGCGCGCTGATCGGCGGCGAGACGGCGGAAATGCCGGGCATGTACTCCCCCGGGGACTACGATCTGGCCGGCTTCGCCGTCGGCATCGCGGAGAAGGCCCGCCTGGTGGACGGCACCCGGGTTTCCGACGGCGACGTCCTGCTGGGCCTGGGCTCCAGCGGGGCCCACGCCAACGGCTACTCGCTGATCCGCCGAATCCTTGCCGACACCGGTGCCGGTCTCGACACTCCGCTGGGCGGTTCCACGCTGGGCGACGCGCTGCTGCGCCCCACCCGGATCTACGTGCCGGCGCTGCTGGCCCTGCTGCGGGCCGACCTGGTGCACGCCGCCGCCCATATCACCGGGGGCGGGCTGCCGGAGAACCTGCCGCGCGTGCTGCCGGACGGCGCCACGGCCGTGGTTGCCCGCGACGGCTGGCAGCGCCCGGCCGTGTTCGACTGGCTGGCGGACCAGGGCGGCGTGGAGGAAGGGGAGATGCTGCGCACCTTCAATTGCGGCATCGGCATGTGCGTATGCACCGCGCCCGAGAGCGCCGGGCGCGCCCGGGCCCTGCTGGAAGAGCACGGCGAGACGGTCTACCCGCTCGGGCACGTGGAGCTCGGCGGGAGCGGCGCGCCGGCGAGGGTGCGATTCACCTGATGCCCGGCCCCCGGACGTTCACCATGGTGGTCCTGATCTCCGGCAGCGGCACCAACCTGCAGGCGCTGATCGACGCCGTGCGCAACGGGCGGATCCCGGCGCGGATCGCAGCCGTAATCAGCAACCGGCCCGACGCCTGGGGCCTGGAGCGCGCGCGGCGCGCGGGGATCGACGCGATCGCCCTGGATCATGCGCGCTTCGCCTCCCGCGAGGGCTTCGATGCCGCCCTGCAGGACGCCGTCGACCGCTACCGGCCGGACCTGGTGGTGCTGGCCGGCTTCATGCGGATCCTGACCGACGCCTTCGTCCGGCGCTACGCCGGCCGCATGATCAACATCCATCCTTCCCTGCTGCCGGCCCATCGCGGACTGCACACCCACCAGCGGGCCCTGGAGGGCGGGGACCGCGTGCACGGCGTGAGCGTGCACTACGTCACGCCGGAGCTGGACGGCGGACCGGTGATCGCCCAGGCCCGCGTGCCGGTGCTGCCCGGCGACGATGCCGGCGCCCTCGCCCGCCGCGTGCAGGCACGCGAGCACCGCCTGTACCCCGAGGTGGTCGACTGGATCGCGCGCGGACGCCTGCGGCTGGAGGGCGGGACGCCGGTACTGGACGGGCGGCCGTTGCGCCAGCCGGTGATTCTGGACGGCGAGAGCGAGGCGCTGTCGTGAGAGCCTGCATCGCCCTGCTCACGACGGTCTCGCTGCTGCTGGCGGTCCCGGCGGCCGGCGCCGCCGGCTTCATCCCCTCCTATACCGCCCATTATTCGCTCAGCCGCGGCGCCTTCACGCTCGCCGAGAGCAAGTTCACCCTGCAGCGGGAGGCCGACGGCAAGCTGCGCTACCACTCCGAGGCGGAGCCGCGGGGGCTGGCACGGCTGTTCTTCAGCGACAACAGCATCAGCGAAACCAGCGTGTTCCGACTGCACGACGGCCGTATCCAGGCGCTGTCCTACCAGTTCGTCCATCACAACGGCGACAAGGCGGACCGCCGCAGCGTCCGGTTCGACTGGGAGAACGACACGGCGGTCAGCCGCAAGGACGGCAAGACGCGCCACCTCAAGGTGCCCCCGGGGACCGTCGACCAGATGGTGCTGCAGCTGGCGGTGATGCGCGACCTCGCCGACGGCCGCGACGAGATGAGCTACAAGCTGGTCAGCGACAACGAGCTCAAGACCTACCACTTCGCGGTCAAGGGCCGCGAACGCGTGCACACCAGCGCCGGGACCTTCTACACGCTGCGCGTGGAGCGCACCCGGGACCCGGACAAGACCACGGTGTTCTGGTGTGCGCCGAAGCTGGACTACCTGCCGGTGAAGATGCTGCAGCAGAAGAAGGGCGGTGCCGCCATCCGGCTGGAGCTGGAATCCATCCAGGGCCTGCCCGCGAGCTGACGGCGGGCCGCCCCGGCCCCGGTCAGGCGCGCGGCAGCGTGACGCCCCGCTGGCCCTGGTACTTGCCGCCACGGTCCTTGTAGGAGACCTCGCAGACCTCGTCCGACTCGAAGAACAGGATCTGCGCCACCCCCTCGTTGGCGTAGATCTTCGCCGGCAGCGGCGTCGTATTGGAGAACTCCAGCGTCACGTGGCCCTCCCACTCCGGCTCCAGCGGCGTGACGTTCACGATGATGCCGCAGCGCGCGTAGGTGGACTTGCCCAGGCAGATGGTCAGTACGTTGCGCGGGATGCGGAAGTACTCCACGGTCCGCGCCAGCGCGAACGAGTTCGGCGGGATGATGCACACATCGGACTCGAGGCTGACGAAGCTGCTGTCGTCGAAGCCCTTGGGATCGACCACCGCGGAGTTGATGTTGGTGAAGATCTTGAAATCCTCGGCGCAGCGGATGTCGTAGCCGTAGCTCGAGGTGCCGTAGGAGATGATCGGGTGGCCGTCGACGCTGCGCACCTGGCCCGCCTCGAACGGCTCGATCATGCCCCGCTCCGCGGCCATCCGCCTGATCCACTTGTCCGACTTGATGCTCATGGACTTGCCTTATCCGGTGGGCCCGACCGGCGCAATTAACCACAGCGGGACCACCGCGGCAAGGGCGTCACCACCGGCCCCCGCGTTCCCCCCGCCGACGGGGTCCCCGGCTAGTCGTCCTCGATCAGGATCTCGGGGAAGGCCGCGCGCTCGCGCCCACCCGGTGCCGCCAGGCGCCCGGCCGTGCGCCGGGCAATCTCCAGGTAGGCTGCGGTCAGCGGGCTGTCCGGCTCGGCCACCACTGTCGGGATGCCGGAGTCGGTCTGCTCGCGGATGCGGATGTCCAGCGGCAGCTCGCCCAGCAGCACCGTGTGATACTGCTCGGCGATGCGCGCGCCCCCGCCGGCGCCGAAGATATGCTCTTCGTGGCCGCAGTTGCTGCAGATGTGGGTGCTCATGTTCTCGACGATGCCGAGCACCGCCACCTCGACCTTCTCGAACATGCGCAGCCCCTTGCGGGCATCCAGCAGCGCGATGTCCTGGGGCGTGGTCACGATCACCGCGCCGCTGACCGGGATGCGCTGGGCGAGCGTGAGCTGGATGTCGCCCGTGCCGGGGGGCAGGTCCACGACCAGGTAGTCGAGGTCGTGCCAGTTGGTGTCGTTCAGCAGCTGGTTCAGGGCCTGGGTAACCATCGGCCCGCGCCAGATCATGGGGGTTTCCTCGTCCACCAGGAAGCCGACCGACATCACCTGCAGGCCGTGTCGCTCCACCGGCTCCAGGGTCTTGCGATCGGTGCTGCGCGGCCGGCCGCTGTAGCCCACCATGCGCGGCTGGCTGGGACCGTAGATGTCGGCGTCCAGCAGTCCCGTGCGGGCACCCTCGGCGCTGAGCGCCAGCGCCAGGTTGACCGCCGTGGTGGACTTGCCGACGCCGCCCTTGCCCGAGGCGATCGCGATGATGTTCTTCACCCCGGGAAGCGGCTGCAGGTTGGATTGCACCGCGTGCGAAGCCACCTCGGTGGCGACCTCGATCTGCACCTCCCGGACGCCGTCCAGCGCGGCCAGCCGCTCCCGTACGCCGGACTCCAGCTCGGCGTGCCGGCTCCTGGCCGGGTAACCCAGCACCAGCCGGACCCGGACGCCGCCGTCGTCGCCGACGTCGATCTCGCGCACCGCCCCGGATGTCACCAGGTCGGTGCCGACGTTGGGATCCTGGTACTGCTCCAGCGCCCGTTCGATGCTCTCGCGACTCGCCTGACTCATGTCCTCTCCCGCTCGCTGCGGCCGTGGTGGGATGCGTGCACCGCATTGTAACGCAGGCTCCGCTGTCCTCGTTGGCACCCGTGCCCTGTGGCATAATGCGCGCTTCCTCGCAGACGGTCGCAATCCATGACGGACAAGCCCCGCAACATCCTGGTTACGAGCGCGCTGCCCTACGCCAACGGTCCCGTTCACCTGGGACACCTGGTGGAGTACATCCAGACCGACATCTGGGTGCGATTCCAGCGCCTGCGGGGCAACCGCTGCATCTACGTCTGCGCCGACGACGCCCACGGCACGCCGATCATGCTCAAGGCACAGCAGGAGGGCATCACGCCCGAGCAGCTGATCGAGCGGGTCGGCGCCGAGCACCGGCGGGACTTCGACGACTTCCTGATCAGCTTCGACAATTACTACACCACGCACTCGGAAGAGAACCGGGAGTGCGCGGAGCTCATCTACAACCGCCTCGACCAGGCCGGTCACATCTTCACCCGCACCATCCGCCAGGCCTTCGACCCGGAGCAGCGGATGTTCCTGCCGGACCGCTTCATCAAGGGGGAGTGCCCGCGCTGCGGCGCGGCCGACCAGTACGGTGACAGCTGCGAGGTCTGCGGCGCGACCTATACCCCGGCGGACCTGCGCAACCCGGTCTCGGCGCTCTCGGGAGCGGTGCCCGTGGAGAAGGAGTCGCTGCACTACTTCTTCCGCCTGGGCGATTTCACGGACATGCTGAAGGAGTGGACCCGCGGCGGCCACGTGCAGCAGGCGATGGCGCACAAGCTCGAGGAGTGGTTCGAGGAGGGCCTGGCCGACTGGGACATCTCCCGGGACGCGCCCTACTTCGGCTTCGCGATTCCGGGCTCGGACGGCAAGTTCTTCTATGTCTGGCTGGACGCGCCGATCGGCTACATGGCCAGCTTCGCCAACCTGTGCAAGCGCCGCCCCGAGCTCGAATTCGACGACTTCTGGGGCGCGGACAGCGCCGCCGAGCTGTACCACTTCATCGGCAAGGACATCATCTACTTCCATTCCCTGTTCTGGCCCGCGATGCTGCACGGGGCGGGCTTTCGTACCCCGAGCGCGGTCTACGCCCACGGCTTTCTCACGGTCAACGGCCAGAAGATGTCCAAGAGCCGCGGGACCTTCATCCGCGCCCGCAGCTACCTGGAGCACCTCGACCCCGAGTACCTGCGCTACTACTTCGCCGCCAAGCTCGGCCCCGGCGTCGAGGATCTGGACCTCAACCTCGACGACTTCGTCCAGCGGGTGAACTCGGACCTCGTCGGCAAGCTGGTCAACATCGCCAGCCGCTGCGCCGGCTTCATCACCCGTCGCTTCGACGGCGTACTCGCCGACGACCTGCCCGAGCCCGGGCTCTACGCCGAGTTCGCCGATGCCGGCAGCGGCCTGGCGAAGGACTTCGAGAACCGGGACTTCGCCCGCGCGGTGCGCGAGATCATGGCCCTGGCCGACCGGGCCAACCAGTACATAAACGACCGGCAGCCGTGGGTGCTGGCGAAGGATCCGCAGCGCTCCGGCGAGGTGCAGGCGATCTGCACCCAGGGCCTGAACCTGTTCCGGGTGCTGATGACCTACCTCAAGCCGGTGGTGCCGCGCCTGGCCGAGCGCGCGGAAGCATTCCTGGGCGTGGAGCTGGGCCGCTGGGGCGATGTCGAGCGTCCCCTGCTGGGACACCGGGTCAACGCCTTCAAGCCGCTCATGACCCGGGTCGATACGGCGGCCGCGGACGCCCTGGTCGCGGCCTCCCGGGAGACGCTGAGCGGCGCCGACGACCGGGCCGCGCCGGGCGCGGTCGGGGAAGCCCCGGGCGACGAGCCGCTGCAGCCGGAAATCGGCATCGACGACTTCGCCCGCGTGGATCTCCGCGTGGCCAGGATCGTCCGCGCCGAGACCGTCGAGGGCGCCGACAAGCTGCTGCGCCTCGAGCTGGACCTGGGCGGTTCTAGCCGCCAGGTATTCGCCGGCATCCGCAAGGCCTACCGCCCGGAGGATCTGGAGGGGCGCCTGACGGTGGTGGTGGCGAACCTGGCGCCACGCAGGATGCGCTTCGGGGTCTCGGAAGGCATGGTGCTGGCCGCCGGGCCCGGTGGCGACGAGATCTGGCTGCTGCAGCCCGACCCCAGGGACGGCGCCGGGCCCGCGCCGGGCAGCCGCATCCGCTAGCCGCGGTCGGGCCGTGAACCGGGACCAGCGCCGCGAGATCTTCGAGCGTCTGCGCCGCGCCAACCCGGCGCCGACCACGGAGCTCGCGTATCGCACCCCGTTCGAGCTGCTGGTCGCGGTGGTGCTCTCCGCCCAGGCCACCGACGCCGGCGTGAACAAGGCCACCGCGAAGCTGTTTCCGGTCGCCAATACGCCGCAGGCCCTGCTGGAGCTGGGCGAACACGGCCTGCGCCGCTACATCCGCACCATCGGCCTTTTCAACAGCAAGGCCCGCAACCTGATCCAGACGGCCCGGATCCTGGTCGAGCAGCACGGCGGCGAGGTGCCGCGGGGGCGCGAGGCGCTGGAGGCACTTCCCGGGGTGGGCCGCAAGACCGCCAACGTGATATTGAACACCGCCTTCGGCGAGCCCACCATTGCGGTGGACACGCACATCTTCCGGGTGGCGAACCGGACCGGGCTGGCACCCGGCAAGACCCCGCGCGCCGTCGAGGAGCGGCTGCTGCGGGCGGTTCCCCGCGAGTATCGCAAGGACGCCCACCACTGGCTGATCCTGCACGGACGCTACGTGTGCACGGCGCGCCGGCCCCGCTGCCCGGATTGCGTCATCGCGGACTTGTGCGAATACCGGCACAAGACCCCGGAGGGCGGCTGAGCATGTTCCTGGGAGAAGATCGCGAGAGCTACCGCAAGGCCTTCGCCGAAGCCTGGCGCAAGGCACGCGCCGGCGAGCCGCTCGAGCCGGTGGAGCGGATCGTCGCCGACGTGGTGGCCGAACACCCCGAGTATCACCGGGTCATCGAGCGCGGCGACCAGACCCTGCAGCGGGAATACCTGCCGGAGACCGGCGAAACCAATCCGTTCCTGCACATGGGACTGCACATCGCGCTGCGCGAGCAGGTCTCGGCGGACCGCCCCGCGGGCGTTCGCGGCATCCACGCCAGCCTGGCGCGAGTTCTCGGCGGGCGGACGGAGGCCGAGCACCGGATGATGGACTGCCTCGCCGAAACCCTGTGGCAGGCGCAGCGCCAGGGAACCATGCCGGACGAGCGCGCCTACCTGCAGTGCCTGGAGGAGCTGGAGCGCAAGCTGGGCGCACCCCCGGGACGCGGCTAGCGGGACAAGGGACGGCGGGCGCCCGCCGGTGGCGGACGCACGCGCCGCCAGCGCTCGCACGATGCAAGAGCGTCAGAAGTGCAGCTCGACCGAGGCCGCCGGCAGGTCGATGTGCGTCCGGTTCAGGCTGTAGCGGTCGTAACCCAGCCGGAAGGCCAGCGCGGGGCTGATCAGAAAGCGTGCCCCGGCCCCGTAGAAGGGGTCCGATCCGTCGTCACTGCGGGACGTGGCACCGTTGGCATAGTGCTTGTGCCAGTAGAGGCGCCCGTACTTGCCGTAGACGGAGAAGCTGTCCGTCAGCGGGAGGGACAGGACGGCCGCGATCCCCTTTCCGTGAGAGTCGATGTCGCCGCCGCCGCTGCTGGCCTTGCCGAAGCTTGCGTAAGAGCCCTGGATGCCCAGGTAGCGGTTGAAATCCACGCCCAGGAACGCGCGGTAGGCCGTGTGCTCGTCGGAGAAATCGTGCTCGCCGCTGCTTCCGGTGAGCCCCGACGTGCTGTTGAAGAAGTTGTCCTGGCGGATGCGGTAGTAGCCCATGCCGCCGCCGAAAAACAGCCCGGGCTGCCCGGCGAGCACCGTCCCGGACACGCCGAGCGCCAGGCATCCCAGCAGGATCGGGACAATTCGGGGCATCCTCCTAGCGCGGGCTCTCATGCGTGTCCTCCTTGCGCCGTGGAACAGGCCGCCCCGCGGGGGGGGCGCGTGGCGTACGCCGAAGCCGTCCGGGCTCCGGCCCGAGATCCAGTGGCGGGTGATGGACCTCCCTGTCCCTTGGTCGACAGCGGCCGGGTGCGGATTGCCAGTTGAACACCGCCGACCAACCCGGGGCTCACCCGCCGGAGGCCCCGAATGCGACTGTTTCCCGCGGCATGGCGCAACCTCGCCGGACTCCGGCGCGGCGCGCGCTGCCGCCGCCTGGCCGTTGACGGGCAAGTCCCGTGCCAGCCGGCGTTAAAGGCCGGCGGATCAATGACCTGGAAAGGGGGAAGAGAACCGGGAGGGACCGGATCCGACCCGGCCGGGCCGGATTCGGGGGGCCGGGCGTCGCCCATCGACGACACGGACCGGGAGAAAAATCAGAAGGCCTTGATTTTCCTTTTTATTCGACTGTTTCCGATCAGCGACGCCCGCGGCCTCACCGGTCACCGCCGCGGCGCCGTGCCGCGACCGCGAGACGCAGGCCGTTGAGCCGGATGAAACCCTCGGCATCCTTCTGGTTGTAGGCGCCGGCGTCGTCCTCGAAGGTCGCGATGCTGGCGTCGAACAGGCTGTCGCTGTCCGACTTGCGCCCGACCACCATGACGTTGCCCTTGTACAGCTTCAGCCGCACCACGCCGTTGACGTGCGCCTGGGTGGCGTCGATGGCCCGCTGGAGCATCTCGCGCTCGGGGCTCCACCAGTAGCCGTTGTACACCACGGTGGCATAGCGCGGCATCAGCTCGTCCTTCAGGTGGGCCGCCTCGCGGTCCAGGGTGATGGACTCGATCGCCCGGTGGGCGCGCAGCAGGATGGTCCCGCCCGGCGTCTCGTAGCAACCGCGCGACTTGATCCCCACGTAGCGGTTCTCGACGATGTCGACCCGACCGATGCCGTTGTCGCCCCCGATGCGGTTCAGCCGCGAGAGCACCTGCGCCGGGCTGAGCTCCTCGCCGTCGATGGCGACCACGTCGCCGCCGCGATAGGTCAGCTCCACGTAGGTGGGCCGGTCCGGGGCCCGTTCCGGCGCCACGGTCCAGCGCCACATGTCCTCCTCGGGCTCGACCCACGGGTCCTCCAGCACCTCCCCCTCGTAGGAAATGTGCAGCAGGTTGGCGTCCATCGAGTAGGGCGACTTGCGACCGTGGCGCTCCACCGGGATGCCGTGCTGCCCGGCGTAGGCGAGCAGCGTCTCGCGCGAACCCAGGTCCCACTCGCGCCAGGGCGCGATCACCCGGATCTCCGGGCGCAGCGCGTAGGCCCCGAGCTCGAACCGGACCTGGTCGTTGCCCTTGCCGGTCGCGCCATGGGAGACCGCGTCGGCGCCGGTCTCGGTGGCGATCTCCACCAGCCGCTTCGCGATGAGGGGCCGCGCGATGGACGTCCCCAGCAGGTACTCGCCCTCGTAAATGGCGTTCGCCCGGAACATCGGATAGACGAAGTCGCGCACGAACTCCTCGCGCAGGTCCTCGACATAGATGTCGCGCACGCCCAGCTGGCGGGCCTTCTCGCGGGCCGGCTCCAGCTCCTCCCCCTGGCCCAGGTCGGCGGTGAACGTCACCACCTCGCAGTCGTAGGTCTCCTGCAGCCACTTGAGGATCACGGACGTGTCCAGCCCGCCCGAATAGGCAAGGACGACCTTCTTGACATCGGACATGGGGGAACCTCGACCGGTTGAAGGTCCGCCGCCGCGGACCCGGACGCCACCATCGCCACGCGATGGGCCCGAAAGGGCGCCCATGCTACCAGAATCGGCCCGGCCTGGCGCGTCGCCGCGCGGTTTCACGCCCCGTCGCCAGCCGATAGAATGCCGGCCATGGAGATCACCCTGACCGCCCCGGACGACTGGCATCTGCACCTGCGGGACGGTCCCGCGATGGCGGACATCGTGGGCGCCAGCGCGCGGCGCTTCCGCCGCGCCATCGTGATGCCCAACCTGCGCCCGCCGGTCACCACCACGCAGGCCGCGCGCGCCTACCGCGACCGCATCCTCGCCGCGCTGCCCGCCGATGCGGACTTCGAGCCGCTGATGACCCTCTACCTGACCGACAACACCGGGCCCGACGAGATCCGGCGGGCCCGCGACAGCGGCATCGTCCGGGCGGTGAAGCTCTATCCCGCCGGCGCCACCACCAACAGCGACTCCGGGGTCACCGACCCCTCGCGCGTCGATCGGGTACTGGAGACCATGTCCCGCCTGGGCATGCCGCTGCTGGTCCACGGCGAGGTCACCGGCGCCGGCGTGGACGTGTTCGACCGCGAGCGGGTGTTCATCGATACCGTGCTGGCGCCGCTGCGCGAGCGCCATCCGGAGCTGCCGGTGGTGCTCGAGCACATCACCACCGCCGACGCCGCGGACTTCGTGCGCGAGGCGCCCGGCCGCATCGCCGCCACGATCACCCCGCACCACCTGCTCTACAACCGCAACGCGCTGTTCGCCGCCGGCCTGCGGCCGCACCTGTACTGCCTGCCCGTGCTCAAGCGCGAGCGCCACCGCCAGGCGCTGGTGGCGGCCGCGACCGGCGGCAACCCCCGTTTCTTCCTGGGCACCGACAGCGCGCCGCACGCGGCCGGGGCGAAGGAGAGCGCCTGCGGCTGCGCCGGCATCTACTCCGCTCATGCCGCCATTGAGCTCTATGCCGAGGTATTCGAGCGGGCCGACGCCCTGCCCCGCCTGGAAGCCTTCGCCAGCTTCCACGGGCCCGACTTCTACGGCCTGCCGCGGAACACGGGCCGCATCACGCTGCGCCACGAGGCCTGGACCGTACCGGAAACGCTGGCCTTCGGCGGCGAGCCGCTGGTGCCGCTGCGCGCCGGCGAGCCGGTCGGCTGGACGCTCGCATAGGTGCGGCCGACAACTGCAAAGCGCGGTCCGCGGCGCGCGCCGCGCGCGCGGTCAATCGCAATTGCCGGAACCATCCGATATCCTGCGCGCATGAGCGATACCGAGCACCTGCGCCAGATGGCTACCCGTTTCCGGGGATTCCTGCCGGTCGTCGTCGACGTCGAGACCGGAGGCTTCAATTCCCGCACCGATGCCCTGCTGGAGATCGCCGCCGTCACGCTCGGCATGGACGACACCGGCAGCCTGTTCCGCAAGGCGACCTGGAACTTCCACGTCTCCCCGTTCGAGGGAGCCAACATCGAGGCGGCCGCGCTCGCGGTCAACGGCATCGACCCCCACCATCCGCTGCGACCCGCGCTGCCGGAAGACGAGGCCCTGCGACGGGTGTTCCGCGAGATCCGCCGGGAGATGCGTGAGCTGGGCTGCACCCGCGCGGTGCTGGTCGGCCACAACGCGCACTTCGATCTGTCGTTCCTGAACGCCGCGGTGGAACGCACCGGGATCCGGCGCAACCCCTTCCACCCGTTCAGCTGCTTCGACACGGCCACCCTGTGCGGGCTGGCCTACGGGCAGACGGTGCTCGCAAGAGCCGCGGCGGTGGCGGGACTGGCGTGGGACAGCCGGGAAGCCCACTCGGCCTCCTACGACGCCGAGCAGACCGCCGAGCTGTTCTGCCGCATCGTGAATCGCTGGCGCGACCGCTACGAGGAGGACGTACAGCGTGCCGCGGAGGCGGGGGAAGGACAGTCCTGAACGCGCCGGGGCCGCCGCGAAGGCGGCCCCGGCAGCAGATTGCGCGGCCTGGCGGGGAAACCCGGTGCTACTGGGTCTTTTCGCCCTGCTCCCGGGTGCCCTCCAGCATCTTCTGCAGGTCGCCCGACTCGTAGAGCTGCATCACGATGTCGCAGCCGCCGACCAGCTCGCCGTTGATGTACAGCTGCGGGAAGGTCGGCCAGTTGGAATACTCCTTGAGCGTGCTGCGCACCTCCGGATCCTCGAGCACGTTGACATAGCCGAACTCCGCGCCGCAGGCCTGCAGTGCCTGGTTCACCCGGGCCGAGAAGCCGCACTGGGGGAAATCCGGCGTACCCTTCATGTACAGCACCACGGGGTGGCTCACGATCTGCTGCTTGATTCGCTCGACGGTATCCATAGGAGCCTCCTCAACTGCGCGTCCGATTCGGCGCCGCGCGGAAAAGCCGGCGCCCTGATGGGCCCATTGTACTAAGCGGGGCGCCGGTAACGCCACAGGCGGCGCAGCGCGATCAGCGCTCCCTCCCCTCGCCGGACGGCGTGCCCCAGCCGCCGCCGCCGGCCGAGGCCACCGACAGCACCTGGCCGGCACGCACCGACAGCTGCGCCTTGCCCGGCACCGGCTCGCCGTCCAGGCGGTTCTCGCCCGGCCTGCCGGGCCCACCCCCGGCGAGCCCCCAGGGGGCGTGCGTGCGCCGCTCGGTCAGCAGGGTCACCTCGGCCGGGGCCAGGAACTCGAACTCCCGCACCAGGCCGTCGCCGCCCGGCCGCGCCCCGGCGCCGCCGGATCCCGCTCGCAGCGCATAGCGACGCACCCGCAGGGGGAAATTCAGCTCCAGGACCTCGATCGGGGTATTGAGGGTGTTGGTCATGTGGGTCTGCACGCCGTCAAGGCCGCCGCCGTCGCGCCCGGCGCCCATGCCGCCCCCCATGGTCTCGTAGTAGTCCCAGGCCGGGGCCCCGCGCGAACCCATCGCCACGTTGTTCATGCTGCCGTGGCTGGCGGCCGGCATCTTGTCCGGCAGCGCCTGCGCCAGCGCGCCGGTGACGGCGTCGACCACGCGCGTGCTGGTCTCGACATTGCCCGCGGCGACCGCGGCCGGGCGACGGGCGTTGAGCAAGCACCCCTCGGGGGCGCGCACGGCGACCGGGCGGAAGCTGCCCGCGCAGGCCGGCGTCTGCGGCGGCATCAGGCAGCGGAACACGTAGTAGACCGCGGCGGCCGTCACCGACAGCGGGCAGTTCACGTTCCCTGCGACCTGCGCACCGGTACCGGCAAAGTCCACGGTGACGTCGTCAGACTCGGCGGTGACCGTGGCGACGATGGGGATCTCGCGGTTTCCGCGCCCGTCGTCGTCGAGGCAGTCACCGAAGCGATAGCGCCCGTCCGGGATCGCGGCCAGGGCCGAGCGTGCCAGGCGTTCCGCATAATCGTTCAGCGCCGCCAGGCGTCGCGTGAAGCTCCCGGCACCCTGGGTCCGGACCAGCTCGGCCAGGCGGCGGACGCCCACCCGGTTGGCGCTGATCTGGGCGGCGAAATCGCCGCGGGCCTGCCCGGGATTGCGCAGCGCGGACACGATCCGGTCCAGCGCGTCCTCGTCGACGCCCCCCGCCCCGGCCACCCGGGTCGGGGCGATCACCAGTCCCTCCTCCTCGAGACGGGAGGACAGTGGCATGGAGCCCGGCGAGGCCGAGCCGATGTCCGCGTGGTGCGCCCGGTTGACCACGAAGCCGACCCGGCGGCCGTCGACGAACACCGGTGCCACGACCGTGACGTCGGGGAGGTGGGTGCCTCCGAGGTACGGGTCGTTGAGCAGCACCATGTCGCCCTCGTGCCATTCGCGGGCGGCGACCACGTCGGCCATGGCATAGGCCATGCTGCCCAGGTGCACCGGGATGTGGGCCGCCTGCGCGCACAGCGCGCCGTCGGGGTCGAACACCGCGCAGGAGAAATCCAGCCGGTCGCGAATGTTGGGTGAGAATGCCGCCCGCCGCAGCACCGCGCCCATCTCGTCACAGACCGCCGCGATGCGGCTCGCGAACAGGCTCAGCTCGATCCCCTCGTCGCTGCTCGACATGTCTCCTCCCGGGCCGGCGCCGCGTTGCAATCTTACGGTCATTCGCCTATTTTAGGCTGTTCCGTGAACCCGATCTAAGATCGAGCCTCCGTGCACGGAGTTTCATTCACCGGGTTTTGACACCCGCCACGGACTGAAAAGGATTGCACTATGGCTCATGAACTCCCCGAACTGCCATACGCACTGGATGCCCTGGAGCCGCACATCTCCAGGGAGACGCTGGAGTATCACTACGGCAAGCATCACCGGACCTACGTCGACACGCTGAACAAGCTGATCGAGGGGACCGAGTACGCCAGCATGTCGCTCGAGGACACCATCCGGAAGGCGAGCGGCAAGCTGTTCAACCAGGCCGCGCAGGTGTGGAACCACACCTTCTACTGGCACAGCATGAGTCCCCGCGGCGGCGGCGACCCCAGCGGCGAGCTGGCCAAGGCGATCGACAGCAGCTTCGGCTCCATCGACGAGTTCCGCAAGCAGTTCACCGAGCAGACCATCGGCAACTTCGGCTCCGGCTGGGGCTGGCTGGTGCAGAAGTCGGACGGCTCCCTGGCCATCGTGGAAACCGACGACGCCAAGACGCCGCTGACCGACTCCAGCGTCAAGACGCTGCTGGCCTGCGACATCTGGGAGCACGCGTACTACATCGACTACCGGAACGCCCGGCCCAAGTACATGGAGGCGTTCTGGAAGCTGGTCCACTGGGATTTCGTGGCCGGCAACCTGTCGAAGTAACGCCGGCTTCGCGCCGCGAAGCCCGCGCGAAATCGAACGGGGCTGCCCGGCGGGGCAGCCCCGCTTTACTTGACCACGCCAAGGTCCCGGAAGTCTGACACCATGACCGAACACCTGATGTCCACCTACGCCCGACTGCCGGTCGCGTTCGCGCGCGGCGAGGGCGCCTGGCTGTGGGACAACGAGGGCAATGCGTACCTGGACGCCCTGAGCGGCATCGCCGTGTGCGGGCTGGGTCATGCCCATCCCGAGGTCACCGAGGCGATCCGGGGCCAGGCCGCGCGGCTGCTGCACACCTCGAACCTCTACCGGATCCCGCTGCAGGAGGAGCTCGCGGATCGGCTGTGCGGCGTGACCGGCATGGACCGCGCGTTCTTCTGCAACTCCGGGGCGGAGGCCAACGAGACCGCCATCAAGCTGGCGCGCCTGCACGGTCACCGGCGCGACGTGAGCAACCCGCAGATCGTGGTGGCCGAGGGCGCCTTCCACGGCCGTACCATCGCCACCCTCACCGCGACCGGCAACCGGCGCGTCCAGGCGGGTTTCGAACCCCTGGCGCCCGGCTTCGTGCGCGCTCCCTGGGGCGACGCCGACGCGCTCGCCGAGGTGGCCCGGCGCCGCAACGACATCGTCGCGGTGCTGGTCGAGCCGGTGCAGGGCGAGAGCGGCGTCCGTATCCCTCCGCGAGGCTACCTGGCCGATCTGCGCCGGCTCTGCGACGAGCGCGGCTGGCTCCTGATGGCGGACGAGGTGCAGTCGGGCAACGGCCGTACCGGCCGCTGGCTGGCCAGCCAGCACGAGGAGGCCGTGCCGGATATCGTCACCCTCGCCAAGGGACTGGCCAACGGCGTGCCGATCGGCGCCTGCCTGGCGCGCGGGCCGGCGGCGGAGGCGTTCCGCCCCGGCAATCACGGCTCCACCTTCGGCGGCAATCCGCTGGCCTGCGCGTCCGCACTGGCGGTGCTGCGCACGATCGAGAAGGACGGCCTGCTGGCGCGTGCCGCCGAGCTGGGCGAACGCATCGCCGCCGGTCTCGGGCACGCCCTGCAAGACCTGGATGCGGTGCGCGAAGTCCGCCATCGCGGCCTGATGCTGGCGATCGAGCTGGACCGCCCCTGCGGCGAGCTGGTGCAGCGGGCGCTCGACGAACGGCTGCTGATCAACGTCACCGCCGAGCGCGTGGTGCGGCTGCTCCCGCCGCTGGTACTCGGCGACGCCGACGCGGACGAGCTGGTCGAGCGGCTCGTGCGGGTGATCCGCGCCTTCCTGCAGCAGCAGTGAGCGGCCTCCGTGAGCGTGCGGCACTTCATCACCCTGCTCGACCTCGAGACCGCCGAACTCGAGCGCCTGCTGGCGCGGGCCTCGGAGTTTCGCCGTCTGCACACGGCCGGCGAACGGGTCCCCGGCACGCCGCTGGCGCGCCGGACCCTGGCGATGATCTTCGAGAAGGCCTCCACGCGCACCCGTGTCTCCTTCGAGGCCGGCATGGCCCAGCTCGGCGGCAGCGCCATGTTCCTCTCGCCCCGCGACACCCAGCTCGGGCGGGGCGAGCCCGTCGCCGACACCGCGCGGGTGCTGTCGCGGATGGTCGACTGCGTGATGATCCGCGCCAACGCGCATGCCTCGGTGGAAGAGTTCGCCGCGCACTCGCGCGTGCCGGTGATCAACGGCCTGACCGACCGGTTTCACCCCTGCCAGCTGCTGGCGGACATGCAGACCTGGCGCGAGCACCGGGGCGAAATCGCCGGACGCACCGTGGCTTGGGTCGGCGACGGCAACAACGTGTGCAACTCCTACATCAACGCCGCCGGCCGCTTCCGCTTCCGGCTGCGGATCGCCAGTCCCGGGGGATACGGGCCCGACACCTCCCTGATCCGCCACGCCGACGTGGAGCTGGTGGCCGACCCCCGCGAGGCGGTGCGCGATGCGGACCTGGTGGTGACCGACGTCTGGGCCAGCATGGGGCAGGAGGCCGAACAGCAGCAGCGGGCCTCGGCCTTCGCGGACTACCAGGTCAGCGAGGAACTGATGGCGCGCGCCCGGCCGGATGCGCTGTTCATGCACTGCCTGCCGGCCCATCGCGGCGAGGAGGTGGCGGCCGCGGTCATCGACGGGCCGCAGAGCGTGGTGTGGGACGAGGCGGAGAATCGCCTGCACGCGCAGAAAGCGCTGCTCGAGCTGCTGCTGGCCGACTCGCCCGACTGAGGCCGGTGGCCCCTCAGGCAGGTGCCGCCAGCGCCAGCGAGAAGTAGCCGTCCGGCGGCTGGTAGTGCTCCAGCAGCGCCAGGCCGGCCGCAAAGAGCAGCTCTTCCAGTCCTTCCGGGGTGAACTTGCGGCTGATCTCGGTGCGCAGCGGCTCGCCCGCCGCGATCGTGATCTCGCGGCCGACCACCCCCAGCGAGACCCGCTGCGCCCGCTCGGGAACCAGGTACATCTCCACCTGGGAGCGCTCGGGCACGAACGCGGCGCGATGGCGGAAGGCCTCGACGTCGAAGTCGGCGCCGAGCTCCCGGTTGATCACCCGTAGCACGTTGCGGTTGAACTCCGCGGTGATGCCCGCGCTGTCGTTGTACGCCGCCCGCAGCACGGCGGGATCCTTGATCCGGTCTGCACCCAGCAGCAGGTGGTCGCCATCGCCCATGCAGGAGCGCAGCTCGCGCAGAAACGCCAGCCCGGCCTCCGGCTCGAAGTTGCCCAGGGTTCCGCCGAGGAAGGCGTACAGGCGGCGGCCGGCGGGTCGCGGCAGGTTATCGAGCCCGCCGTTGTAGTCGCCCACCAGGGCATTGACCTCCAGCCAGGGATAGTCCCGGACCAGGCCCTCGCCGGCCTCGAGCATCATCCCTTCGCTGACGTCGAACGGCCAGTAGATGGGGTGCTGGCCCAGCGCCTGTGCGGCGGTGAGCAGGTGGCGGGTCTTGCGCGAGGCGCCGCTGCCGAGCTCGAACAGGTGATCGGGGCGCGCCCGGCGCAGGATTGCCCGTGCGCGCTCGCGCAGCAGGCGGTCTTCGGTGCGGGTCGGGTAGTACTCGGGCGTATCGCAGATGCGGTCGAACAGCCGCGAGCCCCGGTCGTCGTAGAAGTACTTCGGCGGCAGCGTGCGGGGCGGGACGAGCAACCCGGCCCGCACGTCATCCTGGAGGCCGGGCACCGGGCGGGCCGGCTTCACGATGCAGCAATGCAGCCTGTCACCGGACTTGGGGGCGCGGTTGGTGCTCACGGTGTCTCCGGGGATGAACGGCAGCACTACAGTAGGCTACCATCCGGTGCATGCCAAGCACGGCTTCCGGACCGTGGCGGTTCGCCGGTTTCCAGGAGACCTCTTTACTATGTGTCGCATCGCCGCCTACATGGGAACCCCGATCCCGCTGGGGCAGTTCCTCATGCAGCCGCCGCACAGCCTGTACCGGCAGTCCTGGGATGCCCGCGAGCTGCAGACCGCCACGGTCAACGCGGACGGCTTCGGGCTCGGCTGGCTGGACGACCAGGGGCGTCCGGCGACCTACACCAACACCGCCCCCATCTGGTCCGACCCCAACCTCTCGGGCCTGGGCCGGAGCCTGGCGAGCCCGGTCTGGCTCGGCAACGTGCGCAGCGCCACGCCGGGGATGACGGTCAACCAGCACAACACCCAGCCGTTCGCCGACGAGCAGTGGCTCTATACCCACAACGGCTTCATCGACAATTTCACCCGCGGGCTGCGGCCACGCCTGCAGCAGTGGCTGGACGTCGAGATCCAGGCGGGGATCCAGGGCACCACCGATTCCGAGTACCTGTTTGCGCTGCTGCGCCAGATCCTCGCGGGCGAGCCCGAGGTTCCGGCGGCACTGCGCCGGGCCTGCTCGCTGATCGAGACCTGGGCACCCGGCGAACGTGCGTTGCTCAGCCTGGTGATGACCGACGGCCTGCGGCTGTACGCCTTGCGCCACGCCCTCGCCGCGGAGCCGCCGACGCTGTACTACAGCACCGACACGGACGGCTTCCCCGACGGCCAGCTGATCGCCTCGGAGCCGCTGGACGAGGCGGGCATCTGGCACGCGATCCCGCCGGGGCACCTGCTGATCCTGGACCCGGAGCGCCCGGCCGAGCTGCTCGAGCTCTAGCAGCAGCCGGCAGCGGGGCGCGGCGTCCCGCCGCGACGTGCAAGGGAGGAACGTCGAGCGTGACCGAACCCGAATACGAGACCGCACTGGGCCGGCTGGCCGAGCTGCAGCGCGCGACCCTGTCCCTGCTGGGCCGGCACGATGACGACACGTGCCGGCGACAGCACCACCCGGAGCTGAGCCCGATCTCCTGGCACGTGGGACACTGCGCCTTCGTCGAGACCTACTGGCTGCGCGAGCGCCTCCGCGGGGAGGGGCTGCTCGGCCCGGAACACCACGCGCTGTACTTCCCGGAGAACACCCCCAAGTCCCGCCGCGCGCCCCGTCTGCCGGCCCGTGCCGAACTCGCCGGCTGGGTGGAGACGCTGCACGCCGACAATCGGCGGGCGTGGCGTGAGATGCTGGCGGACGGGACCGATCCCCTCCTGCAGGATGGCTACCTGCTGCTGTTCGTGCTCCAGCACTACTGCCAGCACCTCGAGACCCTGCGCATGCTGCTGCGTCAGCTGCTCCCGGCGGACGCGCCGCCGGCGCCCGGCGGAGGCGGTCCCGCCGCGCCCCCGGCCCGGTTCGTGGAGATCCCTGCCGGCCGCCACCGGGTGGGCACGGACGATCATCCGGGGGCCTATGACAACGAGCTGCCCCCGCGCGAGCTCGAGCTCCCCTCCTTCTCCATCGCCGCGCGGCCGGTAAGCAACGCCGGGTACCTGGGGTTCCTGCGCGACGGCGGCTACCACGACGAGCGGCTCTGGACGGCAGCGGGGCGGGAGTGGCTCCGGCGAACCGGGGCCGTGGCCCCCGGGCACTGGGTCCGCGCCGGCGACGGCGGCTGGCTGCTGGCGGACGCTGACGGCCTGCACGCATTCGACCCCGCCGCGCCGGTCGCCGGCCTGAGCCTGCACGAGGCCCGGGCCTTCGCCCGCTGGGCGGGATGCCGGCTGCCGCACGAGTACGAGTGGGAGGCGGCCTGCCGCGCCGGGGTCCTGGAGGACGTCGGCCGGGCGTGGGAGTGGTGCGGCAACGCCTTCCATCCCTACCCGGGCTTTCGCGCCTTTCCCTACGACGGCTATTCGACACCCTGGTTCGACGGCACCCATTACGTGCTGCGGGGCGCCAGCGGGCACACCGAGCCCGAGATCCGCCGCCCCGGCTTCCGCAACTTCTACCAGGCCGACCAGCGCCACATGTTCGCCGGACTGCGCCTGGCGCGGGGCGGCGCGTAGCGCGCCGGTCCGGTCAGGGCTCCATCAGCCCGTGGATCACCAGGTCGGTGAAGCTGACGATGCCCAGCACCTCGCCTTCCTCGATCACCGGCGCCCGCGCCAGGCGGTAGCGCTCGAACAGGCGGGCGCAGTAGCGCACGTCCATGTCCGGGGGCACGCTCAGCACGGGCTTGGTCATCACCTCGTAGACGTTGACCCGGTCCGGAGAGCGGTCGCGCGCGAGCACCTGGCGTCCGATGTCCGAGATCAGGACCATGCCGTACTCGTCATCCTGGTGGCGCTTGTTCACGATCAGGGCCTTGGTCTCGGCGTGGCGCAGGCTCTTGAGCGCCTCGCGCACCGTGATGGTGCCGTCGACCACGTCGAAGCGGGTCCGCATGGCGTCGCGGACGCGGACGATTCTGCGCTGGTTCATAGCTCCTCCTGTACCCGGTCGGTCAGCTGCGCCACCTGGTGGCTGACGCCGACCGCGTCCTCCACGTCGAGCAGAAAGGCGATTCCCGTGCCCGCCTTGGTGTCGAACTCGCCGACGTCCTGCACCGTCTCCAGGATGCGCCGGCTGAGGTGCTCCTCCACCAGGAACAGCAGCATGTCGCGCTGGGTCTCCAGGCTCAGCCCGAAGAACGTGCGCGCCTTTTCCAGGCCCTCGCCCCGGGCCTGGGTGACCACGGTGGCGCCGGTGGCGCCCGCCTTGCGCGCGGCCTCCAGCACGGCGTCCGTCTTGCTGTCCTCGACCAGGGCGATGATCAGCTTGAAATGCATGGCTCACTCTCCTTCCCCGCGGCGGGCCGCGCGTCGTGCCGCCCACCAGTAGCTCAGCTGCGCGTAACCCAGCACCGTGACGATCGGGAACAGGCTGGCGAACGCGATCAGGCCGAAGCCGTCCAGCAGCGGGCTGCGGCCCGGGACCTGCCCGGCCAGGCCCAGTCCGAGCGCGGTCACCAGCGGCACCGTGACGGTGGACGTGGTCACGCCCCCCGAGTCGTACGCCAGCGGCACCAGCGCCCGCGGCGCATAGATCGTCTGTACCAGGACCAGAACGTAGCCCGCCATGATGTAATACTCCAGCGGCGTCCCGGTAACGATGCGGAATGCGCCCAGGGCGATGCCGAACGCCACGCCGACCGCCACCGCCACGCGCAGCCCGGTGGGATCCAGGGTGCCCGCGGACTCGGCGGCCGCCTTGCGCGCCACCGCCAGCAGCGCCGGCTCGGCGATGGTGGTGGAAAAGCCCAGCGCCGCCGCGAACGCGTACACCCAGGTGAAGTCGCTCCAGTGCACCTGAGCGGGAAAATGCGCGCGGCCGTACAGGAACTCCGGCGCCGTGAGCTGCCGTGCCATGATGCGCCCCAGCGGAAACAGCGCCTCGTTGAGCCCCAGCAGGAACAGCGCGAGCCCCACCACGGCGACGGCGAAGCCGGCCAGCACCTGCCGCGGCCGGTGCAGCGGGCGCCGGAGCACCAGGTACTGGAAGCCGAAGATCACCGCCACGATCGGCGCGACGTCGCGCAGGGTGCCGAGCAGCGACGCCGGCAGAAGCTCGAGCATCATCGCAGCACCATGCCGTAGACCATGACGAAGATCATCGGCGTCAGCGAAGCGAGCGCGATCAGCCCGAAGCCGTCGGCCAGCGCGTTGCGCCCGCGGATGCTGGACGCAAGTCCGACCCCCAGCGCCGTGACCAGCGGCACCGTGATCGTCGACGTGGTCACCCCGCCGGAGTCGTAGGCGATGCCGATGATCGCCTTGGGCGCGAAGCTGGTGGTGACCAGCACCGCGGCGTAGCCCACGATGATCAGGTACTGCAGCGGCCAGCCGCGCAGGATCCGGATCACGCCCACCACCAGGGCGAAGCCCACGGCGAGCGCCACGGTCAGGCGCAGGCCCAGGGCATAGGCCTCCCGCGCCGCGGCGGTGTCCGCGATATAGCCGCCCGCCGCGGCGACCTTGGCGCCCTCGCCGGCGACCGCGATCAGGGCCGGCTCGGCCACGGTGGTGCCGAAGCCCAGGGCAAAGGCGAAGGCGAGCAGCCAGGCGAGGCTGCCCTTGCGCGAGAAATCGTAGGCCAGCGCCTCCCCGACCGGGAACAGGCCCAGGTCCAGCCCCCAGACGAACATCGCCAGGCCCGCCGTCACCAGCGCGGTGCCGGCCAGCAGCCGGCCCAGCCCGGGGATCGGCTGGTGCAGCACCGCGAGCTGGAAGAACGCGATCACCCCCACGATCGGCAGCAGGTCGCGGAGGCTGTTCAGCAGGCTGGTCAGCAGCGGCCGGAGTGCTTGCATGCCCTTCCCGGTTTCTTGTTGCGCGGGCCCCGGGCTGCCGGCGAAACGCTCACCCGGACGCGGTGCCCGGCGGTGCCGGCCGGGACCGGTATAATGCGTGCCCGACGGCCCGGAGTCCTTCGGCTCCGGACCATTCTAGGCCGCCCCGTTCGGGGCGGCCATGACGACCGTCATCCGATCCGGCAGGAGCACGCATGAGCACGCAGCCACCCGACGATATCGCCGAAACCGTCGCCCGAGCCCTGGCCGAGGACGTCGGCGACGGCGACCGCACCGCCCGCCTGATCCCGGCCGGGGCCCGCGCCCGCGCGCGGGTGATCAGTCGGGAGACCGCCGTCGTCTGCGGCCGGCCCTGGGTCGAGGCGGTCTACCGCCGGCTGGACCCGGCCGTCCGCCTCGCCTGGCAGGTGAACGACGGCGAGCAGGCATCGCCGGACCAGCCCCTGCTGGAGCTGGAGGGGTCGGCGCGGACGCTTCTGACCGGCGAACGGACGGCCCTGAACTTCCTGCAACTGCTCTCCGGCACCGCCACCGCCACCCGCCGCTACGTCGACGCCGTGACCGGCACCCGGGCGCGCATCCTCGACACGCGCAAGACGCTGCCCGGCCTGCGCGCGGCGCAGAAGTACGCGGTGCGCTGCGGCGGCGGCCACAACCACCGCATGGGCCTGTTCGACGCCATCCTGATCAAGGAGAACCATATCCTCGCGGCCGGCTCGATCGGGGCCGCCGTACGGGAGGCCCGCCGCATCGACGCCACGCTCCCCGTGGAGGTCGAAGTCGAGAACCTGGCGGAGCTGCGCGAGGGACTGGCCGCCGGCGCCGACATCCTGCTGCTGGACAACTTCGCGCTGGAGATGCTGCGCCAGGCGGTACGCGAAACCCGCGCCGCCGGCCAGGCGACCCGCCTCGAGGCGTCCGGCGGGGTCAACCTGGATACCGTCGCGGCGATCGCCGCAACCGGGGTCGACCGCATCTCGGTGGGCGGGCTGACCAAGGACGTGCGGGCGGTGGACCTGTCGATGCGCTTCCTGTCCGGCCCGGGGTGACGGGCGCCGCCACGCCGGAGGAACACGTGCGCCCGCTGAATCTTCTAAACTGGACAGGGAGCAGCCGCCACGCGGCTCCGCGCCCGCGGCGGGGGCAGGCCGGCGCTCCGCCAGGGAAGCATCGGATCGTGCCGCCCGGGACCGGCGGCACCCAACAGGAGAGGTTATGACTGGACTGATCTGGTTTCTGATCGGGCTCGCCGCCACCGGCGTCTGCTTCTACCAGCGGGTCGTGCTGTGGATGTCCACCGGGATCGTGGGCCTCGCGCTGCTGGGCTACTCGTTCACCGGTGCCGGCAGCACCGCATGGCTGACCTTCCTCTGGGTGCTCTACGCGGCGGTGGCGGTGACGCTCAACGCCGCCCCGCTGCGGCGCATGCTGGTGACCGACCGGCTCTACGACTGGTTCCGCCGCATCATGCCGGGCATCTCCGACACCGAGCGCGAGGCGCTCGAGGCCGGCAGCGTCTGGTGGGACGGCGAGCTCTACACCGGTCGGCCCGACTGGAACCGGCTGCTTTCCTTCCCGCGGCCCCGCCTGACCGAGGAGGAGCAGGCCTTCATCGACGGCCCGGTGGAAGAGCTGTGCCGCATGCTCGACGACTGGGATATCACTCACAAGCGCAAGGACCTGCCGCCCGAGGCCTGGAACTTCATCCGCGAGAACCGCATGTTCGGCATCATCGTGCCGAAGGAGTACGGCGGGCTGGGCTTTTCCAACTACGCGCACTCGCAGATCGTGATGAAGATCTCCAGCCGCTGCGGCACCGCCGGCGTCACGGTGATGGTGCCCAACTCCCTGGGTCCCGGGGAGCTGCTCAAGCTCTACGGCACGGACGCGCAGAAGGACTACTACCTGCCGCGCCTGGCCGAGGGCCGGGAGATCCCCTGCTTCGGCCTCACCGGTCCCTACGCCGGCTCGGACGCCGGCGCGATCCCCGACACCGGAGTCGTCTGCAAGGGCGAGCACGAGGGCCGCGAGGTGCTCGGCCTGCGGCTCAGCTTCGAGAAGCGCTACATCACCCTGGGTCCGGTCGCCACGCTGATCGGGCTGGCGTTCCAGGCACGCGACCCGGACCACCTGCTGGGCGAGACCGAGGAGCTGGGACCCACGCTGGCCCTGATCCCGGCGGACACCCCCGGCGTCGAGCAGGGTCGCCGCCATTATCCGCTGGAGGCGGCGTTCCAGAACGGCCCGCTGCGCGGCAGGGACGTGTTCATCCCGATGGAGCAGATCATCGGCGGGCAGGAATACATCGGCCAGGGCTGGAAGATGCTGATGAACTGCCTCGCGGCCGGCCGCGGCATCTCGCTGCCGGCCCAGAGCAACGCCGCGGCCAAGATGGCGACACTGACCACCGGCAGCTATGCCCGGGTGCGCAAGCAGTTCGGCCTGCCGGTGGGCGCCTTCGAGGGCGTCGAGGAGGCCATCGCCCGCATCGGCGGCGAGACCTACCTGATGGACGCCGCCCGGCGGCTGACCCTGTCGGGCCTGGATCTCGGGGAGCACCCGGCGGTGATCTCCGGGATCATGAAGTACCACATGACCGAGGCCATGCGGCGGGTGATCAACGACGCCATGGACGTGCACGGCGGCAAGGGCATCTGCCAGGGCCCCAACAACTACCTGGGGCAGGTGTACAACGAGCTGCCCATCGCGATCACCGTGGAAGGCGCCAACATCCTCACGCGCAGCATGATCATCTTCGGCCAGGGCGCGATCCGCTGCCACCCGCACCTGCTCAAGGAGATGCTGGCCGCGGGCGACGACAACGCCGACCGCGGGAAGGCGGACTTCGACCAGGCGCTGATGCAGCACGCCGGCTTCGTCATCGGCAACGCCGTGCGGGCATTCTGGATGGGCCTGACCGGGGCGCGGCTGGTCGCCGCGCCGACCCGGGGTGTCACGCAGCAGTACTACCGCCAGCTCACGCGCATCAGCGCCGCGTTCTGCGTGACCTCCGACATCGCCCTGTTCATGCTGGGCGGCGATCTCAAGCGCCGCGAGAAGCTGTCCGGACGCTTCGGCGACATCCTCAGCTACATGTACCTGGCCAGCGGCGTGCTCAAGCGCTTCGAGGACGACGGCCGGCCGCCGGAGGACCTGGCGCTGGTCCGCTGGGCCTGCGAGGAGCTGATGTTCCGCATCCAGGAGCGCTTCCGGCAGGTCTTCCGCAATTTCCCCGGCAAGGTGACCGGTGCGGGCCTGCACTGGCTGGTGTTCCCCTGGGGCGCCCGCTTCGCCCCGCCGTCCGACGTCGTCGGCCACCGCGTGGCCGAGCGCGTGCTGGGCAAGGGCGAGACCCGCGAGCGCCTGGTCGAGGGGGTTTTCCGCAGCAGCGACCCCAAGGACGCCGTCGGCCGGCTGGAGGACGCCCTGCGCAAGACGCTGGCGGCGGAACCCCTGGAGACCAAGCTGGCCCGCGGACTCGGGCGCAAGATCGAGCCCGCCCGCGTGCCGGAAGCTGTCGACGAGGGGCTCAAGGCGGGCGTCATCGACGACGACGAGGCGCGCACGCTGCGCGAGGCCTTCGAGGCGGTCCACGGCGTGATCTCCGTGGACGAGTTCCCGCAGCAGAAGGCGGCGGCGAGCCGGCGTACCGGGACACGGCGTGCGACCTCGTCTTCCGGCAGCCCGGGACGCTCCACGCGCGCGAAGGGCGCGAAGAGCACTGCCCGCTCCGGCAACCGCACCAGCCGCTCGACCCGCAGTCGCAGCGGCGGCACCGGTGCGCGCAAGCGCAGCGACACGGAGGAGACGCCCTGATCGGGCACCGCGAGCCGGCCGCGACGTCGACGGTGCCGGGCAATCGTGGCGTGGTCGACCCGGGCTTGCGCCCGGGTCGACTCGAACAAGGGTGGAGGAGGTCTGGTTTTAGGTTTTAGGTTTTAGGTAACGAAAGGTCGGACGCCTTTTTTCGGCCGCAACCCCGAGCCGCGCATGACGACTTCTCCAGGCGCTTGCGCCTGCCGGACCTGCTCCCCGGCAACGGGTGAGGTCGCGGTCTTGCCTAAAACCTAAAACCTAAAACCAGACCTCCCCGCCGTCCACTGCCGCTCTGTCCGGACGGCCTCGTCAACCCGGCCTCGGCGCGGACACTCGCCGCGGATGCTACGGCACCACCTCGCGCCGGTAGATGTTCGTGCCGCCGTTGTTGTACAGCCCGAACGACGCGATCGCGGTGGGATCCTGGTAGCTGCCGTCGCCGTTGAGATCGGGCTCGAGCCAGTAGTAGGACGGCCCCAGGTTCAGGTCGACGCCCACCTTGCCCGTGGCCGGCGCCGGCGAGGCGAGCGTCAGCGA
>DASQZJ010000030.1:0-12232 GCA_035638775.1 Gammaproteobacteria bacterium
TGGAAGGCGGACCGGGTGCAGTCGGAGGCGTCGATGGTGCTCTGATCGACCGGGCCGGAGAACTTGGCAATGAGCACCGTGCCGGTGGGCACGTCCTGCTCGCCGTCGAACGGATACGTGAACACCGCGCCCGGCACCGACTGGTCACCACCCGGATTGCCGGTGGGATGGGTGTTGACCAGCGGTACCTTGCAGCCGGCAAGGAGTGCGACGCCCACCAGCACCAGCATGGCGGGCAGGAGGCGGCGGGACGCTCGGGCGAGCGCGTGCGGGACCCGGTAACGCATTGTCGTGACCTCCCCGGACAGCCCCGGACATCCTGTCCGGCCTGCCGGTGCCGGTCAGCGGCGCCCGCCCCGCCGCCGCGGCGGGGGGCGGGTGCATCGTCCTGGCGCTGACCCGGACTTCTTGTTGCTTGTTGCGCGCCCCTCGGGGCGGCAGTCCACGTGCGTGCGGACCCGCCGGGCGAGTCACGCGCGCGGCCGCAGCCGCGCATGGCTCACGCGTTGTGGACCTGGCAGGGGGTGGGTCGGTTGCGCCGATCCCGGGCGGGTCACGGTTCTTTCGTGCGTTTCTTGGCGGGCGCCCGGCGCCCGTGTGACCTCGCCTGTTGCGCGCCCGGCTGGCCCGGGCCGTCACTGCAACCGGAAGACCGCGCGGATCTCTGTCCTGTCCGCTGTCCCCGGGCTCAGGACCCGGCGCTCGCGTGCAAGTGGAACATTGCCGGAGGCGTCGGGTAAAATAAGCCCCTCGAACTTTCGGATGCAGACACTCCGGTTACATCCTTTAACGTAACCAAATCACAATGGATTCGGAATTGCAATGCCCGGAACGGGCGGCGCGACCGGCAGACCAGGGGACAAGCGATTGGCGGAACAGCACAAGACAGGGATGACCATCGAGGAGCTTTCCGCCCGATCCGGGGTCACGACCCGCAACATCCGCGCGATGCAGAGCCGCGGGTTGCTGCCCTCGCCGCACATGGTGCGCCGCACCGGGTACTACGATGAAGGCCATCTCGCCCGCCTGCGACTGATTACCGGGCTGCAGAAGCGCGGATTCTCGCTCGCCAGCATCGGCGAGCTCCTCCAGGCCTGGGAGGCCGGCCGCAGCCTGAACGACATTCTCGGCTTCGAATCGGCGCTGACCGCCCGCTGGCGGGAGAAGGAGCGGGTGTTCACGCGGGAGCAGCTGCAGGAACTGATGGGCAAGGTCCGCATCGAGGAGAGCGATCTCGATCTGGCGGAAGAGCTCGGCGTACTGGCGCGCGAAGGCCGGGACCGGTACCGGGTCCGCTACCCCAACGTCGTGGCCGTGGGAGCCGAGGCGGTCCGGCAGGGCGTGCCGCTGCAGGTCGGGCTGCGCGAGGCGGCGCGCGTGCTCGATGACGCGGAGCGCATCGCCAGCCGGTTCGTGACCCTGTTCGTGGACCAGTTTTGGCGCCCGTTCGTCGAGCGCGGCATGACCTCCGAGGAGATGCCTGAGGTCACGCGGGCCCTGGAGCGGTTCCAGCAGATCGGGCTGGACATCGTGCAGGTCGCCACCGAGGAAAAGCTCGAGGAGGCGATCCAGGAGACCGCCACCAAGTACTTCACGCCGGCGGAGCAGCGCCGATAGCCCGGGCCGCGCACGTGCGGTACGTCCACTTGATCTGGATCAAGGCCCGCTCCGCGGCGGGAGGCTAGCGTGAAGATCGTTCGGCGAGTCCTGCTGGATCCTCTGACCGGACGCTCTTACTCCTCCTTCGCGGGGCAGGTCGACGACCTGCCCCTTTTTTGCCGGCACGGCGGGACCCCTTCTTGACCCGGGTCAACAACCCGCGGCCGGATCGACTTATCGTGATGTCAGTACCGACAGGCGTTGCGGGACCGGGCGCCGATACCCGCGCGGGCCCCGATCCGGCGTCGCGCGGAAACCGGGCAGATGCAGCAATGGGGACAGGCATGGAAACCGTCTGGGTTGTCGCCGCCAATGCGACCAGGGCGCGGATATTCTCCGGCGAGGCGGGCCGGCTCTCCGCGGTCCTGGAGGAAATCGAGGACCTCGTGCATCCGGAGTCGCGCATGCACGACCGGGATCTCACCAGCGACCTTCCCGGCCGCACTTATGAGAGCTACGGCGCCGCGCGGCACGCGATAGAGGAGCCCACCACGCCCCGTCAGCACGAGGTGGAACGCTTCGTCGGCCGGATCGGGGACGTGATCAACCGCGGGCGGCGGGACGGCCGCTTCGACAAGCTCTACCTCGTGGCCGCTCCGGAGCTGCTCGGCCGCCTGCGCAAGGCGCTGGATCCCGAGACCGCGAAACGGATCGCGGACGAGATCCGCAAGAACGTCAGCAGCGAGAGCGCGGACGGAATCCGGGCCTATCTGCCCGATCGGCTGTAGCGGGCGGCGCAGAAAGATCGACCCGCCGGAGCGGGTCGCAGTTGCCGTAAGGCCTTTCTTCTTGGTTGGACGCTCACCTGCAGTGATACGGCAGGTATTTCTTGTTGATGGTCCCGGGCGAGCAGCTCCAGACGCCGTTGTCATCGCGTTTCCAGAGCACCGTCCTGCTCTGGATGCCCGACGCGACGCCCGTATTGCGGAACGTCACCGTGATCGTGCCGGCTCCCGACGCATCGGTGCTCGCGGCCGCGAGCGTGCCGACGTACTTGCCGCTGGTGCGCGCGCCGAGCCCCGAGAGGTCCGTCGGGAACGAGCCGTTGGCGGTGACGTAGGATTCGACGGCAGTCTTGACGCCGTCGACCAGGCTGGAGGCCTCGGAAACCTGGGCACGCGCCGTGTAGTTCATGTATTCCGGAATAGCGATCGCCGCCAGGATGCCGATGATCGCCACCACGATCATCAGCTCGATCAGCGTGAAACCGCTTTCGTTCCTTTTCATGGCGACTCCCTTGCCCGCCGCCTGTGACCCCGGAGCGGCAATATGGCTTTCTTGATTGTCTCCCGTGCGGCAAACAAGCAAGACTCGTGCCGGCCGGCCCGGGCAATGTTCGAAGCCCGCGACATCCCCCGGTATTCCTGTCGTCTTTCCGGTCCTGGAGGGGTGCGGCACGCGAGGTCGCCCGGCGCCGCCGGTGACCTTCGCGTCACAAAGTGACGCGCAGCGTCACGCTCGTGGCGTCGCGAAAGCAGGTGGGACGCAAGCAGGCACCGGCAGGCGCCGGAGTCGGCCACTCCGACGCGGGGCCGGTCTCGTCAGGGGATGCGTGGAAATGGTCGGGGTGACTGGATTCGAACCAACGACCTCTGCCTCCCGAAGGCAGCGCTCTACCAAGCTGAGCTACACCCCGAATACACCCAATCAGTAGCTGCGCTCGACACAGAAGTCGGCCAGTCGGATCAGCGACTCGCGGAAGGCTGACTCGCGCAGCCCGCGAATCGCCTCGATGGCCTGGTCCGCTTCCGCCCGGGCGAGGCGGGAAGTGTATTCGATCGCGCCGGTCGATTCAACGGCGCTCACGACCTCGTGGAGGTTGTCCAGGCCGCCGTGCTCGATGGCCGACCGGATCAGCTCACGCTGGTGTGGATCGCCCTGGCCCAGCGCCCGGATCAGCGGAAGCGTGGCCTTGCCCTCGGCGAGGTCGTCACCGATGTTCTTGCCGATCGCCTCCACCGAGCCGCTGTAGTCCAGCAGGTCGTCCACCAGCTGGAACGCATTCCCGAGGTGCAGCCCGTAGCGTCCCAAGGCGTCCTTGAGCTCGTCCGGCGTGCCGCCGAGGGCGGCCCCGACCCGCGCGCCGGCCTCGAACAGGGTGGCCGTCTTGCGCTGGATCACCTCCAGGTAGGAGGCCTCGGTCGTATCGGGGTCGTGCACGTGCATCAGCTGCATGACCTCGCCCGCGGCGATGGTGTTGGTCGCGTCCGCCATGATGTTCATGATCTCCAGGCTGCCGACCCGGACCATCATCTGGAACGCCCGCGAGTACAGAAAATCGCCGACCAGGACGCTGGCCTCGTTGCCCCAGATGGCGTTGGCGGTATTGAGCCCGCGCCGCATCTCGGAGCCGTCGACCACGTCGTCGTGCAGCAGGGTGGCGGTGTGGATGAACTCGATCACGGCCGCCATGTCGACGTGGTGCTCGCCCTGGTAACCGCCGGCCCGGGCTGCCATCAGCACGACCACGGGGCGCAGGCGCTTGCCGCCGCTGTTGATGATGTAGTGACCGAGCTGGCTGACCAGGGCGACGTCCGAGTGGAGGGATTCCCGGATGGTTTCGTCGACGCGGCGCATCTCGTCGGAGACGGGGGAAAGGATGGCGGTCAGGTCCATGGGAATCCGCTCGGGCGAAGCAACCCCGTGCATGCTAGGGAGGGCCCCGGAGCCTGTCAAGGCGACCGCGCCGCGCCGGGGAGGGCGGTTGCGGTTTGACCTCGCAGGGGGCTCTCTATAGAATTCCCTCCCTTTACTTCGGCAGGTAACCCAGCTCCCCGGAGAGACGGCAAATGTACGCGGTGATTCAGACCGGCGGCAAGCAGTATCGGGTCCAGGAAGGCGACGTCCTGAAGATCGAAAAGCTTGCCGGCGAGGCCGGCAGCACGGTCGAGTTCGACAAGGTGCTGCTGATGGGCGAAGGCGAGCAGGTCGAGATCGGAGCCCCGTTTCTCGACGGCCGGAAGGTGACGGGCACGGTCCGCAGCCAGGGGCGCGGGCCCAAGGTGGAGATCATCAAGCTGCGCCGCCGCAAGCATTACCGCAGGACCCAGGGCCATCGCCAGGCCTACACCGAGGTCGAGATCACCGGCATCGGCGGGGGCCCGGGAAAGAAGGCGGCCGCCGCCTCCGGGGCCGAGGCGTCCAGCGCAAAGACCTCCGGGGCCGGTGCCTCCGGAAGCCAGGCGGGGGCCACCGGCGGCGCCCAGAAGAAGAGCGCTTCTTCGGGCTCGGCGAAGAGCGGTTCGGCGGCGAAGTCCGGGAGTTCGGCAAAGTCCGGCGCGAAAAAGACCGCAGCTTCGTCCAAATCCGCGAGTTCGGGCGGAACCGCCCCCAAGACCGGCAAGGCATCGAGCGCGGGCAGGAGCACCAAGGCCGGGACCAGCAAGGGCAAGAGCAAGGATTCCTGAGGTAGACAGTCATGGCACACAAGAAGGCAGGCGGAAGCACTCGTAACGGCCGCGATTCGGAATCGAAACGTCTCGGGGTCAAGCGCTTCGGCGGTCAGCACGTGACGGCCGGCAGCATCATCGTGCGCCAGCGCGGCACGCACTTCCACCCGGGCGAGAATGTCGGCATCGGCCGCGATCACACGCTGTTCGCCAAGTCCGACGGCAAGGTCGCCTTTCGCACGCGGGGACCGGCCGGGCGCAAGTACGTGAGCATCGTGTCCGACTGAGCACAGACGCGGAGCCGGTCCGGGTTCATGCAGGGCCCCGCGCTTGCCGCGCGGGGCCCTTTTCGTTGGAGCCCGCTCCGAAAGCTTGCTTGAGCGAAACAATGAAATTCGTCGACGAGGCGGAAATCCGGGTAGAGGCGGGAGACGGCGGGGACGGGTGCGTGAGTTTCCGGCGCGAGAAGTTCATCCCGCGAGGCGGGCCGGATGGTGGCGACGGCGGAGACGGCGGCAGCGTCTACCTGCTCGGCACCCCCAATCTCAACACGCTGGCCGACTTCCGGGTCAGCCGCCGTTTCCGGGCCGAGCGTGGCGGCAACGGCATGGGCCGCAACCGTACCGGGGCCAGCGGAAACGACCTGCGCGTCCCGGTGCCCCTGGGCACGCTGGTCTACGATGCCGAAACGGACGAGCTGATCGGCGACGTGGTCGAGGCCGGCCAGGCGCTGCTGGTCGCGCAGGGCGGCACTCACGGGGTCGGCAACTCGCGTTTCAAGAGCAGCACCAATCGGGCGCCGCGCCAGTCCACGCCCGGCACCCCGGGCGAGGCGCGACGGCTCAAGCTCGAGCTCAAGCTGCTGGCCGACGTCGGGCTGCTGGGGCTGCCCAATGCCGGCAAGTCCACGCTGATCCGTGCGATCTCGGGTGCGCGCCCGCGGGTGGCGGACTATCCGTTCACGACCTTGTATCCGAACCTCGGCGTCGTGTACGTGGGTGAGCACCGCAGCTTCGTGGTGGCCGACGTGCCCGGGCTGATCGAGGGGGCCGCCGGAGGCGCCGGGCTCGGCATCCGTTTCCTCAAGCATCTCCAGCGCACCCGCCTGTTGCTGCACCTGGTCGACGTCGCGCCTGCCGACCCGGCCTCGGATCCGGTCGCGGCGGTGCACACCCTGGTGGGCGAGCTGGAACGTTTCAGCCCGGAGCTGGTGGCGGCCCCCCGCTGGCTGGTGCTGAACAAGGTCGACCTGCTGCCGGAAGAGGATCGCGAGCGGGTGTGCTCGGAGATCCTGCGGAATCTTGGCTGGACCGGTCCGGTCTACCGTGTCTCGGCGCTGAGCGGCGCCGGCACGCGGCGCCTGTGCGAGGATGTGATGGCGGCGCTGGAGCGGGACGCGGTCCGCCGCGAGCAAGCCGCGCGCGCCACGGAGGCTTACGATCCACGGGACCGGGACGGGGCATGACGGAACGGGACGAAACACGGGAGCGGCAGCGCTACGGCGGCTCCCGCCGCTGGGTGATCAAGCTCGGCAGCTCGCTGCTCACCAACGACGGCAGCGGCCTGGACGAGGACCGGATCGGGACCTGGGTCGACCAGATCGCCGCGCTGCGCGGGCAGGGTCGGGACGTGGTGCTGGTGTCCTCGGGTGCGGTCGCGGCCGGCATGGTGACGCTGGGCTGGAAGCGGCGGCCGCGGGCGCTGCAGGAGCAGCAGGCGGCGGCCGCCGTGGGCCAGATGCGCCTGGTCCAGACCTGGGAATCCTGCTTCGAGCGCCACGGCATGCACACGGCACAGGTGTTGCTGACCTATGCCGACCTGACCGACCGCCGGCGCTACCTCAACGCCCGCAGCACCCTGCGTGCCCTGTTACGGCTGGGCGTGGTCCCGGTGGTGAACGAGAACGACACCGTCAGCAACGAGGAGCTCCGGTTCGGCGACAACGATACGCTGGCCTCGCTGGTGGCCAACCTGGTGGAGGCCGAGCTGATGGTCATCCTGACCGACCAGCAGGGTCTCTACGATCGTGATCCGCGGCGGCATGCGGACGCCGTGCTGGTGCCGTACGGGCGTGCTGACGATCCGCATCTGCAGGAGCTGGCCGCGCCTGCCGCGGGCGCCTGGGGGCGCGGCGGCATGCTGTCCAAGGTGACGGCTGCGGCCCGCGCCTCGCGTTCGGGGGCGGCGACCGTCATCGCGGGGGGGCGCGAGGGCGACGTGCTGGGGCGTATCGCCGGCGGCGAGGCGCTGGGCACCCTGCTGGTGCCGGGGCAGCAGCCGCTCGCGGCCCGCAAGCAGTGGATCAACGGTCACCTGCAGGTGCACGGCCGGCTGCAGCTCGACGACGGCGCGGTGCGCGTGCTGCGCGAGTCCGGCCGCAGCCTGCTGGCGGTGGGCGTCACCGGGGTCCAGGGCCACTTCGAGCGGGGCGACGTGGTGAGCTGCTGCGACGCGGACGGGCGCGAGGTCGCAAGGGGGCTGGTCAACTACGGCGCCGACGAGTGCCGCCGCATCAAGGGCCAGGCGAGCAGCCGCATCGAGGAGATCCTGGGCTACGTCGAGGAGCCGGAGCTGATCCACCGGGACAACCTGGTGATCCGCAACGGCCGCTGAGCCGGGCACGAAAAAGCCGGCCAGCGGCCGGCTTCCATGGATGCGATACGCCGGGCGCCGCGCCTACTGCTGGAGCGCGCGCACCCTGCTGTTGAGGCGACTCTTGTGCCGTGCCGCCTTGTTCTTGTGGATGATCCCCTTGCTGACCATGGTGTCGATCACGGGCACGGCCGCGCGGTAGGCCTCGCCGGCCTTTTCCGCGTCGTTGTCGCGGATTGCCCGCAGCACCCGCTTCATGTGAGTGCGCATGCGCGAGCGCTGGCTGGCGTTGTGGATGCGGCGCTTCTCGTTCTGGCGCGCGCGCTTCTTCGCCTGGATCGTGTTCGCCAAGGTCGATCTCCGTCGGGAATCTCTGGCCACCTGAAAGACGCGAAATGATGCGGATTTTCCGGGCGGTTGTCAACGCGGGCGGCCGGGCTCGGTCCGAGAGGCGACGCGACACCTGGGTGGGGATCGGACTGGTCTTCAAGGTTTTAGGTGTTAGGTTTCAGGTAAGAAGCGGCAGATGTCGCTGCCTTTCCCGGGCGTGTCAGGCCCGGCCGGGCGGGTGAGTGCTCCTCGAGCCCCATGCGCGCAGACGCCGGCAATGTCCGCCCGAGCCCTCTTTCCCAAAACCCAAAACCTAAAACCGGAGACCCCGTGCCCCCGGCACGGGTCTCCGCCCGTCTCACAACAGCGGGGAAGAGCCTGTACTATGTTGTCCTTTTCCGGCACGGGGTCGGCGTGAGCGGTCACACGGGCGACAGGAGGGCGATGCGCGAGGGGGGCCTGCTGCGGTCCACCGCCGTGGTCGGGGCCATGACCATGCTCTCCCGGCTGCTGGGGTTCGTGCGGGACGTCGTCCTGGCCAAGTACTTCGGTGCCAACGCGGCCATGGACGCCTTCTTCGTGGCGTTCAAGATCCCCAACTTCATGCGTCGGCTGTTCGCCGAGGGATCCTTCGCCCAGGCTTTCGTGCCGGTGTTCTCCGAGTACCGCACGCAGCGCGAGGACCCCGAGATCCGCGAGCTGGCCGACCGCGTCGCGGGGACGCTGGGCGGGGTGCTGCTGCTGGTGACGGTGGTCGGCGTGGTCGCCGCGCCGGTGCTGATCGCCCTGTTCGCGCCCGGATTCATCCATCGCGGCGACCAGTATCACCTGGCGATCTCGCTGCTGCGGATCACGTTCCCGTACTTGCTGTTCATCTCGCTGACGGCGTTCGCCGGCGGCATGCTGAACACCTACGGGCGCTTCGGGGTGCCGGCCTTCACGCCGGTGCTGCTCAACGTTTCCATGATCTCCGCCGCTGTCTGGCTGGCGCCGCATTTCCGGCAGCCGGTGCACGCGCTCGCCTGGGGCGTGCTGATCGCCGGGGCCGCCCAGCTGACCTTCCAGCTGCCGTTCCTCGCGCGGCTGCGGCTGCTCCCGCGGCCACGCTGGGACTGGCATCACCCGGCCGTGCGACGGATCCTGCGGCTGATGGTGCCGACCCTGTTCGGCTCCTCCGTGGCACAGGTGAACCTGCTGGTGGACACCCTGATCGCCTCGTTCCTGGCGGCCGGCAGCGTGAGCTGGCTGTACTACTCCGACCGCCTGATGGAATTCCCCCTGGGAGTGTTCGGCGTCGCCATGGGCACGGTGATCCTGCCCAACCTGTCGCGCCGGCACGCGTCCAACGACCCGGAGCGCTTCAGCGCCACCCTGGACTGGGCCCTGCGCCTGGTGCTGCTGGTCGGGGTGCCCGCGGCGCTGGGCCTGGTCCTGCTGGCCGGTCCGGTGCTGACCACGCTGTTCTATTCCCGGGCGTTCAATCCCCACGACGTGTACATGTCGGACGCCAGCCTGGTGGCCTACTCGCTCGGCCTGGTCGGCTTCATCCTGGTCAAGGTGCTGCTGCCGGGGTACTACGCGCGCCAGGACACCCGCACCCCGGTGCGCATCGGGGTCATCTCCATGGCGACCAATATCGGGCTCAACGCGGTGGTCGTGGTGCCCCTGGCCGTGGCCGGCGTGCCGGCGCCGCACGCCGGGCTGGCGGCATCCACCAGCTTCGCCGCGTTCGTCAATGCCGGGCTGCTGTACCGCGGCCTGCGGCGGCGCGGTGTCTATCGCCCGGTGCGCGGGTGGCCGCTGATGTACGGGCGGGTGCTGCTGGCCGGCGGCGCGATGGCGGCCCTGCTGATCTGGGGCGTGCCCGCGACGGGGCAGTGGATGCAGTGGCCGACGCTGATCCGGGTGCGGGACCTCGCCGGCTGGATCGCGGCCGGTGGCGGCGTGTACCTGGGCCTGCTCTGGCTCACCGGGATCCGGCCCTCGCACCTGCGCGGACCGGCCGGTCAGTGACGCGGGAGGCGCGGGCCCCGTATAATCGGGGCTTTTCGGCCCGCCTCTCGACGGAACATGGAACTCATACGCGGCCTGCACAACCTGCGCGCCCGCCATCGGGGCTGCGTTGCGACCATCGGCAACTACGACGGGGTGCACTTGGGACACCGGCGGGTGCTGCGCAACCTGTGCCAGCGTGCCCGGGACCGGGGCGTGCCGGCGGTGGTGGTGGTGTTCGAGCCGACGCCGCTGGAATTCTTCCGCCCGGACCAGGCGCCGCCGCGACTGATGCGGCTGCGGGAGAAGCTGCAGGCCCTGGCCGCGTGCGGCGTGGACCGCGTGCTGTGCCTGCGTTTCGATCGCGCGCTCGCGGAGATGGAGCCCGAGGACTTCATCGACCGGGTGCTGATCGACGGCCTCGGCGTGCAGCACCTGGTAGTGGGGGACGACTTCCGTTTCGGGCACCGCCGCCGGGGCGACTTCGACATGCTGCGCCGGGCGGGCGCCCGGCAGGGCTTCGAGGTCGCGCGCATGGAGACCTGCGAGGTCGACGGCGAGCGCGTGAGCAGCAGCCGGGTCCGCGATGCCCTGGCTGCCGGGCGCCTGGAGGAGGCCGCCCGCCTGCTGGGGCGGCCGTACGCGATGTCCGGCCGGGTACGCACCGGGCGCCGCCTGGGACGGGATCTGGGGTATCCGACCGCCAACATCGGCCTGCACCGGTTGCGTTCGCCGGTGAGCGGCATCCTGGTGGTGTCGGTGGACGGCGTGCGGCGGGACGGGCCTGTCTCGGGGGTGGCGAGCCTCGGCACGCGGCCCACGGTGGAGACGTCCGGCGAGGTGCTCCTGGAGGTGTTCCTGCTGGACTACGAGGGCGACCTGTACGGCCGGCACCTGGACGTTGCGTTCCTGCATTACCTGCGGCCGGAGGAGCGCTTCGACGACCTGGAAACGCTGCGGGAACGCATCGCACGCGACGTCGCCGAGGCGCGACGCTGGCTGGAATACAACGGGGTGCCCCGGGCACGCGCCGGACAATGACCCTCGACGGGACGGGAAGCAGTGGCTGACTACAAACACACGCTCAACCTGCCGAAGACCGGGTTCCCGATGCGCGCCAACCTCGCGCGGCGTGAGCCGGACATGTTGCGCCGGTGGGAGGAGAACCACATCTACCAGCGGATCCGCGAGGCCCGCGCGGGGGCGCCGCGCTTCCTGCTGCCGGACGGGCCGCCGTACGCCAACGGCGACATCCACCTCGGCCACGCGGTCAACAAGATCCTCAAGGACATCATCGTCAAGTCGCAGAGCATGAGCGGCTTCGACGCTCCCTACGTCCCGGGATGGGACTGCCACGGCCTGCCGATCGAACTGATGGTCGAGCGGCGACTGGGGAAGGCCGCCCCGGAAGGCGATGCCCGGGGCGGCGTGGACGCCCGGCAATTTCGCCAGGCCTGCCGCGAGTACGCCCGCGAGCAGGTCGAGAACCAGTCCCGGGACTTCCGTCGGCTGGGCGTTCTGGGCGACTGGGCGCATCCGTACCTGAGCATGGATCCCCGCTTCGAGGCGGACGAGATCCGCGCTTTCGGCCGGATCGTGGAGAACGGCCACCTGCACCGCGGCTTCAAGCCGGTGCACTGGTGCATCGACTGCGGCTCGGCGCTGGCAGAGGCCGAGGTCGAGTACGATGACAAGACTTCCACCGCGGTGGACGTGCGCTTCCTCGCGGTCGACCGGGACGCCTTCCTGGCCGCCTGCGGTGTCGCCGACGCGGGTGATGGCCCGGTGTCCGTGCCGATCTGGACCACCACCCCGTGGACACTGCCGGGCAACCGCGCCGTGGCGCTGCACCCGGAGCTGGAATACGTCCTGATCGAGGTCGATCTCGGTCGCGGACGGGAGTACCTGCTGGTGGCGGCGGAGCTGCTGGAGGCGGTGGCCGACCGCTACGGCATGGCCTCGCAGCGGGTGGTTGCGCGCTGCCCCGGCGCAGCCCTGGAAGGACTGCTGCTGCGGCACCCGTTCGACGACCGCCAGGTTCCCGTGGTACTCGGGCGGCACGTGACCACGGAGGCCGGCACGGGGGCGGTGCACACCGCGCCGGGACACGGCGAGGACGACTACCTGACGGGCCGCGAGTACGGCCTGGAGGTCTACAGCCCGGTCGGCCCGGACGGACGCTTCGTGGCGGGCACGCCGCGCTTCGCCGGGGAGTCCGTGCGCGAGGTCGACGCGCACGTGGTCCGGGTGCTGGAGGAGACCGGGACCCT
>DASQZJ010000031.1:0-3503 GCA_035638775.1 Gammaproteobacteria bacterium
GCGGAGGACCAGTCGCGGGTCCGGGAGAACTACGGTCCATCCTACGAGCGCCTCGCCCGCGTCAAGGCCGAGTGGGATCCCGGGAACCTCTTCCACCTGAACCAGAACATCGCCCCGGCATCCTGAGCACTCGCCCGCAGCGGAGGACACAAGCCATGCAAGAAGCCAACAGCGTCATCGTCGAAGCCTGGGATACGGTCCTGTTCGACAAGTTCTGCCGCTTCCGGCCCCTGCTCGTGGAGGGACTCTCGCAGCACAGCGAGGCGGCGCTGGAACGCTGCCGCTACCGCCGGGGCGAACGCATCCTGGACGTGGGCTGCGGGTTCGGCGACAGCACCGCCCATATCGCCGGGCAGGTCGCGCCGGACGGCGAGGCGGTGGGTGTCGACTGCGCCGCCAACTTCATCCGGGAGTCGGAACGGACGGCGCGCGAGGCCGGCGCCGACAACGTCCGCTTCCTGGTCGGCGATGCCCAAAGCTGCGATCTCGCGGGCCCCTACGACCATGCCTTCGCCCGCTTCGGCACCATGTTCTTCGAGATGCCGGGCGCGGCCATGCGCAACATCCGCCGGGCACTGGTCCCCGGAGGGACCTTCACCCAGATCGTGTGGCGCCGGCGCGAGGAGAACCCCTGGGCCTACGAGGCGGAACAGGTAGTGAAGCAGATCGTGCCGGTGGTCTCCCACGAGGACACCGACCAGGTCCACTGCGGACCCGGACCGTTCTCCATGGCCGGCCCGGACATGGTCAGCACCATGCTGCGGGCCGCCGGCTTCGAGCGCATCGCCTTCGAGCGGTACGACTGCGATATCCGGATCGGCCGCGACCTGGACGACGCCGTCGAGCTGGCCATTTCACTCGGGCCCGCCGGCGAGATCATCCGCCTGGCCGGCGAGGCGGGCGAGCAGCGCCGGCCCGAGGTGATCGCGGCGCTGCGGGAGGTGCTCGAGCCGTATGCCCGACCCGACGGCGTCTGGGGACCGTCGAGCACCTGGTTCGTCAGCTCGACCAACCCGGCGTGACCGGCGCCGTCCGGACCTTTCGCATAACCCCGACCAGACTAATCAGGAGGGCGATATGGACTGTAGATCCAGTCTTCCATCGATCGATGAGCGAGGGCGCCCGGCGTCCCGTCACACGGGGGGAAGGAAGTCATGAGCGACATCCAGTGGAGGATCAAGGGGCGGGACTTCGTGCACTGCAACTGTGCCTACGGCTGTCCCTGCCAGTTCAACGCGCCACCCACGTACGGCGACTGCCAGGCGGTGGCCGCCTTCGACGTCGTGGAGGGGCATCACGGCGACGTCCGCCTCGACGGGCTGCGCTTCGGCATGGTCGCCCGCTGGCCGGGCGCGATCCACGAGGGCGGTGGCGAGGTCGTCCCGATCGTCGACCAGCGTGCCTCGCCGGAGCAGCGGGAGGCCATCCTGCGGATAATGACCGGGCAGGACACCGAACCCGGCGCAACCATCTTCCAGGTCTTCTCGGCGACCTTCGAGACGTTGCACGATCCCGTCTTCACCCGGATCGACCTGGAGCTCGACGTTGACGCGCGTACGGCCCGTCTGAACGTACCCGATCTGATCGAGGCCCGCGGCGAGCCGATCGTGAACCCGGTCACCGGCGAGACCCACCAGGCGCGCATCAACCTGCCCGACGGCTTCGAGTACGACGTGACCGAGATCGGCCGGGGCTGGGCGCAGACGCGGGGGCCAATCCAGCTGTCGCTGGCGGACTCCAACGCCCAGTTCGCGTACCTGGAAATGACCGGCAACGGCGTCGTGCATTGAGCGCCACCGGCGACAGCCTGCTCGAGGCCGCCCTGCGGCGGGACCGGCGCATCGTGGCGGCCTGTCTCGCTGCCGTCACGGTGCTGGCCTGGGGCTATACGCTGTGGCTGGCATCGGCCATGCAGATGCCGGCCACAGCGGCCGGCCTGACCATGACGCCCGGCCCGCACCAGTGGAACCCGCCCGAGTTCGTCTACATGTTCGTCATGTGGACGGTGATGATGCTGGGAATGATGGTGCCGTCGGCAGCACCGATGATCCTGATCTATGCGCGCGTCGGCCGCCAGGCCGCGCAACGGAGCGCGCCGCTGGCGGCGACGGGATTCTTCGCCGGCGGCTACCTGCTCGCCTGGGTGCTGTTCTCCCTGCTGGCGACGGCGGGCCAGTGGGGCCTGGAGCAGGCCCTGCTGCTCACGCCCATGATGGCCAGCGCGAGCACCGCCTTCAGCGGCCTCGTGCTGGCCGCGGCGGGCCTGTTCCAGTGGACCCCGGCGAAGGACGCGTGCCTGCGTCACTGCCAGGCACCGCTGGCGTTCATCCAGCGTCATGGCGGGTTCCGCCGGGAGCCGGCCGGATCGCTGGCGCTCGGCTTCCACCACGGGCTGTACTGCGTCGGCTGCTGCTGGGCGCTGATGGCACTGCTGTTCGTCGGCGGGGTGATGAATGTGCTGGTGATCGCGGCGATCGCGGCATTCGTGCTCGCCGAGAAGGTGATCCCGGCCGGCCGCTGGCTGCCGCGCCTGGCCGGGACCGCGCTCGGCGTCACCGGCGGGTGGCTGTTGCTGGGCGCGCTCGTGTGAGCCGGCGATACGGGTAGGGGGGGCCGCCCGCTACGCGTGCCCTTCGCGGCCGAGCGTCGCCCAGCTCTTCCCATACGCCGGCCGGAAGTCCACTGGCGGCGAGGTGACGGACAGGCGGGCAGAGGCCGAGTTTCCCGGGAACAGCACCTGCCGCGACTCCACGCCGGGGTTGCGCAGGACGGGCATCCCGGCCGGACGGATGAGCTCCATGGCTGTGCCTCCTGCATTGTCTGCACCTGCTCCAGTCCAGCCGCGCGGGCCGGCGTCATGATCATTTCTGACTAGTGGTGCCGCGAGCGCAATTTGATCAATTCTGCCGATGTCGGGCGGTACCGGGACCCCTAGACTTTCGCATGGAGACCGACAGGCGGCGCGACAACGATTCCATGGCGCCGCGCAGCCCCGCTCACGGGGAGCGCACCAACGGCGGGAGACCGGACCGCGGCCGCGGTCCACCGCCCCGGTGCAACATGAAAAGGGGGGAGGGAGCGATGAAGACGCTGATGCTTGTCTATTCCCTGGCAGCCTATGCGCTGTTTCTCGCGGTATTCCTGTACGCGATCGCCTTCGTCACCGGGCTCGGCGTGCCGGTGACGGTCGACACGCCGTCGTCGATGGGGGACACGGCCGCCGTAGTGACCGACCTCGTGCTGCTGGGACTGTTCGGAATCCAGCACAGCGGCATGGCCCGGCGCGGCTTCAAACGCTGGTGGATGCGGATCATCCCGGAGCCAGCCGAGCGCACCACCTACGTGGTGTTCTCGAGCCTGGTGCTCGCCCTGATGATGTGGCAGTGGCAGGGCCTGCCCGGAACCGTCTGGGAAGTCCGGGGGGCGCTCGGGAGCGGGATCCTGTGGGCCCTGTGCGCGCTCGGGTGGCTGGTCGTGCTGACGTCCACCTTCATGATCAATCA
>DASQZJ010000032.1:0-4321 GCA_035638775.1 Gammaproteobacteria bacterium
CGCCACTGCCCCCTCAAGACAGCGTGTCTACCAATTCCACCACATCGGCAGGGTATCGCCGCCCGGGAGGAAGTCGCCGGGCGGCCCCGTCAGGCTGGGCGTATTCTACCGCAACTGCCCCGCTATTGCCCACCCTTGGGCGGGTTCTCGGGCACGTCCGGAATCTCCGGCGAATTCTGCTTGGGCGCCTGCGGCTGCTGCTTGCCGGACGAAGATCCCGCCGGCCCCTTCTGCGTCACCGGGGGTGCCTGCTGGGTGACGCTCTTGGGCTGCTGCGGGTTCGAATAGAGGTAGGCGAGCGCCAGGCTGGTGGCGAAGAACAGCGTCGCCAGCACCGCGCTGGTCCGGCTCAGGAAGTTGGCCGAGCCCCGCGATCCGAAGACGGTCGCCGACGCGCCGCTGCCGAAGGCCGCCCCGGCATCGGCACCCTGGCCGTGCTGCAGCAGGACCAGGGTGATCAGGGTCACGGACAGCAACACGTGCACGATCAGGAGAGCAACAATCATGGTTCCGTTCGTTTCAATTTGGCGGGAGACCCGACGACCGGGGCTTCCCGGGAAACCCGTGTTCCGGACTCACCCGGCGGTGCGGCAAATGGCCAGGAAATCATCGGCGTCGAGGGACGCTCCCCCGATCAGCCCGCCGTCGATGTCCTCCATCGCGAACAGCTCGCCCGCGTTGTCCGGTTTGACGCTGCCGCCGTAGAGGATCGGCAGGGCGGCGGCTATTGTAGCATCCTGCGCGGCGATCGTGTCCCGTATCAGCCGGTGCACCGCCTGGGCCTGGGCCGGGCTCGCGCTGCGCCCGCTCCCGATCGCCCACACCGGTTCGTAGGCCACCACCGCCTCGGCGAACGCATCCGTCCCGGCGTGCGAGAGCACCGCGCGCAGTTGTCCCTGCACCACGGCGTCGGTGCGCCCGGCCTCGCGCTCGTCCGGGGTTTCGCCGACACAGAGGATCGGCGTCAGCCCCGCCGAGAGCGCCAGCTCGAACTTGCGCGCGACGGTGCCATCGTCCTCGCCGTACAGGGCACGGCGCTCGGAGTGGCCGACGATGACGTAGCGGCACCCTGCCTCGGCCAGCATCGCCGCCGAGACCTCCCCGGTGTAGGCCCCGCCCTCGTGGTCGCCGAGGTTCTGGGCTCCGACCGCCACCGGCAGCCCCTCGGCGAGGGCGGCGACCTGCTCCAGGTACACGAACGGCGGACAGACCGCGACCCGCGCTTGCAGTCGATCCACGCCGCCGGCCCTCAGGCCGTCCATGATCTCCCGCGCAAGGCGGCGGGAGCCATTCATCTTCCAGTTTGCGGCGACCAGCGCGCGTCCCATGTCCACTGCCCCGTTACAAAGGGCCGCAAGGTTACCCGGGCCGCGGGATGCGTGCAATGCGTCAGCCGGCCCGCCGGACCGCCTCGGCGATGCGCTCGGCGTACCCGGCGACGATGTCGGGCACCTCTCCCTCGACCATCACCCGCACCAGCGGCTCGGTGCCGGACGGGCGCAGCACCACGCGGCCCCGGCCGCCGAGCTCGTCCTCCACCGCGCGCACGGCCGCGGTCACCCCGTCCACGCCGATGACGTCGCGACCCTGGGGCGTCGGCACATTGATCATGGTCTGCGGCAGCTTGTGCATGCCCGCCACGAGCTCGCGCAGGGAGACGCCGCGCTCGACCATCACGGCCAGCACCTGCAGCGCGGTCACGATGCCGTCCCCGGTGCTGGTGCGGTCGAGGCAGATCACGTGCCCGGAAGGCTCGCCGCCCAGCATGCCCTGCTCGCCCCGCAGCATTTCCAGCACATGGCGATCGCCGACTGCGGCACGCCGGAACGCCACCCCGAGACCCTGCAGTGCCAGCTCCAGGCCGAGGTTGCTCATCATCGTACCGACCACCGGCCCCGCGAGCTGGCCGCGCCGGGCGCGAGCCTCGGCGATCACGTAGAGGATCTCGTCGCCGTCCACCAGGCGCCCCGCGGCGTCGGCCATTACCACGCGGTCGCCGTCGCCGTCGAACGCCACCCCGAGATCGGCGCCCGATTCCACCACCCGCCGCTGCATCGCCTCCGGATGGGTCGAGCCGCAGCCGTCGTTGATGTTCAGGCCGCTGGGGTCGGCTCCCATCGGAATCACCCGGGCGCCGAGCTCGCGGAAGACGTGCGGCGCGATGTGATAGGTCGCCCCGTGGGCGCAGTCCACCACGACGGTCAGCCCCCGCAGGCTCATGCCGCCCTCGATCGTGCTCTTGCAGAACTCGATGTAGCGCCCCTGGGCGTCGTTGATGCGTTCCGCCTTGCCCAGACGGGCCGAATCGACCGTGGAGAAAGGCTCTTCCAGGGCCTCCTCGATCGCCTGCTCGACGGAATCGTCGAGCTTGTGCCCGCTGCGGGCGAAGAACTTGACCCCGTTGTCGTCATAGGGGTTGTGCGAGGCGCTGATCACCACCCCGGCGCTGGCCCGGAAGGTCTTGGTCAGGTAGGCGATGCCGGGGGTGGGCATCGGTCCCAGCAGCAGCACGTCGACCCCGGCGGCCGAAAATCCCGCCTGCAGGGCCGACTCGAACATGTAGCCGGAAATACGGGTGTCCTTGCCGATCAGTACGCTGCCGGTGCCGCCTTCCGCCAGCACGCGCCCTGCCGCCTGGCCGAGCCGCAGCACGAAATCCGCCGACATCGGCTGCTCGCCGACCCGGCCGCGTACGCCGTCGGTACCGAAGAAGCGTCTGGTCATGTCTTTCGTGTCTCCTTCCGCAGGGCAATCGACCCGGCCGCTGCCCTCCTGCTCGCTATTCCCTGCCCTGTTGCGCGTCACACGCCCGCAGCCGGGCGGAACGTTCCCCCGGACTCCGGCGAACCGTATTCCCGGATGGCGCCGCACACGGCCAGCGCGTCCACGGTCGCGCCGACGTCGTGGACCCGCAGCAGCGCGGACCCCTTCCATGCCGCCACCACGGCCGCGGCCACGCTGCCGGCGGCCCGTTCCCCGACCGGCTTGCCGGTCAGGCGCCCGATCATCGACTTGCGCGAGACGCCGACGACCACCGGCCGTCCCAGGCTCACGACCTCCTCCAGGCGCGCGAACAACTCCAGATTATGCGCCAGGGTCTTGCCGAAACCGAAGCCCGGATCCAGCAGGATGCGGTCGGAGGCGATGCCCGCCGCCGTGCAGGCGGCAGCGCGTTCCCCGAGGAACCGGCAGACCTCGCGTGTGACGTCGTCGTAGCGGGGACTCTGCTGCATCGTGCGGGGCTCCCCCTGCATGTGCATCAGCACCACGGGCACGCCGCACTCCGCCGCCGCATCGAGCGCGCCCGGCTCGCGCAGCGCACGCACGTCGTTGATCATTCCGGCGCCCGCGGCGACCGCTTCCCGCATGACCTCGGGCTTGCTGGTGTCGATCGATACGGGAATCGAGACCTCGCGCCGGCAGGCCTCGATCACCGGGATGACCCGCTCGAGCTCGCCGGCGGCCGCCACGGCCCCGGCGCCCGGACGGGTCGACTCGCCGCCGACGTCCAGGATCGCCGCGCCCTCGGCCTCGATCCGGCGCGCGCGCGCCAGCGCGTCCTCCAGCCGGACGTGGCTGCCGCCGTCCGAGAACGAGTCCGGCGTGACGTTCAGCACCCCCATCACCGCCGGCCGGGAAAGGTCCAGCGACCGGCCGCCGCAGTCCACGATAGTCACGCATGCCTCCTGACCGAGTCCCGTGGGGACCCCCGAACCGCCGCCGCCGGTCGGGCAGGACCCGGCCGGCGGCTCGGAAGATCCGTATTGTACGCGCGGGTGCGCCGGCTCAGCTCGCCGGGCCGGGCACCTTGTCCCCGCCGACGTTGCCGCCGCCCGGGGACGGCTGCTTGCCGGAGGACGGCCTGATCGCCGTGCCCGAGCCGTCGTCGCCGTGCCCGTGGTGATCCTCCCAGTCGCTCGGCGGCCCCGGCTCGTGGCCCGACATGATGGAGTCGATCTGCTTGCGGTCGATGGTCTCGTACTTCATCAGCGCCTCCGCCATCATGTGCAGCTTGTCCATGCTCTCCTGCAGGATCCGCTTGGCCCGGCTGTAGTTGCGGTCGATGACCGAGCGGATCTCCTTGTCGATGGCGCTGGCGGTATCGTCCGACATGCCGTTGCCGGCCGCCTTGCCGAGCATGACCTCCTCCTGGTCCTCGCCGTAGGCCAGCGGCCCCATGCGCTCGGACAGGCCCCACTTGGTGACCATGTTGCGGGCGATCTCGGTGGCCCGCTCGATGTCGTTGGCCGCCCCGGTGGTGACATACTCGGCGCCGAACACCAGCTCCTCCGCCAGGCGCCCGCCGAACAGGCTCGAAAGC
>DASQZJ010000033.1:0-5724 GCA_035638775.1 Gammaproteobacteria bacterium
GACCAGGCTGGCCAGGAAGATCAGCACCACCACCCGCACCAGGGTGAAGAAGCCCAGCACGAACACCCAGCCGATCTCGCCGTAGCTCGCCTCGGAGAGCACGAAGTGGGTGAACAGCAGCACGCTGCCGACCGCGGTCACGGCCAGCAGGCCGAGGCCGGCGTAAGCCCGCCAGCGCCCGCCCCGCTGGCGCAGCCGCGGCCGCTTGCGCCGCTCGCGCCGGCGGTGGAGGCGAACGCGCGGCAGCCGCGGCAGCAGGCGCACCCCGCGCAGGCGCTCGCGCACGCCGCCGGCGTAGGCCAGCACGGAGGCCAGCAGCCGGGTGCGCTGCAGCAGATCCAGGAACCAGGACGAGGGCGGCTCGGCGGCCTGCGAGAGCTCCACCTTGAACTTGTCGGCCCACGCCACCAGCGGCCGGAAGGCGAACTGGTCGTAGAGCAGGATCACCACCAGCATCGCCAGGATGGCCCAGCCGATCGCCGTGAGATCGCGCTGCTGGATCGCCAGTGCGATGTACGAGCCGATCCCGGGCAGCAGCACCTGGTGATGCGAGACCGTGATCGCCTCCGAGGCGACCACGAAGAACCACCCGCCCGAGACCGACATCATGGTGTTCCAGATCAGGGACGGCATCGCGTAGGGCACTTCCAGCTTCCAGAAGCGCTTCCAGGGCGAGAGCCCGAACAGGTCCGCGGCCTGCACCAGGTCCTTGGGCAGCATCTTGAGCGAGTAGTAGAAGCTGAAGGCCATGTTCCAGGCCTGCGAGGTGAAGATCGCGAACACCGCCGCCGCCTCCGGCCCCAGCAGGCTGCCGTGGAACAGCCGCAGGAACCCCGCCACCGTGATCGAGAGGAAGCCGAGGATCGGCACCGACTGCAGCACGTCCAGCAGCGGAATCAGGACGCGTTCGGCCCGGCGGCTCTTGGCCGCCAGCGTGGCGTAGCTGAACGTGAACAGGAACGAGGACGCCAGCGCCAGCGCCATGCGCAGGGTGGTCCGCAGGGCGTAGTCGGGCAGGTGCGACGGCGCCAGCGAGATCGGCAGCGGCTGGCCCAGCGTGTACGGCTGGGTCATCTGGTGGCTGCCCCAGGCGATCAGGAACAGCAGCCCCAGCAGCCCGGGCAGCACGACGAAGTCCCACCGGTTGGGCGGACGCAGCAAGCCCGGCGTTCCGTAACGTGCGTCGTTCACGGGAACCTGCCTGATCCTGGGCTGTGGTCGGGGTGGCGTTGGCGGTGCGCGCCGGAGACCGCGCGGCTGGTGCCGTTCAAAGGGTACCAATCTTCCAGAAGATTGGTAAGCCGCGGACCGCGCCGGCACAAGCCCGGCGCCGACTGCCGGGCACCGGCGATCCTAAATGCGTTCGCCGCTCATCGGGCGTTTTCCGCCTCTCGCCCGGCCGGCCTTTGAGTGCACCGCCGAAGCCTGCCTATCGTCGATTGCAAGGGAATACCGGCGGGACAGGCAACAACGAACAAGCCGCCCCGCAAGGGGAGCGGCACCCGGGTCTCTCCCGGTCCCCCGGACCGGACACAACGCGGCCGGTGCGATCGTTGCCGTAACAAGAACAACGGTTCGACTTGGGGGGTTGCGCGTGGCAACGGACGGTCTGGCGACAGCCGGGGCGTCCGCCCACGCGGCTTTTTTCCGGCCCTGCCGACATCCCCGTACGCACCCGCCTTCCCGGAGGTATCGTCATGCCGCGGAGCGCGCGTGCGCTCCGCCGGGCAGGCGCGGGCGTGCATGCCCCCGCCGGCCGGACGACGGCACCCTCCCCGGTATCGCCATCCTTCCTGTCGACGGCCGGCACGGGCGGAGACGATCCGGCGGGAGACCGCGGCGTCGCGGGCGAGCCCGGGCGACCGAACCGGGGCTATACTGCCCCGCCGAACCGCGCTCGCCGCAGGCGCCTGCCGCGCTCTCCGGGCGGGATGCGGGAGCATCCGGCTGCCCCCCCTCCGGGAGCCGGTGTGCGAGCACTCCCCCCGTTCGGGGGGAAGCCCGGCACGGGGGCGGAAAGGCGCCGTTCCATTGATCGGTGAATTCCGGCCGTTGATGACCCTGCACGCTGCGTGGGGGTCGAGGGTGACGTAGTGTCGTCTCAGCGGAACAACAAAACACGGACGAGTCCATGCGGGCACATCGGGGTTTCACCTTAATCGAGCTGATGATCACGCTGCTGGTGGCGATCGTGCTGCTGTCGATCGCGATACCGAATTTTTCCAGCCTGATCAAGGACAACCGCATCACGACCCAGGTCAACACCATGGTCCGTGCGTTGCAGCTTGCCCGGTCGACCGCGATCAAGCGCGGCCAGCGGGTGGTGGTCTGCCGCAGCGCGAACAGCACCGCCGCCAGCCCCACCTGCGACACCGGCAGCGGCAGCTGGACCGAGGGCTGGGTGGTGTTCGTGGACTGCAACAACGACGCCCAGGTGAGCACCGGGGTCAACTGCAGCGGCAGCGGCACCCAGAACGAGCCGATCATCGATCGCGGGCCGCCGGCGCCGAACTCGGTCACCCTGGTCGCCACGGGCTCGACCACCGATTACGTCTCCTACTCGGGCAGCGGCTTCCCGCGGCTGACCAACGGCCTGCCCCAGAACGGGACGATCGACTTCTGCGACGACCGCAAGACCAACAACAACGGCAGTCCCCCGACGCTTTGGCGGGTGCTGACGGTCTCCCAGACCGGCAGCGTGCAGACGGAGACCAAGGACGGGATTGCATGTCCCTGAACAGACTCGAATCGCGTGGGCGCCGCGAGCGTGGCGTGTCCCTGCTGGAAGTGCTCGTCGCACTGCTGGTGATGTCGGTCGGCCTGATCGGCCTGGCCGCGCTGCAGGCGAAGTCGATGCAGGCCAACTGGGAGGGTGTCTACGGCATCCGCGCGGTGCACCTGGCGGACCAGATCATCGAGAGCATGCGCGCCAACCCGGCCGGCGCGGCGACCTACACCAGCGCCGGCCAGAACAACGGCTGCTCCGACAGCGGCACGGGCAGCTCGACCGCCACCGACTGCAGCGCCACGCAGATGGCGCAGGACGACGTGTGGCACTGGAAGCAGGCGATCAGCGACAAGGCCACGGGATTGCCCAACGGCAGCGGCACGGTAACGCAGTTCGCGTCCGCGACGCCCTGCGCCAGTAGCACCACCCGCTACCAGGTCAAGGTGACCTGGCAGAACAGCGCCACGCCCCACTCCTACAGCACGTACTTCTGTCTATGAGCGAGCGCGCCAACCAATACGGAACCGGCCGGGGACAGGCGCAGCGCGGCCTGAGCCTGGTCGAGCTGATGGTCGCGCTGGTGATCGGCACCATCCTGGTGGGCGGGGCGCTGACACTGTTCGTGAAGAGCAAGGCGAGCTACCGCCAGAACGAGCAGATCAACGCCATGCAGGACGTCAGCCGGTTCAGCCACCACGTGCTGGTCTCCGACCTGCGCCTGGCCGGCTACTGGGGCGACACCAACGCCGCCTCCTCGATCGAGGGCAGCAAGGATTTCAACCCGCTGTCCACGGCGGTGGCGAACGACTGCTACGACTACGAGGACCTCGGCAAGATCGTCGAGGGCAGCAACAACGCGGACCCGTACACCGGGGCCGGCTGCATCCCCTCGTCCGACTACCAGGGCGGCACGGACATCCTGATCGTCCGCCACGCGCTGCCGGGCAAGGTCACCACCACCCAGAAGGGCGAGGTCTACGTGCGCGGCACCAGCAGCGGCGGCACCCTGTTCGTCGCCGGCGTCGACGATCCCGGCAGCTACGCGGGGGGCGACGTGAGGCCGGCCAGCATGACCGTCTACTACGTTCGCCCCTACACCGACACGCCGGGCGACAACGAGCCCTGCCTGCGGATGAAGACGCTGGGCGTCAGCGGCACCACGCCCACCATGACCGACCAGGAGGTCGCCTCCGGCGTGCAGCAGTTCCAGGTGCAGTTCGGCATCGACACCACCGGCGACGGCAGCGTCAACGAGTACGTCAATCCCGGCAACGTCCCCAGCAACACGACCATCGTGGCGGTCCGTTTCTGGGTCCTCGTGCGGGCCGACAAGCCGGACCAGAACTACAACAACAACCTGACCTACACCCTCGCCGGCAACACCTATCAGTTCAACGATCACTACCGGCGCCTGTTGCAGGTGGACACCGTGCAGCTGCGCAATGCGGTGATCAGTGCCCAGTAGCTTGCCGCAGGGAGACCAGGGGATGCGTGCAGTGACTCACAGAAACCCGAAGCCGCCCCGGTCACAGCGGGGCGTGGCCCTGGTGATCGGGCTGATCGTGCTGCTGCTGCTGACCATGATCGGCATCGCCGCGATGTCCTCGTCGGTGCTGGGCCTGGCCATGGCCAACAACACCCAGGCGACCGACCGCACCTTCCAGGCGGCCCAGTCGGCCCAGCAGGATGCGATCAGCAGCGTGTCCAACTTCAACACCATGACCTCGACCAACGGCAGCCTGTCGCTCGACAACACCAATGCGAACTGGACCAACAGCTATCAGGACGTCAGCAAGGGCGGCTGCCAGGCGAGCGACAAGGGCGGAACCAGCATCAGCAGCGGCAGCGGCCTGGCCTCGTACCGCTTCCAGATCCAGACCGATGCCAAGGGGCCCCGGCACGCGAACTCCCACCAGTACCTGGGCGTGTGCCTGACCGGCCGCAGCTGAGGAGGAAACGGCGATGAACGGAACCAGCTTTATGACATGGATCGGCGGCCTCCTGGCCACGGCCCTGCTCGCCACTGCCCTGCCGGCGGCGTCGGCACCCGGCACCATCGTGGTCCACCATCAGCTGATCAACGTCGAGCGCGGCATCGAGGCCTACTCGATCGACTACCAGCCGCAGCCGGGCGGACGCGGCCAGGTGAGCTACAAGAGCTGCCCGAAGTGCGACGCGAAGGTCGTGCCGGCATCGGAGAACGTCCAGCTCAATTACCGGGACCGGCCGGTCCCGGACAAGGAAAGCCGGCGTTACAGCGGCTATTCCGGGACCGTCTTCATCAAGATCAAGACCGGCCTGGTCGACCGCATACGCTGGGACCGCGACTACCGCAACAAAGGGAACGGCAGTCGCTAGGGGGAGAACAATGAACACCGTCATCCATCGCAGCATCCTGCTCGCCGCCGCGGCCGCGCTGATCCTGGCGGCCGCCGGCCCGGCCCGGGCGGACGACACGGAAATCTACACCGGCGCCAGCGGCAACGGCATCCAGCCCAACGTGCTGTTCATCATCGACACCTCGGGCAGCATGGGCACCCAGGTGTACACCCAGCAGCCCTACGACCCGAGCACCACGTACTCCGGCGACTACGACACCAGCCAGACCTACTGGGGCTACGTGGCCAGCAGCGGCGGCGGCTACACCCGGTTCAACATTGAGGGCAGCTTCGCTTCCAGCTGGAATCGCTGCGCCGCGTCGCAGACGCCGCTGGCCAGCAACGGCTATTACACCGGCACCCTGGCCTTCTGGGACCCCAACGCCGGTCACGGGTGGCGCCGCCATGGGGCGTGGCAGCAGTTCCCGCGCACCAAGGGCCGGGGCTTTGGCAGCTCGGGGTCGGGTGCCAGCATCAGCAACTACGTCGAGTGCCAGGCCGACAACGGCAGCAACGGCGACAGCCAGACCTCGGATCCCACGGCCGCGCCCTGGGCCGCCAACGGCACGGCCGGCCCGTGGAGCGCCAGCCAGTCCGACAGCGTGAGCTGGGCCAGCA
>DASQZJ010000034.1:0-24176 GCA_035638775.1 Gammaproteobacteria bacterium
CAGTCGAACCGGTGCGGGGTTCGGGACGGTGGAGATTGCCCGTTCGCAGACGGTCTCGGTGTCACCGGAGGATCCCGTCCGTTCGATGCGGCACGCCCGAACTAGCGGGCTCGCCGACAGCGCATCGGCCACACCGGAGAGTAGCTCCGCTTCCGAACGGTCGCTGCCCGGATGACCATCCGCGGCGGCCACCACGCGCCAGAACAACTCCAGGGCCGCGCTCCATCGGGTTTCATTCGCGGGCTCCCGGGACCGGGACATGGGTTCCTCCTCGAAGCGAGGCATGCCGGAACCTACCGGCCCGCGTGGAGTCTACGCCCGAGGCGTGGCGGAAAACCCTGCTCGAGCATGGCACGTTCCACCGCGGCCACGTCGTACGGAAGCCGGTGAAAGGTGAGTCGCTCGCTGCGCGGGTCGTAGATGGCGAATTCCGCACCGGGCTGCCCGCTGCGCGGCTGGCCCACGGCGCCCGGGCACACCAGGCAGTGCCGGTAGGCAGTGAGGGTCTGGGCAGGCTCCCGGGAGCGGGTGTCACCCGAACCGGCACGAGCGTAAACACCGTACATGTGGCTGTGCCCGTGGAAGCACACGCGCGTTCCGTGGCGGGCGAGCCAGTCCAGATTCCTCTCGCTGGTCCGGTCGTACACGTAGCCGTACAGCAGGTACTGGTCGACGGGGCTGCCATGCACTGCGAGATGGTCCCCATCGCGCCAGTGGCTGGGCAGGTCATCCAGCCAGCTCAGTGCCCATGCCGGAAGCCGCGCTCGCGTCCACTCGATCACCCAGCGCGCGTCGGCGGAGAATCCCGGTGAAACGTAGCCGGAAGCGACGGCGTGATCGTGATTCCCCTTGATCACGTCGAGACCGGCCTCGGCGATCGCCTCGATGCACCGCAAGGGCTCTGGACCGTAGCCGACAGTATCGCCCAGCACGATGCCACGGCTTATACCTTCTTTGCGCAGGGCACGAAGGGCCGACTCCAGCGCCGGCCAGTTGCCGTGCACGTCGGCGAGTAGCGCCAGGGGTTCGGCCCCGCCGCCGGTATGGCGCGGCCGCGGGCGTGGCTCGCCGCGCAGCCCGGCAAGCAGTTCCCGGCAACGACGCATCTGCGTGGCATCCGGAAGGACCAGCGTATCCACCTGGCTCGCCAGAGCCGCGATGCTCTGGGGGTCCGCGAACTGGGCCCGCAGACGCTCGCGCAGCATCCTTCCCAGGCGCCGCCAGTCCCGCGGCTTCAGCCAGTGCACGCGCCGTATGACGGCACCGAGTGACTGCGCCAGGCCAACGAACCGGTCCCACGGGTAGAGATCGTCGTCGAGGTAGAACACGTTTCCGTCCGGGTCCAGCGCAAAGTTCGAAAGACTTTCGTCGAGCCGCAGGTTGTAACGTGCCGCGGTCGCGAAGCAGAGCTGCCACATGGCGGCCAGTGCGGCCGTCCAGCGAGTCCGGCCCAGTTCCGGCGGAGCGACATGCAGCGGCAGCAGCTCCGGCGTCACGTTGCCGGTCCACAGCCGGCCCCCGAGCTCGGCGACGAACCAGGTCTTCGCGGGGTGATGGACGTGGAGGGTCCGCTCACGCTCGAGTACCTTGCGCGTCCGGCGGTACGCCACGGCCGGCTCCAGGGAGCAGGGACGCATCTTGGCCACGTGGCCTTCGCCCACGCGCACCCGGGTGACCGGGCGGCCGGTAAAGCGTCCGCCGTGGGCCAGCCGTCGGGCCGGTACGCCCAGCAGTCGCTCCAGGAGCACGACCGGGAGTGCGGCGGAGGCCTCCACGGCGCCCACCACTTCTGTGATACGTGGATTCGGCATGACGGGACCGGGCCTGCGGGGCTGGACGCCCGGCGGCTTGTCCAGCTCGCGGCCAGTCGGGCTCAGGGCACCAGCGGCTCCATGGTGTCCATTGCCGAGCGAAGGGAGGTCCAGCCGGTGCCCAGGTTGGCCTTGCGGCTGGTAATCAGTACGGCGAGCGCATTCGGCTTGTTGGGCAGCACCTTCATGAAATGGTAGGTCCCGTCAGTGCTCATCTGCACTTCCTTGATCGAGTTGCGGACCTCCTCGCCACGCTGCTTGCCCAGAAGCTCCTCGACGTTGGCCACGGTACGGCCCCGGAACATGTCCACGGCAGCAGCCGCGACCGCATCCAGATAGGACTCGGTGAAATACGGCACGTTGTGGTGGACTCCCAGCAGCAGTCCGGTCTCGAGATCGACCACGGCGCAGCCGAGAGAGTTGGCGACATTGTTCGTGACGTCGGCACAGACCTGGTTGAGATCAGCCATGTTGATATACCTCTACGGGTCGTTATCGGTGGGCACGGGTCGACCCCGTCGAGGAGGCGACTCCGTCTGCTTGTGCGTCCATGCTTCGACAGATCTGCTCGGCACAGCTGCGACAGGCGCTGAGCTGCAGTCCGAGATTCATCGTGGGCTTCCCGACCGCGGTAAGCGTCAGGGCCCGGTCCACTTTCAGGAGGGTGATATGTCCGCCCTCCCCCTCGATGATCACGTTGCGGCAGCGCGACAGCGCGGTCCGCTGCGAAACCGATTCCGCCAGAGCCGTCATGGAGCTCGCCATCGCGGCCACGTCGCCCCGCTCCCAGCCCTGGGGCAGCCGGGTGGCGACCACATGGCCGTCGGCCGTGGAGACGAGCGCTCCATGCAGATCCGGGTATGCGGCCAGCATGGCGTCTATCGCCTCGTCGCAGGCCTTGGCGGCTTCCTTGGAGATCGCCGGCGGTTGCTTGGGCTGTCTCATGTTTCGGGGGCTCCGTCGGCAGATGCCGTGGAAAACTCCAGCGCCGCCAGCAGGGTATCCATCAGGGTGATCACATGCCGCGGCTGTCGCGGGTCGGTGAACATGACCGGATGGGCAGCCTCGCGGCGGGAAATGAACTCGTGGTATTGCTCCAGGTCCGGGCCACGGCAGTACTCGCCATGGGTCACTCCCACGACTGCGGCCGACCGCTCGATCCAGGGGCCGAAATTGTCCAGGTAACCCGCAAGGTCCTCCAGCGGAGAAGGCCGGGTATTGTCAACCAGGATCACGAAGCCGAGCGCCCCCTTGGCCAGGATCTCCCACATGAAACGGAAACGGTGCTGGCCCGGCGTTCCGTACAGTCGAAGCTTGTCTCCGTCGGGCAGGCGCATCTCGCCATAGTCGAGTGCCACGGTCGTGGTCGGCTTCAGCGCACCGGTGTCATCGGTGGCCAGGGCATCCGTGGCCACCGGTGGCCGGTCGCTGACCGACGCGATTGCCGTGGTCTTTCCCGCACCGACCGTGCCCGTAAAGACGATCTTGATTTCAGCACTCACCGGTCCCCTCCCGCGCGTGGCTTCCCGGCGCCGCCCAGAAGCCGCATCCGGATCCTGGCCAGCAGCCCTTCCCGCGACGCCGCCGAGGGTTGCTCCGGCGGGGGACGGGACTCGGACCGCGCCTCCGTGATCAGGCCAGCAGCGCGGCAGGCGTTGAGAAGGTCGTGTACATCGCTTACGGCCGCTCCGGTCCGTTCCGCAATCGTCAGGGGGGTTGCGCTTCGTCCCTGGAGGTAGGCGGCCATGCGCAGGTGGATCGGACGGTAGGGAACCCGCGTGAAGTCGGGCCAGCGCCGCAGCCGCAAGGGTGTGGACAGATCAGTCCCGGCCTGGAGACGCCCGTTCGAGGCGTGCCAGGCGGCGCGATACAACAGCTCCTCCAGCGGGCGATAGTCGAGCGCAGCCGGTAGCGGCCCCATTTGCATCTCAAATGCACCGGCCGGGAGCCGGAATATATCGGGCGTCAACGGTCGGTCCCCGGCGACCGCCCAGCGCCGCCTGGCGGAATCGATCGCAACCGCGGCATGGTCGGGGTGGTCGACGACGGCTGACCGTCCGCCCGCCACCAGCCCCTGGATGACGCCCAGCAGGTGCTTGCCGGGATCGAAACGGGACGCCCCGCCGGCAACCTCGCCCGCTCCCGGCTCGCCGTTGGCGGCACGCCGCAGCGTGCTCAGCAGCGTGCTGTAACGCAGTGGCTTGCCTACCGCGAGCGCGCTGGCCAGGCGCCCGTGATCCGCGGTGACCGCCACCCGCACGGGTCTCCGGGAACCGTCGAGCCGCGCCCACGCGGATGCGCCGGCGGGGGTATCCAGGTCCACGAGCAGGATGTCCGCAAGATCCGGAGTGGATACAAAATTCCACCCGGCACCGGAAAGGTAGGTCGCGACCGTGGAGTGCACGAAGCGGGCGGCTTCGGGATCCAGGTTGGCCGAGGCGACGTTGATGGTGCTCATTGTCTCGTGCTGCGCGTCGGGACGTCGCGCCCATGCAGGAGCATGTGCGCGCCGTTGTCGTTATCGATATTGGTTGGTCCAGCCTAGGGAATGTCGGGGCGGGTGGGGATGGTGGGAATCACCAACAGGGGGTAGCGGAAGCCACCGGGGCTACGTGCTGATCACACGCTCCCGCAGGGCGATGCGCACCAGGTCGGCCGTCGAGCGGGCACCCAGCTTGCGCATGATGCTGCGCCGGTGGTTCCCGACGGTGTTCACGCTCAGGTTGAAATCGTGGGCAATCTTGCGGGGGGTGGCACCTTCCGCGAGCGCCCGGAATATCTCGAATTCCCGCGCACTCAGGCGGTAGGCGCCGCTGTCCAGCGGGCTGACGGCATCGATCGCCAGCTGGCGCGACGTGAGCGTGTCCACGTAACGCTCGCCGGCCCGTACCACGCGCAGGGCCTCGAGCAGCTCGTCGGCGGCCGCCCGCTTGGCGATGTAGGCCGACCCGCCTGCCTGCATGACGCGCTGGGCGAAGATCGTTTCCTCGTGCATGCTTACAGCCAGGATGCGCACCCCCGGCGCACGGGCATGGATGCGGCGGATAAGCGCCAGACCACCCCGGCCCGGTAGCGTCAGGTCCGTGATCACCAGGGACGGGCGTTCGTCACAGAACAGCCGGTAAGCCTCACGCGCGTCCGACGCCTCCAGCACCGTCCGGTATCCGGAACCCGCGAGCAGGCTGCGCAGTCCCTGCCGCACCATCACGTGGTCCTCGACCAGCAGGACGGCTTCGCGAAACGTGTTCATGGCTTCCCTCTTTCGGCAGGGCCCGCGGCTTCCCCTTGCCATACCGGGATATGGACATCCACCTGGGTCCCGCGTGCACCAGCCCGCCTGACGTAAAGCCTACCGCCCAGCGCGTCGCAGCGTTCCCGGATCACCCGCAGGCCCGTGCGCGCATCCCGCGGGTCGATCCCGATGCCATCATCAGCGACGCGGATGTGGATCATGCGATCGGGGGCGTTCGGTCCCCTGAGGTGCGGCATTTCCGCCTGCAACGATACGTGGCGCCGTAGCCAGCGGCGCACAGGATCACCCAGGTCCGCGCGCACTCGCACGCGGTGCGCATGGGCGTGGCGGGCGACGTTGGTCAACGCTTCCTGGATGATGCGGTAAATGGTTGTCACCACGGCATCGGGCAACGCCTCGAGTCGCGGATCGATCTCGATCCGGGCGGAGACACCTGTCGCCCGCAGCGCCAGGCGTTCCACGGATTCCGCGATCGCGCCCCGCAGCCCGAGCTGGTCGAGGGTGGGTGGGCGCAGGGTCGCGATCAGCTCGCGGATTACCCGCGAAGCGTGATCGGCGGTGCGCGCGATGGTGGCAGCCGGATCGTCCGCTTCAGCAACCCCGGGGTCGGCTCCGCGAAGCAGAGTTGCATTCACTCCGATCGCCGTGAGGCATTGTCCGAGCTCATCGTGCAACTCGCGCGCGACGTGGTGACGCTCCGCCTCCTGGCACTCGATTAGCTGCCGCGCGAGCCGCTGCCGTTCCAGGAACAGCGATTCGAGCCGCCGGGCGCTCTTGCGCGTGGAGGTCAGGTCCAGCAGGACCGCAGTCATGATCGTGGCGTTGCCCGTGCTCGACTTGTAGATCGAGGCACGGCAGGGGAAGGTACGGCCATTGCGCTTGCGCCCGACGATCTCGCCGCGGATCCCCATGGGGCGCTCCTCGTCGGACGACTCCAGGTAGCGCTGTACGTAGGTGCGGTGGCGCTCCCGGCGGGACATGGGAACGAGCATCTCTAGCGGCCGGCCCAGCACCTCGGAGCGCTCGTAGCCGAAGGCGCGCTCGGCGCCGCGATTGAATACCACGATGGACTGGGATTCGTCGACCGACACCACCGCTTCGTGGGCCTCGGCAAGGATTCCCGCAAGATGACGCGATAATGCGTCGAGGTCTCTCTTCTGGCGTTCGGGCGATGACATGGGCATACCGCGCTGCCAACAGCGCGCAAGAGCGCTACCAGCAGCTCCTCCGGGGAGTTTTCATGACAGCATGTTATGTCCTTATAGCGGAGCATTCCGCCTCCCGTTAATAGTGGAAGACACTATTCCGCCGGGAGGACGGTTGGCGCGGACGAGCCGTCCCGGTTGCACGGGCGGTGACTAGTCTCGCCCGCTCACAGAGACGAAGGCCCGGCATATGCCGGGCCTTCCCTGGTCACGCCTGTAGTTCCGATCCGGGTTAACCGGCCAACCTGGCCTTCTGCTCGCGGCGCCGCGCGTGCAGCACCGGCTCGGTGTAGCCGCTGGGCAGCTCGCGGCCCTTGAAGACCAGGTCCGCCGCTGCCTGGAAGGCGACCGAGTCGTCGTAGTCGGGGGCCATGTCGAGGTAGTCCGGATCGCCGGCGTTCTGGCGGTCGACCACCTTCGCCATGCGCCGCAGCGTCTCGACCACCTGCTCGCGCGTGCAGACCTCGTGGTAGAGCCAGTTGGCCACGTGCTGGCTGGAGATCCGGCAGGTGGCGCGGTCCTCCATCAGCCCGACGTCGTTGATGTCCGGGACCTTGGAGCAGCCCACGCCCTCTTCCACCCAGCGCACCACGTAGCCGAGGATGCCCTGGCAGTTGTTGTCCAGCTCCTGCTGGATCTCGTCGGCGGACCAGGGGCGATCCGGCGCCAGCGGCAGGGTCAGGATGTCGTCGAGGCTCGCCCGCCCGCGCTTGGCCAGCTCCTCCTGGCGCGCCAGCACGTTGGTGCGATGGTAGTGGATCGAGTGCAGCGTGGCTGCCGTCGGCGAGGGCACCCAGGCGCAGTTGGCGCCGGCGTCCGGGTGGGCCTGCTTGGTCTCCATCATCTCCTTCATCTCGTCCGGCTTGGCGAACATGCCCTTGCCGATCTGGGCCCGTCCGCGCAGGCCGCACTCCAGCCCGATATCCACGTTCCAGTTCTCATAGGCGATGATCCAGGGCTGGCTCTTCATGTCGCCCTTGCGCACCATCGGACCCGCCTCCATCGAGGTGTGAATCTCGTCGCCGGTGCGGTCCAGGAAGCCGGTGTTGATGAAGATCACCCGGTCCTTCGCCGCACGGATGCACTCCTTGAGGTTGACCGTGGTGCGACGTTCCTCGTCCATGATGCCGATCTTGAGCGTGTTCCGGGCCAGGCCGAGCGCCTCCTCGATGCGCTCGAACAGATCCACGCAGAAGGCGACTTCCTCCGGACCGTGCATCTTGGGCTTGACGATGTACACGCTGCCCTCGCGGCTGTTGCGGTACTTGCCGTTGCCCTTGAGGTCGTGGATCGCGATCAGCGCGGTGGCCATGCCGTCCAGCATGCCTTCCGGGATTTCCTCGCCCGACGCATCCAGCACCGCCGGCGTGGTCATCAGGTGGCCGACGTTGCGCACCAGCATCAGGCTGCGCCCGTGCAGCAGCAGCTTGCCGCCGTTCGGCGTGCGGTACTCCCGGTCCGGGTTGAGCCGCCGCGTCATGGCCCGGCCGCCCTTCTCGAAGGTCTCCTCCAGGTCGCCCTTCATCAGGCCGGCCCAGTTGCCGTAGACCTGCGCCTTGTCCTCGGCATCCACCGCCGCGACCGAGTCCTCGCAGTCCTGGATCGTGGTGACCGCGGCCTCGAGCAGCACGTCCTTGACGCCCGCGGCGTGATCCCTGCCGATCGGGTCCTCGGGGTCGATCTGGATTTCGGCATGCAGCCCGTTGTGGCGCAGCAGCACCGCCGACGGCCGGTCCTCCCCGCCGTTGTACCCGACGAACTGCGCCGGCGTGCGCAGACCGACGTCGCGGCCACCCGCGAGGCTCACCGCGAGCTTGCCGCCGGCCACCGCGTAGGAAGTGACGTCGGCATGGCTGCCCCCGGCCAGGGGCGCGATCTCGTCCAGGATCTTCGCCGCCTCGGCCACCACCCGCGCACCGCGGCGCGGGTTGTAGCTGCCGCCCTTCTCGCAGCCGTCGTCCTCCGGGATGATGTCGGTGCCGTAGAGCGCGTCGTACAGGCTGCCCCAGCGCGCGTTGGCGGCATTGAGCGCATAGCGCGCGTTGCTCATCGGCACCACCAGCTGGGGACCGGGGACCTGCGAGATCTCGGGATCGATGTTCTCCGTGGTTATCCGGAAGTCCCCGCCTTCGGGGAGGAGATAGCCGATCTCCTGCAGGAACCGCTTGTAGGCCGCGGCATCGTGGGGCTGGCCCTTGCGCTCGCGGTGCCAGGCGTCGATCTTCTCCTGGATCTCGCGACGCTTCTCGATCAGCGCGCGGTTCTTCGGCCCCAGGTCGCTGACGATCCGTTCCAGGGCACCCCAGAAGGCACCTTCCTCGACCCCGGTCCCGGGGATCACCCGCTTGATCAGCTCGTGCAGGGGCTTGCCCACCTGCAGCCCGCCAACCTGAACTCGTTCCGTCATGTTCGTGCCTCGCATATGCCCCGACTGGCTGGATGACCAGGCGACCTGGCGCCCGACAGGGGTGGCCGCCGGTTGGAGAACGCGCATTTTACTAACCCGATCAGAGGTAACGCCACTTCTCAGCGCTGCCCGCGGAGCTCGCTCATCAGCTCCCGCTGGATCTCCTGGATCTCCGCCAGGCGTTCCCACGGATGCGACAGGATGTAATCCGCCTTCTGGTGCAGGTGGCGGATCTCCAGCTCGGGCTTGAGATTCACCTGATACCAATCTTCCAGAAGGCATTGCCATGTTTCAGCGGCACCCTGAGCCGTTGTGGCAAGGCGCGAGGAGGGAGTGTAGTGGCGCTACACGACCGACGAGCAACACCGTCCACGGCGGCTCTGAGGCCTGGCAATACCTTCTGGAAGATTGGTAATCATGCATGGCCCTCTGCCGATCCCGGTCCCCCTGGCGCTTCTGGCTCATCGTGATCACCGGCGCCTGCAGCGCGGCCAGGCACGAGAGCACCAGGTTCAGCAGGATGAAAGGATAGGGGTCGAACGGGCGCGCGCCCAGCAGCCAGGAGTTGGCCAGCATCCACAGCACGACCACGCCGGCGAAGATCGGGATGAAGGTCCAGCTGCCCCCGAAGTCCGCGATCCGGTCCGCCAGGCGCTGGCCCAGGGTGAGCCGGGACTCGAAACCCGGCGTCCGGGTTGCGCGAGAGGATCTCGTGCTCCCGCAGGCTCTCCAGCACCTCCGACTCGAGGCTGGTGATCTCGCCCTTTTCGTCCCGCAGCAGCTGGCGCACGTAGCGGTCACCGTAGCGCTGCAGATCCGCCGGACAGATCCAGCCCTCCTCGTCCCGGCCGCCGGTTTCCTCCCGGATCAGCCGGGCGACCGCCGGGCGCAGCTCGCCGTCTCCGTGGCAGGTCTGGCAGCGGGCCGGGTTCTCGCTCATGACGGTCTCCCGCCGCCGCGCCGGGGGCGCCGCACCGGCTGCGCGGCACGGATTTCGGCGAGTACGCGCCAGGCCACGCGCGGCACGGCGGCCGCCACCTCCGGCGAGAGGCCGGTGCCGGGCGCGAAACGACGGCCCTCGATCCCGAACACGATCAACTCGGCCGGCAGGCTGCCCAGCGCACGCGCGAGCTCCACCGCCTCCGCCAGTCCGAACTGGTGGCTGGAACCCGGGCCCAGTCGCGCGCTCAGCCCGGGGCTCCCGGCCGCCAGCCGGTGAACGCGCCCCGGGGGCCCGGCGCCGCGCACGGCGTCCACGACGTACGCGCGCGCGGCCCCCGCCCACATCTGCATCAGCTCGGCGCCATCGCCGTCGCTGCGCAGGATCGCGACCTTGGGGAGTGCCCGGTCGGCGAGCGCGGCGGCGACCGCCAGCCCGGCGCCGTCATCACCGCACGCGGCGTTGCCCACCCCGATGACCCGGACGTCCTTCACGAGCGTTCCACCCGCAGGTCGAGGAAGTGGGTCGCACAGGAGATGCAGGGATCGTAGTTGCGGATCGCGCGCTCGCACAGGAAGCGCAGCTCGTCATCGGGGCGCGACAGCTCCCCGGCCAGCAGGGCCCGCAGGTCGGCCTCGATCCGCGCCTGGTTCACGGAGGTGGGGGCGACGATCTTGGCTTCGGTGATCAGGCCGTCGGCGTCGACCCGGTAGCGGTGGTAGCACAGCCCGCGGGGAGCCTCCGTGGCCCCGCAACCGGTTCCCGCGCGCAGCGGGACCGGGACCGCCGCTTGGTCGGCGCTGACCGTTCCCCGGAGGATGCGCAGCGCCTCCTCGCAGGCGAAGACGATCTCCACCAGGCGCACGCAGATCGCCCGGAAGGGGTTGTCCACGACGGCGCCCAGGCCGATGCGCGCGGCCGTCTCCCGGGCCAGCGGGGTCAGCCGCTCGTGGTTCAGCGCGTAGCGCGCCAGCGGCCCCATCAGCACCGGGGTTCCGCGGGCGGTTGCCGTGTGCAGGGCGGTCGAATGCGGGCTCTGGTGCTCGACGAGCACCTCGTCGTAGCGGCCCACCGGGACGTCGATCCCGGCGGTGGAGACCAGGCGGCCCTCGTTGAACGGGTACTCGTCGGGATGCACCAGGGCCACCAGCTCGTAGTCCTGGTGGAAGTCGGGGAACTCCAGCTCCGCGATGCGCTCGGCGAGCCCGCGGGCGGCATCCAGCGCCCATTCCAGCTCCGGCACCAGTGCCTGCAGGTCGGCCCGGGCCGGCAGCCGGTAGAAACCGCCGAGCCGCACGTTGACCGGATGGATCTCGCGTCCGCCCAAAGTGCGCATCACCCGGTTGCCGGTCTGCTTGAGGCGCAGCGTGGTGCGCACCAGCTCGGGATGGTCCCGCGCCATGGCGATGGCGTCCGGGTAGCCCAGGAAATCGGGCAGCTGCAGCATGCCCACGTGCAGGCCGTGGCTCTCGATCCACTCGCCACAGTAGAGCAGGCGCCGCAGGTCCCGCAGCGGGCCGTCGATGCGCACCCCCGCCATGGCCTCCATGGCGTGACAGGCGCTCATCTGGTAGGCGACCGGGCAGATCCCGCAGATACGGGCCGTGATGTCCGGCGCCTCCGTCCAGTGCCGGCCGACCAGGAAGGCCTCGAAGAAGCGCGGCGGCTCGAAGATCCGCAGCTCGCAGGACTCCAGCTCGCCGCCGCGGGTGCGCAGGGTGAGCGCGCCCTCGCCCTCCACCCGGGTGAGCAGGTCGACGGTGATGCGGCGACTGTCGCCGGAGCCCGGTTCACTCATGGCGGATGCTCTCGTCGGCGAACGGCGGCGCCGCCGCGTTGAAGCTCCGGTAGAAACGCAGCACCGCCGGCCGGCTCATGCCGAGCGCTTCCAGGCGGGCGCTGAGCGCCGGCGCGTTGGTGGTGTCGGCGGGTCCGAAGCAGCCGTAACAGCCGCGCGCGCAGGACGGGCACAGGGCGCCGCAGCCGCCGCGCGTGACCGGGCCCAGGCAGGGCGTGCCATGCGCCACAAGCACGCACACGTTGCCGGCCCGCTTGCACTCCTCGCAGACGCTGGCGCCGGAGAGGTGCGGTCGGTTGCCCGCCAGCACGTCGGCGATCACCCGCAGCAGCTGGCCGCGGTCGACGGGGCAGCCGTGGAGCTCGTAATCCACCGGGACGTGGTCGCTGACCGGCGAGGAACGCGCCAGCGCCTCGACTGTCTCCGGGCTCGCGTAGACCGCGCGCCGGAACGCGTCGACGTCGGCGAAGTTGCGCAGCGCCTGGATGCCGCCGGCGGTGGCACAGGCGCCGATGGTGACCAGCACGCGCGAGCCCGCGCGGATGCGGCGCACGCGCTCGGCGTCCGCCGGCGTGCTCACCGAGCCCTCCACCAGGGACAGGTCCCAGGGCCCGTCGTCGGTCCGGCTGGTGACCTCCGCGAAGGGAGCGATCTCGACGCGCGAGGCGAGCGTGAGCAGCTCGTCCTCGCAGTCGAGCAGCGCGAGCTGACAGCCGTCGCAGGAGGCGAGCTTCCAGACCGCCAGGCGCAGGGGCTGGCCATCGCTCACAGTTGCTTCACTCCCATCAGCGGCTCGACACGATCCAGGGGGAATACCGGGCCGTCGCGGCAGACCAGCAGCGGGCCCAGCTGGCAGTGGCCGCACCAGCCGACGCCGCAGGCCATGTTGCGTTCCATGGAAAGCCAGATGTCCGTCGTGGCCATGCCGCGCTCGCGCAGCGAGCGCCCGGCGAAGCGCATCATGACCTCGGGCCCGCACAGCAGCGCGAGCGAGTGATCCGGGTCGAATCCGGCGCGCTCGATCAGGCGGGTGACCACGCCCACGCTGCCGTTCCAGCCGGGTGCGTCGTGATCCACGGTGACGGCGACCTCCAGCCCCGGCCGTTCCCGCCAGGCCTCGATCTCCTGGCGATACAGCACGTCCGCCGGCGTGCGCGCCCCGTACAGCAGCAGCACGCGGGCGAACCGGTCCCGCTCGCGCAGTGCGGCCAGCAGCACCGGGCGCAGCGGCGCGAGACCGATCCCGCCCGCCACCACCAGCAGGTCGCGGCCATGCGCGCGCGCCAGCGGCCAGGGCTCGCCGAACGGGCCGCGCACCCCGACCACATCGCCCCGCGACAGGTCCCGCATGGCCCGCGTTACGCGCCCGGCAGCCCGGATGGTATGCAACAGGGGACCGCCGCCGGGATCGCCGCTGATGGAGATGGCCGACTCCCCGGCGCCGAAGGCGTAGAGCATGTTGAACTGGCCGGGGCGAAACCCGGGCAGCTCACCGTCCAGCGGCGCCAGCTCCCAGGTGAACACGTCGCCGCCGCCGGTCTCGCGCGTCACCCGCTCGATCCGGCACGGCCGCGGCAGCAGCGGATCGGGCGCGGCGCTCACGTCGGCCTCGGCCCGCCCTGCGGGGCGTAGACGTCGAGCCGCTGCAGGCGGCTCGCCTGCAAACGATGGGCGATGACACCGACGAACCGCTGCAGCAGCTGGTAACCGAGCTCGTGATCGTGCTCCATCGCCCGCCGCACGCACGCGGCATCGAATGCCACCGTCGTGACCGGGCCCGCGGCGTGCGCATCCAGCTGCCATACGCGGGGAGCGGCCAGCCAGGACCAGCCCAGCAGGTCACCGGCGCCGATGCTCTCCAGCGCCACGCGGCCCAGGTGCGGCTGGTGCGCCGATAGCGCGACCTCTCCCTCCAGGATCAGGAAGAAGCGGTCGGCCGCGGCACCCTCGGCGATCACGGCTTCGCCGGCAGCGTAGCGAACCAGGCTCGCGCAGGCGCCCAGCCGGTGCAGCTGCGCCTCGCTCATGCCGGCGAACGGCCCCGAGCGGAGCTCGTCGGTGACCGCGGTCATGGTCCACGCTCTCCCGGGGAAGCGCGGATCGCCGCGGCCTCCTCGGTGATGTCGATGCCCACCGGACACCAGGTGATGCAGCGTCCGCAGCCCACGCAGCCCGCCGTGTCGAACTGGTCGTGCCAGGTCGCCAGCTTGTGGGTCATCCACTGGCGGTAGCGCGACCGGATGTCGCCGCGGATGCTGCCCCCGGTCAGGTGGGAGAAATCCAGGCTGAAGCAGGAGTCCCAGCGCCGCTCCCGGGCGGCGCCGTCCCCGGAGATGTCGGGCACGTCCTCCACCGCGGAACAGAAGCAGGTAGGGCAGACCTGCGTGCAGTTGCCGCAGCTCAGACAGCGCGCGGCGACCTCGTCCCAGCGCGGATGCTCGAGGTTGTCCAGCAGCAGCTCGCGGAGCCCGTCGGTTTCCAGCCGACGCCCCATCTGCCGCCGTGCCCGTTCCGGCACGGCCGCAGCCGCTGCCTGCTGATCCGGGGTCGCCTCCTGCGCCGTCAGGGCCGCGAGGATCTCGCCGCCGGCGTCGCTGCCGGCGGCGAGAGTGAAGTAGTGGCTGTCGCCGTCGAGCACCTCGGTCAGCACCAGGTCATGGCCGCCCCGCACCTCGGGCCCGCTGCCCATCGACAGGCAGAAGCAGGTGGCGTGCGCCTCGCCGCAGTTGACCGCGATCACCAGCGAGCTCTCGCGCCGGCGGCGGTAGCCGGGATCGGCATGGGCTCCCCCGGCGAACACCCGATCCTGGATCGCCAGCGCCGCGAGCTCGCAGGCGCGCACGCCGAGGAACGCAAAGCGCTCGTGCTGCTCCTCGCCGGGCTCGAACGCCAGCCCGGCGTCCGTGCACCGGACCCCGAAGAGGCGCTGCCGGGGCGGGAACAGGAAACGCTTCCAGGAGTGCGGTCCGACCACGTAACCGAACAGCGCCGGGTCGTCCCGCGGCTTCACCCGGTAATGGCCGGCCTCCTGCTCGTCGGTCCAGCCCCGCGGAAGGTCGTCACTGGAGGTGACTTCGTCGTAGACGATCGCGCCATCGCGCAGAAGCGGCCCGATGACCCGGTAACCGCGGGCCGCGAGCAGCCCGATCAGCCGGTCGAGACCCTCGCGGCCGATGACGTGGCTCGCCTGTTGCACAGCACTGGACATCCCGGAGCACCCCCGCTCGATCCATCGAGCGTAGCCGATCCGGGGCCGGCGGCATTGACGTGGCTCAAGCCGGGCGGCCCAGGCCGGGGATTACCCCGGGTGGCAGCGGCGGAGACAGCAGGCGACCCTGGAACTCGTCGCAACCGAATTCCCGCAGCCGGCGCATCTGCGCGTCGGTCTCGACCCCCTGGGCGACCACGCGGGCGCCCAGTGCATGCGCCATCGCGATCACGGCGCGCGCGACGTTGGCGCTGTCGGGATCGTCGACGAGGTCGCGCACGAAGCTCGGGTCGATCTTGACCCGACCGAAGCGGAACAGCTTGAGGTGCGTCAGGCTGGTGTAGCCGCTGCCGAAGTTGTCCAGGCAAAGCGCGATCCCGCGTTCGTGCAGGGCGTCGACGACCGCGCGACAGTGCGCGGGAAAGCCGATCAGGGCGTTCTCGGTGAGCTCCAGCTCCAGCTGGCGCGGCGCCAGGCCGGATTCCTCCAGCGCCCGGTCGACGCCGGCGAGAAACCCGTCCGCGCGAAGCTGGCCCGGCGAGACGTTGACGCTGACCCGGTCCAGCAGCAGCCCGTTGCGCCCCCAGTCCCGCGCCTGCCGGCAGGCCTGTGCCAGCGTCCATGCGCCGATCGCAGCGATCTGCCCGCTCTCCTCGGCGAGCGGCAGGAAGTCCGCGGCGGCGAGCTCGCCGCGGGCCGGATGGCTCCAGCGCAGCAGCGCCTCGAATGCATCGCACGCGCGACCGTCTCCGCCGCATACCGGCTGGTACAGCAGGTGAAGCTGCTCCCCGGACAGCGCGCGGCGCAGGTCGTTCTCCAGGGTCAGCCGGGTCGAGGCCTGCTCGTTCATGTCGCCGGTATAGAAGCGGCAGGTGTTGCGCCCGTCCTGCTTGGCCCGGAACATGGCCGCGTCTGCGTGCATCAGCAGCGCCTCCGGGCTGGTTCCGTCTTCCGGGAACACGCTGATGCCGATGCTGGGCGTGACCGTCAGCTCGTCGCCGTGCAGATGCATGGGAAGGGACAGCCGTTCGGCGAGCTTGCCCGCGACGCCGGCCGCATCGGAAGCGTGGCGTACATCCTCCAGCAGCACCACGAACTCGTCCCCGCCCTGGCGGGCCACGGTGTCCTCGCGGCGCACGGCCGCCGACAGGCGTTCGGCGACGGTCGTGAGCAGCTGGTCGCCGGCCGCGTGCCCGAGCGTGTCATTGACCAGCTTGAAGTTGTCCAGGTCGATGAACAGCACCGCCACCTGCCGGCCGCGGCGGCGGGCGCGCCGGATCGCCTGTGCCAGTCGGTCCTCCAGCAGGGCGCGGTTCGCCAGCCCGGTGAGCTGGTCGTGGCTGGCCTGGTGCCGCAATCGCTCCTCGTGCGCCTTCTGCTCGCTGATGTCGGTCAGGATGGTGGAGTAGTGTTCGATGCCGCCGTCGCGATCCCGGTGCGCCAGCACCGACTGCCACACCGGCAGCTCGCCGGCCGGCGTACGGACCGTGCTTTCGCCCAGCCACACGCCGTGACGCGCCGCTCCCGGGATCGCCTCGCGGCGCAGGCGGCGCCAGCCGGCAGCTCCGACCAGCGCCGCCAGGTCGGCGCCGCGCAGGTCGCCGCCGGCATCGCCGGTGTGCATCACCCGGGCGGCGGTATTGGCATAAGTGATCGTGCCGTCGCGCTGGAAGATGACGATGCCGTTGGGCGAGTTCTCCACGATCGCGTCCAGGCGGGCACGCACGGCCTCCGCCTGGCGGCGCTCGCGCAGGTCGCGGATCACGGCCACCACGACGTCCTGGTCGTCGTCGCGGAACGGGCTGAGACTGATGTCCAGGGGGATCACGCTGCCGTCGCGGCGTCGGCCCGAGACCTCGGACGCCCCCATGGGTCGCGGCGTCGGCGCCCGCTGGTAAGCGGTGCGCCAGCCCGTGTGCGCCACGCGCCAGGCCCGGGGCACGAGGATTTCGACCGGTTGCCCGATCAGCTCGGCTGCCGGATACCCGAACAGGCGCTCCACGGAGGCGTTGCAACGCAGGATCCGTCCCTGTGCATCACAGGTGAGGATCCCGTCCACCGCGTGGTCGAGGATGCGTCGCTGCCGGTCGATCTCGCGCCGCAGCGACGCGCTGGTCCCATCGCGGGTGCGGCGGTGAGCCTGCGGCTGCTCTGGCGTGTGCTGCATGCTCGGAAAGCGATCCCGTGGGTTGCCCGGTTCATGGATTCGGTGTCCGCCCCGGGGCGACACGGCCGGGCATCGCCACCGCGGATGGCGTGCGGGACAGGCCGATCCGGTACGTGCAGCGGGTCCCGTCGCTGCCGCGCCCCCGATCATTCACCCCTAATCATTATAGGTATCGGGCGGCGATCATAGCATCGACGCGGCGGACGCAGTACCCCGCGGACGGGCGCCGCGCTTGACGTGCATCAAGGGCATGCGCCGCGCGGGTGGGATCATCGTATTCACGGTCAGGCGGGGGCAGGGGGTCGCGCTGCGGTCGTCGCGCAGCAGCACCTGCCGCGTCCCGCCGGGGCATCGTGGCGACCGTACCGACTGCAGGCATTGCCTGGCGCCGCGATTTGCATGATCCTGAAACCGGGAGAGAGCAGGGAACATGAACATCGGTCATCTCGCGCAAAGCTGGTCCACCGGCTGGGGCTGGGTAGCGCTGGTGCTCGCGCTGGTCGCCGTGGAGTGGCTGATCGCCGCCGCGCCCGGCTGCCCCGCGGCGCGGTCCCGCGGCGAGTCACGGCGGCGCTAGACCCCACCCGACCCGTGCTCCGGCCGGCCCGCCGTGAGGCGGGCTTTCGTCCGGTTCCCTGCGCCGTTTCCGTCAGGCACACGCAGCGCAGGAGAGCGGGGGATGTCGGCAAAGGACCCTCGGGCATGAGCCGTCCCGACGCGACGCGGTCCGTCGCGCCACCCGCTGCCCGAGTGGACCGGCTGTACACCGAGGGCGACGAGCTCTACCGCGACATGCTGGCGGACATCGCCGCCGCCCGCGACGCGATCTGCCTCGAGAGCTACATCTTCGCCGACGATGAAGTCGGGCGCGCGTTCGCCGGCGCGCTGACGGACGCCGCGGCGGCCGGGCGGCGGGTGCGGGTGCTGGTCGACTCGCTGGGCTCGGCCGGCCTGATGACGCAGGCCCTGAAACGCCGGCTGACGAACGCCGGCGTCGAGTTCCGCTGGTTCCAGCGGCTGCGCCTGCTGCGCCCCCTGCGCTACAACCGGCGCGACCATCGCAAGCTGCTGGTTCTCGATCGGGATGTCGCCTACTTCGGCGGCTTCAACCTGCACCGGGAGAATTCCCGGCAGGCTTACGGCGAGGCGCGCTGGCGCGACACCCACGTGCGGGTGACCGGCGCGCTGGCCGCGCAGGTCCGCACGACCTTCGAGCTGTTCTGGGATCCCCGCTTCGAGGAACACGACGGCGGACCGGACCGTGCCGGGACCTTTCTGCTCTCGACCCACCAGCGTATGGCCCGCCGTCAACTGCGGGACCTGTTCGCGCGCGAGTTCGATGCCGCCCGGGACCGCATCCTGGTCACCACGCCGTACTTCGTTCCGGACCGCATCATCCAGCGGGGCCTGCGCCGCGCGGCGGAGCGCGGCGTCGACGTGCGCGTGCTGGTCCCGGGCAGGAACGACGTGCCCCTGGTGCAGTGGGCGGCACGCGCGGTGTACGGCAACCTGCTCGCGTCCGGCATCAGCATCTACGAGTATCTGCCACGCGTGCTGCACGCCAAGACCGTCGTGGTGGATGGCGACTGGGCCACGGTGGGCACCGCGAACATGGACTACCGCAGCCTGTCGATGAACTACGAGCTCAACCTCGTCTGCCGCGCCCCCGCCCTGGTTGCGCGCCTGGAGGCCCATTTCTACCAGGACCTGGAGAATGCCCGCCGGATCCTGGCCGAGACCTGGAACGGCCGCGGTCCGGGCGACCGGCTTGCGGAGCTGGTCGGCTGGCTGGCCAGGCGCTGGCTCTGAAGCGACCCCCGGCGGGCCGTGCGAGGGCTCCCCGCGCCCGCCGGCTTGCGGCAACCCGCGGATTTCCGGACCGGAGACGGAACAAGAACACACGGACACGATGCGATTGCGACAGGTCAGCCGCCCCCCGGCCGCACCTGTCGTCCGGGGTCGCCCGCGGTGCCGGGACGCGTCGGAGGAGGGCCTGCAGCGAGGCGCGGTCCGCCGACGAGATCGAGCCGCTGCTGCCCGCTCACGGGCGCCGCTGAGCCGGCACGGGGTGCCGCGGCGGCGCCGTTTCCGGTACGCTTTGGGCCGCCGGGCCCGCTTTCCGTGACGCGCCCGCGGCCATTCCGATCTTCCGGAGGGATCCGTCGTGCCCGCTGTTCGCCTGGACACCCGTGCCGCCTTCTGGTGGCTGCTCGCCGGGATCGCGCTGATCTTCGGCGTGGCGCTGTTCAATCACGGTCCGATCCCGTCGATGGAGCCCCGCTTCGCCGAGGTCATCCGCGAGATGGCGCGCACCGGCGAATACCTTGTCCCGATCAAGAACCACGTCCCCTACATCGAGTATCCGCCGTTCTACTACTGGCTGGCGCTGTTCCCGCACCTCGCCGGGCTGCCCATCCTGGCGGCCATCCGCCTTCCGGCGTACCTCGCGTTCCTGCTCTGGATCGGCTGGCTGTGGCGGCTGCAGCGGGAGCTGGAGCTGGAATGGTCCCCGGCACTGCTGGCGTTCGCCGGGGCCGGGCTACCGGGCGTGATCTACGTGTTCTTCATCGCCCAGACCGACCCGCTGGTCACGCTCGGGACCCTGATCGCATTCACGGGCTTCACCCGCTTCCGACTGGGCAAGCGGCCATTCTGGTGGGAGCTGTGGCTCGGCGTGACCCTCGCCACGCTGGCCAAGGGGCCGGTGGGGATGGCCGTGACCCTGCCCGCCATGCTGCTCGAGATCGGCATCGCCCACCTGACCGTGCAGCGCGGCGCACCGCTCGGGCAGCGGCTGCGGGGTGCGATCCGCGAGGCCTGGCGGATGGGCTGGCTGCGCGGGATCGGGCTGGTGCTGCTGGCCAACGTCCCCTGGTACATCGCCGCGGGGATGAAAATCGACTGGGATGCCGTGCGGGCAATGCTCGTGTACCAGAACTTCACCCGCTTCCTGGTCGGCTTCGACCACCTGCGGCCCTGGTGGTACTACGGCAAGACCATCTGGTACGACATGTTCCCCGCCGTCCTGCTCTTCCCGCTGGGCATCTGGGCGGGCGCGCGCCGGCTGCGCGAGCTTCGCCTGCGCCTGCCGCTGGTCTGGGCGCTGTACACCCTGCTGTTCTTCAGCCTGTCACAGTCCAAGCAGGGCAAATACGTGCTGGTGGCGGCGCCGGCCTTCGTACTGGCGGGACTGATGGCGCTCGAGACCCTGCGCGGCGAGGCCCTGCGGGAACGCATCGGTCGCTGGCTGCGGTGGTGGACGGCCGGGCTGCTGACCCTGTTCGGCGTGGTGGTGATTTTCTTCCTGCCGCACTTCAACGGCCGGATCGTCAGCGCCCAGGGCTTCGCCCGCATCCGCCAGGCGCGCACCGAGCATCCGGGACGGATCATCTCGTTCCACTGGCCGCGGTCGCTGATGCTGTGGGAGCTGGGATCGCCCATGCCGTATGTTCGCTCGAGCCGCGAGCTCTATCACGAGATCCACTCCGGCAGGATCCGGCCGGGCGACTACATCCTGGTCAAGGACAAGAACCTGCCGGCGCCCGGGCGCCCGCCGTCGACGACCCTGATGCCGGCACCGGGACCGCCGTACCTGCAGCAGGTGCTGAAGACGAAGGCGGAGAAGCGGGTCACGCTGTACCGGGTGCTGCCGGGCGCCGCCCGGGCGCCGGTGCCGAAGACACCGCCGCCCCCGGCGTGGCACTGGTACGATCAGTTCGATACCGACTGAACCGGACCCTGCAGCGCCAGCGGCCCGGAGCGTCCGGGGATTTCGTCCAGGCGCAACTGGTGCACCGGCAGCACGGCGGGATCCAGCCCGCGGCGGACCGCCGCGACGCTGGTGAGCTCGAAGCCCCGCGCGCGCCACCCCTGCAGCAGGGTCTCGAACGCGGGCAGCAGCCGCATGCCCTCGAGCTCGGCATGCAGCGTGTAGACATGACCATGCGCCGGCGGCCGCTCGCTCAGCGCCAGAACGTGCGCGGCCACGTTGCCCTCGGTGATCCCCTCGCGACCGATCAGCTCGTCCAGCGTGGGCAGGGTGGTGGGGATCTGCGGGCACCGGAACACGCGCCCGCCCATCGCGGGCAGAAACGGCCCGCTGCCGCGGCTGTCGCTGCAGTAGTCCAGTCCCAGCTCTTCCTCGTAAGCCAGCGCGTGGGCGTTGATCTGCCAGCCCGCCGCGCCGTGGGTGCGTGCGGGCCGGCCGAAGACCTCGGCGAAGCGATCCAGCGCCAGGCGCATCTCCCGGCGCGTCCAGGCGGCGTCGCGGCGTGCCACGTGGTCCTGCCAGCGGACATGATCCCAGGTATGCACGCCCGCCTCGAAGCCGGCCGCGTCGACCGCGCGCATGGCGTCGGCGGCACGCCGGCCGATGTCGGGCCCCGGGAGCAGAGTGCCGTACATCAGCGTGCGCAGCCCGTAGTTCGCCCCCACCGAGGTGCGCATCACCTTGGCCAGGAAGCCGGGCCGGAAGATCCGCTTCAGCGCCCGCCCGGTATGGTCGGGTCCGAGGCTGAACAGGAAGGTCGCGCCGGCGTCATGGCGGCGCAGCAGCTCCACCAGCGCGGGCACCCCTTCCCGCGTGCCGCGCAGCGTATCGACGTCGACCTTCAGCGCGATCCGCATCGGATCAGGGCTGCTCCATGATCAGCTCGCGCGCCTCGGCGACGTGCGTGCGGTAGGCCTCGAAGATGTTGCGCAGGGCGGTGCGCATGTCGATGCGCGGCTCCCAGTCCAGCTCCCGGCGGGTGTTGTCGATCGCAGGCACGCGGTTCTGGATGTCCTGGTAGCCCTTGCCGTAGAAGTCCGCCGAGCGCGTATCCACCAGCTCGACCCCGCCGGCGTAGTCGCGGTACTCGGGGAACTCGTTCGCGATCTCCAGCATCATCTCCGCCAGCTCCCGCACCGCGTAGTTGTTGGCCGGGTTGCCGATGTTGTAGATGTTGCCGCTGGCCACGTCGTCGCGGTTCTCGATGATGCGCATCAGCGCGTCGATGCCGTCGTCGATGTAGGTAAAGGCCCGCTTCTGGGTGCCGCCGTCGACCAGGCGGATGTTCTCCCCGCGCACGATCTGCCCCAGGAACTGGGTCACCACCCTCGAGCTGCCTTCCTTGGGGGTGTAGATGCTGTCCAGCCCCGGGCCGATCCAGTTGAACGGCCGGAACAGGGTGAAATCCAGCTGACCCTGCTGGCCGTAGGCCCAGATCACCCGGTCCAGGAGCTGCTTGGAGCAGGAATAGATCCAGCGCTGCTTGTTGATCGGGCCGAGCACCAGCTCGGAGGTCTCGGGATCGAAGGCCTCGTCCCGGCACATCCCGTAGACCTCCGAGGTGGACGGGAACAGGATGCGCTTGCCGTACTTCACGCACTGGCGCACGATCGGCACGTTGGCCTCGAAGTCCAGCTCGAATACCTTGAGGGGCTGCTGCACGTAGGTCGCCGGCGTGGCGATGGCCACCAGCGGGAGGACCACGTCGCACTTGCGGATGTGGTACTCGACCCACTCCCGGTTGATCGTGATGTCGCCCTCGAAGAAATGGAACCGCGGGTCGTCCATCACCTCGGCGAGCCGGTCACTCTGCATGTCCATGCCGTAGAGCTCCCAGTCCGTCGTCTCGATGATGCGCTTGCTCAGGTGATGGCCGATGAAGCCGTTCACGCCGAGAATCAGAACCTTTTTCATCCCCTATGCTCCCAAAGCCAGAATGCGATCGCCGTACCGGCGCCGGAACGCCCCGGGCGCTACGGTCTCGCCGTCGATCTCCATGTCCAGTACCCGCAGGCGCCGGTCGTCGGCACAGTCCGCGTAGACCCGGCCCGCCTCGCCGTAGAGACACGGGGCCTGCCCCGGATGGCGCGCGGCACCGGCCCGGCGGGTCCCCAGCAGCCGCAGCGGCCGGCCTTCGACCGTGCCGAAGGCGCCGGGATAGGGCGGCGCCACGGCCCGCACCAGATTGTGCACGGCGGCCGCACCCTGCGACCAGTCGATGCGACCGTCCTCCGGACGCCGGCCCCCGAAGTAGGAGCCGGCCGCCAGGTCCAGCGGTGTGCGCGGCGCGGTTCCCGCCACCAGCGCCGGCAGGCTGCGGTCCAGCACCACCTCCGCCGCCCAGGTCACCTTGTTGAACACCACCGCCGCGGTGTCGTCCTCCAGGATCGGCACCGCCTGCTGGTCCACCAGGTCGCCGGCGTCGGGCCGGGCGGTCATGTAGTGCAGGCTGGCCCCGGTACGGGGCTCGCCGTGGAGCACGGCCCAGTTGACCGGCGCGCGGCCGCGGTAATGCGGCAGCAGCGATCCGTGCATGTTGAGCGCACCGCGCGCGGGCAGCGCCAGCAGCGCCTCGCCCAGCATGCGACGGTAGTAGAACGAGAACAGGAAGTCCGGCGCCAGCTCCCGGAGCCGCGCGACCAGCTCTGCGCCGTTCGGTCGCCCGGGCGTCTCCCAGGGAACGTCCCGGTCGCGCGCCCAGTCGCGCACGCTGGCGAACCAGAGGTTCTCGTCCGGATCGTCCTCGTGGGTGACCACCAGCGCCAGCTCGATGCCATGGCTGCGCAGGACCTCGAGGCAGCGCACGCCGACGTCGTGGTAGGCGAACACGACCGCCCGGGTCATCCGCCCTCCTCGTGCTCCGGGGGCTTCTCCAGGATGCCGCGGATGATGTATCGGGGCCGGTAGCGGACCTGCTGGTAGATGCGGCCGATGTATTCGCCCAGCAGGCCGATGCCGAACAGCGCGATGCCGATCAGGAAAAAGCTGATGCCGAACAGCGTGAACAGGCCCTGGACCTCGGGGCCCACGATCAGCCGCCGCAGCGCCAGGTAGGCGACCAGGATCCCGGAAAGAATCGAGATGGCCATGCCGATCATCGAGAAAGCCTGCAGCGGCACCACCGAGAAGCCGGTCATCAGGTCGAAGTTGAGACGGATCAGCTTGTAGAGGGAGTACTTCGACTGGCCGGTCTCGCGCTCGGCGTGCGCGACCTCGATCTCCACCGGGCTGGCCGCGTACAGATAGGCCAGCGCCGGGATGAAGGTATTGATCTCCTCGGTGCGGTTGATCGCGTCGACGATGTTGCGGTCGTAGGCGCGCAGCATGCAGCCCTGGTCGCTCATGCGGATGCTGGTGATCTGCTCGCGGACGCGGTTCATCAGGCGGGAGGCCAGCTTTCGCCACCAGTGATCCTGGCGTCCGCGGCGCACCGTGCCCACGTAGTCGTAGCCCTCGTCCATCTTGTCCAGCATCCGCCCGATCTCCTCGGGCGGATTCTGCAGGTCCGCGTCGAGGGTCACGGCGCGCCGGCCGCGCATGTGCGCGAAGCCGGCCATGATCGCCGCGTGCTGTCCGAAATTGCCGTTGAGAAGAATCACGCGGGTGTGGTCGGGGCGG
>DASQZJ010000035.1:0-47144 GCA_035638775.1 Gammaproteobacteria bacterium
ACATCCCGGTGGCCATGTGCGGCGAGATGGCCGGCGATCCCCAGTACACCCGCCTGCTGCTGGGCATGGGGCTGTCGGAGTTCAGCATGCAGCCGGCCACGCTGCTGGAGGTCAAGCGCATCGTCACCGCCAGCGAAACCCACGAGCTGCGGGAGCTGGCCCGGCAGCTGCTGCTGTGCTACGACCCGAACGAGCGCCAGCAGCTGCTCGAGCGCATCAACGGCGGGTAACACCGGATTGGGCGACCGGCCGGTCCGCCGGAGGGGGCTCGCTGCCCGGGGACTCCTGTTTCTGCTACGCTTGGTCGCTCAATGCGAGACGTGCGGGCCCGGATCTTGGCAGATTCCGAGATGAAGTATCCGACAATGCGCATCCCGCCGGGTGGCCCGGACGGCGTAACGGTAATCGTTACGACCTACAACTGGCCGGCCGCGCTGGCATGCTGCCTGCGCAGCCTTTGGCGGCAGACCCGGCTTCCGGACGAGATTGTCATCGCCGACGATGGTTCCGGCCCGCCAACGTGCGATCTGATCCGGCACCTCGAAAGCCGGTCCCCGGTGCCTCTTCGCCATATATGGCACCCGGATGAAGGCTACCGGCCGGGCGCCATCCGGAACCGGGCCGTAGCCGCCGCCGTGCAGCCCTACCTCCTCTTCACCGACCATGACATGCTGCTGCACCCCCGCATGATCGAGGACCACCTGCGATTCGCAGAATCGGGGCATTTCTCGCAGGGCAAACGAGCGCACCTTGGGAAGCGGGCAAGCCGGCGCATCCTGGCGTCCGGTAAGCTCGCAAGGTCTCCCCTGCCCTGGGAGATCCGGGAGCGCCACCAATACGCGGTGCGAATGCCTTTCCTGTCGCGACTCTATCCGCTTTCGCGCCCGGTCCTAGCCGGAGTGATCAGCGCCAACCTCGGCGCCTGGCGTGATGACGTCGTGCGGGTCAACGGATTCAACGAGGATTTCCGTGGGTGGGGTGGACACGACACCGACCTGGTGGCGCGACTCCTCAACGCGGGGGTGCGACGCCGGGACCTGCGCTTCACCGCGGTCGCGTACCATCTCCACCACAAACGCCGCAGCCCTTCCGATTCCAGCCCCAATGCCCGGTACCTCGAGCAGACCGTGCGGGACCGCCGCACCTGGTGCGAAAACGGCTTGTCGAAGTACCTGACCGGCGTCGATATCCCGCGCAGGATACCGCCCGAATCCGACCGGACCAGGGCCACGCGGGCACAGTCCTGACCCCTTGCGGCAGGGGCGCCGCGCCCGCCGTGACGGAGCGCCCGCCGCGGTGACGGTCTGCGCTGCGTTCGGGTCAGGCTATGCCACACGGTCCAGGGAGACCGCGGTGCGGGACCGCCGAGGACGCCGGCACGAGCCCCCTTGCCGGTGTGTTACTCCCCGGCGACGGTCATGCGCTCGATCAGGATCGAGCCGCAGCGCACGTTGCTGCGCAGGTCCATATCCTTGCCCACGGCCACGATCCGGCGGAGCATGTCGGCCAGGTTGCCGGCCACCGTCACCTCCTCGACCGGCTGGCGCAGCTCTCCGCCGGAGACCCAGAATCCGGCCGCGCCGCGCGAATAGTCGCCGGTCACGATGTTCACCCCCTGCCCCATCAGCTCGGTCACGACCAGGCCTTCGCCCATCTCGCGCAGCAGGCCGTCGAAGTCGAGGCGCCCCGGCTCGACCGTCAGGTTATGCACGCCACCGGCGTTGCCGGTCGTCTGCATCCCCAGCCGGCGCGCCGAATAGCTGTCCAGTACGTACCCCTGCAGCACGCCGTCGCGCACCAGGTCGCGATCCGCGGTCGCAACGCCCTCGGCGTCGAAAGCGGCGCTGCCGAGCGCGCCCGGCAGACGCGGCTGCTCGTGGATGCGGACGCCTTCCGGAAACAGCTGCCGGCCCAGGCTGTCGACCAGGAAGGACGCGTTGCGGTACAGGCTGCCGCCGCTGACCGCCCCGACCAGGTGAGCGATCAGGCCACGCGCGGTCTGCGGCACGAACAGCACCGGGACCTCGCGCGTGGACAACCGCTCCGCCCCCAGCCGGCGCACGGTGCGACGCGCAGCTTCGCGCCCGACCGCTTCCGCGTCCTCCAGCAACGCGGCATCGCGGCCGACGGTGTACCAGAAGTCCCGCTGCATGGACTCCCCGCTGCGCCCGATCACCGCGCAGCTGATGCCGTGCCGCGTCCCGCGCCGGGCGCCGACGAAGCCGTGGCTGTTGCCGTAGACCTGCAGCGCACGCTGGGTCTCCACGCTGGCGCCCTCGGAGTTGCTGATGCGCGCGTCCAGGCCCCGCGCACTGTCCTCGCACATGCGGGCCAGCTCGATCCCGTCCTCCGGCGTGAGGCGCCAGGGATGATAGAGATCGAGGTCGGGCAGATCCCGGGCCATGAGCTCCGGCTCGGCCAGTCCCGCGCAGGGATCCTCCGCGGTGTGGCGGGCGATGCTGCAGGCCGACTCGAGGGCTTCCTCGATCGCCGCGCGGCTGAAATCCGCGGTGCTGGCCGACCCTTTGCGCTGGCCGAAGTACACGGTGAGCGCCAGCCCCCGGTCACGCTGATGCTGCAGGGTCTCGACCTCGCCCATGCGCACGGTGACCTCGAAACCCGCCGCGAGACTGACACCGGCCTCGGCGGCGCTCGCTCCCCGCGCGGCGGCCCGCTCCAGCAGATCCCGGACCAGCTGCTCGAGCTCGCCCTGACGGGAGGTGATATCATCGTCCGGCAGTGGGGTCGGTTGGTGCATCGCGCCGCGGTCCGGTTGGGTGAAGATACAGCGACGGCATTTTACTCACCCGTTCGGGGGTAATGCCACGTTGCGCTGAGTTTTGAGTTGTTAAGTTGTTAAGTTGTTAAGTTTTAAGTTGTTAAGCGGGTGCATGACGCCGACCCGGAGGTACAACGGGACCCGGAAACAGCATCGCGCGCCCTCTTCCCTTAACAACTTAACAACTTAACAACTTAAGACTGTCCCCATGCCAAGGAGCCATGCCATGCCCCCCGACGTTCCCGCCTGCGAAAGTCTCGAGGTCGAGCTGGACGACAAGGTCGTCTTCATCCGCATCAACCGTCCGGACAAGGCCAACGCCATGGACGCCGCGTTCTGGCGCGAGATCCGCATGCTGATGGAGTGGGTGGACCGTACGCCCGAGGCCCGGGTCGCCGTGATCAGCGGCAACGGCCGTCACTTCACCGCCGGCATCGACCTCAACCTGCTCTCGGAAGTCGGCCTGCCCGCCGGCGACGGCTGCGAGGGGCGCCGCCGCGAGGCGCTGCGCCTGAACATCCTCGAGATGCAGAAGTCCTTCACCGCGATCGAGGCCTGCCGCAAGCCGGTGCTCGCGGCGGTGCACAGCGCCTGCGTCGGCGGGGGCATCGACCTCATCAGCGCCTGCGACATGCGCTACGCCTCGGCCGACGCGTACTTCTGCGTCAAGGAGATCGATGTCGGCATGACAGCCGATGTCGGCACCCTGCAGCGCCTGCCCCGGATCATTCCGGACGGCGTGGCGCGGGAGCTGGCCTACACCGGGCGCAACATGGACGCGGAGGAGGCCCGGCGCGTGGGCCTGGTCAACCGCACCTGGCCCGACCGGGACGGTCTCATGCGGGGCGTGACCGGGATCGCCCGCGCCATCGCTGCCAAGACGCCGCTGGGCATCCGCGGCACCAAGGAAATGATCCTCTACACCCGCGATCATTCCATCGAGGACGGGCTCAACTACATCGCCACCTGGAACGCGGCGATGATCATCTCGGAGGACATCCGGGAGGCCCTGGCGGCGCGGGCCGAAAAGCGCGAACCGCGGTTTCGCGACTGAACGCGGCACGGTCCGCGCGCTGTCATCGAACTGCAGATCCAACCGTGTACCATGACGGTCCCGGCACTGGCCGCCGGGACCGGAGACCGCCAATGAACGAGACCCCAGCGGCGCCGGACGGCGCCACGACCCGCGTGCTGCCACTGGAAGGCGGCTGCAATTTCCGCGACCTCGGCGGGTATCGCGCCACCGACGGCCGGCGCGTGCGCCCGGCCCGGCTGTACCGTTCCGGCGTGATGGCCTACCTGACGCCCGCGGACCAGCAGCGCCTGGCCCGGATCGGGGTGCACACCATCGTCGACCTGCGGCGCGCGGACGAACGCGCCCAGGAGCCCACCCGCTGGCCGGACCCGACCGTCCGGGTGCTGGCCCACGACGATCCGCGCGATCGCTCCGCGCTGCAGGGCCTCGCCGGGGAGCAGCCGGCCACGCGGGCCGGCATGTACGTCGCCATGACCGGCTTCTACCGCAGCATGCCGGCCTGGCTGGCACCCAGGCTGCGCCTGCTGTTCGAAGCCCTTGCGGGCGGCGCCGTGCCGCTCGTGTTCCACTGCTCCGCCGGCAAGGACCGCACCGGCCTGGCCGCGGCGCTGGTGCTGGAACTCCTCGGCGTGGCGCGGGAGGACATCCTGGCCGACTACGCGCTGACCAACCAGGCGGTGGACCTGGAGGCGTTCCTCGCCCGCGAACGCTCCGCCCGGCTCGGGCTGTCGGACTCGTCCCATCCGCTGCTCACCCTGGAACCGGAGGCCCGCCGCCCGATGCTGAATGCCGACGCCGACTACCTGGCCACCGCCCTGGACACCATCACGGCCGAGTACGGCTCGACGGAGGACTATCTGCGCAGCGTCGTGGGTATCGGCGCCTCGGAGCGCGAGAGGATATGCGAACTGCTCCTGACATGACGGAAAAGTTCTTAAGTTTTAAGCTGTTAAGTTATTAAGGGAAGAGGCTGCGCGATACCCCGGGTGCTGTCGCGCCGCCCCGCCCGCGCCCACTTAATAACTTAATAACTTAATAACTTAATAATTTGATCCCCTACTCCTGCCCCCTCGTCCCCCCGACGGTGAGAGCGTCCACCTTCAGCGTCGGCTGCCCGACCCCGACGGGAACGCTCTGGCCTTCCTTGCCGCACACGCCGATACCGGAGTCCAGCTCGAGGTCGTTGCCGACCATGCTCACGCGGGTGAGCACCTCGGGACCGTTTCCGATCAGGGTGGCGCCCTTGACCGGGCGGGTGACCCGGCCGTTTTCGATCAGGTAGGCCTCGCTGGCGGAGAATACGAACTTGCCCGAGGTGATGTCCACCTGGCCCCCGCCGAAGTTCACCGCATACAGGCCCCGGTCGACCGAGGCGATGATCTCCCGCGGGTCGTGCGGACCCGGCAGCATGTAGGTGTTGGTCATGCGCGGCATCGGCAGGTGCGCGAACGACTCGCGCCTGCCGTTGCCGGTCGGAGCCGCGCCCATCAGCCGGGCGTTGAGCTTGTCCTGCATGTAGCCGCGCAGGATGCCGCGCTCGATCAGGGTGGTGCACCGCGTCGTCGTGCCCTCGTCGTCCATGCTCAGGGACCCGCGGCGCCCCTCCAGGGTGCCGTCGTCCACCACCGTGCACAGTTCGGAGGCGACCCGCTCGCCGATGCGCCCGGAGAACGCCGAGCTGCCCTTGCGGTTGAAGTCGCCCTCGAGCCCGTGGCCGATCGCTTCGTGCAGCAGTACGCCGGGCCAGCCCGGCCCGAGCACCACCGGCATGGTGCCGGCCGGCGCATCCACCGCCTCGAGGTTCACCAGCGCCTGTCGCACCGCCTCGCGGGCATATTCCAGCGGCAGCTCGCCGTCCAGGAAGCGGGCGTAGTCGAAGCGGCCGCCGCCGCCCGCGTAGCCGCGCTCGCGGCGCCCGTCCTGTTCTGCGATCACCTGCACGTTGAGGCGCACCAGCGGCCGTACGTCGCCCATCAGGGTGCCGTCCGCGGCCGCCACCAGCACCTGGTCCTGCTCGGCCGCGATGCTCACGATGACCTGTTTCACGCGCGGATCGGCGGCGCGCGCCGCTTCGTCCACGCGATGCAGCAGCGCGACCTTCTGGTCACTGTCCAGAGACGCGATCGGGTCCACCGGCCGATAGAGCGCCGGAGCGCTGCCCGCGTGCCAGGCCTGCACGCTCCGGCTGCTGCCCTGGCGGGTAATGGCCCGGGCGGCGTCGGACGCCGAGGCGAGAGCCGGCAGCGCGATCTCGTCCGAGTACGCGAACCCGCTCTTCTCCCCGCTGATCGCGCGCACGCCCACGCCCTGCTCCACGTCGTGGCTGGCGTCGCGCACGATGCCGTCCTCGAGCACCCAGGACTCGCGGCGGCTGAGCTGGAAGTACAGGTCGGCATAGTCGACGTCGCGCGCCATGAGCTGGCCCAGCACACGGCCGAGGTCGCGGTCGTCCAGGCCCGCGCGATCCAGGATCTGGGTACGGACGGTTTGCAGCGTATTGCTCATCGCGTTTCACCGGAGACGGAAGCACATGTCGGTCATGCGCCGTTGAGTGGCCCGGGAAGCCCCGGTCGCACCGGGCCCCGCGTCCGCCGTGGACAGCTTCCGCAGACCCGCCGAGAGCTGCGGACGGCGTCGGGCAGCGGACCCCCGACGGCGCACGAACGGGGCACCTCGCACGATTGTACTCACCCGGCCGCCCCCGAGGCCACGGCACGCCGCGCGCCCGGCCGGCACCCTACTCGGATGCGTTCCCGGACCCCGCGGGCGCGCCGACCAGGCTGCGCACACGCCGCCCCTCGGCCCAGCGCCACCACAGGATCATGGGTATGCCGAAGGCCAGCTCGCGCAGCCGACGCGCCAGCGACAGTGCCAGCGAGACGTCACTGCCGAGCCCCAGCATCCCGCCCAGCACCACGAACCCGGCCTCCTGCACCCCCAGCCCGGCCGGGATCAGGAACGCCGCATGCCGCAGGACCTGGGCCAGGCTCTCGAAGATCACCGGCAGCACCCATCCGGTGGGGTGACCCAGCAGCTTGAGGGCCAGCCAGATCTCGGCCGAGCCGGCCACCATCCCCGCCAGCTGCCAGAACCCGCAACGCAGCACCCGCCCTACCTGCCGGTAGAGCGCGCGGATCTCCGCGTCCAGGCCCCGGGCATCGCCGAGCATCGCGACCATGCCCGAGCGCGCTCCCAGCAAGCGCTCCAGCAGCGCCTGCAGCCGCCCGAACACGGACCCGTAGTGCAGCAGCGCGATCAGTCCCAGTCCGACCGGCAGGGCCAGGACAACACCGATGATCAGGTGCAGCAGCAACGGATTGACATCCACCCGGTAACACAGCAGCACCAGCCCCAGCAGTGCGAACAGCACCTGGTTGACGGCGGTCGTGGAGATCTCCACCAGCACGCTCGCGGCGGCTGCCGTTCCGCGGATCCCGCGCAGCATGACCAGGCGGATGCCGACCAGGTCTCCCCCGACGCGCGCGACCGGCAGCAGGTTGCTGACGCCGTCCCGCACCGACGCGGCCCACACCAGGAAGCCCATCCCCGCGCGCTCGTCCGGATCCCGTGGGCGCAGCAGCAGCCACCATCCGCGGGCATCCAGCACCAGCACCGCCAGGTGCAGCGGCACCAGCAGGAGCAACCCCCAGCCGGCAAGCTCCAGCGCGCGCAGGATGCCGCCGAAGCCACTGTACAGGATCAGGCCGATCATCAGGCCCAGCCCGGCGGTGGCGGCGACGTAGACACCCAGCCTGAGATGGTGGCCGAAACGCGTCATCGCCGGCCCTGCCCGTTGCCTACCAGCGGCATGTGAGGGATCACGGTCAGCAGCGCCGGCAGCACCACCAGGCTGCTCAGCAGGACGTAGCCCAGGGCGATGCTCAGGGTCTCCCCGAGGGCCTTCATGGCGAAGCTGTTGGCCGCGGCCAGGCTGCCGAACGACGCCACCGTGGTGAGGGCGCTGAACAGGATGGCCTCGGGGGTGCTGGAGCGCATCACGCGGTCCAGGTCGATGCCCTCCCGCCAGCGCACCACGAAGTAGATTCCATAGGCCACGCCCAGCCCGATCAGCAGGGGCAGAACGATGATGTTGGAGAGGTTCAGCGACAGGCCGGCCAGGCGCATGGTCGCGCCCGTCAGAATGGCCGCCAGCGGCAGCGGCAGCAATACCAGGAATACGTCCAGCCAGCGCCCGAGCACCACCCACAGCAGCAGCGCGATGGCCACCGCGGAGGTCAGCGTCGCCTGCTCGAACGAGTGCACCACGGCGTCCCCGCCGGCGACCAGCAGTGCCGGCGTGCCCGTGGCGCCCGGAGCCACGCTGTGCACGTCGTGCACGAAGCGCCGCATGTCGCGGTTGTCGTGCATGTCCAGGGAGGAGTACACCTCCACGCGGGCGCGGCCGTCGGGCGTGACGTAGCGCCGCACCACGTCCCGCGGAAGATCGGCGCGCGTCACCCGCTGCGCCCGGAGGGCGTCGCGCAGCTGGCGCAGCTGATAGGGCAGGGTCGCCAGCAGCCGCTGCTGCAGACGTCGCAGCGCGGGGCCCCCGTCTCCGGCCTGCCGCACGTAAGCGGCCAGGGCATGCTGCAGTCCGCGCGCGGCACCGTCCCCGCCTCCCGCGGACGCCAGGGTCGCGCGCAGCTTGTGCACGGCCGCTGCCAGCGCCTGTGGCGGCGGTGGCTGCGCCCGCGTGGCCGGTTCCAGCGAGAACGGCGGGATGATCAGCGCCATGCTGCGGACGATCGGCAGCTTGGCGTCCTGGTTCTTCGGAATGAAGCTGTCCAGCGTGACCGTGCGCGAGACGCTGGGGAGCTTGTCGAGACTCTGCGCGGCCTTGCGCGCGGCGCCGAGGTTCGGCTCCAGCACATCCATGCTGTAGGGCGTGAAACGGCTGTCGCGCATCAGGTCACGCAGGGTCGAAACGGCCTCGGAGTGGGGGTTCTGCAGGTCCAGCGGATTGAAGTCGAAGTGGGTGCCCAGCAGCACCGGGATGGCTGCGATGCCCAGCGCCGTGGCCAGCAACGTGATCGCCCGCCCGTAGCGGTGCAGGCGGAAGCGGGCAAAGGGATAGAACGCCCGCCGGGGCGCGGAAACGCGCCACGCGCCCAGCACCGTGAGCAGCGCGGGCAGCAGGAACAGGCTGTTCAGCAGGGCGATGAACATGCTCGTGCCCGAGATCAGCCCCAGGTCGACCAGGCCCGCGTAGCTGGTCGGAACCACGGAGTAGAAGCTCGCCGCGGCGGCCACCGCCGCCAGGGTCAGGGCACCACCGATTCCCAGCGCCGTGCGGGTCAGGGAGCGTGGCGCGCCGGTCTCGCGCAGCACCTCCCGGTGGCGCATGCAGAACTGGATGCTGAAATCGACGCCCAGTCCCACGAACAGCACCGCGAAAGCGACCGACAGCAGGTTGAAGGCGCCGACGGCCAGCAGCCCGAACGCGGTGGTCCAGACCAGGCCGGTCACCAGGGTGATCACGCTTGCCAGCACGTGACGCCAGCTGCGCAGCCCCGCGATCAGCAGCAGCAGTACCAGGCCCAGCGACAGCCCCAGTGACAGCCCGACGCCGCTGGATACCGCCTGCAGCTGATCGTTGTCCAGCACCGCCGACCCGGTCAGCCGGACCCGCACGCCGTGGGCGGCCGTCAGGTGCAGCGTACGGATCGCCTGGCGCAGGTGGGCGATGGGCTTCGCGGCCGGCTGGATGCTCTGGTAATCGAAGTGCGGCTTGATGATCACGAACCGCCGCGTGCCCTGCAGCGGGCTGCCCCCGTTCCCGGCCATCAGCGCCTGCCAGTTCACCACCCGGAACTGCCCGTGCGCGGCGGCCCGCGTGGTCTTCGCGACCTCCTGCAGCGCCTGGTCCAGGCCCGGCAGGTTCTCCTCGCCGCGGGCCCGCCGGCGCACCGCCTGGCCCAGCAGGTCGAACAGCCCCGGCAGGGTCGGGTTCGAGGACAGGCTCGCCACCAGCGGCTGTGCCCGCGCGAGCCGGTCACTGAGCTGGTTCAGCTGTTTCGGCGACAGGTAGAGCAGTGCGCTGTGGCGGAAGAACGACCCGCCCCCGGGCTCGTAGACGCTGCGGTAATCCCCGCCGTGCTTGCGTGCCCAGCTGGCCAGGCGCTCGCTGGCCTGCCCCGCCAGGCCCGGCGTCTCCCCGTCCACGACCGCGACGATGGTGTCGGAGAGCTGCGGGAAGGCATTGACGAAGGCCGTGCGCTGGCGCTGGAAGGCGAGCTTCTGCGACAGCAGGGAGTTCATGTCGGTGTTGACCGCGAAGTGGGTGCCCGCGTACCAGAGCGATCCCGCGGTCAACAGCAGGGCCCCGAACAGCACCGGCCAGGGATGGCGCGACGCGCCGGCGACCCCGTGACCCAGGAATTCGACGTAGGCGACACCGATGCGACGGAACAGGCGAGCCAGCATCTCAGCCCGACACCAGCTGGCCGTAGGCCATGCGCACGATCCCCGCGCGCTCCAGGTACTCCCGGACCCGGGGACTGGTCAGCGCGGCCAGCTCCGCGCGGTGGGCGTAGTCCGGCATGGCGGGGCTGAAACGCTCGCGCGTGGCCGGATGCAGGTACAGCTCGCTGACACCCGCGGGCAGCCGCCGCAGGATCGACAGCAGCGCGGCCTCGTCCATCCGCCCGGTCACGCCGAGGCCGAACAGCGCATCATTGTGCCGCATCCCGGCGGCACGCAAGCGGGCCCGCATCAAGCGGACCCATGGCAGCAGGAACAGGGATCCGGCGAGCCTCCGCATCCGGCCTCCGCCCGGCATGCGCAGCGCGGGCAGCAGCGGCTCGCGCGGCAGGCGGACGGCGCGCAGGCCGAACTCGCGTCCGATGGAGAGGACCATGCCCAGGATCGTCGGGTGCAGGTGAAAGTGCTTGTGGGCGTCCAGGTGGTCCAGCACCAGGCCGGTTTCGGCAAAGGCCCGGAACTGCGCCCGAACCTCGGCCGCCAGCTGCCGGCGCACCCGCGGCAAGGCGAACAGGCGCGCGCCCTCGCGCGCCATGCGGGGGCGAAAACGGCCCGTTGCGTCCACCAGGTCGGGAATCTCGTCGCGCGAAAGCATTGCCGTCGCATCCGTCAGTGCCAGGTGCAGCCCGACCGCGAGTCCGGGCAGCCGCCGCGCGCGCTCCACGGCGTCGGCACTCCCCGGTTGCCCGACCATCAGGCTCGTCGCGGTCAGTATGCCTTCCCGCGCGGCCTGTTCCACGGCCTGATTGACCGCTTCATGCAGGCCGAAGTCGTCGGCCGTGACGATCACTCGCCGCGGCGGTGAATAGGACGGCAGGCCGTATCCTCCCCTTGCCCGACGGGCCTCAGCGCTGGCTCAGGAAGCGCGCGAACTCGCGGCCCTCACGCAGCCGGCGGCCGATCATGCCGGGGTTGAGCGCCATCTCGGCGGTCATCTCGGCGATCTTGCGCGGGCGGAAGTAGAACTTCTTGTAGAACGTCTCCACGGACTCGAAGATCTCGTCGGCCTCCAGGTGGGGATAGCTGATCGGCGAGAGCTGAACCCCGTGGTCATTGACCAGGTTGGCCTCGGGGTTCTCGCGCAGCCAGCCGTTGTCCACGGCCTGATTGTACAGCCGCGTGCCCGGGTAGGGGGCGGCCAGCGAGACCTGGATGGTGTGCGGATTGATCTCGCGGGCGAAGTCGATCGTCTCGCGGATGGTCTCCCGTGTCTCGCCCGGCAGGCCCAGGATGAAGGTGCCGTGGATGGTGATGCCGAGCTTGCGGCAGTCGCGGGTGAAGCGGCGCGCGATGTCGGTGCGCAACCCCTTGCGGATGTTGTGCAGGATCTGGTCGTTGCCGGACTCGTAGCCCACCAGCAACAGGCGCAGCCCGTTCTCCTTCATGATCTTGAGGGTCTTGTACGGGACGTTGGCCTTGGCGTTGCAGGACCAGGTCACCCCCAGCTTGCCCAGGCCGCGGGCGATCTCCTCCACCCGCGGCTTGAAATCCGTGAAGGTGTCGTCGTCGAAGAAGATCTCCTCGACCTCGGGCATGTTCTCCTTGATCCAGGCCACCTCGGCGATCACGCTCTCGGGGCTGCGCACCCGGTAGCGGTGCCCGCCCACGGTCTGGGGCCAGAGGCAGAAGGTGCACTTGGAGCGGCACCCCCGGCCGGTGTAGAAGGAAACGTAGGGGTGCTTGAGATAGCCGATGAAGTAGTTGGAGATGGTCAGGTCCCGCTTGTAGACCTTCGACACGAACGGCAGCTCGTCCATGTTCATGATCATGGGACGATCCGGGTTGTGGACGATCCCGCCGTCGGGCGCCCGGTAGCTCAGTCCCGGAACGTCCGCGAGGTCACGACCCTCGGCAACCTCCTTGCACGTATAGTCGAATTCCTCCCGTCCGACGAAGTCGATCGCGGGCGAGCTGTTCAGGGCCGCCTCCGGCTCGACCGCGACCTTGGCCCCCACCATGCCGATGCGCAGCTTCGGGTTCTCGTCCTTGAGCATCTCCGCGAAGCGGGCATCGGTCGGAAAGGAGGGCGAGCTGGTGTGCATGATGACCAGCTCGTAATCGTGCGCCATCGGCAGCACGTCCTGGCGGCTCAGGCCGTCGGCCGGCGCGTCCACGAGCTTGCTGTCCGGCACCAGCGCCGCGGGCTGCGCCAGCCAGGTGGGGTACCAGAACGAGCGGATTTCCCGTTTCGCCTGGTAACGGGAACCTGCGCCGCCGTCGAAACCGTCGAACGACGGGGCCTGCAGGAACAGAGTCTTCATCATGACCGCCTCCCTGTGTGCTCGCACACGGACCCCCCGGGCCGCAGGACCAGCAGCCGCCCCTGCCACCATACCGTATAGCCGAAGAATGCGGCGCACCAGACCAGCAGGCTCAGGAGATCGCGTGCGGCGATGAAAGTGGATGTCGAAAGCAGATTCCGCCCACCGGTGCCGCCCGCATAGTGTACTCCAAGGCGCAAGGCCACGGTGGCACCGAGCAGACCCACGCCGCCGGCGGCCAGGCCCGTGCACAGGGCGCCCAGGGCCGCCAGCGGCAGACTGTAGGTGACGAAAGTGAAGGCGTATCCGACCGGGCGCAGCATGCGGATCGTGCGTGCCCAGCGCAGCTCGTGTCGCCACAGGCAGAGCAGTGTCGGCTCGTGTACCAGGGTCTCCACGCGGTACGAGGACAGCACCGTATCGAAGCCCGCCTCGCGCGTGAGCTCCGCCAGACGATAGTCGTCGGCCAGCTCGTTGGCCAGCCGGCCGAGGCCGCCGATCGCATCCAGCACGTCCCGGCGCAGCGCCAGCGTGGCTCCGAAGGCGAAGGCCCGGGAGCCGCAGGCATGCGAGACCAGCACCGAGGGCAGGAACCAGTCGTTGATGAACAGCGCCGCCAGGCGCGACCACAGACCCGGCATCGCACGGCCCTGGTAGAGACAGGTCACCACGCCGGTGCGCCGCTCGGCCAGTGGCGCGGTCACCGTCCGCAGGTAATCCCGGCCCACGCGGATGTCGCTGTCGGCGATCACCAGCCAGTCATGCGCGGCCCGCGGCAGCATGTTCATCAGATTGGCGACCTTGTGATTCTCGCTACCGCCCGGCGGAGCCGCCACCACGGCGATGTCGAGCGCGGGGAACTCCGCCTGCAGGCGCCGCACGACCCGCAGCGCCGGGTCGTCCTCCCGGCAGACCCCGAAGACGACCTGGAAGCAGGGGTGATCCTGCTCGCAGAAGGAACGCAGGTTCTCGTACAGGCGCGGCTCGTCTCCGAACAGGGGCTTGAGCAGCGTCACGGGACGCGGGCCGCTGCCGGTCCGGCCGATGCGCCGGTTCCAGCGCCAGTGGGCCCACAGGGCGACGGCCTGGTAGGTCACCGCCGCGGCGCACAACGCGTACCCGACTACGAGCCAAGGCAATGTCATAGGAAACGCTTTCCCGGCCGTACCGCACCGCTCCGGAAGCACCGTCCCGGGGAGCCGTGCCACATGGAGACGCGGCCGCTGCAGCGCGAGCCAGAGCAGCCTCCGACGTCCTTCGTCTTTGTATCCGCGTTGGGAAGCCGCTGAAAGCCGATGCCGTTCAGCGACTCCCGAGCGCTACAGGGAAGTAGCGCCATTGTCATGCATTGTAAGCGCTTGAAAATGAGGCAACCGGGAAACCGCGCTTCCCGGCCGCGTCCCTGAAACAGGCCATCGACCGGCTCTTCCAGCACTCCCTTAGAGGCCGTCAGCCGGATCCGGGTTCCGGAGCACGCGACGTGCGGCGCAATCCGTCCCCTTAAGCGGTACTCCCGCCGGCGCCGGCAGGGCCGTGCACCGGTCGGGCTCGCGCTCGCGCAAGCCACGTTACAGCAGCTTTCGTGCCAGCCGGGCCAGGCGCGGGACCACCGCCGGGCGCAACAGCCGCCGGTCGTAGCCCCCCATGCGCCGCTCGTTCTCGGCCAGGCACAGGTCGATCAGTTCACCGGGCCGGACGTCCATGCCCATTTCCCGGCCGCCGGTCACGGCAAAATTGGCGTCGTGCATCTCGCCGCGCTCGTCCAGGCCCCGCGCGATGCCGACGCGCTCCCAGACCAGGAACGCCCATACCGCCATCGTCTTGCACAGGAACCATGGCCGGCGCCACCACGCCATATTGCGACGATACCACGCCGCCCAGTTGACGAAGAACAGGATATGGCGCGCCTCCTCCTGCATCACCGGCTCGAAGGTATCGACCAGCTCGGGCGGGAAATAGCCGGAGCGCCGGGCCAGCTCGAACAGCCCGAAGGCGAGGAAGCTGTCGATGCATTCCGAGTAACCCGTGACCATCCAGGCCCACTCGGGGTCCCGGGGAGGGGGGTACTCCGGCTCCGGGGCCAGCTCGATCCCGTAGGCCTCGACCAGCTTCGACAGCACCACCTTGTGCCGGGCCTCCTCGTCGCCGTTGAGCTCCAGCGCCGAGCGCAGCTCGGGATCGCCGGCCGTGGCCGCGAAAGTGCGCACGCGCACCGAGGCCCGGCCCTCGGTCTGGACCGCGATGTCCCAGATGGGCAGCGACGTGATGCGGCGCAGGGCCGCCTCGGACAGCACCGGCCAGTCGATCACGGCCGGGCGATAGGGATTGTGGGTCTCGACCAGCATCTGGCAGAACAGGCGCTTGTGCGCCACGGTGCCAAGCTTGACGGCGCCCGGCTCGGGCGCCGACCAGTGCCGCATGGCATGCTCGGCCGCGTCGAGCGCTCCTTCCCTCGGATTCATCGGCAATTCCCCTTACGGATGCCCCAGCCTATCGCGCTGCGCCCTCCGTGATCCAGCGTACCCGGGCCGCGGACCGCCGCCCGCGGCTAGTCGCCGCCCGATTGTCCGCCGCGCGGCGGCGGCGGAGGCGGTTCCGGAAGACCGGGCATGGCACTGCCCCCGTGGATCAGGTGATACCGGTGTTGCAGGTAGCCCTCGCGCATGAACACGTACGGATTGATCGACTGCTGCAGCGCCGCCGTGGCGCCCAGCAGGCGGGCCCGCGTATCCACCAGGTCGACGGCGCGCAGCTCGTACTTCGCGGGCTGCCGACTCCACTGCTGCAGGGGATCGATCTGCGCATCGGCGCCCACGCCCACGGCATCGCGAACGTCCGACGGCCCCACGAACGGCAGCACCAGGTAGGGTCCCGGCCCCACGCCCCAGCGCCCCAGGGTCATGCCGAAGTCCTGCCGGTGCCGCGGCAGGCCCATCCCGCTCGCCGGATCGAACAGCCCGAACAGCCCGACGGTGGAGTTGACGGCCAGGCGTGCGCTGTCGCTGCCCCCCTGGCGAAACCGGCCCTGGAGCAGATCGTTGACGATCACCACCGGCGCATGCAGGTTGCTGAAGAAATTCCCTGCCCCGCGCCGCACCGGCGCGGGCGTTACGTCCCGGTAGCCCCGGGCCACCGGTGTCATGACGGCCGTGTCGAGGGTGTTGTTGAAGCGGAACGTGATCCGGTTCAGGGGTTCCAGCGGATCCCGGGTGCCGCCTCCGCCGGGGATCGTGGCGCAGCCGGCGAGCGAGACCAGCCCGCCCGCAAGCAGGCAGATACCGGCCGTTTCCGCGGCGGTGCGCCGGAGCGGGCCCGCGCGGGCGCCGCGGCGGAGATGACGGCGGTGCGCGCCGCCCGGCGCGGCCACGCTGCCCCCGGCGAGGGCAACAGGACTCAATGAGCGCCCCCGTATCCGGCGATCCGCTTGTGGATCGTCTTGAGCAGGGCGGGGAATCCCTTGCGTTGCAGCAAGTCCGTGTACTGGGCACGCTTCATGGCGAGATCGCTCACGCCATTGACCACGATGTTGATGATCTTCCACTGCCCGTCCGTGCGGTGCAGCACGTAGTCGAAATTCACGTTGCCGCCGTCGCTCTGGACCAGCGTGCTGCGGACCACGCTCTGGCCGCTCCCGGCCTGGCGGCTGCCGTCGAACCGGAACGCCTCGCCCGAGTAGCCGTCGAAGCGGGCCGCGTAGGTGGCGATGGTCAGTTGGCGGAAGGCGGTGACGAAGCGGGACTGCTGGTCGGAGTCGAGCTTGTCCCAGTGCGAGCCCAGGGTCAGCCTGGCGAGGTAGGCGAGATCGTGGGTCTGCTCGATCACCGGCTTGAGCTTGCGATAGCGTCCGTCATAGCCCAGCTGCTTCGCGTGCTTCATCACCTCGATCAGGGATGCGTGCAGGTACTTGATGGTGGCGGCGGGGCTGTCGCCCTGGGCGTCGGCGGCCGCAGGCGACGCCGCGCCGCCGGACCCGGAACCCGCGGCCATGGCCGGACCCGCGCCCAGGCACAGCAGCACCAGCGCCAGGGCGCCGGCCAGGGACCGAACCCGTCCATGCAGGCGGTTGGCAGACAGTCGCCTCATCGCGCGCCCTCCCCCGGCGTGCCGAGTCGCCGGTGGCTCAGCGACGGGAAGCGCTCACGCCGCTCGCGCACGGTCTCCGGCTCCAGCTCGGCGATCGCCACGCCGGGGCCGCTCTCCAGGCTCACGAGCACGTCGCCCCAGGGGTCGATGATCATGCTGTGTCCCCAGGTCCGCCGGCCGCTGGCATGTTCGCCGGCCTGGCCGGCGGCGATCACGTAGGCCAGGTTCTCGATCGCCCGGGCGCGCAGCAGCGCCTCCCAGTGGCGCTCACCGGTGGCCGCGGTGAAGGCGGCCGGCACCGTGAACCCCACCACCCCGGCGTCCACCAGGCGGCGGTAGAGCTCGGGGAAGCGCAGATCGTAGCAGACGCTGAGCCCGAGCCGCCCGGCCGGCGTATCCGTCCAGCCCACCTGGTCCCCGGCCAGCAGCGTGTCGGACTCGCGATAACGCTCGTTGCTGTCGGCGATGTCGACGTCGAACAGGTGAATCTTGTCATAGCGCGCCACCCGCCGGCCGCCGGCGTCGAACACCAGGCACGCGGGATAGACGCGCTCCGGCGTGGGGCCGGCCAGCGGGATGGTCCCGCCGACCAGCCAGATCCCGTGCTCCGACGCCGCGCGCGAGAGGAACGACTGGATCGGTCCCTCGCCGGCCAGCTCCGCGACCCGGAGTTTGTCGCTGTCGCGGCGCCCCATGATGGCGAAGTTCTCCGGCAGCACGGCCACCTCGGCACCGCTCTCGGCCGCCTGCCGGATCAGGCGTTCCGCCTCGACCAGGTTGGCCTCCACGTCGGGCCCGGACACCATCTGTATCGCTGCTGCGCGCGCCATCAAAGCTCCCTTCGATGCGGTGATCCCGACCCCCGGCTCTTCGGGGCCGCTGCCGCCCGGGTTGTGCTAGAAGCCCACCGAGACCGCGAGGCCGGGCGCCCCGCCCGCCCCCGGCAGCACCTGGACCGCCGGGCCCGGCACCCCCAGGGCGATCAGCCAGTCCCGCAGGCCGGAGGCCCGCCCGGCCTCCGGCCTGCCGCCGGAGTACTCGATCAGGATGTGGTCCCGCGGGTGCCGCGTCCACTCGGCCACGGCCTGGGAGAGCACCGGGATCGCCAGCACGTCCCGGGCGCCGTGCACCTGAGACCATGCCGACTGAGGGATCGTTCCGATCCGGTCCGCCGCCCGCGCGACCGGCGACGCCATCGCGCAAGCCAGCAGCAGCACCAGCATCCCGCGCCATCCGGTCATCTCAGTGATGGTCCTCCTGCGACTTCCCGTCCGGGCTTTCGCCGGCGTACTCGTCCGGGCGATCCGGCACCTGCAGGTTGCCCTGGCCCGCCTTGGTAATCTGCGGCTTGTCCCACGGTCCCGTCAGGTGATACGTGATCTGGCTCGCCTTCCCGATCGGCCGGTGCAGCAGCTGCTGCACCAGGAAGATCGCGGCGCCGACCACCGGCCCACCGGCGATGCCGCCGGCGATGGCGACGCTCGACGAAAGGCTCGGCGTGACCACGATCTTCTGGTTGAAATCATGGCTGGCGAGCCCGATGCGGCCGTCCATGGCGACCTTGAGGGCCGGCCCGTCCAGCACCAGGTCGGAAGTATAGGCGTTGCCGCCCCGGACCACGAAATCACCGTTGATGCGGTCGAAGCCGAGCCCCTTGCCGAACACGTCGCCGAAATCCAGGCTCAGTCGCCTGGGCAGCGCATACAGGCTGAACAGCCCGAACACGCGCCCGGGTCCGGGGTTCACCGTGAGCAGCGAACCGTTGCGCACGTCCAGGGTCAGGGTGCCGGCGATGCGCTGCATGGAAAAGTCCATCGGCGAGCCCGGCCAGTCGAGGTTGGTCTGCAGCTTCGCGCTCTGGGCCGTCAGCGGCGGAGCGAAACCCAGGTTCTTCAGGGCGGCCTGCGGATCGCTGCTCTCCACGCGGGCGTCGACATGCGTCACCTGGCGATCTCCGCGTTGCGTCCAGGTGCCGGAGGCGCTGATGTCCAGGTTGGGCTTGCTCAGCTTGAGCGAGTCGACGCTCATGCCCGAGGGGGAAGGCCGCACGCGGGCATCCAGCGAACCGTAGCTCCGGCTGCCGATCTCGACCGCCCGGCAGCGGACGTTCATCGCCGGCACCGCGTGCGGGGACAGGTGCTCGAACCACTGGCGCGCACCCCCGCCGCCGCCGGAAGGGATCCGGATGTGCTCCAGGTCCGCCACCCAGGGGCCGCCGCCCCGGCGGGGGATCCTCACCGAGCCGGCCAGCGGCCTGGACACCAGCCCGACCCGCCAGGCCTCCGCCAGGCGCCGGTAACGGAACATGATGTTCTGCAGTGGCATTCCGGCACCCTTCACGTCACCCACCGACAGCTCGATGGTGCTCAGCCAGGCCGGCGGCCGGGGCGGGCCGCTGCCCCCGCCCAGGCGGTGCTGCAGCTTCCGCAGCGCCGGTATCGACACGCTGTCCAGGTGCCCGCTGACGCGCAGGCCCGGCACCGGCGGCAGGCTGGCGCGACCCGCCCCGAAGTGCATTCCGCCGCGCCCGAAGCGCCAACCGTGCGCGCCGTGGTCGAACCGGAGGGCCCCGGTCAGGGTGCCACCGTAGTCCAGCGACACCCGGCGGGCCGACTTGCCGCCGGCGGCGACGCGCACGTTCAGCCGACGCCGGGTGTCGGGCTTTTTCCCGAGCGGCTCCGGCAGATCGATGGCCAGGCCGTCCAGGTCGGAGCTCAGCTCGGAGACCGGGCGTGCGCCGGCGGGCGCCCCCGCCGGCGGTATCGCCACCCGGATCGCCCAGTCGGTCGCGCCACTGACCAGTCCCCGGGGGATGGCCGGGGACAATCCCTCGATTCCCCGGGCATCGATGCGGCCGTTCGCGGTCACGACCGTACCGGCGCTCTTGCCGCCCGCCGGGCTCACATGCACGTGCACCGGGTGACCCTGGAACTGCGCCGTGATGTCCTTCGCCGCGAAGCGCGTGCGGGTGAAATCGAGCTTGCCGTTGACCTCCGTGAGCTGCACCGGCGTCCCGGACAGCCCCAGGCTGGCGCCCTGCCAGGCGAGCGTCCCGTCGATCGCGACCTGCTGCGGATGCCGGATCGGAAGCTTGAGCCCCAGCTGGATGTCCGCCGGCCCGCTGCCGGTCAGGCCGTCGATCAGCTCGGGATTGGACTTCGCGAGCGGCGTATGCTGCAGCAGCGAGACCACGGCGCCGTTGTCACCGGTCGCATGCGCCTTGATCCGCAGGTGCGCATGCCGGATGTTCGGGATGTCGACGGTGGCCCCGTCGATCTGCAGGCCGCTGACCGTCGCGTGGCTCACGTCCATGTGCATGCTGTTGCCGGCGAATACCACCTTGCCATCGATCGCCGTCGCCGGCGGCCACTGCTGATGGGCATAGTCGATCGCGCCGTCCCGCACGTTGGCGGCCACGCGGAACTCGCCGCCGCCGGCGGCGAAGGGAAACCGTTTCAGTGGCCCCTTGAGCGTGAGCGTGCCACTCGTGACATGCCCCTTCCGGATTGCCTTGTCCAGCCACTTGATGGTCTTTTCGGGCACGTGTCCGCGGGGAAGGTAGCGGGCAACGGAGGTGGCGTCGCCCCGGCGGATCCGGGCCGTCAGGTCCACGTCCGGCTTCTGTCCCGGCGGCACGGCCAGGGTGCCGGAGGCGTCGACGGCCGTATCCGGGTTGGCCACGTCCAGGCGCGCCACGTGCACGTGCCAGGCGCCCCGGTCACCGCGGTGCCAGTCCACTTTCGCGTCGGCCGAGTCGAAACGCAGGGGCTCGGGGAACAGCGACGGCTGGCGATAGGCGACCTTCTTCGACTGGATCCGCAGGCTGCCCTGGTTGCCCCGGACGTCCAGCGTGCCGCTCAGTCCGCGCATGCCGGGCAGGCGCCGGTACGGCTCCCACCCCAGGTCGTTCAGCCGTGCCTGCACCTGCAGCCCCGACAGCGCGTCTCCGCCCCGGGCGAAGCGGAAGCTCGCATCGGTCAGGTCGCCGCGCGGGTGCAGCGCCATCGCGTAGTGCCGCAGACGGGACCCGAGCTGCGGCACGGCGACCCCGATCCGCACCACGTCCTGCAGCCGGGCGAAGCCGGCGTGCGCCTCCCAGGTGACACCGTCCTGGCCGCCACCCGTGCGGGTGAGCGTGAAGGCGGTCGACGGCCAGCGGCCCTGCCCGGTGGCCAGGACCATGTGCTGTCCCTGCAGGCGCCAGCCGTCGGGCAGGCGCGTCCACAGGAAACGCCCGGCGACCTTGCGTACGCGTGCCGCGCCGTATGAGCCGGTCGGCGGCAGGACGATGTGGTTGGCGGTGAGGTCGGCCCGCACGTGGCGGAGCTTGCCCCGGCGCCACTCGCCGCGCGCGTCCACGTCCAGATCCAGGTGGGCCAGATCCAGCGTGTCCGGCACGATCCGGTCCAGGTAGTGCCCCGGGTGCAGGCCGGTGCCCGTGATCGACGCCTGCACGTCCCAGCGGGACGGCTCGCGTACGTTGCCGTCCGCGTCCACCTCGACATGGATGCGGTCCCCGATGTCACCGGGCAGCCGCGCGCCTCCGGAGAAGTGCTGGTGCTGTCCCGTGGAGGAGACCTCCGCGTGCACGCCGGTAAGCCTCTCCACCTTGTGCGCCCGTCCTTCGAGGTGCAGCGTGATGCTGCTGTCGACCACGCGCAACGAGCCGTAGCTCTGCAGCACCGGCACCGCGGCACGCCAGGACCGGAGCAGGCTGCCGCTGCGGCCGGCGGTGGCGAACCCCTCCACCCGCCAGTGGCCGGCGGCGGAGCGGGTGATGTCCAGGTGCGCGCCCGCCACGGCGATCCGGCTGGGCGTAATCGACAGCGTGCGCAGCATCCGCCAGATGCTGAAGCCGACCCGGACCTCCTTGAACCGCACCGGCTGCTTGCGGGTTCCGACGTCGCTGACCGCGACGTTCCTGAGGTCCAGCTCGGGACCGAGTCCCTGCCAGCCGGCACTGATCGAGCCGATATGGACCGGGCGCTTCGCCGCCTGGCTGACCCACTGCTGGAGCTGGGCGCGGTAGCCCGGAACCATCGGGATGAACACGCGGAATGCGCTCAGCGCCACCGCCGCCGTCAGGGCCACGGCAGCGAGACAGTAGAGAACCACGGTGTAGATGTGGCGAAGCGCAGAATGCATCGGGGGGCAACCGGTTGCGGTGGGGCAGGAGCGCTGCCGCCGACGCTACATCAGGACCACGTCGAACTGTTCCCTATCATACATGGCCTCGACCTGCAGCCGGATGGGCCTGCCCACGCACTCCTCGAGCTCGGCGAGGTTCTGCGCCTCCTCGTCGAGGAACCGGTCGATGACTTCCTGTGCCGCCAGCACCCGCAGCTCGCTGGCATCGAACTGGTGCGCCTCCCGCAGGAGCTCGCGGAAGATCTCGTGGCAGACCGTCTCCGCGGTCTTGACGAAGCCGCGCCCGTCGCAGGCGGGGCACGGCTCGCACAGGATCCTCTCCAGGCTCTCGCGGGTCCGCTTGCGGGTCATCTCCACCAGCCCCAGTGGCGAGACGTCGCAGATCTTGGTCTTCGCGTAGTCCTTCTCCAGCGCGGCCTCGAGCGTCCTCACCACCTGCCGCCGGTGCTCCGGATCCAGCATGTCGATGAAGTCGATGATGATGATGCCGCCGAGATTGCGCAGCCGGAGCTGGCGGGCGAGTGAATGCGCGGCCTCGAGATTGGTCTTGAAGATGGTCTCCTCGAGGTTGCGGTGTCCGACGAACGCCCCGGTATTGATGTCGATCGTGGTCATCGACTCGGTCTGGTCGATGATCAGGTAGCCGCCGGATTTCAGCGGCACCTTGCGGTCCAGGGCCCGCTGGATCTCGTCCTCGACCCCGAACAGGTCGAAGATCGGCCGCTCGCCGGCATAGTGCTCGATGCGGGTGGCGCTCTCCGGCAGGAAGGTCTGCACGAAGCGTGCGACCTCCCGGTAGACCTCGCGCGAATCGATGCGCAGCCGCTCGACCTCGGAACCGAGCAGGTCGCGCAGGATCCGCAGGACCAGGGGCAGATCGCCATGCACCAGGCTGCCGGGCTCGGCGCGCGCCGCTTTCGCCTGCACCGCCTGCCAGACCTTGCCCAGGACCATGACGTCGTTGCGCAGGGCGTCGCCAGTCGCCTTCTCGCCGGCGGTGCGCACGATGTAGCCGCCGCCCGGGAGTTCGCCCACCATCTCGCGCACCAGCTCGCGCAGCCGCTGCCGCTCCGCCTCGTCCTCGATCTTGGCCGATACCCCGACGCCGCTCAGGCCCGGCATGAACACGAGATAGCGCGAGGGGATGCTGATCTGGGTGCTGAGTCTCGCCCCCTTGCTGCCCAGCGGATCCTTGATCACCTGCACCAGGACCTCCTGGCCCTCGTGCAGCAGGTGCTCGATGCTGCGCCGGCGCGACGTCTCCCCGCCGGCCGCCTCGGCGACCACCGCCCCGGCGACGTTGCAGGCACTGGTGGCGATGTCCGAGGCGTGCAGGAACGCGCTGCGCTCCAGTCCCACCTCCACGAACGCTGCCTGCATTCCCGGCAGTACCCGCAGCACGCGCCCCTTGTAGATGTTGCCGACGATGCCGTGCCGGCTGGAGCGCTCGATGAACACCTCCTGCAGCACGCCGTTCTCCACCAGGGCGACGCGCGTCTCCTGGGGTGTCACGTTGATCAGGATCTCTTCACTCATCCGGCCGCTTCAGCCACTGGCACTTCCCTGGCCTTGTCGTCAGTCTTGCTTCCACCGCGCGACGAGATCGATTCCGACCTCGCGCAGCAGGATCGCGGTTTCGTACAGCGGCAGCCCCACGACGCCGCTGTAGCTGCCCTCGAGCGCCTCGACAAAGGCCGCCCCGCGACCCTGGATGGCGTAGGCGCCCGCCTTGTCGCGCGGCTCTCCCGTGTTCCAGTATGCCACCGATTCCTCGCGGGTGAGAGGGCGCATGCGAACCCGCGTCACGCTCACCTTCACCAGCTCGCGTCCCGCGCCGAGGACGGCGATGCCGCTGCAGACACGGTGCTCACGACCGGACAGGGTGGCCAGCATCGCCAGCGCGTCTTCCCGGCCTCCCGGCTTGCCCAGCATGCGTCCATCCTGCACCACCACCGTGTCCGCCCCCAGCACCGCGCGGCCGGCAACCCGCGTGTGTACGGCACGCGCCTTCGCCAGCGCCAGCCGTCGGACGTACGCCTCCGGCACCTCGCCGGGCGCGGGCGTCTCGTCGACGTCGGCGGCGATGACCTCGAAGACGACCCCGACCTGGCGCAGCAGCTCCGCGCGCCGCGGGGAGCGGGATGCGAGCACGAGGGCGGCGGGGTTCCCGGACATGAGCCCACTCTCAGTCGCGATGATACGGATGGCCCGCCAGGGCCGACCAGGCGCGGTAGAGCTGCTCCGCGACCACGACCCGGACCAGTCCGTGCGGGAGGGTCAGCGGCGACAGGGACCAGTGCTGGCGCGCGCGGGTCAGGCACGCCTGTGCGAGGCCGTCGGGTCCGCCCGCGAGCAGGGCGACGTCTTCGCCGTCACGCATCCAGCCGGACAGCTGCCGCGCCAGGTCCCGCGTGCGCCAGGGCGAACCGCGCTCGTCCAGCGCCAGCACCCTCGCTCCGGTCGGAAGCGCCCGCAGCATGCGCTCGCCCTCGCTCCCGACGGCGCGCGCCGCATCGGCGCCGCGGCCGCGCGCCCCCGGCGCAATTTCGCGCAGCACCAGCGGGCATTCGGGCGGCAGTCGCCGGGCGTACTCGTGATAGCCGGCCTGCACCCACTCCGGCATGCGCCGGCCCACGGCGACCAGGTGCAGCTTCATGCCTCGCCGGAGCGGCTCTCGCCCCCGGCGCGAGCCGGCTCCGCGGGCGCCTGCCAGAGGTTCTCCAGGTTATAGAAGTCCCGTACCTCGGGCCGCATGACGTGCACCACGACGTCGGCGAGGTCGACCAGGATCCACTCGGCCTCGTCTTCGCCCTCGACCCCGAGCGGGCGGACGCCCCGCTCCCGGGCGCGGTCCAGCACGTTGTCAGCCAGCGAGCGCACGTGCCGGTTGGAGGTTCCGCTTGCGATCACCATCCAGTCCGTGACCGTGGTCAGGTGGCTGACGTCCAGCACGCGGACGTTGAGGGCCTTGCGCTCCTCGAGCGCATCGATGACGAGATCCTTGAGGCTGTCAGGTTGCATGGGCGGCATAGAGTCCGTCGCGTTGGATGCGTTCCCAGACGGTGTCCGGAACCAGGTAGCGTACGCTCCGGCCGGCGGCCAGGAGACTGCGGATGCGGGTGGCGGAAATGTCCAGGGAGGTGACGCCCTGGAGGTAGATCCAGCCCGCGGGGCGTTCGGCCAGGGCGCGCCGGTCGCGGATCCCGCGCTCGCGCATCAGCGATCCCAGCTCGCCCACCGAGGGCACGTTCCAGCCGGGCCGGTGCGCGACCACCACGTGTGCCAGGTCCAGCAGCTGCTGCCACCGGTCCCACTGGGGCAGCCCCAGGAAGGCGTCCATGCCCAGCAGCAGGCACAGCGGCCGGGCCTCCCCCCGTTCGTCGCGCAGGGAGCGCAGCGTGTCGACCATGTAGGAGCGTCCGCTGCGGCGCAGCTCGCGGTCATCGACGCGGAAGCCGGCCTGGCCGGCGACCGCCAGGCGCAGCAGCTCCAGGCGGGTGTCGGCATCGAGGTTGGGCGTGTCGCGGTGCGGCGGCACGGCGCTGGGGATGAACAGCACCTCGTCCAGGTCCAGCGACTCCTGCAGCTCGAGCGCAGGCCGCAGGTGACCGAAATGGATGGGATCGAACGTACCGCCGAATACGCCGGTGAGACGGGCGTCAGAGCTCATCGGCAAACGATCTCAGGAGCGGACCTGGCCATCCCCGAACACCACCCACTTGCGGCTGGTCAGCCCCTCCAGCCCGACCGGGCCGCGCGCGTGCAGCTTGTCGGTGCTGATCCCGATTTCCGCCCCCAGGCCGTACTCGAAGCCGTCGGCGAAGCGAGTGGAGGCGTTGACTATCACCGAGGCGGAGTCCACCTCGCGCAGAAAGCGCCGCGCGGCGCTGTAGTCCTGCGTGACGATGGCGTCGGTGTGGGCCGAGCCGTAGCGCCCGATGTGCTCGATGGCGGCGTCCAGGCCGGCGACCACCCGCACCGAGAGGACCGGCGCCAGGTACTCGGTGCCCCAGTCCTCCTCGGTGGCCGGTAGCGCCTCCGGCACCAGCTCCCGGGTGCGCTCGCAGCCACGCAGCTCCACGCCTGCCGCCAGCAGCGGACGCGCCAGGCGCGGCAGCAGCCCCGCCGCGACGGGTTCCGCGACCAGCAGCGTCTCGCAGGTGTTGCAGGTACCGTAACGCTGGGTCTTGGCGTTGATCACGATGGCCTCGGCCTTGTCGGGATCGGCGGCGGCGTCGACGTACACGTGGCACACGCCGTCCAGGTGCTTGATCACGGGCACCCGGGCCTCGGCACTGATGCGCTCGATCAGCCCCTTGCCGCCGCGCGGGACGATCACGTCCACGTACTCCGGCATCCGGATCAGGTGACCCACCGCCTCGCGATCCGTGGTCGCGACCACCTGCACCGCGTCCTCGGGAAGACCGGCCGAGGCCAGGCCCTCGCGGATGCAGGCGGCGATCGCCCGGTTGGACCGCGCGGCCTCCGAGCCGCCGCGCAGGATCACGGCGTTGCCGGCCTTGAGGCAGAGTCCGCCGGCGTCGGCCGTGACGTTGGGACGCGACTCGTAGATGATGCCGATCACGCCCAGCGGCACCCGCATGCGCCCGACCTCGATGCCGGAGGGGCGCCGCCGCAGCTCGCTGATCTCGCCCACGGGGTCGGGCAGCGCCGCGATCTGCCGCAGCCCCTCGGCCATGCCCGCGATGCGCGCCGGGGTGAGCTCCAGGCGGTCGACCAGGGCCGCGTCGAGCCCCGCGCGCCGCCCATCCTCGAGATCCGCCCGGTTGGCCTGCTCCAGGGTCTCGCGCCCGGCCTCGATGGCCGCCGCGGTCGCCTCCAGTGCCGCGTTGCGCGGACCGGTCTCCGCCGCCGCCATCAGCCGCGACGCGGCGCGCGCGCGCCGGCCGACCCCGGCCATGTAGGCCGCGACGTCCGCCACTGCGTTGTCGAGCTCGGGATTCGCGCTCATGCCTCACATCGCTGTGTCAATGCCGTACCGGCCGGGCGGGCCTTCAGCACCCCGACCGCGCCCGCGCCGGGGGAAACAGGCCCGCGATACATGCGAGCAATTGTACCATCCCGTTCCAGGCGTTACCCTCGCGCGCACCCTTGATTACCGCGTCGAGCCCGGCGGCCGCCTCGAGCAGCTCGCGCCACTCCTGTCCATCGTGTCGCGCCAAAGCCTTGCGCAGCACCGGGAGCCGGCGCTTCCATACCCGCAGCTCTCCCAGCACCCGGTCCGCGTTCGCGCCCTGGCCGGTGCGCCAGGCGGCCTGCTCCAGCGTGCGCAGCTCGCGCGTGATCGCCCACAGCACCAGCGGCGGCTCCGTGCCTTCCCCGCGCAGCCCCTCCAGCATGCGCAGGGCGCGCGCCCCGTCCCCCTGCAGGGCGGTGTCGATCATGCCGAACAGGTCGTAGCGCGCACTGTCGCCGACCGAACCCAGCACCAGGTCGACGTCCACGGGGGCATCGCCCGCGAGCAGCCGCAGCTTGTCGATCTCCTGCGCGGCGGCCAGCAGGTTTCCCTCGGTGCGCTGCGCCAGCAGGTCGGCCGCCTCGGGGAGGATCTCGAGGCCACGCCGCCGGCAGCGGCCGGCGATCCAGCGGGGCAGCTCCTGCGGCGCCGGCGGCCACAGCTCCAGCACCACGCCGGCGCGCTCCAGGCGCCGGTACCACTTCGCGGAGCGCGCCTGCGGATCCAGCCGCGGCAGCAGCACCAGCAGCAGCGTGTCCTCCGGGGGCGTCTCCGCGTACGCACCCAGGGCGCGCGATCCGGCGTCCCCGGGGCGTGCCGACGCCATGCGCAGCTCGATCAGCCGCCGGTCGGCGAACAGCGACATGCTGCGGGTGTGCTCGGACAGACCGGCCCAGTCGAAGCCCGGCTCGACGAACAGCACCTCGCGTTCGGCATAGCCCTGCTCCCGCGCCGCCGCGCGAACCGCGTCCGCCGCCTCCTGCCGCAGCAGCGGCTCGTCGCTGCTCAGCGCGTACACGGGTGCAAGCCCGGATGCGAGCTGGCGCCCGAGCTCGCCCGCCCGAAGCTTCACGGCCCCGCCCCGGTGCCGTCACCGGTGGAGCTTCCGGGAGACCCGCCTCCGCCCGACGGCCCGCTCTTCGCCGCGGCGTTCAGCCGCAGCATGATCAGATCGACCATCTGCCGGCGCATCGCGTCCAGCGCGGTGTTCTGCTCGGACTCGCTGCCCAGCGCCTGGCTGGGGTTGTAGGGATAGTCGCGCGTGAGCTCGAGATCCTGCCGCGACAACAGCGTCCTGCCGTCGGCGCGGACGCGGAAGGCCACCGTCAGGCGCAGCTCGTACTCGATCGCCTTGCCGGCCGCGTTCACCGCCACCACCCGGCGGTTCACGCGGTCTTCGAGGATCTCCAGCACCGCGGTGCCGCCTCCGCCGCCGGAGCCCTGCCCGACCAGCGTGGCGCCGGCATCGGACAGTGCGCGGCGCAGGTTCACCGCCAGCGGACCGTAGGGTTCGGGAGCCTGCAGCCGCAGGTGCCGCATCGAGGGAGGCAGCCTGCGGGCACCCCGCAGGTGATAGCCGCAGCCGGCCACCGCCAGCGCCAGCACGGCCGTGGCGAGCACGCGCGCCAGCCGGGACGTCACGGCCGCGCGCCCGGCCATTCAGACCACCACGTTGACGAGCTTGCCGGGCACCACGATCACCCTGCGCACGCTCTTGTCGGCGACGAAACGCTGCACGTTGGCATCCGCCAGCGCGGCCTCCTCGATCCGCTCGCGTGCCGCATCCGCCGGCACCTCGATCCGTCCGCGCAGCTTGCCGTTGACCTGCACCACCAGCTCGATGCTGTCACGGCGCAGGGCGCTCTCGTCGACTTGCGGCCAGGGCCGGTCGACCACCGCGTCCTCGTGGCCCAGGACGTGCCAGAGCACGTGACAGACATGCGGCACGATGGGTGAGAGCATCAGCACGGTCAGCTCGAGCGCCTCCTGCATCACCACCCGGTCGTCGTCGGCCTCGTCCGGCGCCCGGCCCAGCGCGTTGACCAGCTCCATCACGGCCGCGATGGCGGTATTGAAGGTGTGCCGCCGCCCCATGTCGTCGCCCACCTTGCGCAGGGTCTCGTGCAGCTGCCGGCGCAGCGCCTGCTGCTCGGCGCCCGGCCGCGCGGGCGGCACGGCCGGCGCCGCTCCCTTCGCGGCATGCTCCTGCACCAGGTTCCACAGGCGCCGGAGGAAGCGGTAGGCACCCTCCACCGCCGAGTCCGACCACTCCAGGGTCTGCTCGGGCGGTGCCGCGAACATGATGAACAGCCGCACCGTATCGGCCCCGTAGCGCTGGATCAGATCCTCGGGATCGACGGTATTGCCCTTGGACTTGGACATCTTGGCGCCGTCCTTGAGCACCATGCCCTGGGTGAGCAGGTTGCGGAAGGGCTCGCCGGCCCGGCTCAGGCCTTCATCGCGCAGCAGCTTCTGGAAGAAGCGCGCGTACAGCAGGTGCAGGATCGCGTGTTCCACCCCGCCGATGTACTGGTCCACCGGCAGCCAGTAATCGGCCCGCCGGTCCAGCATCGCGGCCTCGTTGTCCGGGCTCGCGTAGCGGGCGAAGTACCACGACGACTCCATGAAGGTGTCGAAGGTGTCGGTTTCGCGCTCCGCCTCGCCGCCGCACTCGGGACAGGTCGCGCGGTAGAACTCCGGCATGCGCTTGAGCGGCGAGCCGCCGTCCAGCTCGACGTCCTCCGGCAGCACCACGGGCAGATCTTCGTCGGGCACCGGCACCGCGCCGCATCGGGCACAGTTGATCACCGGGATCGGCGCGCCCCAGTAGCGCTGGCGGGATACGCCCCAGTCGCGGAGGCGGTAGTTGACGCGGCGCCGGCCGAGGCCCTCCGCTTCCAGCTGCGAGGCGATGGCCTCGAAGGCGCCGGCGAAATCCAGCCCGTCGAAGCGGCCCGAATTCACCAGCAGCCCCTTTTCGGTATAGGCACCGGCCTCCAGGTCCGCCTCGCCGTCGTCGGCCGGCGCGATCACCTGGCGCACCGGGAGTCCGTAGCGGCGCGCGAACTCCCAGTCACGCTGGTCGTGGGCCGGCACCGACATCACCGAGCCGGTGCCGTACTCCATCAGCACGAAGTTGGCGACCCAGACCGGGAGTTCCTCCCCGGTGATCGGATGGCGCGCGCGGATCCCCAGCTCCACGCCCTTCTTCTCCATGGTTTCCATGGCCGCCTCGGAAACCTGGGCGTGGCGGCACTCCTCCAGGAAGGCGGCGACCCTGGCGCTGTCCGCCGCGTGGCGGACCGCCACGGGATGCTCCGCCGCCAGCGCCACGCAGGTCACCCCCATGAGCGTGTCCGGGCGCGTGGTGTAGACGCTCAGCGAAGCGTCCTCGCCCACCACCGGGAACTGCAGCTCCACGCCCTTGGAACGACCGATCCAGTTGCGCTGCATGGTGCGTACCGCTTCGGGCCAGCCCGGCAGGCGCTCGAGCTCCTCGAGCAGCTCGTCCGCGTAGCGGGTGATCCGCATGAACCACTGCGGGATCTCGCGCCGCTCGACCGGGGTGTCGCAGCGCCAGCAGCGCCCCTCGATGACCTGTTCATTCGCCAGCACCGTGCGGTCGGTGGGGCACCAGTTCACCGGGGCTTCGCGCTTGTAGACCAGATCCTTGCGCAGCAGCCGCGTGAACAGCCACTGCTCCCAGCGATAGTAGGTCGGATCGCAGGTGGCCAGCTCGCGCTCCCAGTCGTAGCCAAAACCCAGCCGGCGGAGCTGGTCACGCATGTAGGCGATGTTGGAGCGGGTCCACTGCGCCGGCGGCACGTCGTTGGCGATCGCGGCGTTCTCCGCCGGCAGTCCGAACGCGTCCCAGCCCATCGGCTGCAGCACGTTGCGCCCCTGCATGCGCTGATAGCGCGAGATGACGTCGCCGATGGTGTAGTTGCGCACGTGGCCCACGTGCAGCCTGCCGCTGGGATACGGGAACATCGACAGGCAGTAGAACTTCTCGCGGTCGTCGTCCTCGATCGCGCGGAAACTGCGATGGGTCTCCCAGTACTCGCGGGCCTCGGCCTCCACCTCGTGTGGCTGGTATCGTCGCTGCATGGCGCTGGTGTGATCCGGCTGAAAGGTCCTGTTTTCCACAGGTACGGGCTACCTGCAAAAGGAGCCAAGGATACTCCGGGCCCGCACACGGCCTCAACGCCGGCAAAGGGAAGCCGGGCCCGGCTCCCGCGGACGCGTCCGTTGAACGCCCTGCCGGACGCCGCCCGGTCTGTTCGGCCCTTCCCCGCCGCGGTGGCGACCGGCCGCGCTCCCGGATCGGCTCGCGACCCGCTTGCCGGCCGCGCGCCCCCAGGGTCGACGAGCCGCGTGTGAGTTAGACTGGCGGGGTCGGGGGAAGGCCGGACCACGCCCTACGCATCCAGGAGCATTCCGATGGAAGACAGACCGCCCGAAGACGACCGCGACCGGGAACGCGGAGAACACGAGCCGCACGCCTATAACCGCATGCTCGGGCGGGTGCGGGATGCGCTGGAGGATCTCGGGGACTCGCCGCAACTCCATATCGCGCTGGAACGGGCCAAGCAGCGTGCCGTGGAGCTGGGCGAGCTGAGCCGCGACGAAGCCGACCGCATCGGCGGATACCTGAGGCGGGACCTCGAGGACGCGGGGGAGTTTCTCGCCACCGGCGGCCGCAGCCTGCGCGACTGGCTGCAGTTCGACCTGGAGTACCTGGAACAGTGGTTCCGGGATTACTGGCAGTCCGCCACCGACATGACCCGCGTCGAGCTGGCGAATTTCGAGCGCGGGCTGGGGCCCGTGAACTACTACACGGGAGAGGTCGCCGCGCCCGGGACCTTCGTCTGCCGCGCCTGCAGCCAGACGCTCACGCTGCAGCGCACGGGCCACCTGCCCCCCTGCCCCAGGTGCCACGGAAGCACGTTCGCGCGCCGGCCCGGCCGCGGACAATAACCGGTACCCCCGGCAGCTGTCCGGCACGGCGCCCCGGGGGTCGCCCGTGACGGTGCCTGGACAGCCGGTGTATCGGCCTGTGTGCATTCCCGGGCAGCACGGACGCTCGCCCTGGCGCCGCCGGACGGGCAATCCGGGCGGCACCCCGGCCCGGCCGGCGCGGCCGAAGTGTTTCAGGCGTCCCCGCACACGGACGATGCGGACAGCCGGAGGGATCCCCGCGTTCCAAAGTTTTTCACCACGGTTCAGTGAGTTCCAGCACGCGGAGCCGCCTGGCACGCGTCTTGCGTTGCAGGATCGGGATCCTCGACGCGGCCACAGCGGCCACGCGGCACCGGCCTGCGCGGGAGAGCGCAACCCCACGGATCGGGAGCACGACACCGACGTCAAGGCGGGCAACCTGAACCACGCGCTGGCGCAGACCGGCGGCGAGTTCATCGCCGTCTTCGACGCCGACCATGTGCCCGACCGGAGCTTCCTGTGCCGCACGCTGGGCTACTTCCGTGATCCGGAGGTCGCCTTCGTGCAGTGCCCGCAGACCTTCTGCAACCTGGACGCCTACCAGGTCCGGGGCAGGCGCTCACTGCGCTGGGGCGAACAATCGCTGTTCTTCCGGGTCATCCAGCGCGGCAAGGACTGCTGGAACGCCACCATGTTCGTGGGGACCTCGGCGGTGATCCGCCGCACCGCACTGGAGGACATCGGCGGCATCGCCACCGGCACCGTGACCGAGGACCTGCACACCACGATCCGCCTGCAGCGCGCGGGCTGGAGCTCGGTCTACCACGACGAGGCGCTGGCGTTCGGTCTCGCGGCACCCAGCCTGCGCAGCTACGTTGGCCAGCGCCTGCGCTGGGGCCAGGGGGCCATGCAGGTCTGGCGTCGCGAAGGCCTGCTGCTCCCCCGCGGGCATACCCCGGCCCAGCGCATCTGCAATCTCGCCTCGGTGCTGACCTACTTCGACGCCTGGCCGCGGCTGTTTCTCTACGCCCTGCCGGGCGTGGTGCTGGTCACCGGCGTGATGCCCGTCAGCACCCTCGACCTGGCGTTCCTGGTGCATTTCGTTCCCTATTACTTCCTGCACTTCTGGGTCTTCGAGGAAGTCGCGCGCGGCTACGGCAATTCCCTCTACGTCGAGGAGTACAACCTGCTGCGCAGCTTTACCTTCGCGTGCTCCACCCTGGCGCTGCTGCGCTCGCGCATCCCGTTCGTCGCGCGCATCGCCCACACCGGTCCCATCGCTTCCGGCCGCGTCGGCCCGGAGACCTTCTGGGTCGCCGACCGGACCCCCGGACAGGTGCCCGACACGCTGGCCCGGTTCCTGTACAGCTCGGACCTGCAATGGCGGATCAACGCGATCTCCGAGCGCATGCGGCCGCCCGTGGAGTGGCTCGGCGACATGCTGCGGGGCCGACGGCCGGTGCGGGTGGCCGATCCCGGATAACGCTGGGTGCCGCGGCTGGCCGGGGCCGAGCCGGGGGCCGAGGCGCTGGGGCTGGTCAGCGACGCCAGCGACCGCCAGGACCTCGTGGTAATCAGCTTCCGCGAGCTGCCCCGGGATCGCCAGGTCCGGCTGTGGCGCGACACCGCGACCCGTCGCGCGCTGCTCGCCGGGCACCTCGCGGAGGTGCCGGAGTACCGGGACACCCGGCTGCGACCGGACGATCCGGCGAACGACGCGCGCGGCGGACGCGCCCTGCTGCTGGCGCAGGGCCAGTGGCGCCGGCGCCTGTCGGGGCGCTGGTCACTGCGCGTGATCGCCAACGACGCCCTGGGTCCCGGCGGCTACTGGGGCCGCCTGCGCGCGGCCCGTCGGCTGCCGGGAGGCGTGACGGTCGGTCCGTCCCTCGTGCGCCAGGGCGGGCCGGGTTATCGCGCCTGGCAGGGCGGCGTATTCGCCCGCTGGCCGGTGGCCCGGCGCTGGCACGTCGAGCTGGCGGGCGGCTATCAGAAGTATGCCGGCCTGGTCGGCGAAGGCTACGCCGGCTTCAGCCCGGATCTCGCCTGCTGATGCGGACCCGGCGCACCAGCAGCAGCGCCAGGAACAGGACGGCGCCTGCCAGCGTCACGATCCACTTGTTGGCCCCGACGGCGTAGGGCGTCGCCCCCCGTCGGGGCTGCACGCGGCCGGTCAGAACCGCCGCGTGGAATCCCGGCAGCCGGGCCCGGATGCGGCCGCGGTAGCCGATCAGCGCGGTGATGCCGGTGTTGGTGGTCCGCAGCAGCGGCCGGCCGGCCTCCAGTGCCCGCATGCGCGCCATCTGGAGGTGTTGCGGAAGCGCGATCGAGTGTCCGAACCAGGCGTCGTTGCTGACGTTCACCAGGATCCGGGCCGGTGGAACGTCACGCACGATCAGCGGGCCGAAGACGTCCTCGTAGCAGATCGAGACCCCCGCCGGCACACCGTGCACTTGCAGCGGCGGCTGGTCGGGAGGGCCGGGGGTGAGGTCCGTGTAGGGCAGGTGCAGCACGCGCATCCACTGGCGCACGAAATCCGGCACCGGGAAATACTCGCCGAAGGGCACCAGGTGGCGCTTGTAGTAGAAATGGCGCCCGTCCTGCGGGCCGATGTCGAGCACCGCATTGAAGTAGCGATTGCCCCGCCGCTCGTGGCGCAGCACGCCCAGCATCAGGTTGGTGTGATGGATCGCCACCTTGCGCCCGAGCGCGTCGATGAAACCGCTGACGTCGTGGTAGAGCGCCGGGATCGCCGCCTCCGGCCAGATGATGAGGTCGTCGTTCCAGTGACCGTCGGTCAGGCGGAGGTAGCGCTGCAGCGTGGGCATCAGGTTGTCCGGCAGCCACTTCCTGTTCTGCGGCTCGTTGCCCTGCACCAGCGCCACCGTCAGCGCCCGCCCGTCCGGGTGCGTCCAGGGCACGCCGCCCAGCAGTGCGCCGCCCGCCCAGACCGCCGCCGCCGCGGCGACCGCGAGCACCCGGTGCCGCCGCGGCCCCTTGAGCAGCAGCCAGAGGCATCCCGCGGTGAGCGCCAGCGCCATCCCGACCCCGAACACGCCCAGCACGGGGGCGTAGCCCGCCAGCGGCGTATCGATCTGGCTGTAGCCGATGCTCAGCCACGGGAACCCCGTGAACAGCCAGCTTCTCACCCATTCCGACAGGGCCCACAGGGCCGGGAACGCCAGCAGCGTGCGCACCGCGCCCGCCCGCGGAAACAGTCGGCACAGCAGCCAGCCCGTCGCCGCGGGGTAGAGCGACATGAACACCACGAGCCCGACGGTCAGCGCCACCGCCAGCCAGGCCGGGGCGCCGCCGAAGACGTGCACGCTGATGTAGAGCCAGTAAAGCCCGGCCCCGAAGCAGCCCAGGCCGAACAGGAACCCGCGCACCGCGGCGGTCCGCGGCCGGACGCCGGACCAGAGCCCGAGCAGCGCCGCCAGCGAGACCAGCGCCAGCGGCCACCAGCCGAACGGCGCGAACGCGGGCACCAGCAACGCGCCGGCAACCACGGGAACGGCCATGGACAGGCCGGGCCTGCCCCATCCGCGCGACGCTCGGACCTCTTCCGGCATGGACCTCTGTCTGCAGCAGGATGAATCTGCCCCGGCGCTGCCGGGGGACGATGCGAACGGGGCCGCAAGGCCCCCCTTCCCGTGACCGCCCGGTGCCGGAAAAGTGCGTCACCGCCCCGGTCGAGCGTTGCCGCCGGCCGATCGGGCGCGGCGCGGGGACCCTACGAGACGGACTCCTTCTGCCGGGTCTCGGGCTTCGGATTGACCTGGATGAGGTGGATGCGCCGGCTGTCCGCGCGCAGGATCTGGAACCGCATGCCCCCGAAGTCGATGTTCTCGCCGCGCTTGGGCAGGTGGCCGAAGGCATTCATCAGCAACCCGCCGATGGTGTCGAACTCGTCGTCGGAGAAGCGGCTGCCGAAGTACTCGTTGAAGTCTTCGATGTCGGTGAGCGCCTTCACCAGGTAGCGGGTGTCGCTGTACTTCAGGATCGAGGTGTCCTCCTCGAAGTCGTGCTCGTCGTCGATCTCGCCGACGATCTGCTCAAGCACGTCCTCGATGGTCACCAGGCCCGCCACGCCCCCGTACTCGTCCACCACGATCGCGATATGGTTGCGGCTGGAGCGGAAGTCCTTGAGCAGCACGTTCAGGCGCTTGCTCTCCGGGATGTAGCTCACCGGCCGCAGGACCTCGCGGATGTTGAAGCTGCGGCGGCCGCTCTCGTTGGCGTAGCGCAGCAGATCCTTGGCCAGCAGGATGCCGACCACCTCGTCGCGGCTCTCCCCGATCACCGGAAAGCGCGAGTATCCCGACTCGATGATGATCGGCAGGATCGCGTCCAGCGAGGCGTCGCGCTCCACGACCGTCATCTGCGCACGCGGGATCATGATGTCCCGCACCTGCATCTCGGTCACCTGCAGTACGCCCTCGATCATCGCCTCGGCGTCGACGTCGATCAGGCCGCGCTGCTGCGCGTCGCGCAGCACCTCCATGAGATCGTCCCGGTCCCGGGGCTCGCCGGAGAGCGCCTGGCTCAGGCGCTCCAGCCACGAGCGGCCGCCGGGACCGTTGGTACTGGGTCTTTCGTCGTTCATCAGGACACCCCGGAAATGCGGCCCGCGGGCGCGGTTACAGCGGCCGGACCGGCGCCGCGGGAACAGCGCCGGCGAAGCTTGCTGCGGACGGGGCGGGTACGGGAGAGTCGGCGGCCGGACGGGCCGGCCCCCGGCTCTGGCAGGAAGATGAGGCAGCGTCCATCGCTTGCTTTATCGAGCCCACTCGGACGAATACGGATCACGGAAGCCTAAACGGCCGAGCAGGCGGATTTCAAGGCTTTCCATGCGCCCTGCCTCCTGCGGCTCCTGGTGGTCGTACCCGCGCAGGTGCAGCACCCCGTGGATCACCATGTGCGCCCAGTGGGCCCGGCCGGTCTTGTCCTGACCAGCCGCCTCCCGCGCCACCACGGGTGCGCAGATCACGAGGTCGCCGAGCAGCGGGAGATCCACGCCGGGGGGCGCGTCGAACGGGAAGGACAATACGTTCGTCGGCCCCGCCTTGCCCCGGAAACGCTGGTTGAGCGTCGCGCTCTCCTCCTCGTCGACCAGCCTCACCGTCAGTTCCACCGGACCCGGCAGGTCCTCCAGCGCCGCCTCCGCCCAGTCTGCGATGTCGGCGTCGGAGGGCAGCCCGCCGGCGGCGGTGGCGCGCTGCACTGCCAGCGCCAGGCGCGCCGGACCGGTCATGGCTGGTGTCTCACTTGCCGGAGTCCCCGCCGGTGTCCCGTTCGTAGGCCTCGTAGGCATCGACGATCCGCTGCACCAGCGGATGGCGGACCACGTCGCGGCTGGTGAAGAACGTGAAGCTGATGCCGTCGATGTCCTTGAGCACCTCGACCACGTGGCGCAGGCCGGAAGTCGCGTTGCGCGGGAGGTCGATCTGGGTGATGTCGCCGTTGACCACCGCCGTCGAGCCGAACCCGATGCGCGTCAGGAACATCTTCATCTGCTCGATGGTGGTGTTCTGGGCCTCGTCCAGGATCACGAACGACTCGTTCAGCGTCCGCCCGCGCATGTACGCCAGGGGGGCGACCTCGATCACGTGCCGCTCGATCAGGCGGTCCACCTTCTCGAAGCCCAGCATCTCGTACAGCGCGTCGTACAGCGGCCGCAGGTAGGGATCCACTTTCTGCGACATGTCCCCGGGGAGGAAGCCGAGGCGTTCGCCGGCCTCGACCGCCGGCCGCACCAGCACGATCCGCCGCACCCGGTCCTGCTGCAGGGCGTCCACCGCCGAGGCCACGGCGAGGTAGGTCTTGCCGGTGCCGGCCGGACCGATGCCGAAGTTGATGTCGTGGGTGGCAATGGCGCGCAGGTAGCGCTGCTGGTTCGGTCCGCGTCCGCGCACGCGGCCCCGCCGGGTGTGCACCTCGACCTCGCCGGCCGGCTCGGCCGGTTGCTCCGGCGCCTCGTGCTCCCGGGTGCGCTCGCTGAGGCCGGAGTCCTGCAGGAACAGGTGCACCCGCTCCGGGGTCAGCGGCTCGCGGGCGGTTTCCGCGTACAGGTCGCGCAGGATGCCGCCGGTCGCCTTGAGCGACTCGCTGTCGCCGACGATGCGGAACCGGTTGCCGCGGTTGTTGATCTCGACACCGAGGCGTTTCTCGATCTGTCTCAGGTGCTCGTCGAACTGCCCGCACAGGCTCGCGAGCCGCTCGTTGTCGAAGGGTTCCAGTACCAGGTCCAGGGAATGCTGTGCCGCGCTCAAGTTGCCTGCAGTACCTCTATGCCGCATCGGACGGGAGCGGGTTCCCGGCCCCGTCGGTGACCGCCGCGCCACGCAGTGAATTGCGCAGCGCCTCGCTGATGCGGATGTCCAGGAACCGTCCGATCCACGCGGACGGGCCGTCGAAGTTCACCCAGCGGCCGTTCTCCGTGCGACCGGCGAGCCGATCCGGGTCCTTGACCGACGGGCGCTCCACCAGCACCCGCTGCACCGTTCCGACCATCGCCTCGCTGATCGTCATCGCCTGGTCGTTGATGCGTCCCTGCAGCCGGTGCAGGCGCTCCTGCTTGACCCGGAGCGGGACGTCATCGGGGAAGCTCGCGGCCGGGGTGCCGGGACGCGGGCTGTAGATGAAGCTGAAGGACTGGTCGAAGCCCACCTCGTCGATCAGCGCCATGGTCTGCTCGAAGTCGCGCCCGGTTTCCCCGGGGAAACCGACGATGAAATCCGAGCTGATCGAGATCCCGGGCCGCGCCTCGCGCAGCCGCCGGATGCGCTGCTTGTACTCCAGCGTGGTGTAGCCGCGGTGCATGCGCGCCAGCACCCGGTCGGAGCCGCTCTGCACCGGCAGATGCAGGTGCGCGGCCAGCTTCGGCTGTTCCGCGAACACCTCCACCAGGCTGTCGCTGAATTCCCGCGGGTGGGAGGTGGTGAAGCGGATACGCTCGATGCCGTCGATCATCGCCACGTGGTCGATCAGCAGCGCCAGGTCCGCGATGCTGCCGTCGCCCATCGGACCGCGGTAGGCGTTGACGTTCTGGCCCAGCAGGGTGATCTCACGGACGCCGCGGCGCGCCAGCGCCTCGACCTCGCCGATCACGTCGTCCAGCGGCCGGCTGACCTCCTCGCCGCGGGTGTAGGGAACCACGCAGAAGGTGCAGTACTTGCTGCAGCCCTCCATGATGGACACGAAGGCCGTGGGCCCCTCGGCCCGGGGCTCCGGCAACCGGTCGAACTTCTCGATCTCGGGGAAGGACAGGTCGATCACCGGCGCGCGGCGCTCGCGTGCCCGGTCGACCATCTCCGGCAGCCGGTGCAGCGTCTGGGGTCCGAAGACGACGTCGACGAAGGGGGCCCGGCGCACGATGGCCTCCCCCTCCTGGCTGGCCACGCAGCCGCCGACGCCGATCACCAGCCCCGGTCGCTCGCGCTTCCACTCCCGCCAGCGGCCGAGCTCGGAGAACACCTTCTCCTGGGCTTTCTCGCGCACCGAACAGGTGTTCAGCAGCAGCACGTCCGCCTGCTCGGGCTCGTCGGTCAGCTCCAGGCCTCGCGCCTGCCGGAGCACGTCCGCCATCTTCGACGAATCGTACTCGTTCATCTGGCAGCCCCAGGTCTTGACGTACAGCTTGCCGGCCATGGATCTCCGCGTTTGACGACCCTCCGATGCCGCTGACGGCGACGCCGCCATAACCACACAGAGTGAGTATAGAGCAGTGAATTTTCCCTCGCGAGGGCGCGAGCTTACCGGGTCTTCGCACGCTTGTCACCAATCTTCCGGAAGGTATTGCCATGCCTCAGAGCCGTCGTGCGCTTCGCCGGCCAGGCGCGGGAGCGAAGGCGCAGTGGGGCTGCGTCGAGCGAGCGCAACGGCCGCCGGCGGAGCGCACGGCGGCTCCCTGCGGGCGGCTGCCTGTGCCGCCGTGGACGGTGTTGCCCGTCGGTCGTGTAGCGCCACTACACTCCCTCCTCGCGCCTTGCCACGACGGCACAGGCAGCCGCTGAGACATGGCAATACCTTCTGCAAGATTGGCAAACCCCCGCGCGGGCGGGCGCCCGGGACCCGGCGCACGTTTGTCGCCCGAATGCCACCGCTCGTTCGTTCGACGGGCCCCGGACCGGAACCGTTTGCCGGCCGTGTCGTTCTTCAGTGGTATAGCCGGATCGTTATGCCCGGACTCATGGCGCAGGCCAACCGTACAGGACACGGCTGGCGGACCCCGAATGCGGGGCCGCCCGATCCGACCCGGTCGACTGCACGGACGCGGCCGGGTCCGTCCGGATCGACCCGCACGTTCCGGCGGCGTCTGGTGCACCCGTCACCGCCCGTCGGGCCGGTTCTCCCGTCGGGCCGGCATCCGGTTGCAGGGCCAGGAGTTATATACATGATGTATACAACGCTCCCGCGAAGGACGGCCGCGATGTTCCGGAAACAGCCTCACGCGTCAGGAGGATTCACCCTGCTCGGCCTGCTGGTCGCCATCGCCATCGGCGCCATCGTGTTGACCATCGGGCTGCCGGCACTGCAGAACATGGTCGCCCGCAACCGGCGCATCACCAACCTCGACGCCATGGTCAACGCGGTGCAGACCGCGCGTTCCTTCGCCGTTTCCGACGGCGTGCCCACCACGCTGTGCGGCAGCTCCACGGGCAACAGCTGCGACGGCCAGTGGAGCCGGGGCTGGATCGTGGTCGAGAACCGTTCCGGCAGCACCGGGACCGTCGGCACCGGGGACCCGGTGGTCAAGCGCTATCCCGCGCTGCAGGGGCACTTCACGGTCAGCGCCCATCTCGGCGGCAACGCCTACCTCGCCTACCGGCCATCCGGGCTGTCCAACACCGGCGGCTACTTCACCGTGTGCGGCCCCCGGGGTGCCGCGCACGCGGTTTCGGCCATCGTCTCCCCCGCCGGCGATATCCGGTCGGGTTCGACCACCGCCTCGGGCGGCGCGCTGAGCTGCCCGTGAGGAGACCGGAGATGATTCGTGACCCGTCCATGCCAGGCCACGGCGGCTGGACCCTGATCGAGGTGCTGGTCGCGCTCGCGATCTTCGCCATCGGCGTGCTCGGCCTGGCCAAGCTGCAGATGGTATCGCTGCACCAGGACCGCTCCGCCTACCTGCGAACCCAGGCCGATCGCCTGGGCTACGACATGCTCGACCGGATGCGGGTCAACCGGGACCAGGCCGCTTCCGGCAGCTACGACATGTCAATGGCGAGTCAGCCCCCTTCAGGCACCACGGTGACCGACTGCGATACGAGCACGTGCACCCCCGCCCAGATCACCGCCTGGGACCTGTCGCAGTGGCTCGCGCTGGTACGCACGGACCTCCCCGGGGGGGAGGCCGCCGTCACCACCACGCCGCACAACTCCTGGAGCCGGGTGACGGTAACCATCTCCTGGCAGAAGGGCACGGGCGCCAACAGCACGCGGCGCCCGACGGTCTCGGTGAGGACCTCGCTATGAACGCTCCGTCACGATGCCCCGGTCGGCGCTGTGCCGGATTCAGCGTGCTCGAGGTCCTGGTGGCGCTCAGCATGACACTGGTCCTGCTGGCCGCGGTGTACGGCGTCTACCTCGCCGCCCGGCAGGGCTACCGACTCAACCGCGGCAGCGCCCAGGTACAGCAGAGCGGGCGCTTCGCCCTGGCGCTGCTCGACGACTCGCTGCGGATGGCCGGCTACACCGGCTGCGGCGGCCGCCAGGTGTCGATCAACAACGTGCTGAGCAGCCCCTCGGCGTTCAGCTATGACTTCGGACGCGGGATCGAGGGCTTCGACGCCGGCAGCGGCGGCTGGAGCCCGGCGGAGCCATCCGCGCTCTCTTCGCTGCCCGAGCCGCCGGTGCCGGGCTCGGACATCGTCACCGTCACCACCACCGAGGGCAACGGACAGCACATCACGGCCGATATGCCCAACACGTCCGCTGACCTCAAGGTCAGCCCGGTCAATCCACCCAAGGTCAGCGACGGCGAGATCCTGATGATCTCGGACTGCTCCTCCGCGTCCGTCTTCCAGGTCACCAACTACACCACGTCCAACGGCAACATCGCCCACAACACCGGCAGCACCTATACCCCGGGCAACGCCACCAAGGACCTCGGCAGCGCCTTCCATGCCGGTGCCGAGGTGCAGCAGATCACCCGCGTGAGTTATTTCGTGGCCAGCCGCTCGGGGGCCTCCGACTGCAGCGCGCATGACTGCGGTCTCTACGAGTACGAGGACGGCCAGGAGAAGGAGCTGGTCGGCGGGATCGACAACATGCAGCTCCGCTACGGCGTGGACTCCGACGGCGACAGGGTGCCCGACCGGTACTACCCGGCGTCGGGCGTGAGCAACTGGAAACACGTGGTCAGCGTGCGCGTCGGCCTCCTCGCCAGCAGCCGGGAGAAGGCGCTCACCAACGGCAAGATCGGGCCGTTGCAGATGACGCTGCTGGAGCAGACCGAATCCGTGCCCCGGGACCGCTACCTGCGGCGGGTATTCACCGGTTTCGTGGCACTGCGCAACCGGGAGAGCTGATCATGCCGAGCGACATCCGGACAACGCCCCGCGGACAGCGACAGCGCGGCGTGGCCCTGATCATCACCATGGTCGTGCTGCTGGTGCTGATGGTGCTCGGCGTGATGGCCTCGGACACCTCGACCCTGCAGTACCGCATGACGGAGCACTCCCAGGGTCACGAACAGGCCTTCGAGGGTGCCGAGGCGGCGCTGGCGGCCGCCAGGGCCAACCTGCTGCTGGGCTCCCTGTGCCCGACGTTCGGCGGCAGTGGCTGCTATCCCGAGAACCCGCCCGGCAACACGCCCCGCTGGCAGACGATCGACTGGAGCTCGTCCACCGCGACGCTTGCCTATACCGGAACCCTGCTGCGCGACCCCCCTCGCTATTTTGTCGAGAAGCTGCCCCCCTCCCCGGCCCCGGGCCAGAACCTTTCACGCCCGACCTACGGCAACGTGCCGCCGGTGCAGTTCTTCCAGGTCACGGCGGAAGGCACCAGTGACGGCACTCCCGGGCAAGTCATCCTGCAGAGCGATTTCCGGCCATGAAGTACACCCGTTCCTTCCCCGGCAGGCGGCGCTGCCCCGCCTTCTTCGCGGCCATCGCGGCGGCCCTGGTGATGGCCCCGCTCACCGCCGGAGCCAGCACGCCGCCGCAGATCCAGATCTCGCCGGTGCCGCTCACGCTGGTCCAGCCCACGCACCCGCAGGTGCTGATCGAGATCGGCAACTCGCAGTCCATGGACGGCGACCTCTCGGGCGCGATCATGACCGGCTCCGGCACCACCGGCGACAACGCCCTCCAGCGCTCCAGCTCGCCGGCGGACTACACGGTGCCCAAGGGCTTCACCGCCCCGGTCAGCGGCGACACGGCGGGCAACAGCGCGCCCTACACCGTCACGCAGAACGGCGTCGAGTACGACAACTCGGCCAGCCGGCTCAACGTCGCCAAGGCGGCGATCGAGAAGGTGCTGCAGGAGTACTCGGGCAACACCGACTTCGGCCTGGCCGACTACGAGGTCAGCGGCAAGTCGGTCTACGACACCTGGGTCTACTTCATGAGTGGACCGGATGGATTCCAGTTCAGCACCAGCCAGCCGAGCAGCGGCACCTGGGTGCCCAACCCCTGCTACAACAACAGCAACGCCGACTGCAAGGCGATCCAGGGCTACTACGGCTCCGGCAGCGGGGCCTCGACCGACAGCTACATGATCGTCTCGCAGACCAGCGACGCGCCCTCCATCAACGACGTCCTCTACGCCGGCAGCGGCTACCCGGACCGCTTCATCGTCCATGATGGACCGACCCCGTCCTCGCCCTGGCCGCCCAACTACTCCCTGTCCGACTACGAGGCCGGCAAGGTCTCACTGTCCTACAACGACGTCACCGACATGAGCGGCGGCTTCACGCTGGGACCGACCAACGCCGGCTACGTGCCCGACTCCCCGCAGGTGTACTTCGCCAAACGCGGCTTCGGCTACTACGACTCCGGCGTGAGCGCGACCAGCGCCCACCTGCTGGTCGGCATCACCTCGGCCGGCGCCCACCCGACGCAGGCCGACATCAACAGCTACGTGCAGCAGTTCGACCCGTATCTCAAGCCGGAAACGAACGACACGTCCAGCCTGGCGATCAGCGCCGGCGCGCCGCAGTCGCCGCTGGCCGGCCTTCTGAACTACGCCGACAACTACTACACCGGCAGCAATGCACCCGCCAGCAGCAGCGGCTGTCCCGCCAAGCGCTACGTGGTCCTGGTCACCGACGGCCTGCCGACGGAGGACCTCGACGGCAATGCCTGGCCGCCGCTGGGCAGCGCGGCGGCGAAGAACTACGGCGTCACCGCCAGCTTCAACAGCGACGGCTCGCTGGCCAGCACCAACGACCAGGCGCTGCAGGACGCGATCGACAAGCTCAGCGCCCTGAAGCAGGCCGGGATCAAGACCTACGTGGTGGGTCTCGGCGCCGGCGTGGATCCGTCCAGGAACCCGCAGGCCGCCGCGACGCTCAAGGCCATGGCGGTGGCCGGCGGCACCGGCGACTACTTTCCCGCGACCAGCCCCGGCGCCGTCGCCTCCGACCTGCAGGCGATCCTGGCCCAGGTCGAGGCCGCCACGGAGACGACTTCCTCGGCCGCAATCAACTCCACCGGCCTGCGCACGGACACCACCGTCTACCAGGCCCAGTTCGACTCGCAGGACGTATACGGCGACTGGACCGGCAATCTCCTCGCCTACCCGATCAAGAGCAACGGCACCGTGCAGAATACCGCCAGCGCGGCGAAGTGGCAGGCCCAGGCGCAGCTCGACAACCAGAACTGGGACACCGGCCGGGCGATCGCGACCTGGAACGCATCGTCGGCCGCCGGCGTGCCGTTCCGCTGGTCCGACGTCAGCAGCAACGAACAGGGCCAGCTGGAGACGTCGGCGGGGACCGCCGGCATCACGCTGTGCGGCGGCTCGACCGCCAGCAGCACGGCGGCCCAGTGGGGGCAGGCCCGGCTGCAGTACCTGCGCGGGGCCACCTGCAACGAGCAGCGCAACGGCGGTCCCTTCCGCAACCGCGCGCACATCCTCGGCGACATCGTCCACAGCAATCCCCTGTACGTCGGCGCGCCGCGCGCGTTCTACGGCTCATCGAGCTACCAGGCATTCCAGAGCAAGTACGCCAACCGCACGCCGGTGGTGTACGTGGGCGGCAACGACGGCATGCTCCACGCCTTCGACGCCAATGACGGCAAGGAGCTGTTCGCATACGTGCCCCAGGGCGTGTTCGGCAACCTCTACAAGCTGACCGAGCCGGCCTACAACGCCAGCCACCAGTTCTTCGTCGACGGTTCGCCCAGCGCCGGCGACGTGCAGTTCTCCGACGGCTCCTGGCACACCATCCTGGTGGGCGGCGAGAACGACGGCGGCAACAGCATCTACGCCCTGGACGTTACCGACCCGGGCTCCATGACCACCGGAAGCGCGGTCGCCAGCGACGTGCTCTGGGAGTACAGCGACAGCGACCTCGGCAAGACCTACAGCCAGCCGCAGATCGCCCGGATCGCCACCGGCACCAACACCAGCGAGTCGGTCGTGATCTTCGGCTCCGGCTACAACAACGGCGACGGCAAGCCCTACCTGTACGTGGTCGACGCCCAGACCGGCAGCCTGATCCGGCGCATCGACCTGTGCGCCCAGGTCTCCTCGGCCTGCGACCTCACCAAGGCCAACGGCCTGTCCACGCCCGCGGTGGTTTCCAGCAGCGGCTCGCCGATCGCCGATACCGTGTATGCCGGCGACCTGCAGGGCAACCTCTGGCGGATCGACATCTCCAGCACCAACCCCTCCAACTGGAGCGCCACGGTGCTGTTCCACGCGACCGACGGCAACGGCAACGACCAGCCGATCACCACCAAGCCGGCGGTGACCCTGCAGCCGGACTATCCCCGGCTCAAGGGCACCCTGGTGTTCTTCGGCACCGGCAGGTTCCTCGGCAGCAACGACCTGACCACGACCGGCACGCAGTCGTTCTACGGCCTGTGGGACAAGGGCAACGGCGCCACCATCTCGCGCAGCAACCTGGTCCAGCAGACGCTGACCACCACCAGCACCACGACGTTCAACGGCACCAACCAGGTGCGCACGGTCAGCCACAACGCGGTCGACTGGACCAAGACGGGCGTATCGGGCTGGTACATGAACCTGCCGATCGCCGGCGAGCGGATGATCACGCGCCCGCGCCTGGACAGCGGGCGGGTGATCTTCACCACCTACGTGCCCAACAGCAGCTCCGGCAGCTCCTGCTCGGCCGGCGGCTCCAGCTACCTGATGGCGCTCGACTACGCCAACGGCAGCGCGTTCAGCCTCCCCGAGCTCGACCTCAACGGCGACGGCCAGCTCAACAGCAAGGACCAGGTCAACGGCAAGAACGCCGTGGGCCTGTCCATGGGCGCGGGCCTGGCGACCGCCCCGAGCCTGCTTCGCACCCGCCAGGGCGACATCGGGGACGTCAAGCTCGTGACCCGCTCCGGCGGCCAGATCACCACGGTGAAGGAGCGCGGCACCAGCAGCCACAGCGGCTCGTGGCGGCAGCTCCACTGAGCCCCGGGACCGCAGCGCCGCTCCGAAGGGGCGGGGACACTCGAAGCGGACCCGGCGCTCGGGCACATCGGCGGTGTCCTGCGTGCCGCGGCCGCGCGCTGAACGCGTTCGGGCGCTGTCCGCCATGCCCGCGCCCGGCCTCGTCCCAGAGGACCACGCCGCTCCGACGCGGACCGACGGCTCCATGGGCCCAGCGCGTCGCCTCGCCCATGCCGCGCTGGCCCGCGAGCGCGGCCGCCTGCAGGGGCCGGGCCCTGACCCCGGACAGCACGGTCGGCGTACGCATGGCGTACGGTGGCGGCGTCGCATGCTGCTTCGGCGCCGCGCACGCCGGTGACGCAAAGGCTCCCGGCAGCAGGCCGGCCGCCAGGGCACGGACCACGAGGGGGTACGCACTGTTCTGTTCTGGTTCACGGCTCTTCGCTCTCCCATGACCGGTTTGCACCCTGTGCAAGCGAACGCCGTGCCAGAGCCGTTGCGGGAACCGCAAACCCCGTCATGGCGGGGATCAAGAACAGGCCGGGAGCCGCGGGACGCCCGTACAGAATGTCCGTCAGCCGGGACACGGCGGACGGAGGACGGTCGTGCCTGCGGATTGCCGCGCCCGGCAGGCGCGGGCGGGGAGGATCACGCGTGGGCTGTACGGACTGTGCGGGCGGGGGACAGCGCGATACAAGCGCCGTCGGGGGGGAAGCGGCACACACCGCCGAAAAGTCAGCGGGTTACGGGTGTGTCATGGTGTGTTCCGCCGCCGCGCGCGGGCGCCACGCGGCGCCGTCGGGCTCAGGCGAAGCGTTCGAGCAGCGCCAGGATCTCCCGGGTGCGCGCCTGCATCAGCGCGGGGTCGGC
>DASQZJ010000036.1:0-3297 GCA_035638775.1 Gammaproteobacteria bacterium
CGCTCTGCAGGCTCCCCTGGAGCCCCTGTAAGCTGGCGACCCGGGCATCCTTGCTCAGGTTGACGAACTTCGGCACGGCGAAGGCCGCCAGGATGCCGAGGATCACGATCACGAAGACCAGCTCGATCATGGTGAAACCGCGCTGGTCGTTCTTCTTGATTACAGGTCGAGTCATTATTGCTTCTCCATTGGTCTCATCCGGCCGCGGCCGGGGGTGAGCACCGCTGGTTTGCGAAAATCCGCCTTCCAAGCCTCGCCGGGCCGCAGCCCGGTCCAGCCCCGAAGCGGCATGGAAGCACGCAGGGCCAACGTTAGCATGTCGGGAAAGCGCGCAGGAACCGTTCGTCCGCGAAACTGTGCACCCGGTCACAAAGTCCGCCCGATCAGCCGCTTATCGCGGCCGCGAGCACCACGATCGAGTAAAGGCTGAGCCCCAGCACGAGCAGGCCGACCAGCCGCGGCATCCCGCCCGCCAGGCGTTGCACCGCGTGGCTTTCGTGCTCCAGCCCGCGGCCGAGACGCCGGGTGGAGACCCAGGTGTTCGCGGCGGCCTCGAAGCCCTTGAGCAGACTCGGACGCAGGTAGAAGATGGCGCCGGCGACCAGGGTCAGGACGGTGAGCACGACGTAGATCACCTCGACCGCCGGCAGCAGCCAGCCCATGGCCTCCGCGGCCGGCGAACCCGCGATCACGTGCTCCATCCTGGCGGGATCGTAGCGGAAAACGTAGGCCCACAGGCAATAGGCGCTGCCCAAGAAGATGATCGCGCCGAAGACCCGGTGATGCCGGTAGAAGAAACGCTCCCAGCGGTGCGGCACCTCCAGGAAGCGCAGCGCGCGACGGGTGGAAATCCACCGGCCGGTGCTCCGGTCCGCGCGCAGCAGCGAGCCCGGATGCACCAGCAGCCAGGCGCCCACCACGGCCGCGAAGGCCAGCGCGGCGATGGCCAGCCAGGCAAGCAGCAGCGTGACGTTGGAAAGCGGCAGTGCGGTGTTCATTCTTGCCCCCCCTTCCCGCCTTTTATGATCCAGTGATATGCGTTTTCCCGCTTCAGTTCAACCCGGTAGGCCTGGTCCGGGGGACCGTCGTAGCGCCCGTTTCCATTGGCGTCCCGGTAGACCAGCACCACCCGGTAGCGGATTTCGTCGCCCGGTTTTGCGGGTGTGACGAACGCATCGGGGCGGCGCACCCGGTAGCGCAGCTCGTGGCTCTTCGGGTCGTAGTACCAGTGACCCGGCTTCAGGTTGCTGTCCGGGCCGGTCACGGTGCCGGCGTACGAGGCCGGCGGCGGGTCCATCAGCTTCATCGGGTTGGCGCCCTGCAGCCGTGCGAGCTTCGGGGTATCGCCCTCGGCCACGGTCCTTGCCACGTCCATCCCCAGCGCGGCGCGCAGCTGGCCGACGACCTGCACCACCGAGGCACGTTCGGCCTCCACCATCACCTTCTGCACCCGGTCGATCAGGACCGCCACCACCAGGCTGATCACGATCACCACCAGCGCGAACTCGAGCATGCGCCGCTGGCGCTGGCCCACGCGCCCGCGTGTCGGGAGGCTCGCCATGTGCGCCCGCTCAGGCACCGGAGGCGGCGAGGTTGTACAGGTCCCACATGGGCAGGAACACCGCCAGCGCCAGCAGCAGCACCAGGCAGCCCACCGCGACGATCAGGATCGGCTCCAGCACCGCGGCCAGGTTCTCGACGTCGTAGGCCACGTCGCGCTCGTAGAACTCCGCCACCTCCTGCATCATGTCATCGATCGCGCCGGTCTCCTCGCCCACCGCCATCATCTGCAGCACCATCGGGGTGAACAGCCCGGTGGTGGCGGCGATGCGGCTGATCGCCTCGCCCCGCTCCACGCCGCTGCGCAGCTCGTTCACGCGCTCGCGCAGGTACTCGTTGTCGGCCGCGCGCCCCACCAGCGACAGCGCCTGGATCAGCGGCACGCCCGAGCGGTAGGACATGCTGAAGGCCCGCGCGAAGCGCGCCAGCGCCGAGCGCAGCATGATGCTGCCGACCACCGGGATGCGGAACTTGAGCCGGTCCCAGCGGTAGCGGCCGCGCTCGGTGCGCACATAGCGCCGGGCGGCGTACGCGGCGCCGGCGATGACCGCGATCGGCACGTACCAGTAGTGCACGAAGAAGTTGGAGATGCCGATGATGATGCGCGTGGGCAGCGGCAGCTGCGCGCCCATGCTGGAAAAGACCTGGGCGAAGGGCGGCACCACGATCCACATGATCACCACGATCGCCACGGCCACCGCGAACACCACGAACGCCGGATAGCGCAGCGCGACCTTCACCCGCTTGCGCGTGGCCTGCTCGAACCCCAGGTACTCGTACAGGCGCAGGAACGACTCCTCCAGGCGCCCGGAGTTCTCGCCCACGCGCACCACGTTGACGAACAACGGCGAGAAGATCGCCGGATGGCGCGCCAGCGAGCCGGCCAGGTCGCGCCCGGACTCCAGGCTGTCGATGATGTCGTCCAGCGCCTCGGCCATCACCGGGCTGCGCGTCGACTCGCGCAGGCCCGTCAGCGCCCGGATGATGGGCACGCCGGCCCGGGCGAGGGTGTACATCTGCCGGCAGAACAGCACCAGGTCGTCGGTCGTGGGGCGGCCCGCCCCGAGGAACCGCCCGATCTGCTCGCGCGCCGACACCCGCGGCGTATAGGGCTCGATCTCCAGGGGCGTGATGCCCGAGTTCATCAGCTGGTTGGCCACGGCGTCGATGCTGTCGGCTTCGAGGCGGCTGCTGACCAGCTCGCCCCGGGCATCGCGTCCCTTGAACTCGAAATGCGGCATGCGCGCTCCCCGTCAGGGCGTCTCTTCCGTCAGCGGCCGGGGTGCCGGGGCCGGCATCTCGTCGACCCGGCCGGCCACCCGGATGACCTCGGCCAGCGGGGTGACCCCCGCCGCGACGTAGTCGATCCCCGCCAGTGCCACCGGACGGAAATCCGCGCGCCGGTGGGCGGCGCGGGCGAACGCGTCGCTGTCCTCGTGGCGCAACGCCTCGACCATGTCGTCGTTCATCTCGAGCAGCTCGTAGAGCCCGATGCGGCCTCGGAAGCCGGTGTTGTTGCAGTAGGCGCAGCCGGAGCCGCGGCGGAAGCGCATGCCGCTGACGTCCTCCCGGCCGAGCGTGCCGCGCAGCCAGGCGAGCTCCGCGGCCGGCGGCTCGTAGTCCTCCCCGCAGCTGTCGCACACGCGCCGGACCAGGCGCTGGGCGACGATGGCGTCCAGCGCGGTCGCGACCATGTAGCCCGCGGCCCCCATGTCCAGCAGCCGGTTGACCGTGGCC
>DASQZJ010000037.1:0-15283 GCA_035638775.1 Gammaproteobacteria bacterium
CAGGCGCTCCCGGTTCTGCTCGTAGAAGCGGCGCAGCTCGTGCTCGTCCGGCTCGGGCAGCTCCAGCTCGAGCGCCAGCAGCGCCTCCAGGGCGTCGTCCAGGTCGGCGTCGGCGGGCTCGAGCTGCTCCCGGTTGAGCAGGCCCCGCGAGCGCGCCCGGTCGACGATCAGCCGCCGCAGCACCAGCGCGGCTGCCGCCGCCTGAAGCGGGTCCTCGGCGTCGTCGTGGTGACGCGCCTCCGCCTCGATCTCGCCCTCGCCGATCTCCCGGCCGTTGACCCGTACCTTCATTTCACCTCCGGACCCGGGCCGCTCAGCGCCGGGTGCGCGGGCGCACCACCTGGTAGGGCCGCAGCAGGTAGAACGGCGCGGCGAAGCCGCTCCAGATGTGCACCAGGCGGCTGAACGGCACCAGCGCGAACAGCGTCATGCCGAGGAACATGTGGATCTTGTAGACGATCGGCACGTGCGCGACCAGGCCCGGCGACGGCTGGAACGTCACCGTGTGCTGGGCCCACAGGCGCAGCGCCTCGATGATGTCGCCCTGGTTCAGATTGTGCGCCGAGAAGAAGATGGTCGACAGCCCGAACGACAAGGTGATGAAGATCCACCAGACGACCACGTGATCCATCGGTCGGCTGGTGCTGCGCACCCGCGGCACCGTGAGGCGGCGGTGGATCAGCAGCGCGATCCCGATCCAGCCCAGCACCCCGAACACCCCGCCGCTGATCATCGCCAGCAGCTCGTGCCCGTATACGCCGAGCCCGACGGCGTTGAACACCGGCTCCGGGGTGAGCAGCCCGACCAGGTGGCCGAAGAACAGGAACAGCACCCCGATGTGGAAGCAGTTGCTGGCCAGGCGCAGGCGCGCGCGCCCCAGGAGCTCGCTGGAGTCGCTCTTCCAGGTGTAGGGATCGCGGTCGAAGCGCAGCAGGCTCCCGGCCAGGAACACGGTGCCCGCGATGTAGGGATAGACCCCGAAGAAGAACTGATTCACCCAGTCCATGCCTGTCACTCCCTCCCGTTCCGGCCGCCGCCGAGCATCGACTCGGGCGTGAGCAGCGGCTCGCGGCCGCTGTCGGTGTAGCCGACCCGCTGCACCAGTCTCTCCATCGGCCGCGGCGACTCCGGGGCCCGCCGCGGCGCGCGCCCCTGCGCCAGCCGGTCCAGCGCGGACAGCACGCCGGCGTAGGGCGACTCCGCCTCGGCCAGGCGCCGGGCGAGCAGGCGCAGCACCCCCGCCACCGGCCCCAGCTCCCGCCGCGCCTCGCGCGCGGGCAGCTCGGAGAGGTACTCCAGGAACACCGGCAGGTAGTCGGGCAGCTCGTCGCAGTCGAGCGCCAGGCCGGCGCGCCGGTAGCGCTCCAGCAGCTCGACCATGCCGGTGCCGCGCGCGCGGGATTCGCCGAACAGGTGCTCGTAGAGGTACAGCGCGTGGCGCGGCTGGCGGTCGAAGGTCTCGACGTAGGCGGCCTCCAGCTCCAGCAGCGGCGTCCGGCGCAGCAGGGCGATCAGCGGCGCGACCCGCGACAGCGCCCGCCGGTTCCGGTGGCGCTCGGCGTGCAGCAGCGCCTCCACCTCGTCCAGCGCCTCCAGCCACTCGGGCTGCGGATAGCGCAGCAGCAGCGCCAGTGCCCGGTAGCTCTTCATTTGCTCTTCTCCCGGAGCTGCTCGCGCAGGCGGCTGACGTCGTAGTAATGCGCGCTGCGCTGGTCGTGACGCCCGTACACGCTCGCTTCCGTGAAGCCGTCCGAACAGCCGTTGCCGAAGGAGAAGCCGCAGGCGCCGCGCTCGCTGAACTGGCCGGTCTCCGGCTCGCGGTGGGTGGTCGGGATCACGTAGCGGTCCTCGTAGTTGGCGATCGCCAGGTAGCGGTACATCTCCTGGACCTGCGCCTCGCTCAGTCCGGCCCGCTCCAGCACGTCGGTGTCGGGCTGCTGCTCGACCTCGGAGGCGCGCATGTAGACCCGCATCGCCAGCAGCCGCTGCAGCGCCGAGCGCACCGGCGCCTCGGCGCCGGCGGTCAGCAGGTTCGCCAGGTAGCGCACCGGGATGCGCAGCGCGTCGATGTCCGGCAGCACCCCGTCGCTGGTCGGCAGCGCGCCGGCGGTGGTCGCCGACTGGATCGGCGAGAGCGGCGGCACGTACCAGACCATCGGCAGGGTGCGGAACTCCGGGTGCAACGGGAAGGCCACGCGCCAGTCCATCGCCAGCTTGTACACCGGCGAGCGCCGTGCCGCCTCGATCCAGTTCTCCGGGATCCCCTGGCGCCGTGCCTCGGCCTGCACCCCCGGGTCCTGCGGGTCCAGGAATACCCCGAGCTGGGCCTCGTACAGGTCCTGCTCGTCGGCGACCGAGGCCGCCTCCCGGATCCGGTCCGCGTCGTACAGGATCACGCCGAGGTAGCGGATGCGTCCGACGCAGGTCTCCGAGCACACGGTCGGCTGGCCGGTCTCGATGCGCGGATAGCAGAAGGTGCACTTCTCCGCCTTGCCGCTCTTCCAGTTGTAGTAGATCTTCTTGTACGGGCAGCCCGAGATGCACATGCGCCAGCCTCGGCACTTGTCCTGGTCCACCAGGACGATGCCGTCCTCCTCGCGCTTGTAGATCGAGCCCGACGGGCAGGACGCCACGCAGGTGGGATTCAGACAGTGCTCGCACAGCCGCGGCAGGTAGAACATGAAGGTGTTCTCGAAGGCCGACTGGATCTCCTTCTGCACCCCTTCCATGCACACGTCGCGGGCGCGGCTCTCGAACTCCCCGCCCAGATCGTCCTCCCAGTTCGGGCCCCACGTCACCCGGTCCATCCTGCGGCCGGTGACCACCGACATGGCCTGCGCGGTCGGCGCCGTGGGCTTCACCGCCGAGCGCTGCAGGTTGTCGTAGTCGAAGGTGAAGGGGTCGTAGTAGTCGTCCAGCTCCGGCAGGTTGGGGTTGGAGAAGATGCGCGTGAGGATGCGCCAGCGGGCACCCTGGCGCGGCTCGATCCGGCCGTTGGCCTTGCGCCGCCAGCCGCCCTGCCACTGGTCCTGGTTCTCCCACTCCCGGGGATAGCCGATGCCGGGCTTGGTCTCGACGTTGTTGAACCAGACGTACTCCATGCCCTCGCGCGAGGTCCACACGTTCTTGCAGGTCACCGAGCAGGTGTGGCAGCCGATGCACTTGTCCAGGTTCAGGACCATCGCCACCTGTGCGCGGATCTTCATGACTGCGCTCCTTCCGGGATCGGCCGCTCCCCGGTGCCGTCGCCCTCCCACTCGACGTCTTCCAGCCGCCGCACCAGCACCATCTCGTCGCGGTTGGAGCCGATCGTGCCGTAGTAGTTGAGCCCGTAGGAGAGCTGGGCGTAGCCGCCGATCATGTGGGTCGGCTTCATGACCACCCGGGTCACGCTGTTGTGCAGCCCCGAGCGCTGGCCGCTGAGCCGGGCGGTCGGGTTGTTCATGACGCGGTCCTGGGCGTGGTACATCAGCGCCACGCCGGCCGGGATGCGCTGGCTGAGGATCGCGCGCGCCACCAGCACGCCGTGGCTGTTGGCGACCTCGATCCAGTCGTTGTCGCGGATGCCGGCGTCGAGCGCCTCGCGCTCGCTGAGCCAGACGATCGGCCCGCCGCGCGAGAGCGTGAGCATGATCTCGGTGTCGCTGTAGGTGCTGTGGATGCCCCACTTCTGGTGCGGGGTGATCCAGCGCAGCCGCAGGCTGGCGCCGGCGCGGAAATGCGACTGCAGCGCCGGCGTGCTGCGGGTGTCCACCGGCGGCCGGTAGAGGGCGAAGTGCTCGCCGTAGCGGCGCATCCACGGGTGGTCCTGGTAGAACTGCTGGCGTCCGGTCAGCGTACGCCAGGGGATCAGCTCGTGGACGTTGGTCCAGGAGGCGTTGTAGCTGACCTCCTCCGACTCGATGCCGCTCCAGGTCGGGGTCGAGATCACCTTGCGCGGCTGCGCCGCCAGGTCCTCGAAGTGGATGTGCTCGGCGGCGCGCGGCTGCGCCAGGTGGGCGTGGGAGCGCCCGGTGGTACGCTCCAGCGCGTGCCAGGCCTTCATCGCGACCTCGCCGTGGGTCTCGGGCGAGAGCGTCAGGATCGCCTGCGCCGCCCGGCGCGCGGTGTCGATCCGCGGCCGGCCCCGGCAGGGCCCGTCCGGGACGCGGCCGTTGAGCGCCGCCAGCGCCGCGGCGTCCTCGCGGGCGTCCCAGGCGATGCCCTTGGCGCCCACCCCGATGTCCTCCACCAGCGGTCCCAGCGAGCAGTAGCGGTCGTGCACGGCGGCGTAGTCCCGCTCGACCACGGTGACCGCCGGCGCGGTGCGGCCGGGGACCGGCTCGCACTCGCCCCGCTTCCAGTCCAGCGCGTCCAGCGCCTGCCCCAGCTCGCCCGGCGTATCGTGCAGCAGCGGCGTCAGCACCACGTCGCGGCGGGTGCCGAGACGTTCCGCCGCCAGGCGCGAGAACGCGGCCGCGAGGGTGCGGAAGATGTCCCAGTCGGTGCGGCTCTCCCAGAGCGGGTCCACCGCGGCGTTGAACGGGTGGATGAAGGGGTGCATATCGGTGGTGTTGAGGTCGTCGCGCTCGTACCAGGTCGCGGCCGGCAGCACCACGTCGGAGTACAGCGCGTTGCTGGAGATGCGGAAATCCAGGGTCACCGCCAGGTCCAGCTTGCCCTCGGGCGCGGTGTCGCGCCACTTCACCTCCCGCGGCAGATCCGCGCCCTGCGCCTTCAGGTCCTCGCCGAAGACCGCGTTCTGGGCTCCCAGCAGGTGCTTGAGGAAGTACTCGTGGCCCTTGCCGCTGGCCCCGAGCAGGTTCGAGCGCCACACGAACATCACGTGCGGGTGGTTGCCGCGCGCGTCCGGGTCCTCGCAGGCCAGGCTCAGGCTGCCGTCCTTGAGGCCGCGCGCGACGTGCTCGGCGGGCTCGACGCCGGCCGCGTCCGCGGCATCGGCGACCCCGAGCGGGTTGACGTTCAGCTGCGGCGCCGTGGGCAGCCAGCCCATCCGCATTGCCTTCAGGTTGAGGTCGATGAAGTGCTCGCCCTCGCCGCTCTCGCCGGGGGCGAGCAGGTCGTCGGCCCGGAGCTGCTCGTAGCGCCACTGGTCGGTGTGGATGTAGAACAGCGAGGTGCCGTTCATGTGCCGCGGCGGACGGTTCCAGTCGAGGGCGAACGCCAGCGTCGCCCAGCCCGCCTGGGGCCGCAGCTTCTCCTGGCCCACGTAGTGCGCCCAGCCGCCGCCCGGCTTGCCCACCGTGCCGCACATCATCAGCAGGTTGATGATGGCGCGGTAGGTCATGTCGGTGTGATACCAGTGGTTGATCCCGGAGCCGACGATCGCCATGCAGCGCCCGCGGGTCTTCGCGGCGGTGTCCGCGAACTCGCGCGCGGTGCGCACGATGTCCTCGCGCGGCACGCCGGTGACCGCCTCCGCCCAGGCCGGCGTGCCGGGCACCTCGCTGTCGTAGTCCGCGGCGCAGGCGTCGTCGCCGAAGCCCCGGTCGATCGCGTAGTGCGCGGCCAGCAGGTCGAAGGTGGTGGCGACGGCGGTCTCGCCGTCGGCCAGCGACAGATGCCGCACCGGCACCCTGCGCAGGTGCTGCACCGGCCCGCCCTGGTCGGGGAACTCGCTGAAGGCGACCGGGGCGTGCTCGTCGCAGGCGTCGGCCAGGGTCATCCGCAGGCGCACGTCGCGCCCGCTGCTGGCGTCGCGGGGCTCGAGGTTCCAGCGCCCGTGCTCGCCCCAGCGGAATCCGATCGATCCCTGGGGCACCACCAGGTGGCCGGTCTCCTCGTCGATGGCGACGGTCTTCCACTCGGGATTGTTGTCCTGGTCCAGCGCGCCGTCGAGATCGCTGGCGCGCAGCGTGCGGCCCATCACCCAGTGGTCGCCGCGGCGCTCCAGGCGCACCAGCACGGGCATGTCCGTGTAGCGCCGGCAGTAGTCGTCGAAGTACTCGGTCCGCGCGCCGAGGTGGTACTCCTTCATCACCACGTGGCCCATGGCCTGGGCCAGCGCGGCGTCGGTGCCCGCCTTTGGTGCCATCCACAGGTCGGCGAACTTCACGTACTCGCCGAAGTCCGGCGACACCGCCACCACCTTGGTGCCCTTGTAGCGCACCTCGGAATAGAAATGCGCGTCCGGGGTGCGCGTCTGCGGGATGTTCGAGCCCCACACGAGCAGGTAGGCGGCGTCGTACCAGTCCGCCGACTCGGGCACGTCGGTCTGCTCGCCCCAGACCTGGGGCGAGGACGGCGGCAGGTCGCAGTACCAGTCGTAGAAGGACGGGATCACCCCGCCGATCAGCGACAGGTAGCGGGTGCCGGAGGAGAAGCTCACCTGCGACATCGCCGGGATCGGCGAGAAGCCGGCGATCCGGTCGGGCCCGTAGCGCTCGATGGTGTAGACGTTGGAGGCGGCGATCAGCTCGGCGATCTCGTCCCAGGCCACGCGCACGAACCCGCCCCGCCCGCGGATGGACTTGTAGCTGCGCGCGCGCCCGGCGTCCTCGACGATCCAGGCCCAGGCGTCCACGGGGTCCCGCTCCCGGCGCGCCTCGCGCCACAGCTCGATCAGGCGCCCCCGCACCAGCGGGTGCTTGAGCCGGGCGGCGCTGTAGATGTACCAGGAGTAGCTGGCGCCGCGCGGGCAGCCGCGGGGCTCGTGGTTGGGGAGGTCGGGCCGGGTGCGGGGGTAGTCGGTCTGCTGCGTCTCCCAGGTGACCAGGCCGCTCTTGACGTAGACCTTCCAGCTGCACGAGCCGGTGCAGTTCACCCCGTGCGTGGAGCGCACCACCTTGTCGTGGTTCCAGCGGTCGCGGTAGCCCTTCTCCCACGACCGGCTCTCGCGGGTGACCACGCCGTGGCCGTCGGAGAAGGTCTCGATGTCCTTGCGGAAGAAAGACAGGCGGTCCAGGAAATGGCTCATCGCTGACGGCTCCCCTCGCGGCGGGTGGTGCCGGCAGGAATCCCGCGCTCGGGCGCTTCCCTGCCTGGCCTGGTGCGGCCACCCCATAAAGACGGAATCAACCTACATCTTCGCGCCGTACCCTGTCCAAGAATGCCGGACCACGCCCCGACGGGGCGGCTCAGCCCCGGCCGGCAGCGGCGGTGTGCTGGCGGTGCAGCGCGTAGCGCAGCAGGGCGGTGAACGCCAGGCTCAGCAGGGCGAGCCCCACGTAGACGACGAAGCCGCGCGCATAGCCGACCGGCCCCATCCACTCCACGAAATGGCCGAGCAGCGGCGGCACGGCGAAGCCGCCCAGGGCACCGAGCCCGCCGACCCAGCCCGCGGCACCACCCACGGCATCGGGCACGTAGTGCGGCACCATGCGAAACACCGCGGCGTTGTTGACGCCCATGCCCGCCGCCACCAGGATCTCGCCGGCGACGGAGGCCGCGAAGCTGCCGGAGAAGGTCATGATCAGGGCCCCGGCCAGCAGGGTCGCCAGGGACACGCCTGCCACCAGCTCGCCGCCGAGCCGGTCCGCCCAGCTCCCGCCCGGTACGCGGATCAGGGACGAGAACAGGGAGAAGCTCGCGGTGAGGATCACCGCGTTCCACTGGGAGGTGGAGAAGAAGCTCTGCCAATAGGTGGGCAGCCACGCGGTCAGTGCCAGGAAGCCGCCGAAAGTGGTGAAGTAGAGAGCCACCAGCGGCCAGGTGCGCCACTGTTTGGCGGACTCGACCAGCGCCTCGAGGGTGCTCGCCTGGGGAAACAGCTCCTGGCCCCGCCCGGCCGCCAGGCGACGGGCCTCCTGGGCCGAGGCGCCCTTGTGGCGGAGCTGGAAGTACGGCGCATTGTGGCCCAGCACGAAGTACAGCACGATGCCCACGACCACGATCACCACCGAGATCATGTAGGCACCCCACAAGCCGAGGTAGCCGATGATCAGCGGCAGGATCAGGGCCACCAGCCCCGGGGAGGTGTTGCCGAGCCCGGCGTAGGTCCCCAGCGCCCAGCCCTGGCGGCTCTGGGGGAACCAGTACGAGACCTGCCCGATGCCCACCGAGAAGGCCGCGATGCCGCAGCCGCCAAGCGCCCCGAACAGCAGCAGCAGCGGATAGTGCGACTGGTCGAGGTGGGCCGGGTAGAGCGTCAGCAGCATCCACCACAGCCCGGCGATGCCGATCACGGAGAGGATCAGCAGCACCAGGAACGGCAGCTTGCCCCCGGTGGTATCCACCCAGGCGCCGAACGGGATGCGCAGCAGCGACCCGGTCAGCATGGGGATGGCGACCAGCAGCCCGACCTGGCCCGGGCTGAGCTTCATCACCTGGGTGAAGCTGTGGGCCGTCGGCCCGAACAGCGACACCGCGCCGAAGCCGATGAAGAAGCCGATGGTGGCGCCCAGCAGCGCCTTGTTCGGGCTGCCGCGCAGGCTTCGCAGCAGGTTCCCGCCGCCGCGATCTTCGTTCGTCATCACTTTCCCCCCGCGTCTGGAGCCCGCGGCAGCATGCCGCGGACGACACGATTTGCGATTCCGGACGGTGGCACACCGTGGTTCGCGTACAAATGTAATATCTTCTGTACGAGTTTCCTTGATCTGGGTCATTGCCGGGCGGCCCGGCGACATGCCAGGGGCGCTACAATCCAGCGGTGCCCGCTGACAGGCGCGCAAGGGGAAACGGATGGCGAAGCGGAACACGGGCGCGGGCCGGTCCCCGCGAGCACTGATCCTCAGGCTCTACGACGGTGCGATCGACTCGATCGTCATCGTGCTGGTGCTGGTGATGCTGGTCACGCTGGGCTTCGCCACCTACGAGGTGCTGCTCAACGTGATCCGGCTGGTGCCGACCTTCGGCACGGTCGGGGTCGGGGAACCGCAGTTCCGGGAGCTCGTGGGCAACGTGCTCAACGTGTTCATCGTGATCGAGCTGTTCAGCACGTTCGCGGTGTACATACGCACCCACCGGATCCGGCTGTCGATCCTGACCGACCTGACCATCGTGTTCCTGCTGCGCGAGCTCCTGATCAAGGTCTACGCCCAGTCCCGGGACGCGGGGCAGCTCTACACCCTCGCCGTGGTCCTGCTGATCCTGATCGTCGCCCGCACCATCCTGGCACGGCTGCCGCCGACCGAGCGTGCCCGCGACGAGTGACGGGCGCCCGCTCGGCCGTCCTACAATGGTCCCGGACATTTCCGTGGAGGAACGCGCATGAGCTCGAAGCCTGTTAACGACACCGTGGCCATCGTCACCGGTGGCGGACGCGGGCTGGGGCGCGCCATGGTCCTGGGGCTTGCGGAGGCCGGTGCGCGCGTGGTGGCCACGGCCGCGCGGGAGCGGGGCGAGATCGAGTCGGTGGCACGCGAGGCCGGCCCCGACCGGGTGCTGCCGCTGCTGGCGGATGTCGCCGACCCCGCGGACTGCGGGCGCGTGGTGCAGGCCGCGCGCGAGCGCTTCGGTGGCCTGCACGTGCTGGTCAACAACGCGGGCCGGGGCATGAAGTACGTCAGCGAGCGCTTCCTGGAGCAGCCGACGCGGTTCTGGGAGACCGACCCCGACGTCTGGCGCATGGTGATCGACACCAACGTCAACGGGCCCTTCTTGATGACCCGGGCGGCCGTGCCCGTCATGCTGGAACAGGGCTGGGGCCGGGTGCTCAACGTGTCGATGAACCACGCGACCATGCGCCGCCGCGGCTTCTCGCCCTACGGCCCGTCGAAGGCGGCGCTGGAGTCCGAAACGGTGATCTGGGCGCAGGACCTGGAAGGGACCGGGGTCACGGTCAACGCGCTGCTGCCCGGCGGGCCGACCCTCACCGGCATGATCCCGGACGGGGTTTCGGCCGAAGTCCGGCATCGGCTGCTCCCGCCCGAGGTGATGGTGCCACCCCTGCTCTGGCTGGCCTCGCCCGCCGCCGACGGCGTCACCGGGCGGCGTTTCAACGCGTCGGCCTGGCGGTCGGAGCGGGATGCGGCCGCCAACGTCGCGGCCATGACCGAGGTCGCCGGCTGGACCGGCGAGCGCTGAACGGAAACGAAGGGAACGCGCCCCCCGGCGCCGACGGCGCCGGGGGGCGCGGGCGCGCTAGAGCGGCGTGGAAGGCAGCCCGGACAGTCCGCCCCCCTGTGCAAGATTCGAGGTCACCGCCTGCGGCCCCTGCACACCGGCGCCCTGCACCGCGCCGGTCACTCCGGACAGCGCCGTCTGCACCTGCCCGTGCAGCCCCTGGATCCCGGACTGCGGCGCCGCAATGGCAGCGCTGCTCACCAGGCCCATCGCGACCGCGATAATCAGATCCCGCGTCTTCATGACTTTCCTCCCGTCCCGGGTATCCGCCGGAGTCCCTTTTCTGGTGTTACATGAGAATACGCTCCGTATACGAGCATGCCGGTGGTCCGACCAGGTGTCAACTTTGGTACGACCATTTCCCGGTCATTCGTTCGGCACATGGCGGTCGAGAGCAAGAAGCGGGCAAGGGTAAGGACCCGCTGCCGGTTTGCGCCGGCAGCGGCTGGCTACTACGTTTGACCTGATGGCTGTAGAACGGGTGCAGAACCACCCACCGACACGAGGAGGGAGGTGCGCATGGATATGTCCATTCCCACGGAGAACGTCGGCTCCCTGCCGCGGCCGCTCCGGCTGCAGAGCGCCATCCAGGACTACGAGCACGGCCGCATCACCGAATCCGAGCTGCGCCAGGCGCAGGACGAGGCCTGCCGCGACTCCATCCAGCGTATGGAGCAGACCGGACAGCCGGTCGTCACCGACGGCGAGCAGCGCAAGTCGAGCTTCGCCACCTACCCGCTGGTCGACACCCTCGGCGGCAAGGGCCTGGCCGACAACCTGGCCCCGGGCGGCCAGTACTTCGCCTACTTCGACGACGGCCACCACCGCCAGCTGCCGCGGCTCACGGGCGGCCCCTTCCGCTACAAGACGTATGCCGCGGAATACCTGAAGGACTCGATCGGCCTGGCCGGCAAGCCGCTCAAGCAGGCGGTGATCGCGCCCTCGATGCTCTCGCTGCTCTACCCCCTGGACGAGGAGGTCCCGGGCTATCCGCGCGAGCAGTTCCTCGATGACCTGTGCGACGAGTGCGAGAAGGACATCCGCCAGTGCTTCGACGCCGGCGCGAAGCGTGTCTCCATGGACTTCACCGAAGGGCGCCTGGCGTGCAAGAACGACCCGCGCAATCCCTGGACCGGGCGCGGCATGCTCGATTTCTTCATCGAGCTCAATAACCGCGTGCTGGACCGCTTCTCGGCGGAGGAACGCCGCAACATCGGCATCCACACCTGTCCCGGCGGCGACATGGACTCGGTGCACAGCGCCGACGTCGACTATGCCGATCTGCTGCCGGGCATGTTCCGGATGAACGCCGGCTACTTCCTGATGCAGATGGCCAGCGAGGCCGACCGCGAACGCATCTACAGGCTGGTCGGCCAGTACAGCCGGGACGACGCCAACGGCATCCCGCAGATCTGCCACATCGGGGTGATCGACCCGCTCAACCCCGAGGTCGAGTCCCCCGAGCACGTCCGCGACGAGCTGCTCACGGCCGCGAAGCACATCCCGAAGGAGCGCCTCGGCTCGACCGACGACTGCGGCTTCTCGCCGTTCTCCATCGACGCCAAGCCGAAGCACGGCTCGCCGGACTTCGCCCGCGACATCGCCTTCCGCAAGATCCGGGCGAGGGTCGAGGGAACCCGGATGGCCGCCGACAGACTGGCGGCATAGCGCCGATTCGTCCTCACCCTGGCCGCCGCCGGCCCGCTGCCCGGACCGGCGGCGGCGTCGCGTACCCCCGCCCGTTCACACCCGACCCGGCCGCGGAACGGCCGCCCACCCGATGCCGACCGGAATGCCGGCAACAGCGCCGGCGTACCCGTCCCGCCGATGCGGCATAATGCATGCGAACGCGTACGGCCGGTGGCCGGCTGCCGCCGGCGCGTTATCGAAAACGGAGGAGAATCCCGGATGAGTACCTACGTGTTGATCCATGGCGCGTGGCACGGCGGCTGGTGCTGGGCGAAGCTGGCGCCGTTGCTCGAGGCACAGGGCCATACCGTCGTCGCACCGGACCTGCCCGGGCACGGCGACGACGCCACCCCGACCGAGCGGGTAACGCTGCAGGCGTACGCCGATCGGGTCTGCGAGGTGCTGGACGCGCAGTCGGAGCCCGTGGTGCTGGTCGGCCACAGCATGGGGGGCATCGTCATCACGCAGGCGGGCGAGCAGCGGCCGGACCGGATCCGTGCGCTCGTCTACGTCACCGCGTTCCTTCCCGAGAACGGCCGGAGCCTGGCGGACTACGCGGATTCCGCCGAGGACACGCTGGTGCCTCCCAACATGGTCGTTTCCGAAGACGGCACCCGCGCCACCGTGCGCGAGGCGGTGATTGCCGACGCGTTCTACGGCGACTGCTCGCCGGAAGATATCGCCTGGGCAAAATCGCGCCTGGTGCCGCAAGCCGTAGCGCCCATCGTGACGCCGGTCCGGGTCACCCCCGACAACTTCGGACGCCTCCCGCGCGTCTATGTCAGCTGCACGCGGGACCGGGCGATCACGCCGGAGATGCAGCGAATGATGCTCAGCAACCTGCCCTGCGATACCGTCTGCAGCATGGATACCGGACACTCGCCGTTTCTTGCCGACCCCGACCTCCTGGCGCGCCACCTGCTCGCCGTCTGACGTCGAGGCCCGCGTCCGCGCCTTGACGGCCGGCCGCCCGCGGCGAACCATCCGGTCGATGGCGGCGCCAGCACGCGCCCCCGCGCGCGACGTCGGCGTTGCGCCTGCCGCCCGGGGGAATGATCATGCCGGTCACACCGCCATTCGGCGCAGCGGACACCCACCGAATCGCCTATCGGCAGGGCAATCGACTGGTAGCCGACAGCGAACGCCCGGGTTGGGCCACCGTATACGCTTCGCTGGCCGAAGAGACCTCCCGGCACGCGCGTCTGCCGCCCCTGCCCGACTGCTGTCTCGCGTTCAGCGTGGCACGCGTCGCCACCGTCACCCGCAGCTGCGATGCCTCGGATGACCGCAGGGAACGGGCGGTCCTCCGCCCTCACCTGTTCAGCATCGTCCCCGCCGCGTGCGCGTCCACCCGGACCGTGCAGGGACACCCGCGGATCCTCCTCGTGTACCTGCGGCGGTCGCTTCTCGATCATTTCGTGCTGGCCGGCTGCGACCGGGATCCCCGCGGCGTCGAGCTCATCCCCCGTCTGGCCGCGCACGACCGCCTGGTCGAGCAGCTGGCCCAGGCATTGATGTCGGTCCTGGTGACCGGGGCGGCGGGCATCGGGCGACCTGGCGGGGAACCTCTACGCGGACACGCTGGCCCAGGCGCTCGCCGCCCGCCTGGTCCGTGGGCATTCGACCCTCTCACAGGTGCGGGAGGGCCCGCAGGCGCGCCTGGCCCGTTCCCGGCTGAACCGCCTGTTCGACCTCATCGAGGCACGGCTCGGCGGCGGCGACCTCAGCCTCCGGACGCTCGCGGCGGAGGCGGGAATGCACCCCCACTATCTGCCCAGGGCCTTCCGCCGGATCGTCGGGCAGTCACCGCATCAGTACGTCATGACGCGACGGATCGAGAGAGCCCGTCGCCTCCTCCGGGACACCGACCTCACCGTCGCCGCGATTGCCGCCGAGAGCGGTTTCTCCAGCCAGAGCCACCTGTGCTCGCATTTCAAGCGCGCCACCGGTGTCACGCCCGGCGAATACCGTCGCTGCCATTGAGCCCGGGTGCCATCCGCTACGCTCCGGGACGCGAGCCGTCCGGGCGCGGACGGGGCCCGTCCTCCCCGGCGTCGGCCCGCCCGCCGGGCCCCTGGTTTTCCCGCGGCTCCGCTGCCGGCGACTCCGGGCCGCGCCGCACCGTCTCGACCACCTGCTGCGGCGTGACATCCAGAACCAGGCGCACCACGTCCGGCCGGGCGTAGTGGCCCGCCGAATCGCAGGCATACTTCGCCAGCGTAATCCCGGCCGGGTCGATCTCGCCGTAGAGGATCGCTTCCTCGTGGGTATGGGGTCCGGCCACCAGCTGCCCGTCCGGCCCGACGATCGCGGCCCCCCCCGCCGGGTTCCATCATCTCCGGGCGGTCGGTCAGCCCCATCCGGTCGATCGCATGCTGATCGATCCGCGACTGGACGTTGATGACGAACGCCTGCCCCGACATCGCGTGGTGTCGCGCGGCCGCTTCCGTTATCGAGTCGAACAGCGGCGCACCGTCGGTAGGCGTGTGCGTCCAGATCCAGAACGGGTAACCGGGCACGAAAGCGGAAGATTCCGAAAACCACGCCGGGGGTCCCGGGAATCACACCCTGCGACGGGGAAAGTCACGGGCCGCGGCTCCCGGCCGTCAGTCGTCGGGATCATTCCCGGTGGCGAGGGAATGAAACAGTGGCATCCGCAATGCCGTCAATCTAGTATTTACCTACCGGCGTGCCATGAAGCACCCGACCGCCACCAGGGAAGAACAGGGCGGCCGCAGGTCACATCGAACAACCCGATTACCCGAAAGCTCAGGGGGGGAGACAACGTGCTCAGGAAATACTTGGTCGTTATGGCGGGTGCGGCAGCACTGGCCACGGTGGCATCCGCGTCCTATGCGGGTGCTCCCGCAGGCGAGATCGCCAAGCTCGGAAAGAGCCTGACGCCGGTCGGTGCCGAGAGGGCCGGCAGCAAGGACGGCAAGATCCCGGAATGGACCGGGGGCCTGCCGGTCTATCCCAAGTCGGTTCCCGGCCTGCCGCACATCAGCAGCCCGGACCGGAGCAAGGATCTCAACGGCTGGCTGATGGCCTTCACCAAGAAGTTCGGACAGAAGAACCTGCCCGGGCCTTACGCCGACGAGAAGCCCGAGTTCACCATCACCGCGCAGAACTACAAGCAATACGCCGACAAGCTGACGCCCGGCATGCAGGCGATGTTCCAGCATTACGCGGACTTCAAGATGCACGTCTACAAGACCCACCGCGGGGTCGCCTTCCCGCAGCAGGTCTACGACTGGACCCGGAAGAATGCGGAGAACGCGACACTGGAGGGCCAGAACGGCGTGCACGGCGCGGCGGTGGGCTTCCCGTACCCGATCCCCTACGGGCCCCACAAGGCGAACATGGTGATCTGGAATCACGCGCTCGCCTGGCACGTGCCCAACACGGTGGTCCAGAACCAGGCGCACGCGATCGTCTCCCAGAGCGGCAACTACTACCTGGTCGGCAACACCCGCTGGATCAAGTTCTTCTACAGCCGCTTCGGCATGACGCCCAAGGAGCTGGAGAACAAGTACAACGACATGTACGTGTACTTCCTGCAGCAGGTGACCTCGCCGGCGCGCCTGGCGGG
>DASQZJ010000038.1:0-32686 GCA_035638775.1 Gammaproteobacteria bacterium
ACAAGCTCACCCCGGGCATGCAGGCGATGTTCCAGCACTACCCGGACTTCAGGATGCACGTCTACAAGACCCACCGCGGCGTCGCGTATCCGCCGCAGGTCTACAACTGGACGAAGAAGAACGCCGAGAACGCGACCCTCAAGGGCCAGAACGGCGTGCACGGGGCGGCCGTGGGCTTCCCGTACCCGATCCCGACCAGCCCGCACAAGGCCAACAAGGTGATCTGGAACCACGCGCTCGCCTGGCACGTACCCAACACGGCGATCGAGAACCAGGCCCACGCGATCGTCTCCCAGAACGGCAGCTACTACCTGGTCGGCAACACGCGCTGGATCAAGTTCTTCTACAGCCGCTTCGGCATGACGCCCCAGATGCTGGAGAACAAGGACAAGGACATGTACGTGTACTTCCTCCAGCAGGTGACCTCGCCGGCCCGCCTGGCGGGCGAGGTGCTGCTGGTGTGGGAGCCGGTCAACCAGGAGAAGCACCCGCGCAGCGCCTGGATCTACAACCCGGGCCAGCGCCGCGTGCGGCGGGCGCCGAACGTGGAGTTCGACAACACCACCGGCACCCACTCCGACGGCCTGTCAACGGACGACAACTTCAACATGTGGAACGGCTCCCAGGAGCAGTACAACTGGAAGCTGCTCGGCAAGAAGGAGATGTACGTCCCGTACGACGACTTCAAGCTGGGCAAGAGCGGCCGCCCGTACAGCGACATCATCAAGGCGCACCACCTGAACCAGGACCTGGTCCGCTACGAGCTGCACCGGGTGTGGGTGGTGCAGGCCACGCTGAAGAAGGGCATCCGCAATATCTACAGCAAGCGGGTGTTCTACGTCGACGAGGACAGCTGGAACATCCTCGAGGGCGACCTGTACGACGACCGCGGCAACCTGTGGCGCGTGGAGCAGGGCTACCTGATCCCCGTCTACATCGTGCCGACGGCCGCCTACTCGATGGAGACCATCAACGACCTGTCGTCCGGCCGTTACGAGGCCATGGGGCTGACGCAGAACAAGCCGCAGACCCAGACCATCGCCGCGGCCACGCCGGACTCGAAGTACACGCCGGCCAACCTGCGTCGCGTCGGGATCCGCTGAGCCGGCGCGCGCACTGTCGGGCCGGGCGGGTCACCCCGCCCGGCCTTTTTCGTCTCCCCGCCGGCGCGGACTAGAGCCAGCCCTTGCGCTTGAAATACCAGTAGGGCGCGATGCCGCTCAGGATCATCAGCACGACCGCGAAAGGATAGCCCCAGGGCCAGGTGAGCTCGGGCATGTAGTGGAAGTTCATGCCGTAGATGCTGGCCACCAGCGTCGGCGGCAGGAACACCACCGCGGCGATGGAGAAGATCTTGATGATCTGGTTCTGCTCGATGTTGACCAGTCCCATCAGGCCGTCCATGAGGAAGTTGATCTTGTCGAACAGGAACGCGGTGTGGGGCAGCAGCGACTCGATGTCGCGCAGCATGTCCCGTGCCAGCGAGCGGTGATCCTTGCCCAGGCTCTCGCTGCGCAGGATGAAGGACAGGGCCCGCTGGGTGTCCATCAGGCTCAGCCGGGCCTTGCCGTTGAGATCCTCGTGCTCGGCCAGACGTGCCAGCGCTCCGGGGATGTCGCTGTTGGTCTCGCGCGCCAGGATGGCGCTGCTGGCAGTCTCCAGGGCCTGGTAGACCTCCTCAAGGATGTCCGCCAGGCGGTCGGTCTTGGCAGCGAACAGGGACAGCAGGATCGAGACTGCGTCGTAGAGCATGCCGGGCTGGCGCCGCGCCTGCAGCCGCAGCATCCGGAAGGTGGCCAGCTCCTGGTCGCGCAGGGTGAAGAGGCGGCCGCCGTTGAGCGTGAACGCCACCGTCACGTTGACCGGGGTGTCCTCGAAGTCGTGCAGGAAATAGGAGTGGATGTGGAGGCCGTCGGCGTCCTTGAAGAAGCGCGACGTCGCCTCGATCTCCTCGACTTCCTCCGGCGTCGGCAGGGCCTGGTCGAATGCCTCCCGGACCCGCACGCGTTCCGCCGCCGACGGGTTCACGAGGTCCACCCACACGACGTCGGAGGGCAGGGGCTCGTCCTCCTGCAGCGGCGTCTGGACGAGGCGCTTGTCCTGGAACGTCAGGGCGGTCAGCATGGCGTGTCCCCGGGGCGGTGTCGATTTGGTGGCTGTGTACCGCGCGGCCCGGCGCGTCGCGGGCGGGCCGGGCTGCCGGGCATTATCGACGCTGGCCGTTCGCGGTACAAACACCAGGCGGCCCGCACGGACGGGATTCCTAGAGGCGCAGCACCAGGACCAGGTAGAGCACGTAAAGGGCAGCGTTCAGCAGCAGGTGCCACACGCGCAGCCCGCCCGTGGCGAGTGCCAGCCGCACCCAGGCGGCTGCCGCGAGAGTCACCGCGGTGCCGACAACCATGTCGGGGCGCAGGGTCCAGGGGGTGAGAGTGATCCCCAGCGCCGGCAACAGGGTGCCCTGGAAGACCATCGCACCTGTGATGTTGCCGAAGGACAGGGTATCCTTGCCGCCTCGTATCCATATGATGCTGTTCAGCTTTTCCGGAAGCTCGGTGGCCACCGGGACCAGCAGGAGGGAGAGCAGCAGGGGTGATGCGCCCAGGCGCGCGGACACCTGGTGGACCGCCTCGATGAACCCGCGGGCACCCGCCACGAGGAGCAGCACCGCGCCCGCCAGCTGCGCACAGGTCGTGACCCAGCCCGCGGGCAGGCGCAGGCGGGCCAAAAACAGCGGCGCGCGGACGCGGGTTCCGTGTCCCTCGTCCACCAGCGCCGTCGAGGCGCGCAGGGTCAGCAGCAGGTAGATGAAATACAGTGTCACCAGTATCGCGGAGACCGCGACCCGGATGGTGATCGCCCGGTGGGGCACGAACAGCATGGCGGTCGCCAGCACGAACGCCACCAGGAACACGTCGAGATCCCGGGCCAGTCCCGAGCGCTCCGGCCGGAACCGCCCGCGCAGTCCGCGCCGGCGCACCGATACCAGCGCCAGCAGCGAGAGGGAGAGCGTGGACAGCATCAGCGGGGCGCCCAGGATCGCACCCACGCCGATCTCCTCGTTGACTGCCCGGTCGGGCGTCCCCGCGGCGAGCGCCAGGAGCGGGATGAGCGTCTCGGGCAGGGCCGTGCCCACCGCCGCGAAGATCGAACCGGTGACCCCTTCGGAGATGCCCAGGCGGGCACCGAGGTGTTCCAGGGCATTGGTGAACAGCTCGGACGCCGCGACGATCACCAGCAGCGTCAGCACGATCTGCACGATCAGCATGCGGTCATCCCTTTACCCGCTGCGTACCGGGCCGGGTGCGGCGCTCGCGCGCATCCGCTTCGGTTTCACCGGGGTGACGAGCACGGAGGAGCCCGGCCGGACATGTACCCGAGCATAATGCAAGTGACCCCTGGCGGGATATTGCTCCGCCTGCGTGCCGCAATCGCCGCGCTGGCGCTGCTGGCGCTCGCCGGCGTCGCACGGGCCGCGGCCGTGCCGGTGCCGCCGCACCTGTCGGCACGGTCCTGGCTGGTGCAGGATCTCCGCACGGGGCGGGTCATCGCCCGTTCCCGCGCCGGCCGCGAGATGGAGCCCGGCAGCCTGGCCAAGCTGATGACGCTGTACGTGGTGCTGCGCCACGTCCGGTCCGGGACGCTGGGGCTGCACAGCCGCGTGCGGATCAGTCGCGAGGTCTGGCGCATGCACGGCTCGCAGATGTTCCTGAAGGCGGGCAGCCGGGTGCCCGTGATCCAGCTCATCCGCGGCATGATCGTGGATGGCGCCAACGACGCCGCAGTGGCACTGGCCGACGGCGTGTCCGGCTCGCAGCAGGCCTTCGTGGACCGGATGAACCGGCAGGCGCGGGTGCTGGGGATGGGCCACACCCACTACGTGAATGCCTCCGGCTTGCCGGCGGCCGGCATGCGCACGACCGCGTCGGACACGGCCGTGCTGGCCCGCGCGCTGATCCGGCGCTTTCCGAAGTTCTACCATTTCTTCGGTCGGCGCAGCTTCCGTTTCGACGACATCACCCAGCACAACCGCAACCGCCTTCTCTGGCGGGACCACCACGTGGACGGCCTGATCACGGGCGATGACGGTCCCGGCCGCTATCACCTGGTCGCGTCGTCCCGTCGCGACGGCGAGCGCATGATCGCGGTAGTGCTGGGGACGCCCCGTGCCGGGGACCGTTTCGACGATGCCCGGTCGCTGCTGCACTACGCGTTCCACTACTACCGCACGCGCCGCCTGTACCGTCCGGGCAAGCCCGTCGCGCGCAAGAAGGTGTGGGAAGGGGCCGGCCGCAGCGTGGCCGTGGCCGTGCCGCGGCCGGTGTGGGTGACCTATCCGCGCGGCGACTACCGGCAGCTGCGCGTGGCGCTGAAGCTTCCGCGCGACGTGATCGCGCCGGTCGACAAGGGAGAGAGGCTGGGAAAGCTGAGCGTAAGCCTTGATAATGACACCCTCGCCCGCGTGCCTGTGGTGGCGGCGGGGAGGGTTCCGGAGGGTGACCTCTGGCGGCGGTGGCACGACGCCGCCTGGCTCGCGGTTACCCGACACCTGAGGGAGTGGTTTCCCAAGCTGACCCGCGCCATCGCGTCCAACTGACCACGGAGCAAAGAACCCGGGGACACCGCCCCCGACGGGCGCCGTCCGGTGCCGATCCAGCGATCATGAGACTTTCCAGCGTGACAGGCCGGCTGTTCCGATTCGTCGCCACCGCCTCGGTGAGCGGGCTGCTCCTGGGTGCCCTGCTGTTCCTGGGCGCCTATGCGTACTTCGCGCCGCAGCTGCCGAGCATCGCCTCGCTCAAGGACCCGAAGCTGACGGTGCCCCTGAAGATCTACACGGCCGATCACAAGCTGATCGGGGAATTCGGGCCGAACCGGCGCTCGCCGGTCCGCTACAAGGACTTTCCCCCGCGGCTCATTCACGCCTTTCTCGCCGCGGAAGACGCCAATTTCTTCCATCACCCGGGCGTCAGCGTGAAAGGCCTGGTGCGGGCGGCGGTGAACCTCGCCCTGACCGGGCGCAAGACCCAGGGCGGCAGCACCATCACGATGCAGGTCGCGCGCAACTACTTCCTCTCGGATCGCAAGACCTTTACGCGCAAGTTCAGGGAGATCCTGCTGGCGCTGCGGATCGACCGCCGCTACAGCAAGCAGAAGATCCTCGAGCTGTACCTGAACAAGATCTACTTCGGCGAGGGCGCGTACGGCATCTCCGCCGCAGCGCAGACCTACTACGGCGAGACCCTGGACCAGCTCACACTCTCGCAGACCGCGATGCTGGCCGGATTGCCGCAGGCACCCTCCGCGGCCAACCCGCTGTCCGACGGGCAGGCGGCGCTGGCGCGGCGCAATTACGTACTCGGCCGCATGCGGGACCTCGGGTACATCGAGCCGAACACCTACCGCAAGGCGGTCTCCGAGCCGCTGTCCGCCAAGCTGCACCGGGAGCAGATCCCGGTCACGGCCGGCTACGTGGCCGACTACGCGCGCGAGCACATGCTGCAGAAGTATGGCAAGAAGGCTTACACCAGCGGCTACCGGGTGATCACGACGCTGGATTCGCGGAACCAGCAGGACGCGGTGCAGGCGCTGCGCTCCGACCTGCTGGCCTACGACCGGCGCCACGGGTACCGCGGCCCCGAGGCGACGGTGCCGCTGCCGTCCTCCGGAGGACAGCTGCCCGTGCACAGGATCCGCCAGGCACTGAACCAGCACCCGCCGTTCGGCGGGCTGATCGCCGGCGTGGTCGTGGAGGTCAAAGACAAGAGCGCCAGCGTCTACACCCTGGATCAGGGCACCGTGCAGGTGGACTGGGACGGGCTGAGCTGGGCCCGGCCGTACAAGGGTCCCAATGCCCGCGGGCCGGCCCCGAAGGCGGCCTCCGACGTCGTGTCCCGCGGCGACATCGTGCGACTCGCCCCGCAGTCGGGTTCCGGGGGCTGGATGCTGGCCGAGATCCCGAAAGCGCAGGGCGCGCTGGTGGCGCTCGATCCGCGCACGGGAGCGACCCGGGCGCTGGTCGGGGGCTTCGATTTCCACCAGAGCAAGTACGATCGCGTGCTGATGGCGCATCGTCAGCCCGGCTCGTCGTTCAAGCCGTACATCTATTCCGCGGCGCTGCACTCGGGCATGACCCAGGCCACGGTGGTGAACAACGCTCCCGTGGTGGTGCCGGGCGGCTTCGACGCCACCTGGCGCCCCCAGAACTACGAGCGCAACTTCTCGGGACCGACGCCGCTGCGCCAGGGGCTGTTCCATTCCCTGAACCTGGTCACCATCCGGGTGTTGCAGCGCATCGGGCTGGAGAACGCGCGCAAGTACGTGAGCCGGTTCGGCTTCCCGGAGAAGCAGCTGCCCGACAACCTGACCCTCGCGCTCGGCAGCGCTGCCGTGACGCCGTTGCAGATGGCACGAGGTTACTCGGTGTTCGCCAACGGCGGGTTCCTGGTCAAGCCGCACCTGATCCGCAAGATCGTCGGGCCCGATGGCAAGACGCTGTACCAGGCGAAGCCGGCCAGCGCCTGTCCGTCCGGCGGGACCGGCGACGGGGCGACGGGCTGCGCACCGCGCGTGATCAGCGCCCGGAACGCCTACATCATGACCGAGATGATGCACGGGGTGATCGAGCACGGCACCGGGCGGGCTGCCCGCAAGCTGGGACGCGGCGACCTGGCGGGCAAGACCGGCACCACCAACGAGCAGAAGGATGCCTGGTTCGACGGCTTCAACCGGCATCTGGTCGCGATCTGCTGGGTGGGATTCGATCAGCCGGCGACCCTGGGCCACTACGAAACCGGCGCGCGCGCCGCGTTGCCGATGTGGATCGACTTCATGGGCGCCGCGCTCAAGGGTACGCCGGAAAGCCCGCCCCTGGAGCCCTCGGGGCTGGTCACCGCGCGCGTGGATCCGGCCACCGGCAAGCGTGTCCACCGGGCCACCGGGAACAGCGTATTCGAGACCTTCCGGGCGGACCATCTGCCGCCTTTCGAGAGCCACGACAACTACGCGGGGGCCTCCGCCGGAGGCTCGGGCTCGGGCTCCGGTGCCGGCAGTTCCGGCTCTTCGGGGAACCTCGAGCGGTCCCTGTACTGACGGAAATGAGCCCGTCAGCTCCGGGGTCGGGCACGTTCGTACTGCACCGGCCAGCCGACATCGGCGCCCAGCCCGGCGGCGGCACGCAGCGGCCAGTAGGGATTGCGCAGCATCTCGCGCGCCAGCAGCACCGCGTCGGCCTGGCCGCTGCGCAGCACGTGCTCGGCCTGGACGGGCTCGGTGATCATCCCGACGGCCCCGCTCGGCACCCGGGCGCGGGTCCGTACCGCCTGCGCGAACGGTGCCTGGAAGCCCGGCCCGGCCGGGATGCGTGCATCCGGGACCAGGCCGCCGCTGGAGCAGTCCACCAGGTCCACGCCCGCCTCCCGCAGTCGCCCGGCCAGCCGGACCGATTGCTCCAGGTCCCAGCCGCCCTCGACCCAGTCGGTGGCGGAGATGCGCACCAGCAGGGGCAGCTCCCCGGGCCACGCCTCGCGCACGGCCGCGGCCACCCGCAACGGCAGGCGCGCGCGGTTGTCGAAGCTGCCGCCGTACTCGTCATCGCGCCGGTTGCTCAGCGGGGAGAGGAACTCGTGCAGCAGGTAGCCGTGCGCCATGTGCAGCTCGATCACGCGGAAGCCCGCTTCCAGGCTGCGCCGGGTGGCGGCCACGAAGGCCTCGACCAGCCGCTCCATCGCTTCCGCCGCCAGCGCGTGCGGCTGCGGGTGACCTTCGCTGAAAGGGACCGCGCTCGGCGCGACCGGCTGCCAGCCCCGGCGGTCCCGGTCGAGCGGTCCGCCGCCGTTCCACGGGGCGTCGGTCGAGGCCTTGCGGCCCGCGTGCGCGAGCTGGATCCCGGGCACCGCCCCCTGCTCGCTGACGAACGCCGTGATGCCCCGGAACGCCGCGGCATGCTCGTCCGACCAGATCCCCGAGTCGTCGGGCGAGATCCGGCCTTCCGGGGTCACCGCCGTCGCCTCGACCATGACCATGCCCGCGCCGCCGACCGCGCGGCTGCCGAGGTGGACCAGGTGCCAGTCCGTGGGCAGGCCGTCGCGGCTGGAGTACTGGCACATCGGGGAGACGAACACGCGGTTGCGGAAGGTGACCTCGCGCAGCGAAAGCGGGGAGAACAGAAGGCTTTCCAATGGACGCACCTCGGCACCGGGTCGGGACAGCGACGGGGACCGGAGCTGCGGCTCCGGCCCCCGTTTCAGACTACTGCCGGAGGACGCGACCGGCAATCGCGCCCGGCGCGCCGGATCGCCGCGGATCAGTCCGATGCCCGGTGCTTCTTCTCCCAGGCCCCCAGGGTGCCCGGCGCGCCCAGCGTGTGCCCGTCCAGCTTGCGGCCGTAGTAGTCGTACTTGCGGTGCTTGTGGAACCGCTTCGCCGTGGCCGCCAGGTCGCCGTTGAAGCGCGGATCCTGCGGCCGGGGCTGGCTGGCGATCCAGGCCGCGACGTCCCAGGCCTGCTGATCGCTCAGCGAGCCGCCGTCGCTGAACGGCATGTTGTGCTTGATGAACGCGGCGGCGGTGTTGACGCGGTGCATGCCTGCGCCCCAGTTGAACGATTGCGGGCCCCAGAGCGCCGGGAACACGCGCGCCCCGTTCACCACCCGTCCCTGGCCGTGGTCGCCGTGGCAGACCGCGCAGTGGGACGCGTAGACCTTGCGGCCGCGGTCACGGTCGAAGCCCGCCGCGGGCTCGGTCACCTTTGGATAGCCTGACGCCTTCGGCTTGATGCCGATGGGCATCCCGGTGGCGAGCCAGTGCATGTAGCTCGACAGGGCGACCAGCACCCGCCCGTCCGGGGGCGGGGCCTTGCCGTTCTCGCTGTAGCGGAAGCAGCCCTGGATGCGCATCTGGAGGGTGTTGACCCGGTCGTTCTTGCCGCGGTACTTGGGATACATCGGCACCGCCGCCCACATGGGCGAGGACGTCGCGGTGCGTCCCCGGCCGGTGTGGCAGTTGCGGCAGCTCAGGCTGTTCCCGACGTACTTGCCGGCATAGCGGGGCGTGTCCATGAAGATCTTCTCGCCCAGCTGCACCATCCGGCCGTACTTCCCGGCGGTCGGCATGGTCGGTTCGGGCGGCGGGGTGAAGCTGTCCGGCGATTGCGGCTTCGGCTTCCAGGAGGTCTTGCCCCCGCGGGGGATCTCCACCGACTGGCCCGGACGCAGGCCGGCGATGTACATCGACGCATCGTGCATCTCCTTCGCCGACAGGCGGTGCGCGATCCGCCCCATCAGGTCCAGCGGCCCGCCGGGGCGGCTGCCGTCGGCGAACGCCTGCAGCTGCTTTTCCAGGTAGTCCTGCCACTGCCCCGCCAGGGGCGGTATGTCCGGGCCGCCGCCACGCAGGCCGGGGCCGTGACAGTCCTGGCACGCGGGAACGTCGCGCGCGGGATCGCCGGCGGCCACCAGCTCCTGTCCGGCCCGGACCGCGGCCTTCGCCCCGCCGGGCGGCGCCGGCCAGGGCGCCTTGCGGCCGGCGAACCAGGCCGCCACGGCGCGGATGTCCGGGTCGCTGAGGCCGGAGGCGATCCCGTGCATGATGGCGTTGCTGCGCTGGCCGCTGCGGAACGCCTCGAGCTGCGCACGGATGTACGGAGCGGGCAGGCCCGCCAGGCGCGGGTAGGTGCCGTTGCCGCCGCCGTGACCGTTGGCCTGGTGGCAGCTGGCGCAGGGCGCGACCTTGCCGCCGATGCCCTGCGTGACGATGGTCTTGCCGCGCGGCTGCGCCGCGCCGGCCGGTGCCGCCGCCAGCATCGCCAGCAGCAACCCGGGAAGTATCGTCGGTGCGTGCCTGATCCCCATGGCGCTGTCCCCCTCGTTCCGCGCAGATCTCACTTGGGCGGCATGAACCCGTAGTGCCGGTAGATCGCCTGTCCCCTGGGCCCGGTCAGGAAGCCCATGAACGCCTCGGCCGCCTTGCGGTGCGGTGCCTTGCGCATGATCCCGGCCGTATACGTCACCACGTGGTTCTGCTTCGGCGGGATCTGCACCAGCGAGACGGGGTGATTCGCCATCCGGGCGTGGAAGTACGCCTCGGTGTACCAGACCGCGCCGGCGTCGCACTTGTGCTCCATGATGCGCATCGGGGTCTGGCGGTGATGAATGTGGGTCAGGAAGGTGCTGCCGTCGTCCACCTTCTTCTGGTAGATGCGGTTCACCAGCGCCTTTCCACCCGTGCTTCGCAGGGCCGGGATGATGGCGTGCGCCGCGATGCCCTCCCATTTCGGGTTGGGCATGCAGATGGGCAGCCCCGCCCGGGCCAGGTCGTGCCAGCCGGTGATGTGGTAGGGGTTGCCCAGGTAGGTCATGATCGCCAGGCGGTTGCGGGCGTAGTTGCGGGTCCCGGCGAACCAGTCGTGCTGTTTCTGCAGCGCGACCATGCGCCCGTGCCCGGCGGTGAAGATGTCCGGTTTCAGGGCGACGCGCATGTTGCCGATCACCAGCGCGCCCTGCTCGATCTGGCGTGCCAGGATCCCCGGCGGCAGGGTTTCGGCGAAGACCCGCTGGTACTCGGGGTGTGCCTTGCGGAAGGCCTCGAGCAGGCGGTTGACCAGCATGTACTGGTTGCCGGCGAAGAAGATCACCAGCTGCGGATCGTTGATGTCGCCGTGCAGGTCGGGCACGTTGTCCACGCCCGGCACGGTGGCATCGACGCCGCTGACCATGGGCGCGCTCCAGGGCGGCTGGACACCCTCGGCGCCGGCGTTGAGACTCAGGCACAGGGCGGCCGCGGCCGCCACGATCGGGAGCAGTCTTCGGGCGCTCATCGGTGCTGTCCTCTTGGGCAGGATCACCGGGCGCCGCGGGAGCGGCGCCCGGTGACAGTGGCCGTTATTGCTTGACGAACGCGTAGCCCTTGTTGCCGTAGATCACGGCGTCGGACAGCGCGGACAGCGTGACGATCACGTCCTTGTTCACCCAGGCGTGCTCGAAGTGGTTGTCGGCAAGCGCCTGGCCGCAGACCTCGACCTTGACGCCGGCCTTCTTCAGCTCGCTGATCATCTTGATGTTCGGGTTGTCCACGCCGAACTTCTTCTTGTACTCCGCATTGTTCAGCACCGCGGGCGTGGCCGGTCCGTGGGCCACCGCGACGAAGTGCAGGTGCTTGAGGGGCACCCCGGCGGAGGCGAATACGTTCACCGCGCGGGCGACGTGGTCGAAACCCGGGTTGGGCTTGGACGGATCGGAGGTCCCCTTGGTTACGTCGAAGAAGGCCTTGTAGACCTTGTGCTTGCTCGGCTGGACCGCGGCGTCGGGCAGCGGGTGCACGGGGCCGTATCCCTTGATCGCGGGATAGGTCCATCCGTTGCCGGCCGCGAAGGCCGTGCCCGACAGGCCGCAGGCGGCCAGCAGCGCGAGCGAAAGGCAGAACATTCGAGCGGTGCGAGTCATCTTGCGGTCTCCTCTGAGCTCGTTATGTCGGGGCGGTGGCCGCCCCTTGTGCGGTGCCCGCGCGACGGGCACTCCAGTGAAATGTAGTCCGGGAATGCTTATGTTCCAAATATATATAGAGTATGCTTACCATGTCTTATGACTAATTCATGACAGCGGATGAATCTCAAGCACCTCGCGGTCTTTCACGCGGTTGCCCGGGCGGGCAGCATCAGCGGGGCAGCGGAACGGCTGTTCGTCAGCCAGCCCGTGGTCTCCCGGCAGGTGCGCGAGCTCGAGGCGAGCCTCGGCCTGACCCTGCTCGAGCGGATGCCTCGCGGGGTGCAGCCCACCGAGGCGGGACGGCTGCTGGCGGATTACGCGGACCGGATGTTTGCGTTGCAGCACCAGGCCGAGGCCCTGCTCAAGGACCTCCGCGGCCTGCGCGCCGGGCGGTTGGTGCTGGGCGCGAGCATGACCATCGGCAACTACCTGCTGCCCCCGGTGCTCGCGGAATTCCGGCGGCGGCACCCGGACGTCGAAGTCAGCCTGGAGGTCGCCAACTCGGAGGTGATCCACCGGCGCGTGCTCGCGGACCAGGTGGACGTGGGGTTCACCGAAGGTCTCTCCGACGGCGGCGACCTTTCGGACGAGGTCTTCATGAGTGACGAGCTGGTGGTGATTGCCGCCCCCGATCACCCGCGCGCGGGCGGCCCGCCCGTGCCGCTGGCCGAGCTGTGCGGCGAGCCCTGCGTGATGCGCGAGCCCGGCTCGGGTACGCGTGCGGTATTCGAGGAGGCGCTGCGCGAGCGGCGGATCGAGTCGCCGCGGGTCATGTCGCTGGGCAGCCCGGAGGCGGTCAAGCGTGCGGTGATGGCAGGTGCCGGGTTGGCGGCGGTGTCGTATCTCACCGTGGGTGCGGAGCTGGCGGCCGGGCTGCTGGCGCGGCTCCCGGTGTCCGACCTGCAACTGACCCGGCCGCTGCACCGCATCCAGCTGCCGCGCCGGCAGCACGGGCCGGCGCTCGCCGCCTTCATGGAGCTGCTGACCGTCGCGGTGGGCCGCATGCGGGATTGAGTGCCCCGGGCGAGTATCCCCCCACCGCGCAAAATGCCGTAGGATGAAGGCGGCTCCGGTGCGGGCCGCGCCGGACGCTGTCGCAGGGGGGCAGCGGAAGCCCCGATCGCGGGGCTTCCCAGAACGAAAAGCGGGTCCGCCGCGTGGCACGGCGGCCGACGTCTTCCATGCCTGCCGCTGATCGAAACCCGGGCCGTGGCACGGTTCGGGCGGACCCGGCGCGCGCCGGGCCGCGAGGGGCACGCATTCGTCGGAGAGGGGGAACGACGCATGAACACTGCCGCACCGGAAGGCCGTCACTTCAGGAAGGAGCTCGGCTGGTTCACGCTGCTGGCGATGAGCCTGGGAACGGTGATCGGCTCGGGCTGGCTGCTGCTGCCGGGCGTCGTGGCGGCCCGGGCCGGCCCGTCCAGCATCTTCTCCTGGGTGATCGCCGGCGTGATCATGCTGATCGTGTGTCTCGTGTACGCCGAGCTGGGGGCCGCCTGGCCCGCGCCGGGCGCGGTGGCCCTTTACCCCCAGCTTTCCCACGGCAGCTTCGTCGGGCACATCGCGGGCTGGGCGGCGTTCGTTTCCTACGTGATCATTCCCCCCGCGGAGGCGGTGGCGGTGACCCGTTATGCCGCGGCCTACCTCCCGGCCCTGACCACCTCGTCGCAGCACCTGACGGCCCTGGGCATCGGCATGTCGATCGGCATCCTGGCGCTGCTCGGGCTGCTGAACTACGTCGGCGTGCGCTACCTGGGGATCTTCCAGAACTGGGTCACCAGCTTGAAGTACATCCCCATCGTGCTGTTCATCGGCGGGATCCTGTTCCTGGCGTTCCGGGGCGAGAACTTCTCCGCCTTCGGCGGTTTCGCCCCCTATGGCGCATCGGGGCTGTTCCTGGGCACGGCCGGCACGGTGTTCGCCTATGTCGGCTTCCGCCAGGCGCTGGATTTCGGCGCCGAGGCCCGCAATCCCGGGCGTGACCTGCCCCTGGCGCTGGTGGGGACGGTGCTGATCGCGATGTTCACCTACGTGCTGATCTCGATCGTGTTCGTCGGGGGTATCGACTGGCAGGGCCTGGGGCAGTACGGGGTGGAGCCCGGGCAGTGGCACACGCTCTCGAATCTTCCCGCCCCGCTGTACAATCTGCTGGTCGCCGGCGGACTGGGGTTCATCGCTTTCCTGATCTTCCTCGACGGCATCGTCTCGCCCAACGGGCCCAACGCCACCAACGTGGGATCGGTGCCCCGGGTGCTGTACACGATGGCCGAGCACCGCAGCATGCCGCGCGTGTTCATGCGCCTGAACCCCCGGCTGGGCACGCCGGGGTGGGGCCTGTTCCTGTGCTTCCTGGTGGAAGTGTTCTTCCTGCTGCTCACCACCGGCGGCTACGCCGAGCTGATCGCGGCGATCAACGTCGCGTTCATGGTGGCCTACGCCATGGGGCCGGTGTCCTGCGGCGGGCTGCGGATCATCGCGCCAGGGGTGCCGCGCCCGTACCGCCTGCCGGCGGCGGGGGTGCTGTCGCCGCTGGCGTTCGTGTTCGCCTCGCTGCTGCTGTTCTGGAGCAAGTGGCCGCTGACCGGGGAGACGCTCGCGGTTCTGTTCGTGGGCGTGCTGATCTACGTCGGCTACGGGGTTGCGGGCCGGGTCGAGATGCGCACCGTGCGCTACGGCTACTGGATTATCGTCTACCTGCTGGCGATGACGGCGCTGTCCTACCTCGGCGACAGGCACTTCGGCGGGCGCGGGGTGATCCCGTTCGGCTGGGACGTGCTCGCCGTCGCGGTGGTGTCGCTGGCGATCTATTACTGGGGCGTGCGCCAGTCGGTCCAGTTCGAGCGCGAGATCGGCACCCGGGCCCGGGCCGACGCCGAGCAGCGGCACGCCGAGGTGCGGGCCGCCGGGGAGGAATAGCCCTCCCGCCAAGGTCGACCTTGCACACCGGCGTCGGGCACGGCAATCTCTCCTTACACGATGCAGATGACCGTGCACCGGGGCGGGCTCGCGTCAGCCGCACCGGGAGCATGGCTGGAGGAGAGAGCCGTGAGCGAAACTTCCGGGATCAGCGTGGATCCGCTCACGCCCCGCATCGGGGCGGAGATTTCCGGCGTGGACCTGACCCGTCCCCTGAGCGACGCACAGGTCGACGGGATCCGCCGCGCCTGGCTGAAGCACCAGGTGGTCTTCTTCCGCGACCAGCCGATGGAGGTCGAGCAGCACGTCGCATTCGGCAAGCGCTTCGGCGAGCTGCATATCCATCCCGCCGCGCCCAAGCCGGTCGAGGGTCATCCCGAGATCCTGGTGGTGCACGCCGACGAGAAGTCCGCGTACGTCGCGGGCGGTGGCTGGCACAGCGACGTTTCCTGCGACGCGGAGCCGCCCATGGGCTCGATCCTGCATATCCACCGCGTGCCGGGGAGCGGTGGGGGAGACACCCTTTTCGCCAGCATGTACGCGGCCTACGAGGCCCTCTCCGATCGCATGCAGCACCTGCTCGAGGACCTGAGCGCGGTCCACTCGAGCGAGCACGTGTACAAGGGCCGGTACGGGCACTCCGACAAAAAGACCCTGCGTGACGGCGACTATCCGAGCGCGGAGCATCCCGTCGTCCGCGTCCATCCGGAGACCGGCCGCAAGGCGATCTACGTGAACTGGGGCTTCACCACCGGGATCGTCGGCATGAAGCCGGCGGAGAGCCGTGCCCTGCTGGACTTCCTGTTCCGGCACGTGACCCGGGAGGAGTTCCAGTGCCGCTTCCGCTGGCGGCCGGACTCCGTCGCCTTCTGGGACAACCGCTGCACGCAGCACCTGGCGATCTGGGACTACTACCCGGAGGTGCGGCACGGCTACCGCGTCACCCTGAAGGGGGACCGCCCGTTCGGCACCTCGACCGCCGACGCCGGCGCGGTACGGATGCGCCGCACGGCCTGAACCCGAGCGACGGGCCCGGCCCCGTGCCCCATCTGTCGCGCGTCGGGATCCTCAAGGGTTTCGACCGGCTCCTGCGCGAGCTCGGTGCGGACCCCGGTGCGCTGCTGCGGGCGCAGGGGGTCCCGGCCGAGCTGTTCACGGACGACGACAATCGCATCACCACGCGCAAGGGGGTCGAGCTGCTGGAGGCGGCGGCACGGGCCACCGGCTGCAATCACTTCGGCCTGCTGCTGGCCGAGCGCCAGGACGTCACGCACCTGGGCCTGATCGGGGTGTTCCTGCAGACCTCGACCACCCTGGCCAGCGCCATCCGCGACTTCATCGAGCATCAGCGCATCCACGTCCAGGGAGTCGAGTGCGGGCTGCGCGAGCACCCGGACCATGCCGCCTTCACGCTGGGGTTCGACGTCACCGGGCTGAGCGACCTGGCGTATCGTCAGTTCGTCGATCTCGGTCTCTACCAGGCGTTCGGGGTGATGCGCTTCCTGACCGGGGGACGTTTCGTGCCGCGCGCGGTCGAGGTGCACTATGCCGAGCCCTCCGACAGCGCCGTGTACCGGCGGGCCTACGGGGCCCCGGTCCGGTTCAACTGCCAGGGGGATTGCCTGGTGCTCACCCCCGCGGACCTGGCATTGCCGATGCGAAAGCGGGACGAGGCGATCCACGCGGCGCTGGAAAAGTTCATCGCGCTGCTGGAGGTGGACGCCGACGCCGAGCTGCTCACCCAGGTGCGCAAGATCATCCGCAAGCTGCTGCCCACCGGTCATTGCAGCATCGATCGGGTGGCGGGGTGGTTCGCCTGCGACAAGCGTACGCTCCAGCGGCACCTGCGGGTACGCGGCACCAGCTACCAGGCGCTGCTGGACGAGGTCCGCTTTACCCTGGCGCTGCAGTACCTCGAGGGCTCGCGCCTGCCGATGACCCAGCTCTCCCAGATGGCGGGCTTCTCCGATGCCAGCAACTTCACGCGGGCGTTCCGGCGCCGCTTCGGCGTGGCTCCGCGCACCTGGCGCAGCCGGTACGGCGTCCCGGGCGGACCGGCAGGCCGGCCCGGGCCCTGAGCGGTTGTCGCCAAATGACAGAAGATTGTCGCGATTTGACAGGTTGCAGGGGTGCGCTTGCCCTAATCTGATTCCGACGCGGGGCGTAGCCGGCGGGACCGGAACCCCCGTGAATCCGCGCGCGTCCGGAGGGCAGCCGGGGGACACCGGCGGGACCACGGACACCAGCCCGGTGACGGGGCCGGGGCGGACGCGGCGCGATTTCCGGATACCAGAGTGCGGTGAGGAGTACGAGCATGTCCGTTCGCGGCGACGCTATCGTCAATCCGGACACGGGAGAGCGCTTCCGTGACGGCAAGCGCTACCTGTGGCTGTTCAGCCTGATCTATCCCCTGCTGCCCAGCATCTTCATCGGCCTGGCCTGGTCGACCGGGGTGCTCGCGTGGCTGTGGGCGATGCCGTTCATCTACCTGGTCCTGGTGCCGGTGCTGGACACCGCGATGGGCGAGGACTTCACCAATCCGCCGGAGTGGGCGGTTCAGGGCCTGGAGCAGGACGGCTTCTACAAGTGGCTGGTGAACCTGACCGTCCCCTGCCAGTACGTCACCGTGGTGGTGGGCGCCTGGGCCGTGGCGGATGCCGGCTTCCCGTGGTGGGGCGTCCTCGGCATGCTGCTGTCGGTTTCCTACGCCTCCGGCATCGCGGTCAACACCGGCCACGAGCTGGGGCACAAGAAGACCCGGGTCGAGCGTTGGCTGGCCAAGTTCGTCCTGGCGGTGACCGCCTACGGGCACTTCTTCATCGAGCACAACAAGGGCCACCATCGGGACGTGGCGACGCCGGAGGATCCGGCCAGCTCCCGCATGGGCGAGAACTTCTGGAAGTTCGCCTACACGCGCGAGATTCCGGGCGCGGCCCGCCGGGCGTGGAACCTGGAGAAGGAGCGCCTGGCGCGCATGGGCAAGAGCCCCTTCAGCCTGCAGAACGAGGTGGTGCAGACGACCCTCATCACGGTGGTCCTCTACGGCGGGCTGACCTGGGCGTTCGGCTGGGTGGTGCTGCCGTTCCTGCTGGCCCAGGCACTGCTCGGCGGCTACATGAACCTGAGCCTGGCGAACTACGTCGAGCACTACGGCCTGCTGCGCCGGAAGCTGCCCAACGGGCGCTACGAGCGCTGCCGGCCCGAGCACTCGTGGAACACCAACCACATCATGTCCAACCTGCTCAGCTATCATCTGCAACGGCACTCGGACCACCACGCCCATCCCACGCGCCGCTACCAGGCCCTGCGGGATTTCGACGGCATCCCGCGCCTGCCGAGCGGCTACCCGACCATGTTCTCCCTGGCGCTGGTGCCGCCGCTGTGGCGGAAAGTCATGGACAGGCGTGTGCTCGAGCACTACGGCTACGATCTCAACCGCGTGAACGTGGATCCCGGCAAGCGGGACGAACTGTTCGCGCGCTATCACCGGCCACGGGCCGAACAGGGCGAGACGGCGCCGGCCTGATCCCGGACGACCGCAGCTCTCCCCCGGTATCAACGCGTCCTCGGCCCGCCTTCCGGCGGGCTTCTTTTTTCCGGTTCCGGTTCGGCGCGCGGACGGCAGGCCGGCAGGATGCCGTGTGTGACCCGGGTGTCCCGCTCAGCCGATCCGGCCGAGCGCCGGGAAAGCGGACAGCAGCCAGTAGGACAGGGCGGTCAGCTGGCCGCTCATGATCATGGCGCCGATGACCACCATGATGCCGCCCGCCACCATCTGCAGCCGCCGTCCCACCTCGCGCAGGCGCCGCAGGCGCTGCACCGCGGCGGTAGTGAACAGCGCCAGCAGCAGGAACGGTACGGCGAGCCCGGCCGCATACGCCGAGAGCAGCGGCACGCCGTGCCCGGAGGTGGCGCTGACCGTGAGGATGGCGCCGAGGACGGGCCCGATGCAGGGTGTCCAGCCCAGGGCGAAAGCCATGCCCAGCAGAAACGCGCCTACCGGATGCCCGCCCCGGATGCCGGGGTCGACACGGAAGTCCCGCTGCAGCCACTGCGGACGCACGATCCCCGCGATCAGCAGGCCGAACACGATGATCACGGCACCGCCGATCAGGTTGGTGGTGTACTGGTGGGCCCGCAGCAGGCCCCCGATCACGCCGGCGCCGGCGCCGAGCGAGACGAAGATGGTGGAAAAGCCGAGCACGAACGCCATCGTGATCACCAGCATGTGCGCACGGCTGCGCGCGCCTTCGTCGCCGGCGCTCTCCACGGACTGCCCCGCCACGTAGGACAGGTACCCCGGCGCCAGCGGCAGCACGCACGGCGAAAGAAAGGAGATCAGGCCTGCGAGAAAGGCGGTGGCGAGGCCGATGCCGGAAGCGCCCATGGGCGTCATTCTCCCGTGATGGAAGCTGGTGGTTGAAGCCGGGGAGAGGCGAGCCGCCGGACGTCTTCCATTGTATGCGCACTCGCGCGTGGACACCATGACACGGGCCCCGCCCGCGGCGGCACGGTACGCTTCGCGTCCTGCATGTTCCGGGCGGGAGGCTAGCGCACGACCATGCAGCTGCAGGGTGCCTTCTGGCACACCTCCCGGGAGACGCTGCCGAGCAGCATCCCCTGGAGGGGACCCAGTCCCCGGGACCCGACCACCACCAGGTCCGCGCCTTCGAAGCGTGCGTGGGCGAGGATGTCGGCGACGGGGTCGCCTTCGGTCAGGCGCACCGCGACACCAGCGACGCCGGCTCGCTCGGCTTCCTGTTGTGCGGCCTGGAGGATGCGTCCATCGATGGCTTCCAGCGTGCTGTCGGGGTTTTCCGCCTCGCCGAGTCCCGCCGCCGCGAGCCGTTCGATCAGGTCGTCGGTGTGCAGCGGCTCCTCCGGCTGGGGCTCAAGCAGCCGGTCCAGCGTCCTCACCCGGGCGATCTCTTCCGCCGGAGACTCGCGCAGCGCCGTGTGCAGGATGACCAGCCGCGCGTCGAAGCGCCGCGCCAGCTCACAGGCCTGCGTCACCGCGAGGTGGCCGTGATGCGACCCGTCGGTGGCCACCAGGATGTTGCTGATCATCGGATTGCCTCGCTGGGCTGCGGACCGGGATTCATTGAAGCATCCCGCGACCGCCCGCGGGACTGATCCAGGTCAGGCGATCGGGGATCCATCGTGGTGGAGCCGGCGCGCCCGCCGGGCGTGCCACTGGCGCGCCATTGCGGCTATCCCTTATTGAGCCCGCGGCACAGCCGGCCAATACTTGCTTGCTGACAGCGCGCGGGTGCCATCCGGACTGCCCGTGCGGCGAGCGACGACCGCCGGTCCACACCCGCGGACCCGGCCCAACAGAGCAGGAAACGATGAAGATCCGCTTGAGCGATGATCTCGGGCATGACGCCGACTTCGCGGCGACCGACAAGACCTTCCACGGCCGCCTGGTGCGCGGCCTGGAGGCGTGGACGACCGCCGGCCGTCCGGCCGCTTCGGCCCGCCTCTACGTCCAGGCCCCGGACGGGCGCTGGATCAGCCCCTGGTATCCCTACGCCGGCATGTCGGTGCCGGTGAACCGCTTCCTCTCCGAGGCGGCCGCGGGACGTCTCTATCGGCTGGCAACGCAGGCCGTGCGGGCGGCGGGCTTCTACCCCGTCGACGCCGCGGCCGCGGAGCAGGCGCCGCTCGCCTGAGGGTCACGCGAAAGAAAGCGCCGGGCATCGCTGCCCGGCGCTTCCGGTCCGTCAGAACGTATCCCGCCCGTCAGAACGAGTAGGAAACGCTCGCGTCGACGTAGTTGCGGTCACGCAGGTAGTTGCGGTGGCCCCAGAAGGCGTTGTAGCCGACCGAGACCTCCCAGGCGCTCTGGTAGTCGAAGATGAAGTGCAGGCTCGCCGCCTTGTTGCCGTCGACGAAGTTCGCCATCGGCCCGGGCGTCGTGCCGTTCACATCCTGGCTCCAGAACAGCGTCGGCTTGAACGCCCACTGCGAACCGAGCCAGGCCTCGTAGTCCAGTTGCACCAGGGCACGATAACCCCACGCGAAGCTGCCGGCGAAGTTGCTGTTGGGGGCGGCGACCGCGTTGGAGACGACATCGCCGTTCGCCTGGCTGGTGCTGCCGCCCTTGCCGTATTCCCCGGCGGCGGCGAACCGGACCTGGCTCTGGGGCGGAAGGTTCGGCACGTAATCGGCCCCGGCTTCGCCCAGGACGATGACCGAGTTGGCATTGAACCAGTTGCCGGTGCCGAACAGGTAGGTGCCGGTGAAGTCCGCCTGCCAGAAGTGCAGCCGCCGGTAGCCCTTGAGCACCGAGTTCGCGGGCAACTGGGCGTACGGCGTGACGTCCTGGTTGGTGATGAAGCTGCGCAGGTATCCGGCCGGATAGGGCAGGCCGCCTGCTGCGCAGGCCGCGTTGAGCGCCGGATCCGGACACGACAGCGGGGTGAGCTCCGCGTTGGTCATCGCCACGGTGTCGAGCTGCATCGGCTGGTCCGGCGTGTAGGAGACCTCGCCCGCGAGGGACATGTTGCCGACCAGGGTGTTGAAGCTGGCACCGAGGGTGTCGATCCCCTTCGGATAGCTCAGGTAGTAGAGTCCGGTCGGCGTCGTGCCGGTCGGGTTGGACGTGATGTAGTTGAAGATCGGCACGTTCATGTCGTTCCGCTCGGCGTAGAACGCGACCTCGGTCATGTTCGGGAAGATGTAGTCCAGCTTCAGACCGAACATGTTGTGGTTGTCGTTGGTCTTGTCCGTACCGTGGGGGACGACGGCACCGACGGCCGGATTGAGCGCCGTGGCGTCCTGGTACTGACCGCTGCCCAGGATCACGTACTGGCCGCCCGCACCGACCGGGTCCGCACCGGAGAAATAGCTGCCGGACGGATCCAGGTAGCTCTTCCTCCACTGCCACTGCCAATAGGCGGAGGCCGAGAAGCTGTTGGTGATGTCCATGCTCGCGTGGATCATGGGCACCGGCAGCAGGATGTCCTTGACCTTCGTTCCTGGCTGGTGGATCGCCGAAACGTCGACCGGGTTGTTGCGGTTCAGGCCGAAGGCCATGAAGGTGCTCTCGCCCCAGTTGACCACCTGGTTGCCGACACGCACGTTCAGGTAGTGGCCGCCCGGGTTCCAGGTGCCGTAGACGTACGCGTCCAGCAGCTGGCCGCGGTGACCGATCCGCCGTTCGGCGGAGTCGGGACGATAGGTCTGCCCGTAGGCGTACTCATCCGTGAGCGGTCGGTTGCGAAAATTCGTATTGACGAAGTCGTAGAAGTAGTAGCCCCGCACGAACATGCCGACGTTCTGGTATCGCAGGGACAGTGACTGTCCGACCTTCAGGATCTGCGAGATCCAGTGGTGGTTGGGATAGTTGAGATCGCCGTCGTCACTGTTGATCCCGAAGCTGCCCGGGCCGTAGGCGTATTGCTCCCAGAGCGCGGCGTTGGCACCGGTACCGCCGAGCGCCGGAGCGTAACCGGCATCCATGGCCGCAAAGTGGCCTGTCGGGTAAAGGTTGGACTTGCCGATCAGGCTGTCGGCCCGGGGCTCGGTTCGGTACGAAGCTCCAAGCGAAATGGTCGTATCGACGGACCCGGTCACCTGGCCGACGCTGAACTGGGCCGCCTGTGCGGCCGGAAGTGTGAACAGGGCGCCGGCCGCGGTCAGAGCCGATGCCAGCACGGCGGTTCGAACGGGATTTCCCTCGCGGGAAAATCGACTCATACCCATTGGTTCTCTCCCCTCCCCCAGGGTTAGGCTTCCCTGCCAGGTTTCGGGCGCATGACCTGGCTGACTTCCCTGTCAGCGCCTCGTTTTACCGGTTGTGGCTCGCCCGCCGGGGCGCACCCACCGGATCTTGTCGGCGACGGTGGCGGCCGTCGCCTCCGGCCCGGCCAGCCGGCGACCCGCCGATGCACAGACGCAGGAGGCTCGGCTCCTCGTCCGGGACGCATCCGGCGGGTCGGCTCCAGGTGCTGGCTGGCAGGCCTCCTTTCACGCACGCGGTGCCCGCGGCACCGGACAGTTCTGCTTTTATGACCCGGGCATTACGCCCGTTACCAATGGGTATGGAATCGGCTGTAGCGGATATCCGGACCCCGCGGGGTACTCTGCTCCCCTCGATCCGGCCGGTTCTCTCCGTGACCTCCGGTCCTTGTATTCGTTGTCGGTCCGCTCGCCCGGGAGCGCCCTCGCGCTCCCTGCTCCCCGAAGGGGCGGACCCTTCTGTTCATGCTCACTTGATCTAACATGTTTGCCGGCCCCGCGCAACACAAAATCGCCGCGCCGGCGAGTGCCCGCGGGCCTTACATGCCGCGGGCGGCGGTGCTCGACGACAGGGTGCGCCGCCGGCGATGCACGTAGAGTGCCGGTACGAGGTTGGTGCTGAGCAGGGCGCTCCACAGGATTCCTCCCAGGATCACCACGGCGAGCCCCTGCTCCGGCGCGGCGCCCTGGCCCCAGCCCAGCGCCGTCGGAAGCATCCCCAGGACCGCCGTCAGGGTGGTCAGCAGGATCGGCCGGAAGCGCACCCGCACAGCCTCGCGCGCCGCCTCTTCGGGGTCCATCCCCGCCGATTCGCTGCGCCGCACCCGGTACAGGAGCACGATCCCGTGATTCAGGCTCAGTCCGATCAGGGTCAGGAACGCCACCAGCCCGGTGGCGTTCAGGCCCACCCCGCTGACGGCCAGCGCGGCGGCACCCCCGGTGAACGCGAGGGGGATCTGCAGCAGGAGCAGCCCGGGTGCCAGCAGTCCGTCGAACGACAGCACCAGGATGGCGACCATCAGGACGCATGCGGCGATGGCGGCGACGCCGATGGCCACTGCCGCGTGCACCAGCCTCGGGTAGAGGCCGCCGATCGCGACCCGGTAGCCCGGGGGAAGCTGCAGTCCCGCGAGCACCGATCGCGCGCCGCGTACCGCGGCACCGAGAGAGCCGTTCGGGGTGGCCAGGATGTCCAGGGCGCGCGTGCCGTCGACATGGCGGATCTGGTTCGGGGCGCTGACCAGGTCCAGGTGCGCGAGCCGGCCCAGCGGTGTCCAGCCGTGTACCCGGATCGGCAGCCTGCGCAGCGCCGGCAGCGATTGCGCCGGGGCATCGGCCAGGCGCACGTACAGGTCCAGGGGAACGTTGCCGTGCGGTATGCGCGCCACGACGTCGCCGGCGAGCAACGGGCGCAACTGGTCGTAGAGCCCCGCCGGCGTGATGCCGTCGGCCGCCAGCGCGCCCGCTCGCGGCAGAACCTGAAGCTGGGTCACGGGATAGGCATCGTTGTTGAAGATCCCGGTCAGGGAGGGCAGCTTGCGCAGCCGCGACACGATCGCTTGCGAGAGGCTGCGCAGCTTGCCGATGCTGTTGCCGAAGACGCGCACGACGAAGGGCTGTGGCAGCCCCGACAGGCTCTCGCCGAGACGCTCGACGGTGGGGGTGTCGATCGATACCTGTACGCCCGTGGTGCGGCTCTCGCGCTTGAGCCGCCGGCCGATGCGGTCGAGGCTGTTCACACCGATTCCGGGGCGGAGCACGACCTGGATCTCCCCGGCATAGGCGGGCTCGGTGTACGCGGTCGAGGAGGCCGAGCCGATGCGGGCGAAGGTGTGGGCCACCGCGGGGTCGGCCCGGAGTCGCCGGGTCATGCGGGCCACCGTGGCCTCGGTCTGCGGCAGTGAGCTGCCGGGCGGCAGGGTGAAGCTCTCGAGCATCACGCCCTCGTTGGGCAACGGCAGGAAGTTGACCGGCACCAGCGCGAGACCGGCGAGGCTGGCCAGCAGCAGCGCGACGCAGAATGCCAGGCCCCAGCGCGGGTGCCGCAGTACCAGCTCGAACACGCGCTCGTTGGCCCGCTGCAGCCGCATCAGGGCGCGCCCGCCGGCAGTCGGACGGGCGCGCGGGCGTGCGCGAAGAAAGCCCAGCGCAAGCGGGATCAGGCTCAGCGAGATGAACAGCGAAGCGCTGATGGCCAGCGCCATCGCGAGCGCGAAGGGCAGGAAGAACAGGCCGGCCAGCCCGCCGACGAACAGCAGCGGAATGAACACGGACACGGTGGTGAGGCTTCCCGTGACATCGGGAGTCGCGATGTCGGCCAGCCCGCGGCGGACGCCCTGCCAGCGCCCGTCTCCCTGCTCCCAGCGGTGGTAGACGGCTTCCAGGACGATGATGGCATCGTCGGCGAGCAGGCCCACGGCGACGGTGAGCGCCCCCAGCGTCATCAGGTTCAGGGTCTGCCCGGCCGCGTACAGCCCCGCGATGGCCAGCAGCAGCGACAGCGGGATACTTAGCGCCAGCGTCCAGATGCCGCGCCCCGCGCCCAGGATCCAGAGCAGCACCAGCACAGCGAGCCCGGCCCCCACCAGCAGGTTGCGGCCGAGATCCGAGCCGATCAGGTGCACCAGGTGCCCCTGGCTGTAGGTGCGGACCCAGTGCACGCCGTGGGGAAGCTGTCCCCGGGTACTTCGGAGGGTCCGTTGCACTGCCCGGGTAACCGGCACGGTCGAGGCGCCCGGCTGCTTGAAGACGGTGATCGCGACGCTCGGCTCGCCGTCGAGGCGCACCGCGCTCTGGATCGGTACCGGCGAGCGGATCACGCGGGCCAGGTCATGCAGCGGGACGGGTCCGGAAGGCCCGGGAATCGCTATCTGCGCCAGGTCCCGGGCGTGGGTCGGCAGGTCGCGGGCCTCGATCGGCACGTGCTGGTGGCCCTGGTCGATGTGGCCGCCGGGACGCAGCAGGACGTGCTGCTTCAGGGCCGTGACGATCGCCGTCACCGGGACGCCGTAGGTATGCATGGCCGCGAGGTCCGGCTGCACCCACAAGGCCTCGTTGCCGGTTCCGTAAACCTCGACCCGCTGGACCCCCGGCAGCGCCCGCAGGGCCGGCTGGATGTCCGACCGCACCAGGCGCTGGACCTCCCCCGGATCGACACTGGCCGGGATATGCGCCGTGTAGTCGGCGACCTCGTTGATGGCGTTGCCCATGATTTCGGCGTACGGGTGCGCCGAGGGCGGCAGCTCGCCGCGGGCCCGGTCGATGGCGCTGTTGACGGCCTGCAGGTCCTGCTGCGGGTCGGTGCCCCGGGCGAACCGCACGTCGGTCTCGACCGTACCGTTGCCCATGGTCGAGCGGACGCTGTCGAGGTTCGGCAGGGTCATGATCTGCCCCTCGACGGGACGCGCGATCGAGGTCTCCAGCTCGCGCGCGGTGGCGCCGGGCTGATGGGTGACGATGCTGATCTGCGGGTAGTCGAAGCGCGGCAGCACTTCGACGGGTACGTGGACCAGCGCGTCGGCACCCCAGGCGACCAGGCCGCCATAGATCAGCAGCCAGAGCACGGGTCGCGTCAGCAGACGGCGGAATGCATCCATTCCGGGACCGGCTCAGTCGGGCGGGGCATAGTGGCGCGATACGGCGCGGTGGAAACGGAGGTCGGCATCGCGCACGACCACCTTGTCCCCGGGCGAGAGCCCCTTCTCGATCACCGTCTCGTCGCCGCGTGCCGAACCCGGCGTCACCTGCCGGCGCCGGTCGCCGCCGGCGGCATGCACCAGCACCCACCACTGGCCCTGGTCCAGCACCAGGGCCCGCGTCGGGATCATCACCGCCTTGCGGGCGGGGCCGGTGAGAACCACGGTGCCGGCTTCGCCGCTGTGCCAGGTGCCGGCTCCCGCGGCGGGTTCGAGGTCGACCGGGAGGCCGCCGTCCGCCCGCACGGCGGGCACGATGCCGACGACCCGGACGGCAATCGCCGCCGAGCCGTCCGCCGGAACGAAGTGTCCCCGCATGCCGCTGTGCACCGCTCCGGCGTTGCTGCCGTAGTACGTCGCCTGCAGCCAGAGGCCATGTGCCGGCAGCACGGTCAGTACGGTTTCGCCGCCGTCCACGCGCTCACCGTCGCCGGCGGAGAGCGAGCTCACGGTTCCCGCCGCGGGTGCCCGGAGAGTGGTTTCGCGGCGGACGGCACGGAGCTCGGCCCGGGCGGCGGCCAGGCCGCCCTTCGCCCTCGCCAGTGCGGCCCGGGCCCGGTAGACCGCCTGGCGGGTGCTCAGGTGCGAAGCGCGCTTCTGCCGCTCACTGGACAGCTCGTGCCGTGCCGCGCTCAGGGCCGCACGCGCGCTGCTCACGGCCGAGCGGCGCTGCGCGACCGCCGCCGTGACTGCCGGGCCGCGCAGATGGCCCAGCACCTGCCCCGCCTCGAGGTGCTGTCCGGGGCGGACGGCAAGGCCGGTCACCACCCCCGCGTGGCCGGCCCGCAGGCGCGTGAGCGAGACGGGCTGCACGCGCCCGTAGGCCGTGTAGTGTGGTCGCACCGTGCGGGCGGTGGCGGTCGCCAGCCCGGGGCTGCCGAAAGCTGCGCTGCATGCCAGCAGCAGCCCCAGCCCCGCGCATGTCCCTGCCCGCCGGGCGGCCCGTGGGCGCGGATGCCGGCGCATGGCGCAACTTTACCAGCCCGCGCCCGTGGGGATGTACCCGGAACATGACCATTTGGTCAGGTCTTGCTGCGGCGCTCCGCGACAAGCAGGCCGGTGCCGGCGCCGAGGGCGAATTCGCGTGGCCTGCCGAAGCCGGCGGTCTCCAGCCAGGCGTCGTACGGCGCCCCGGCGCCGCCTTGCGTTCCGCTGCGCTCCGGCGCGACCATCGCGATGCGGCCGCCGGGCCGCAGTGCCCGGTGCAGGCGCCGGAGGATACCGGCCGCCTGCTCCTTGCCGCCGATCTGCGCATCGCCGCCCAGGATCGCGAGATCGAAGCGCTCGTCGCCGAAGCAGATCCGGTGCACGTTGCCCGGCAGGTAGCAGTAGCGGCGTTCCAGCCCTTCGGCCCGGACGTGGCGCCGCGCCAGCTCGAGCGAGGAGAACCGGTCCTGGGCGGTGATGCGGGCGTGCGGCGCGGCGCGGGCGATCTCCATGCCCCAGGCGCTCGAACCGCAGGCCACGTCCAGGACTCTCAGGCACCGGTCCGGCGGAAGTCCCAGCGCCGCGGCGGCCCGGCGGGCGGGTTCGCGATGGCCGGTGCGGACCGGGTGCGCCCGTCCGCCGCGTGGATCGCCAGCCGGCCGGTCATGCGCCGCGCGCGCTGTGACCGTCGCCCCGGCGCCGACCGCATCGGCCAGCTGCTCCCGCAGCTGGCGTCCGCCGTCTGCGGCCGCGCCGCAGCCGAGTCCCGGGTGGTCCCTGCCCGCGAGGCAGCGCCAGGTCCTGCGCGTGAGCCGGTATTCCTGCCGGTCCACCCGTTCCAGCAGCTCGATGGATTCCAGGGCTTCCAGCAGCGCGCGAACCCCGTGTTCGTCGGAGCGGGTCGCCCGGGCGATCGCCGCTGCCGAGGTGTGACCGGCGGCGATGATCGTGAAGATGTCCAGTTGCACCGCTGTCGCCAGCGCGCGCTCGGGCGCGAGCGGGAAGCGCATCTCCTCCGGCGCGTGAGGGCCCCTGGCGGTCGCTTGTGTATTCATTGTCTGCCTCCATGGCGTGCATCGGGATGGCTGGTCTTCCCCGTCTCACACGCATGGACTCGGCGGGCGGTTCCATTCGATGTTACACGGATTGAGGCAACAAGATTCTTGAACATCTGTAAACGTGTAGTTTACTCTGCAGGGAGTCGATGCCGACCGCGGAACCGTCAGGCCGTCGTCGATCCGAACGGATGATCGGTGCCTTCACCGGGGGAGGTCAGGTATGACTGCGAAACGCGCCTTCTGGCGGACGCTCAATTTCCTGCTCGGGCTGTTCTTCGCGCTGGCCGTGGCCCAGGGAGTCGTGCGCGGGCTCGAGGCGCCCCTCGTGGTCGCCGCGGTGCTGGTGCTGCTGGCGCACGTGCTGGAGCTGCCGGCCGCGTTCCGCGCGGTCGCCGGCCGCGACCGCTCCGAGTGGGTCACCATGCTGATGACGCTGCTGTTCGGCTTTACCTGGTGGGTGCCGGTGCGGCGGGGGATATACTGACCCGGTCAGAGGCAATGCCTCGTCTCGGCGCTCCTGTCGGTTGCTCCCGCGCCTTGTCCTCATCCCGCACGCGCTCTCCGGGACGTGGCATTACCCCTGACCGGGTGAGTGCTGCCCCGCTCGGGGGCCGTCGGCCCTAGGCGACCCCGGCCGCCTGCGCACCGCCGGCCGGCCGACCGGGCGCGTCCCCGGTTTCCCCGGCAACCTGGTAGTACTCGTCCAGCCGCGCGTGGCGCATGCGCAACCAGTAGGTGGTGGTGCTGTAGGGCCAGTTGTTGGTGATCTTGCCGTCCTCGGTCTTGTACCAGCTCTGGCAGCTCGTGGCCCAGACCGTCTTGCCCAGGCTGGTCCGGGCTTCCTCCCGCCAGCGCTCCATCACCTCCGGCCGCAGCTCCAGGTACTTCAGGTCGCGTGCGCGGATGGCGCGGATGCACTGCAGCACGTATTCCACCTGGCGCTCGATCATGAAGATGATCGAATTGTGGCCGAGGTTGGTGTTCGGCCCGTAGAGCATGAAGAAGTTGGGAAAGCCGGGCAGGGTCACGCCCAGATAGGCCTCCGCGCCGCGGCCCCAGGCGTCCGCCAGGGATTTTCCTTCGCGCCCGTAGACGCGCATCGGGGCGAGGAACTCGGTGCTGCGAAACCCGGTGGCGAAGATGATCGTGTCCAGCTTCCGCTCGCTGCCGTCGCGCGTGAGGATGCCGTCGTCGGTGATGCGGTCGATCCGGTCCGTGACCACGTGCACGTTGTCGCGGTTCAGGGCCGGGTAGTAGTCGTCCGATATCAGGATGCGCTTGCATCCCAGCGGATAATCGGGCGTCAGCGCCGGGTACAGCGCCGGGTCCTCCACCTGCTTTCGCATGTGCCGAAGCGAGGCCCACTCGCTCAATCGCGCGACCAGGCTCCCGGGCCGGGCGAATGCCGGCCAGCGCATTTCCAGCTTGAGCCAGATGGACAGGCGCTGCAGCCAGGGCACGATGGGCAGGTGCTTGAACAGCCACTTCTCGAACCCGGTGTACGGCCGATCCTTGCGGGGCACGACCCAGTTCGCGCTCCGCTGGAAGATGCAGAGCTCGGCGACCTCGGGCGCAATCTCCGGAATGAACTGGATCGCGCTCGCGCCGTTGCCGATCACGCCCACGCGCTCGCCCCGGAGGTCGTGCTCGTGATTCCAGCGCGCGGAGTGGAAGCTGGTGCCGCGGAAGGCGGCACGGCCGGGGATTTCGGGGATGAAGGGCCGGTTCAGCTGTCCCGTGCCGTTGATCAGGATGCGCGCGCTGACGACCTCCCCGTCGGCGGTCTCGATTCGCCAGCGGCCGCTCGCCTCGTCGAAGCTGGCCTGGCGGACGTCCGTGTCGAAGCGGATGTGGTCGCGCACGCCGTACTTGTCGGCGCAGCGCTCGAGATAGTCCAGGATTTCCGGCTGCTGGGCGTACTGCCGGGACCACTCGGTATTCACCTCGAAGGAGAACGAGTAGAACATCGACGGCACGTCGCAGGCGGCTCCCGGATAGGTGTTGTCACGCCAGGTGCCGCCGACACCCCCGGACTTCTCCAGCACCACGAAGTCGTCGATGCCGGCCCGCCGCAGCTGGATTGCCGCACACAGTCCCGAGTTGCCCGCGCCGATGATGGCGACTTCGCATTCGCGGGTCGCCGGTTTGCTGCTCGCGTCTGCCACGATCCCCGTCCTCCCCCGGCGGCAGCCATTGCCGCCGGCTTCGAATGCCTGCGCATCTGCAACCTATTTGGATTTGCTTACGAGTTTATCAGCTTGCGCGGGGCCGGGACGAGCGGGACGATGCGCGGTCCGGACCCACAGCGACGGCAGGTTCCGCGGACAAAGCACCGGCTTGGCGGCCCGCAGCATGCGATAGCCGGCCGGGATGGCGAAGCCGAGGGCGTCGCGGCAGGGAGCCAGGCCCCGCGCGACCTCCCGCAAGAACGCCGCGCGCTCCGCGGGTGGCAGGCGCTCGTACCAGTGCCCGAGGTGCAGGGCCCGGAGGCAGCCACGGACGCTCGCCTCGAGCGCCGGGGAATAGCGCACCTTGAGGATCCGGTTGCGCACACGCAGCTCCCGGAACTCCAGATGCTCGAGGGTACGGCGCACGGATTCGGCGTCGTCCATTGGAAACGGGGCGCAGATGCCCGCCGCAACACTGGCGGCGCCGTAACGCTGGATGGCCCGGGCGAGGACATGGTGGAAGGGGCTGTGGCCGATTTCGCGCAACAGCGCGAAGGCGATGCGTCCGCCCGGCCGGAGTACCCGCCGGAGCTCGTCCAGTGTCGCGGGATCGGTCAGGGGCCGGCGCAGGGCCTGCTGGTAAAGGACCACGTCGAACGCCTCGTCCTCGAACGGCAGTGATCCGGGGTCGCCCTTCTGGAAGACGATCTCCGCGGTGGCGGCGTCGCTGGCGGCGATCTGCCTGCCGTAACCCAGCAGCGGCCCGCTGGGGTCCAGGGCCACGACGCGGCCGCGCCGACCGACGCGGCGCGCAGCGGCGCGGGCGACCACGCCGGTGCCGGAAGCGAGGTCCAGAACGCGGTCGCCGGGCATCACCCGGGCCGCGCGAAGCAGCTCCCGGCAGTCGGGCGAGGTGAAGGGGCTGGTGACGTGGTGCTCGAAGCATACGGCCCCGTCCAGGCCGTGTGCGGGGGGCATTTTCGTGGCGGCTGCCATACGGCGTACCTGCTCGTATCGAGACGTCGAGTTGACCGCCCGGCGAAGCCGCGGCGTGCGCGGGCCGCGATCTCCCGTGACGGTGACCGGCGGGGCGACCCCATGCCCCTGTCCGTCTCCTCTCGAACGAGTAAATCCAATGTATAAGCGATGCGCCGCGAACGCCAGCCCCCGGCGCAATGCGCGGATTTTCCCCGCGCAGGCGGAAAGCCCCGCGTGGTGCGGGGCTGACCGACGGCCCCCGGTTTTTGGCGGACGACGAGCGGCGCCCCGCGGCCGACCGGCGGTACCGGGATTGACCGCGGTGAGACCAGCCCGCATCTTGTATCCATCCCCGGTCCTGGCAGAGGAGAGAGCGGGCATGGACCTGTTACAGCGGCTTTCCGGGCTTGACCAGGAGATGCGCGACTGGCGCCATCACCTGCACGCGCATCCCGAGCTGGCGTTCAAGGAGCGGGCCACCGCGGACTTCGTCGCGGGGCGGCTGGAAGACTTCGGGCTGGAAGTCACCCGCGGGATCGCCGGTACGGGCCTGGTGGGGACGCTGCGTAATGGTGATGGCCCGGCGGTCGCGCTGCGCGCCGACCTCGACGCCCTGCCGCTGCAGGAAGCCAGCGGTGCGAAGTGGAGCTCGCGCAACGAGGGCTGCATGCACGCCTGCGGCCACGACGGGCACGCCACGATGCTGCTCGGGGCGGCGCGCTACCTGTCCCGGGAGCCCGGGTTCACCGGTGCCGTGCATTTCGTCTTCCAGCCGGCCGAGGAGAGCGGCGGCGGCGGCGACGCAATGGTGCGCGACGGGCTGTTCGAGCGTTTCCCGGTGCGGGGGGTCTACGGCCTGCACAATGCGCCGCCGCTGCCGCGGGGCTGCTTCGCGATCCGCCAGGGACCGATGATGGCCTCCGCCGACGACTTCCGCCTGCGTGTGCGCGGCCGCGGCTGCCACGCCGCCATGCCCGACCTGGGCCGCGACCCGGTGGTCGCGGCGGCCCACATCATTACCGCCCTGCAGACCCTGCCCAGCCGGATGGTGGCCGGCACCGACGCGCTGGTGGTGAGCGTCACCCGGATGCAGGGCGGGACGACCTGGAACATCATCCCGGAGGAGGTGGTGCTGGAGGGCACGGTGCGCACGCTCAGGCCGGAGATCCGCGAGAAGGCCCGCGAAGCGATCGGGCGCGTCGCCGGGGGCGTGGGCAGCGGACTGGGAGTGGAGGTCGAGCTGGAATACAACGAGCTGTTCCCGGTCCTGGTCAACCATCCCCGCGAGACGGAGATCGCCGCCGAGGCGGCCGCCGCGGTCGTGGGGGCGGACAACGTCCTGCGCGACGTCGCCCCGACCATGGGTACCGAGGACTTCGCCCACATGCTCAATGCCATGCCCGGCAGCTACATCGTGATGGGCACCGGCGAGGAGGGCGTGGATCCCGCGTCCCTGCACAGCCCGCACTACGACTTCAACGACGACGCACTGACGCTGGGGGTCGCTTACTGGGTGACGCTGGCGCGGAAGGTGCTAGGGTAGGTAGTTTTAAGTTCTTAAGTTCTTAAGTTCTTGGCTCCTCTGACATGGTTTGAGCCAATTTTCAGGTGAGCGCGTACAGGCCAAGGGGTGGTTCGGGCAGTGCGCTTTGGCGGATCTTGAGCTTGAAGTAGGTGGTATCGAGCAGGCCGCGGGCTCGCTTGCGGATCATGCCG
>DASQZJ010000039.1:0-27794 GCA_035638775.1 Gammaproteobacteria bacterium
GCCACCGTGCTGCCACTGGAGTTATCGATGTACACGCCGCTGTAGTAGGAATTCAAGGTCCCGTTGTTGACGATGTTCCCGGTCATCACGCCGCTGATATAGGCGTCGGTCTCGTCCGCCGACATCACGCCGTCGTTGGTCAGGTTCCCGGACCAGTCCCCGTCGACGTACACGGCCTCGGTGTTGGCGGAACTGAGGGTGCCCGAGTTGGTGATGTTCCCGTTGAGGCTGCCGGCCGCCTCGATCGCGTAGCTCTGCCCGGCGATCTTGCCGGCATTGTCGATGCTGCCCAGGTTGGCGCCGCTGTTGATCAGGACGCCGGTGGGCGCGGCGATCAGGCCGTCGTTGGTCAGGCTGAGCGCGTTGCCGGTAACGGTCACCGCCGGGCTGGCGCCGACGAGCAGCTGACCGGTGGACTGCACCGTGCCGCTCTCCCCGGCGGCCAGCGCCTGGGGCGAAGCCGTGGGGCTCGTGATGTTGAAGCTGGCCGCGGCGCTGACGCCGGGCACCAGGAACATCGCCAGGGCCGAACAGGTCACCGGCCGGACGAGGTGGGAGCGAAAGCTGCTCGCGGAGCGCGCGCGATCCCGGTTACGGGCGTGCTTCTTCATTGTTGCTCTCCTGCTTATGTGACACGCATGAGGTCGCAGTCCCGGGGCGGGTGAGCACGGGGTGTGTGCGCGCCGGGACAGGTGCATGCAGCGTGGATTCGGGAAGTGCGATGACGGGCGGGGGGCCCATCCACCGGTCCGCCCCGGACGATGGCCGGAGCGCCGGGCAAGCACATTGTTCGCGCGATCCGTCGCGCGTGGCGGTTTTGTTCAATTGTTGCTTCTTCTTGAAATGGCGTGGCGGAACCCCGGGTTCCGCCTTCCCGGTCGTGGTGTCCACAAGGACTCCGCCACCGGGTATTCCTCCGTCCCCGCGGACCGGAATCTCGCCATGCACGAGCGGTCGGCGGTACCAATCCGGGCCGTGGACGACCCGGAGCGGCAGACGCGGCGCCGGGTCACGCCCGGGCGGGAATGCAACCGGGCCCGGACTCCGATGGACGCCCGGGAAACCGCATGCAAAGCCCGCTGCCGGTGGCCCGAACTGTATACACGACGTTATCGCAGGGGTACCCCCCGTTGGGGGGATGTGCCGTGGCAGATTCTCCTGCCTGCAACGGTATCCCCCTCCTCGCCACTCCCCTTCCGGGCATCCGGGTCCAGCGGCCTCGATCCGGCGGGCGAACCGGGGAGCCGCCCGGGCAGGGGCGGGAGTGAAGGCCCGGCGGCGCTGCGTCGAGCGAGCGCATCAGCGCCGGTGGGGCACGGGCGGCCGAGGCCTGGCAATGCCTTCGTAAGGGCTGGTAAATTCCGGGACTCTTGCGCCGGACCTGCTTCCGCCGGCCGGATCAGCCATGCCGACCCCTTCTTCGGGGACATCTGCCAGCCCGCGCCAGCCCAGCGCCAGCGAGCGCCTGTTCTCCTCGCTGCGGGACCGGATCCTGCGCGGCGAGCTGCGCCCGGGCGACACGCTGCCCCCGGAACGCAAGCTCGCGCAGCAGGAGGGCGTGCACCGGACCATCGTGCGCGAGGCGCTCAAGCGGCTGCAGCAGGCCGGGCTGATCGAGTCCCGGCGCGGCGGCTGGAGCCGGGTACGCGATTACCGGGAGACCGGCGGGCTGGACCTGCTGCCGTTCCTGCTGCGGGGCGTCGAGAACGGCAACGTGGACATCGACCTGGCCATGGACGTCATGGACCTGCGCGCGGCCCTGGCGAGCGACGCCGCCGCGCTCGCGGCGCAGCGCCGGAAAGACGCCGACCTGCAGGCGCTGGACAAGGCGGTCGAGCGCATGGCCGGGGCCCGGGACAGCGAAGACCTGGCGGCGCTGCAGCCGCTGGTGATGGACTTCTGGCGGCTGGTGATCGAGGCCTCCGGCAACCTGCCCTACAAGCTCGCCTACAACTCCATGCGGGAAGTCTACGCCCGCGTGCAGGGACCCATGCGCGGCATCATCCGGGACGAGCTGCTGGCGGTCGACGACTACCGCGAGATCGCCGGCGCCCTCCGCCGCCGGCAGCCCGGGCAGGCGCGCAGGATCGCCACGGAGGTCACGACCAAGGGATCGCGGGCGATCCGGAAGGCGCTCGAACGCGGCTGAATCCGGCGCCGGGGCGCCCGGATCCGTGCGCACGTGGCGACAGGCCGTGGGCACCTTCTTCCGCTATCCGGGCCCGCGCATGCCGGGCGGCATCCTGGCGATCGCCCTGCCCCTGCGGCTCGCGCTCGGAGGTGGGTCGCCCGGGGACCTTACGGTGATTGCGGCGGTGGCCGGGTACTGGCCCATCCAGGAGTGGGCGCTGCATCGTTACCTGCTGCACCTGAAGCCGTTGCGGCTGCCCGGCCGGCGCGTCGAGCTGGAGTTCGCCCGGCGCCACCGGGCGCACCACGGCGACCCCGGGGACATCTCCCTGATCTTCCTGCCGCGCTACGTCCACCTGCCGGTGCCGGGCATCCCGGGGCTGTTCGTGCTGGCGCTGCCGAGCCTGGCGCTGGCGATGACGGGGATCGTCTCGCTGACGGCCGCCGCGCTGGTGTACGAGTGGACGCACTTCGTGGTGCATACCCGGATCCGCCCGCGCGGCCGTTCCGCGGCGGGCCTGTTCCGCCACCACCGGCTGCACCACTTCCGCAACGAGCGCTGCTGGTTCGCGTTCACGCTGCCGGGGATCGACGCCGCGCTCGGCACCTCCCGACCGCCGCGCGAGGTGCCGTTCTCGCCGACCTGCCGGACGCTGATCGACGAATCGCGCTAGGCCAGAGACGCCAGCCGGCCGTCCCGCTGTTCCATCCACTCGGCCAGGTCGGCCAGCGGCATGGGGCGGGCGATGAAATAGCCCTGGGCCATGTCGCAGCCGAGCTCGCGCAGTATGCCGAGCGCCCGTTCCGACTCGACCCCCTCGGCGACCACTCTCAGCCCCAGGGTATGCGCCACTTCGATCGTGGCCCGCACCAGGGCGGCGTTGCGGTCGTTGCTGTCGATGTCCCCGACGAAGCTCTTGTCGACCTTGATGGTGCTCACCGGCAGCTGCTGCAGGTAGGCCATGGACGAGTAGCCGGTGCCGAAGTCGTCCAGGTGCAGGGACACGCCGAGCTCGGTCAGCTCCTCGAGCATGCGCAGGTTGCGCAGCCGGTCCTGCATCACCGCGGTTTCCGTGAGCTCGAGCTCCAGCCAGGGGCGACCCTGTCCGGACCCGGCGAGCAGGCCGGCGACCTCGCCGAGGAGGCCTTCCTGGTGCAGCACCCGGGCGGAGAGGTTCACCGCCATCGGCACGGTGAAGCCCCGCGCGGCGAGCCGGATGTGGTCCCTGCGCGCCTGGTGCAGGCCGAACGACGTAACCGGCTGGATCAGGCGGGTCTGCTCGGTCAGCGGGATGAACCGGTCCGGCGGCACGTTGCCCCACTGCGGGTGGTGCCAGCGCAGCAGCGCCTCGGCGCCGCAGATCCGCCCGGTCGCCAGGTCGACCTTGGGCTGGTAATGCAGCTGCAGCTGGCGCTCGTCGATGGCCGACATCAGCGCGGCCAGCACCTCCAGGCGCCGGCTCGCCTCGTGCTCGGGCTCGCCCCGATGCACCTGGTAGCGCGCCACGCCGGCCGCGGCCTGGTCTGCCGCGGCGCGTGCCCGCACCAGCAGCGTCTCGATATCCGTGCCGTGATCCGGGTAAACCGCCAGGCCGATGCTGGAACCGAGCTGGACGTCGATCTCGCCGGTACGCAGCGGCCGGTCGGCGAGCTCGTGCACGGCCGCCGCAAGCTCGCCCGGCCCCCACGCCGCGTCCAGCTCGCGCATCAGGGCGACCTCCGCCCCGCCCCAGCGGCCCACCAGCACGGGCGTCGGCTGCATCCGCCAGAGCCGCTCGCCCAGCTCCCGCAGCACCCGGTCGCCGGTCGCCGGGCCGAAGGCGAGGTTCACCGAGTCGAACCGGTGCAGGCGCAGAATGGCGACCGCGAGGCGCCCGCCAGCCGGCCCGTGGCGGCGCTCCCACTGCCCGAAGCGGCGCAGGAAGCGGGGCCGGCTGGCCAGGCCCGTCACGGGGTCGGTGGCCGAGAGCCGGCGCAGCTCGCGGCGGACCTCGAGGTGCCGCCGGCGCAGGCGCATCTGGGTCAGGCCGTAGCCGATGTCGGTCGCCATTTCCTCCAGCACCGCCATCTCGTCCTGGTCGAAGGCATCCGCCTGGCGCGTGTGAATCAGCAGCACCCCGCCGACCCGGTCCTGGATACGCAGCGGCAGCGACACGATCGCCTGCACGCCCGCGCGGGCCAGCGTCTCGCGCCAGGGCTCGAGGTCCGGGTTGGAGCCGAGCTCGCGCAGGACGACCGGCCGGCCGGTGCGGATCGCGGCCCCCGCCGAGCCGCCGCCCTCGGGGCTTTCGTCCCAGCGCAGCGCCGGCTCGCGCATCTCCCGGTCGAATCGCCCGTCGGCGCTGTGATGCGCGAGGACCCGGATCGACCCGTCCCGCTGTGCGAGCCCGATCCACGCCGCCAGGTAGCCGCCGTCCCGGACCGGGATCTCGCACATGGCCCGCAGGAACGAACCCTCGCGTGCGGCGCGCACGAGCGCCCGGTTGCTCGCGCTCAGGGCGCGCAGGGCGCGGTTGGTGCGCTCGACCTGGCGCTGGCGTGTCTCGAGGCTCTCCGCCATGCGGTCGAACGCGGCGCCGAGACTCCCGATCTCGTCCCGCCGTCGCCAGCCGACGCGCTGCGCCAGGTCCCCCGTACCCAGCCGGGCCGCGGCCCGGGACAGCTCGCGGATCGGGCGCAGCAGGGAGCGCTCGCCGCCGAGCCAGACCAGGCCGAAGACCAGCAGCGCGACCGCCGCACCGCCGGCCGAGGACTCCGTCAGGCGGTGCTCGATCGGCGCGTAGACCTGCCGTGACGGCAAGCCCACCAGGGCCGTGAGCGCGTCGTGCAGCCCGGCGACGTGGACCGGCGCATGCGCGTAGAGCCACGCGAGCCCGTGGGGGTCGGTCCGCCGGACCAGGCCGCGATAACCGGACACCCGGCCGGCCGACAGGATCGCCTTCAGTGGCACGCGGCCGCCCACGTACGCGCGCGGGTCCGGGTAGCGCGCGAGCAGGTGGCCATGCGGCCCGACCAGGGCGACGAACGCGTCGCCGTGCAGACCGGGGTCCCGGGTCAACAGGCTCAGCTGATGCAGTCCGATCGCGATGTAGGCCACGCCGAGGATCTTCCCCGACGCCGCGTGCACCGGGTAGCCCATGTTGAGGCTGGGTGCATCCGTGACCCGGCCCACCTGGTAGGTGCCGATGGCGAGGCCGTCGTGGTCGAGGGCACCGCGGAAGTAGCGGCGGTCCCCGAGCTCGGTGATGCCCATCGGCGGGGGCACGCTGCTGCAGGCGAGGGTGCCGTCGCGGCGGATGTAACCGGCGTTGAGATAGTGGGCATTGCGCTCGAGGAAATGCCGGAACGGCGAGCAGTCCACGTGCCCCGCCGGGCCGACACGGACACCGTGGGCCAGCAGGCGAACCGTGTGCCCGGCGCGGCTCAGTGCCCCGCCCTCGGCGCTCGCCACCGCGCCCGCCATGTGCACGGCGCCCTGCAGCATCTCGTCGCGGCGCGCGTGGTACTCGGACACGGTCATGGTCACCAGCGCCACCATGCCCGGCACGATCGCCAGCGCGAGCAGCAGCACCAGCTTCGTCCGCAACCCCGTTGCATGCTCACCGTTCATGACGGTGCCCGCTCGAAAGTCCCGATACGCATCTGAGTAAACAAACTGTTTAGGCAAATACCCTATCGAATTGGTTCACACCGTACCAAAGACATCCAGACGCGGGCCGGAGAAACGACGAAATTGGGCGAAAGCCGGACGAGTGGACGGTCGTCCGTTCAGACCGGCAGCTCGAAGCCCTTCCGGCGAAACAGCGTCACGCAGACGTCCACGACCTGTCCGTCGTAGAGGCGCTCGCGCCCCCGCTCCACCTCGGACAGCGCGGTGTCGATCCCCAGGCCGGGACGGTAGGGGCGGTACGAGGCCATCGCCTCGACGACGTCGGCTACCGCGAGGATGCGGGCCTCCAGGCAGATCGCCTCGCCCGTCAGGCCCCGGGGATAGCCCGAGCCGTCCAGGCGTTCGTGGTGCTGCAGGATCATGTCCCCCACCGGCCAGGGAAATTCCACGTGCCGGACGATGTCGTGGCCGACTTCGCAGTGGGTGCGGATCAGGGCCATTTCGGGCTCGCTCAGCCGCCCGGGCCGATTGAGGATCTCGGAGGGGACGTAGATCTTGCCGATGTCATGGATCCCCGCGCCCATGCGCACGCCCCGGGCCTGCTCCGGGTCCAGCCGCAGCTCACCGGCGATCGCCACGCAGAGCCCGGCGACCCGGTCCTGGTGACCCGCCGTGTAGGGGTCCCGCTTGGCCATGGCGCGCGCCATCGCCTCGACAGTGGCGGCCAGCGACCGTTCCAGGCGCTCGGCCCCGGCCCGGCGCTGCGCTTCCGCCAGACGGTGATCGGTGATGTCGACCGCCATGCTGAGGAGCAGGCGCCGCCCGTCGGCCAGCCGTCCGAGCGGACCGGCGTAAAGCTTCCAGATCCGGCTCCCGCCGTCGCGGGTGCGCACGCTGAACTCGCCCTGCAGGTCCGGGCCGGCGCGCTCGCGCAGCTCCGTGAGACGGCGGTGCGCCTCGGCCAGGACCGTGCCGTCGTAGGCGCACTCCAGCCAGCGCTCGACGGTCGGGATGTCCTCGCGGGCGTAGCCGGTCAGGCGGGTCCATTCGCGGCTGAGCAGCACGACTTCCCCGTCCTCGGCGTGCACCATCACCGGCACCGGGGCACCGGCCACCGCCTCCTGGAGCTCGCGCTCGCTCTCCCGGCGCTGCATCGCCGCACGATCACTCTGCCGCACATCGCGGAAGATCCCCATGATCAGCCGACGGCCGTCGACTTCGGCCACCGCCGAGCTGATCTCGACCGGAATCCGTTCGCCGGCGGCGTCGACCAGCACGGAGTCCCAGCTCACCTCATGACCCAGACGCGCCGCGCGCCCGAATTCGGCCCGGTAGCGCTGCGCCTCGTCGGCCGGGTGCAGCGTGCCCTGGTGGCGCCCGATGATTCGCCCGCGGGGGCGGCCGCACAGGCGCTCGGCCGCGGCGTTGCAGTCGAGGATCTCGCCGCTGCCCGCATCGGCGATGAAGACCGCGTCCGCGGCAGCCGCCGCCAGCCGCGCCCAGGCGGTAGCCGGGACGCCGCCGGCCGCCCGTGTCGACCCGGCCGCACCGTCCGCGCCGCCCTCGTATCGCTTGTCCATCGAGCCTGTCCCGGTTCAATGCATTCTTTGAGTAGCACCAAGTAGCACGCGCCGCTCTTCCGGGCAAGCGTAATGGTCCGACCAATCGTGCCACCACCCCCGAACGCGGGGAGCGGCGGCGCAGTCGCTCAGTTCCCGTCGGGCGTGGAGCCGCCCGGCGAGGCGCGCGACGGATCGTGATGGCGGAAGGCCCAGCGGAAGGCCACCACGTACGCGCCCTGCAGGCCCGCGGCGAGGAAGAACGGGGCCGCCAGCCAGCCCGCGCCCAGCAGGGCGCCCGCAACGAACGCTCCGCCCGCCTGCGGCAGCATCATCGAGAGACCGTTCAGGCTCGCCGCCAGGCCGCTGCGCCGGCGGCTGACCAGGCTGACCGCCAGGGCCTGGCGGGCACCCACGGTGCCGCGGTTGAGCACCGACCGGACGACGTAGAGCACGCCGACCACCGGGTACCAGGGGGCCAGCGCGATGCCCAGCAGCAGCGCCAGGGCCGTACTGCGCATGGCCACCACCGTCAGCACCACGCCGAACCGCGCCGCAAGGCGCCCGGCCCCCAGCGACGCCGCTCCGGTCAGTGCAAAGGCCACCGCCATCACCGGCGCGATCGCCGAGGGCCCCACGCCGAAGCGCAGCTTGAGCCAGTACGTGAACAGCGGGCCGACCAGCCCGATGCCCAGGCTGTTGAGGGTGTTCACCGCGACCAGCCGCGCGAGCAGGCCGCGCTCGGCGCGGCTCAGCCGCGCGGCGGCCGGGCGGGCGGCCCGTCGGCGCGTGCGGGTGTCCGGCGTGCGCCCGAGCAGCAGCCAGTTGATGGCGGCGCCCAGGGCGACCAGCAGGAACAGCGGACGGTAGGCGTCGGCGCCCGTCAGCCAGGGCGACAGCCAGTCGGGCAGCCCCGCGAGCGCGGCGCCGAGTGCCAGCCCGAAGAAGCCCAGCGCCATGTTGAAGGAGTACAACCGCCCCCGCTCGCGCCGGTGCACCAGCCGTGCCAGCCAGCCCTGCTCCACCGCACCGAAGGGTCCGGCCGCGCCCGCGGCGCCACGGCCGAACCCGCCCACCAGGGTCGCCACCACCAGCAGCGGGCCATCGCTGGTGAGCAGGGCCACCAGCGCCGAGGCGAGCAGCGAGAGCTCGTACAGGCGCAGCAGCGCGCGCCGGCCACGGCGGTCCGACAGCGGCCCGAGGAACGCGGCCAGCACGCCGTTGCCCATGAGGCTCCCCATGAACAGGCTGCCGATGGCGATCGAGCTCCAGCCCAGCGCGTGCAGGTAGAGAGCGAAGTCGGTGACCAGCACGCCCTGGCCCAGGCTGCGCAGCGCGCGCGTCGCCAGCAGGCGGGACACGCCGCCGTGGCCCTGCAGGCGGGGCGGGAAGGTCGGGCGGGACAAGGCTTCGGGCTCCGGGCGCGGGTCGGGAGGCGGTCCGGCGGCCGCGCGTCAGCGCGCCGCCGAGCGGGGGCTCCCGCCCTGGCCGGCGCCCCGCGGCAGCACGCGGGCGGGCTGGCGCGCCGTGCGGCTCGGCCCCGAGGTGTGCTGCCCGGGGAGCGGCTCGTCCCAGTTGGCCAGCTCCAGGTGGATCACCAGCCAGAAGAACCCGGCCGCGAAGCAGACCATTGCGATGATTGCGAGAGTCTTCTTGCGCATGATCGCTTTCGTTGGGTCGGTCCGCACCGGGCGGGCCGAAGGGCTCAGAACCGGAAGTACACGAACAGGCGCCCGTGGTTCTTCGAGTCCTTGTCGATGCGATGGTAACGGGCCTTGATGTCCGGCCGCTCGAGAAACTTCAGCACCCGCTTCTTGAGCTGTCCGCTGCCCTTGCCCGGAATGATCTCGACCATGCGGATGCGCTTTCGTTCCGCCTCGGCGATGACGCGCTCGAGCTCGGCGTCGATCGCGTCGCCGCGATTGTGGATCGGATGCAGGTCCAGCTTGATCCGGGACATGGCGAACCTCTCAGCCGGTCAGCTCCTTCCGCTTGCGCTCGCGCAGCGGCTCGAGCGCCTCGGCGACGCGCAGCATCTCGTCCAGCATGCCACGCACGGAATCCTCGATCTCCGCCGGCGGCTCGAAGGTGCCTTCCTCGCTCATGTGCTGCGTGAAGAAGGGCAGCGGCACGGCCTCGTTCAGCGGCACCATCCTGAGGGTGGTCAGTACCGGCTTGATCAGCTCCGCCGAGCGGATCCCGCCGGCGATGCCGCCGTAGCTGACCAGCCCCGCCGGCTTGTAGTGCCACTCGTGGAACACGTAGTCCAGCGCGTTCTTGATGCTGGCCGGATAGCCGTGATTGTACTCCGGCAGCACGATGATGAACGCGTCGGCCTCGTTGACCATCTCGCTCCAGGCGCGCGTGTGGGCGTGATGGTAGTTTCTCAGGCTGGGGTGCTCCGGCTCGTCCAGCAGCGGCAGGCCCACCTCGGCCAGGTCCAGGACGTCGCAGTCGAAGCCCTCGTGGGCACGGGCCGCGCGCTCGAGCCACGCGGTGACCGCGGGCCCCTTTCGACCGGGGCGGGTGCTCGCGATGATGATCCTGAGTCGGTACATGATCGGGGCTCCTCCTGCGTAGGCGGAAAACAGGACCGGATGCTATCGTACTGCATCGCCCGCCCGCACCAGCCCCGAGCTACGGGGCGCCCCGGGCGCGGCACCCCCCCAAATCCCGGATGAGCGACCTGATGGCCCAGGACACGGGCGCGTCTGCGCCGGACAGCAGCAACGCGGGCGGGTTCCGCCCGCACTGGTACGTCGCGCCGCTGGTGGCTCTGGCAGCGTTCATGGAGGTGATGGACATCTCCATCGCCAACGTGGCGCTGGAGCACATCGCGGGCAACCTGTCCGCGACGGTGGACCAGTCGACCTGGGTGCTCACCTCCTACCTGGTCACCAACGCCATTGTGCTGCCCATGAGCGGCTGGCTGTCCGGAACCATCGGCCGGCGGCGGTTCTTCCTGGCCTGCATCATCGGCTTCGCCGCGTGCTCGCTGCTGTGCGGCGTGGCGACCTCGCTCGGCATGCTGGTGGCGTTCCGCGCGCTGCAGGGTGCCGCGGGCGGCGGCCTGCAGCCGACCTCCCAGGCGATGCTGGCGGACTACTACCCGGCGCACCAGCGCGGACGCGCGTTCGCCTTCTACGGCATCGCGGTGGTGTTCGCGCCCACCCTCGGTCCGGCGCTGGGCGGCTGGATCACCCAGCACATCAGCTGGCGCTGGGTATTCCTGATCAACGTGCCGGTGGGCGTGATCCTGACCGCCCTGGTGCTGGCCGCGCTGCCCGCGCGGCTGAACACCCGCACCGCGCGCAAGCCGGGCTTCCGCGTCGACTACCTGGGATTCGCCCTGCTGGCGATCGCCATGGGCTGCCTGCAGATCGTTCTGGACCGCGGCCAGCGGGACGACTGGTTCGCCTCCGGCTTCATCGTCGCCATGGCCGCGGCTTCCGCGCTGGCGTTCGTGGCCCTGATCATCACCGAGCTGCGCCACGAGCACCCGATCGTGGAGCTGCACCTGTTCCGCAACCGCAGCTTCGCGGTGGCCAACCTGTTCATGCTCATCCTCGGGGCCGCGCTGCTCGGCAGCACCCTGCTGATCCCGGAGTTCGTCCAGGAGCTGCTGCACTTCACCACCACCGATGCCGGGCTGGTGCTGATGCCGGGCGGCTTTCTCACCATCGCGATGATGCCGATCGCCGGCCGGCTCACCGACAAGCTCGAGCCCCGCTACCTGATCGCCTACGGCTTCGTCGTCGGCGCGCTGTCGATGTACCTGATGTCGCGCTTCAACACCCAGACCGACTTCTGGACCGTGGCCCTGTACCGCCTGGTGCTGTCGGCCGGCCTGCCGTTCCTGTTCCTGCCCATCACCACCGCGGGCTACTTCGGCGTACCACCCGACAAGAACGACCAGGCCTCGGCCATGATCAACATGTCGCGCAACGTCGGCGGCAGCATCGGCATCTCGCTCCTCAGCACCCGGCTCGGCCGGCTGACCCAGACCAGCCAGAACGTGCTCACCGGGCACGCCAACCCGTACAACCCGGCCTTCGAGCACGCCATGGCCGCCCTGCAGGGTGCGGGCGCCACCCTGCACCAGGCGTACGCCGCGATCTACCAGGGGATCCGGGCCCAGGCCCGCATGATCGCCTACGTCGACGACTTCCGGCTCCTGGCGATCCTGTTTATCTGCATGGTGCCGTTGACCCTTCTGCTGAGGCGGAAGCCGGGGTGACGACGTTAAGTTGTTAAGTTTTAAGTTGTTAAGTTTTAAGTTGTTAAGTTGTTAAGTGGGTGAGCATATCAGCGCGGAACCTGCGCTTCGCAGCAGGTCGAATGCCGACCTGGCAACGCAGCACGAGCCACGTCGCCGCGCGAACGAGCACCACGGCAGACGCTAGCAAGGCGACCCCGTAATAACTTAACAACTTAAAACTTAACAACTTAAAACTACCCCCGATACCGGATGCTGGCGAACACCGTCCGCCCCGGCTGGCGATAGGTGTAGACCGTGGTGTAGCTGCGGTCGAGCAGGTTTCCCACGCGGGCCCGGAGACTGAAGTGGCGGCTCAGGCGGACGCTGCCGTGCAGGGCGACCGTGGCGAAGCCCGGGAGCCGGATGCTGTTGGACGGGTCGTCGTAGCGGTAGCTGCTCGCCTTGACCACCGTGCCCAGGCTCAGCCGGCCGAGCTGGCGGTCCAGCTCCACGCGCCCGCTCCAGCGGCTGCGCCGCGCGAGCACGTTGCCGGTGGACCGGTCGCGCGGGTCCAGCCAGGTGGCCGCCGCGTACGTGCGCCAGGGGCCGATTCGGTACAGGCCGGATGCCTCCACGCCGTCGATCCGGGCGCTCGCGACGTTCCCCGGCTGGAAGGTGGGCCCGGTGAGCTGGATCAGGTCCCGGATGTCGGTGCGAAAGGCGTGCACCTCCCAGTGGCCGCGCGAGAAGCGCTGCTCCAGGCCGAGGCCGCCGCCGTGCGAGCGTTCCGGCGAGAGCTTCGGGTTGGAAAAGCCCGGGTAGTAGAGGTCGTTGAAGGTGGGCGCGTCGAAGGCGCTGCCGTAGCTGGCAGTGACGCGCAGCCCGTGCGCCAGGCGGTAGCCCCAGGCCAGCGAGCCGGTGTTCTGGCCGCCGTAGGCCGAGTTGCGGTCGTGGCGCACGCTGGCCTGGACCGTGTTGCGCCCGAGGTAGAGCTGGTCCAGCACAAACGCCCCGAGGTTGTGGCGCCGGGTGTGATCGTAATGCGTGTCGCTGGTCACGCTCTCGCGGCGGTAGTCGGCGCCGACGGTGAGGTCCTGGTGACGCCCGAGGTCGATGCGGTTGAGCCAGGATCCGCTGTCGATGCGGGAATTGAACGTGGAGCTGTGCGCGCCGTTGTACCGGTTGTCGTTCTCGTCCAGGCTGCTGCCGGCCTCGAGCGTCGTGCGCCAGCGCCCGGTCACCGGAATCCGCACGGAGGCGCCGCCGACCTGGTTCACGAAGTCGGTCGCGTTCTGGAAGCTGCCGTCGTAGTCCGTACGGCCCTGGGCGCGCAGGAAGTGTCCCCGCACGCGCACGCCGCCGCTGAAGCCGTGGGTGATCCAGCCCGAAACCGAGTTGTTGCGGTAGCCGTCGGCGTCCGGCTGGTCCGGGGTGTTGTAGCCGTAGCCGCTGGGCACGCTGTTCTTCTGCACGTCGTAGCCGTCGGTGTGGAAGTGGCCCAGGGTCAGACTGTAACCGGTGCGGCCCGCGTGGCCGGCGACGCTGGCGGAGGCCTTCCCGGTGCGGTAGGTCCCGCCGCCGACGCTGGCGCTGACCCGCTGCTTCGGCGTGGGCTTGCGGGTGAAGATCTGGATCACCCCGCCGATGGCGTTGGCGCCGTAGAGGCTCGAGACCGGGCCGCGCACGATCTCGATGCGCCGGATCTGCGAGAGCGGGATCTGCGACCAGGGCGCGGTGCCGCTGGTGGCCGAGCCGAAGCGCACGCCGTCGACCAGCACGAGCACCTGGTTGGCGTTGGTGCCGCGCAGGAACAGGCTGGTGACCTTGCCGTAGCCGCCGCTGGTGCTCACCTGGACGCCGGGCATGTCGGCCAGCAGGTCCGGCAGCGAGGTGGCCTGGCTGCGCTCGATGTCGGCACGCGTGATCACCTGTACCGGGGCGACCACCCGGCTCGCGGTCTGGGGCGAGCGTGTCGCGGTGACCACCACCGGGGAGAGCGACACGGGACCCGCGTGCGCGGCGACCGGCGACGCGCCCGCGAGCAGCAGGGACAGGGGAAGGATCCGGTGATTGTTCGGCATGACGAAGACTCCGGTCCGCGGCGCACACCCGCGCCGCGCGGTGAATCACGTCACGGAAGGCAGCAAAAGCAGGACCGGGAGGTCTCGACTTCCGGGATGCACCGCCCACCGCAACACCCGGCTCGGTCACGCCAGGCCGGTCTCCGGGCTGATGGGCCGGACCGGGAGGTCCCGGGGCATCGCCGGGGCGATGCCGTGGGGCGACGGCCTTCCCGTGCGCAAGGCACAGTGGCGGAGAGTCGCCCGACCCAATCACCGTTGCGGGGGCAGCGCCGGACCAGGATCCAAGGATCCGCACCGGCTTCCCGTTTCATCCCGGCCGGCGAACGCCGGCGGGGACACCTGGGTGACTAGCGCCCTGCACGATAGGGGGTTGGGGGTCGGGTTGCAACGGGGACGGCACAGATCATGCGGAGGTGGTCCGTCTTCCCGGAGGGCTAAGGTGGGGTCAGTTTTAAGTTATTAAGTTATTAAGTTGTTAAGTTGTTAAGTTGTTAAGTTGTTAAGTTATTAAGTGACTGGGCCGCCGGGAAAGGTTTCGCACACTTCATCGGGCTCCCTGGCTTAAGCGGGGACGGGACCTCGTATTGCGCGCATAAGCAACGCCGCTCGTACCACCCTATGCTTAACAACTTAACAACTTAATAACTTAACAACTTAACAACTGGCGTCCTCCGGCCGCCCCAGCACAAAACCTTCATATCCCGCCTCGGCCGAGCCCCGGCAGAGTTCGAGATACGCCGGCAGACCGCCGGGAAAATTGAGCATCTCCCGTTTCTTGCCGGGGACGTTGGCGCCCATGTACCAGGAGTCGGCCCGCGGGAACAGGGTCATGTCGGCGATCTGCTCGACCAGGGCGGTCCACTGCCGTTCGGCCCCTTCGGTGGCTTCGATGCGTGTGAGGCCGTGCTCGCGCAGGTGCGCCAGGCACTCGACCACCCAGTCGCCCTGGGCCTCGGCGCAGCTGGGACCGTTGCAGAAGCCCGACGGGCTCTGGGGGCCGTAGACGAACAGCAGGTTGGGGAAGCCGGCGCTGGCCATGCCCAGGTGGGTGCGGGCGCCGCGCCGCCACTTCTGCGCCAGGCTCTCGCCGCCGGTGCCGTGGATGTCGATGCTGGTCAGCCCGCCGGTGACGGCGTCGAAGCCGGTCGCCAGCACCAGCACGTCGAGCGGGATCTCGCCTTCGCGGGTCTGCACGCCGGCGGGCGTGACCCGCTCGATGGGCGTGTCGCGCACGTCCACCAGGGTCACGTTGTCGCGGTTGTAGACCTCGAAGTAGTCCTGCTCCAGCGACGGGCGCTTGGTGCCGAAGGGGTGCGGCGGATGCGCCGGCGCCAGCTTCCCGGCCAGGCGCGGGTCGCGGATGCGCTGCCGGGTCTTGTCGCGCCAGAAGGCGTAGGCGGTCGCGTTGGCGCGCTCGTCGGAAAGCACGTCGTTGAAGGTGCCGGCCCAGAACAGCAGGCCGCCGCGCTGCCACAGGTCCTCGTAGACCGTGTTCCGCTCGGCCTCGGTCACCTCCAGCGCGGACCGGTCCAGGGCACCGAAGTCGAAGCCGGCGAAGGTCTCGAAGCGGCGCCGGAAGCGCTCCGGGCACTCGGCCTTGAGTCGTCGGGACGCCTCGCGGCCGAGGCGCTGTTGGCGCATCGGCAGCGCCATGCAGGGGGTGCGCTGGAATACCGTCAGGTGCGCCGCCTCGCGGGCCGCCGACTGGATCACCTGCACCCCGCTGGCGCCGGTGCCGACGACGCCCACCCGCCGGCCCGCGAGCTCGAGCCCCTCCTGGGGCCAGCGGGCGGTGTGGCAGCAAGGACCGGCGAAGCTCTCCAGGCCCTCGAGGTCGGGGACCAGGGGCTTCGAGGCGAAGCCGGTGCACAGGATGAAGAAGCTTGCCCGCAGGGCGCTGCCGTCGTCGCAGCGGATGCTCCACTCGTCCGCCGCGGGGTCGAACTCCGCGCCCGTCACGCGCGTGCCGTAGCGGATGTCACGGGCCAGGTCGAGGCGCCGCTCCACGTAGCGGAAGTAGGCGCGCAGCTCGCGCCAGCCGGGAAAGCGCTCGGTCCAGTGCCAGTCCCGCCAGAGGCGCTCCAGCGAAAGCTCGTAGACCGGCACGTGGGTGTCGACGCGGGCGCCGGGATAGCAGTTCCAGTACCAGATGCCGCCCGGCGCCTCCCCCGCCTCGATCAGGCGCGCCGAGAAGCCCCGCTCGCGCAGCCGGTGGAGCTGGTAGATCCCGGCGAATCCCGCGCCGACGATCACCACGTCGAAGCGTTCGACGCCCACGCCGGAATCGCTCGATCCTCGCCTCTGCCCGTTCCCGCTCACGGCGCCCCCCGCGTGGAAAATGACACGTGTCGATACTACACGGGATCAGCGCGGGCGCAGGGCGCGCCGCGCAGTTTTAAGTTGTTAAGTTGTTAAGTTGTTAAGTTGTTAAGTTGTTAAGTTGTTAAGTTGTTAAGTTGTTAAGTGACTGGGCCGCCGGGAAAGGTTTCGCACACTTCATCGGGCTCCCTGGCTTAAGCGGGGACAGGACCTCGTATTGCGCGCATAAGCAACGCCGCTCGTACCACCCTATGCTTAACAACTTAACAACTTAACAACTTAACAACTTAACAACTGGCGGCCTACGGCCGCTCCGTCATTCCCGCTCCAGCAGCGCGAGGGCGTGCTCGACGACGTTGTCGACGGTGAAGCCGAGCCGGGCCATCACCTCCTCGCCCGGCGCCGACGCGCCGAAACGGGTCAGGCCCAGCACCGCCCCGCGATCGCCCACGTAGTCGCGCCAGCCGCGCGGGCTGCCGGCCTCCACCGCAAGGGCGGGCACCGCGCGCGGCAGGACCCGCTCGCGATAGGCGGCGTCCTGGGCGTCGAACAGTTCCCAGGAGGGCATCGACACCACGCACGCGGGCACGCCGCGTTCGGCCAGGCGCGCGGCGGCCTCGCGCACCAGCGCCACCTCGGAGCCGGTGGCTGCCAGCACCAGCGCCGGCTCGCCGCCTTCGGCCTCGACCAGCACGTAGGCGCCCCGGGCGACCCCTTCGGCGACCGCCCGCGGGTCGGCGTCGAGCACCGGCAGCTTCTGGCGGGACAGCGCCATCGCCACCGGCCCGTCGTGGCCGAGCGCGAAGCGCCAGGCGGCGACCGTCTCGTTGGCATCCGCGGGCCGCACCGTCACCAGGCCCGGGATGCCGCGCAGCGCCAGCAGCTGGCTCACCGGCTGGTGGGTGGGCCCGTCCTCGCCCAGGCCGATGCTGTCGTGGGTGAACACGTACAGCGCCTTCACCCCCATCAGTGCCCCGAGCCGGATGGCCGGCCGCGCGTAGTCGCTGAAGATCAGGAAGGTGCTGCCGTAGGGAATGACGCCGCCGTGCAGCGCCATGCCGTTGACGGCGGCCATCATGGCGTGCTCGCGCACGCCGAAGCGCAGGTTGCGCCCGGTGCGGTCGGCGGCGGCGAAGTCGCCCCCGTCCTCGATCAGGGTCTTGGTGGAGGGCGCGAGATCGGCCGAGCCGCCCAGCAGCTCGGGCAGCCGGCCGGCCAGGGCATTGAGCACATCGCCGCCCGCGTTGCGGGTGGCCACGGGCCCGTCGTCCGGGGTGAACGAAGGCAACGCGTCGGCCCATCCGTCCGGAAGCTCGCCGCGCATCACGCGCTCGAGCTCGGCGGCCGCCTCGGGGTACGCATCCCGGTAGCGCTGGAGCGCGGTGTTCCAGCTCTGGTGCAGCGCGCGTCCGAGGTCCGCGCGTTCGCGCGCGTGGGCGGTCGCCTCCTCCGGTACGCGGAACCACTCCTCCAGCGGCCAGCCCAGCTTCTCGCGGGTGGCGCGCCAGGCCTCCTCGCCCAGCGCCGCGCCGTGGGCCGCGGCGGTGTCCTGCTTGGGGCTGCCGTAGCCGATGTGCGTGCGCACCACGATCAGCGACGGCGCCGCATCCTCGTCCCGCGCCCGGCGCACGGCGGCATCGATCGCCTCGACGTCGTTGCCGTCGGCCACGTGCTGCACGTGCCAGCCGTAAGCCTCGAAGCGCGCGCCCACGTCCTCGGTGAACGCCAGGCCGGTGTCCCCGGCGATGGAGATGTGGTTGGCGTCGTAGAGGTACACGAGCTTGCCGAGACCGAGGTGCCCGGCCAGCGAGGCCGCCTCCGAGGCAACCCCCTCCATCAGGTCGCCGTCGGAGACGATGGCATAGGTGTAATGGTCGACGATCTCGTGGTCGGCACGATTGTAGCGCGCGGCCAGGCGGGCTTCCGCGATCGCCATGCCCACGCCCATGGCGAAGCCCTGGCCCAGCGGACCGGTGGTCGCCTCGACCCCGGGGATGTCCCCGTGCTCCGGGTGGCCCGGGGTCTTCGACCCCCACTGCCGGAAGCGCTTGAGCTCCGACAGCGGCAGGTCGTAGCCGTACAGGTGCAGCAGCGAGTACAGCAGCGCCGAGCCGTGGCCGGCCGAGAGGATGAAGCGGTCGCGGTCGAACCAGGCCGGGTCGGCCGGGTCGTGCCGCAGGAAGCGGTCCCAGAGCACGTAGGCCATCGGGGCCGCGTCCAGCGGCAGCCCGGGATGCCCCGAGCCCGCCCGCTCGACCTGGTCGACGGAAAGGAACCGCAGCGTGTTGATGCAAAGCCGGTCGCTGTCGTCCATTCATCACCTCCCTGCCGGAATCCGGGGATGTCGGTTACTTGTGCAACGGGCGCTCGTCGCGCTGGGGTCCCGCGGCGGCGCTGTCGGCGACCACGATCTGGCGCTCGCCGCGCACGCGCCCGGCCGGGATGTCCGGGTCGCCGGCGAGCAGCGAGCGCAGCGCCTCGCGCTTCGCCTCGCCGCACACCAGCCAGACCAGCGTACGGGCGCGGTCGATCAGCGGATAGGTAAAGGTGACGCGGCGATGGCCGCGGTACTCGCCGGTGGCCGCCACGTCGTGGTCGGTGACCTCGAGCACCGCGTCACCGGGGACCAGCGAGGCCGTGTGGCCGTCCTCGCCCAGGCCCAGGTGCACCGCGTCCAGCCGCCCGCCGCGGCCGATCGCGCGCGTGAGCTCCTCCTCGTAGAGGGCGGCGGCGTCCTCGGGCGATTCCGCGTCGGCCACCGGCACCGGGTGCAGCACCGCCGAGTCCGGCAGGCACTCGCGCAGGCGGCCCAGGTTGCGTGCGTCGTCGCCGTCGGGGGCCCAGCGCTCGTCGACCTGGAACACGTGCACCCGCGACCAGTCGACGGGCGCCTCCGCCAGCCGACGCAGCATCTGCCACGGCGTGCTGCCGCCGCTGAAGGCAACGAACGCGGTGCCGCGTCGCTCGATCGCGCCGGCGAGCTGGCGGCGCATCAGGGCGGCGCCGCGCGCCGCCGCTCCCTCCGCGTCATGGGCCACTTCGTCAAGCTGCATTTTGCATCACTCCTGCTGCAGGGGCGTTCCAGTGCCGGATCACGCGCCCGTCGCGGGCGATTTCCAGCAGCGAGACGCTGGCCGTGTCCAGCGACAGGGAGCGCGCCGCGCGCGGCTCCAGGCCGACCCAGCGGGCCGCGAGGATCCGCAGGAGGTGGCCGTGCGCCACGGCCACGACCTCCCCGTCGGCGTCCTGCAGCCGCCCGACCAGCCGGTCCGCGCGGCGCGCAACGTCGTCCAGGGATTCGCCCCGGTGAATGATCGTGGTCCAGATGCTCCAGCCCGGCTCGCGCGCGCGCAGCTCGGCGGTGCTCAGGCCCTCGTACTCCCCGTAATCCCACTCGGCGAGGTCATCGACCACCTGCGTCGGTGCCAGGCCTGCCAGTTCCGCGGTCTCCCGCGCCCGGGCCAGCGGCGAGGTCCAGATCGCATCGGCCCGCCCGGCGAGACCGGCCAGCGTCTCCCGCAGGGCGCGGGCCTGCTCCCGGCCCCGCTCGGTCAGGGGCAGATCGGTGCGCCCGGTGTGACGGCCGGCGAGCGCCCACTCGGTCTCGCCGTGGCGGATCATCCATACCCGTGCCATGGTCAGAAGTCCTCCCTCGCTGCTGCCAGCCCGCCGCCTGTCTCCCGTTGCACCGCAGCTAGCCCTCCGGGTCGTGCCAGCCGCCCCAGGGACTGGTCAGCGCCATGGACTCCGGCGGCCCCCAGCTCCCCGGCTCGTAGCCGTAGACCGGGGTCTCGGAGTGCAGCACCGGGTCGATGACGCGCCAGGCCGCCTCGACCCCGTCCTGGCGCGCGAACAGCGCCTGGTCGCCCTTCAGGGCATCGCCGATGAGACGCTCGTAGGGCAGCGCATTGTCCGAGGGATCGCTGATCACCTCCAGTTCCACCTGGCGCCCGGACATGCCCTCGCCGGTCTGCTTGGCGCGTGCCCCCAGGCCGATCTCGACCCGGTCCGGCCCGAGCCGGAAGCGGATGTGATTGGCACCGGCCACGGCGGGCTCCCGGAAGATGTTCAGCGGCGGCCGGTGCAGGCGCACCACCACCTCGGTGCCGGTCACGGCCAGCTTCTTGCCGGCGCGGATGAAGATCGGTACCCCGGCCCAGCGCCACGAGTCCACGTGCACCCGCATGGCGGCGAAGGTCTCGACCGTGGAGGCGGGATTGACGCCCGCCTCCTGGCGGTAGCCGCGATACTGCCCGCGCACCAGGTTCTCGTTCGACAGCGGCCGGGTCGCGCGCAGCACCTTGGCCTTCTCGTCGCGCAGCGAGTGCGCGTCGCTGTCGACCGGCGACTCCATGGTCAGGATCGACAGCACCTGCAGCATGTGGTTCTGCACCACGTCCCGCAGGGCGCCCACCTCCTCGTAGAACGCGCCGCGCTCCTCGACGCCGAACTTCTCGGCCATGGTGATCTGGATGTTGTCCACGTAGGTGCGGTTCCAGATCGGCTCCAGGAAGGTGTTCACGAAGCGGAAGTACAGCAGGTTCTGCACCGGCTCCTTGCCGAGGTAATGGTCGATGCGGAAGATGTGGTCCTCCGGGAACACCCGCAGCAGCGTGCGGTTGAGCGCGACCGCCGACTCCAGGTCGCGACCGAAGGGCTTCTCCACCACCACCCGCGCCCCGTGGGCGCAGCGCGAGGCGCGCAGCTTTTCCACCGCGGTGGAGAACAGGCTGGGCGGGATCGCCAGGTAGAACATGGGATGCCGGGCCTCGCCCAGGGCCTCGCGCAGCTGCGAGAACACGGCGTCGTCGCGGTAGTCGCCGTCGATGTAGCGCAGCCGCGAGAGCAGCCGCTCGAGGGCGTCGGCGTCCGGGCTCTCGACATGCTCCCGGACGCTCGCGCGCACCCGCTCGCGCAGCTTGTCCACGTCCCAGCCCGACTTCGCCACGCCGATGACCGGGAAGTTCAGCATCCCGGACGCCTCCAGGCGCTCCAGCGCCGGGAAGATCTTCTTGTAGGCCAGGTCGCCGCTGGCGCCGAACAGCACCAGGGCGTCGGAGTATTCCAGCGCGCCGTTGTCCATGCTCAGGACCCTTTCTCCTGGTGGCCGCCGAACTCATTGCGCATCGCCGAGAGCAACTGGTCGGCGAAGCCGCCCGCTCCCCGGCTGGAGAAGCGCTGGAACAGCGCGGTCGCCAGCACCGGCGCCGGCGCGCCCGACTCGATCGCCGCCTCGACCGTCCAGCGGCCCTCGCCGGAGTCGGACACGCGGCCGGAGAAGCCCTCCAGGTCGCCGTCGCGGGCCAGCGCGTCCGCGGTCAGGTCCAGCAGCCAGGACGCGATCACGGTGCCGCGGCGCCACAGCTCGGCGATCTCCGGCAGGTCCAGCTCGTAGCGGAAGGCATCGGGATCGGACAGCGGCGAGGTCTCGGCGTCGGCGCTCTGCTCGCGGTTGCCGGCGTTGGCGTGGCGCAGGATGTTGAGCCCCTCCGCGTAGGCCGCCATGGCACCGTACTCGATGCCGTTGTGCACCATCTTCACGAAGTGGCCGGCACCCGCGGGACCGCAGCGCAGGTAGCCCTGCTCGGCGGTGCCGCCGCGCCGGCCGCGGCCGGGCGTGGGCTCCGCCGCGTCCCGTCCCGGGGCCAGCGCGGCGAACACCGGGTCGAGCCGCTGTGCGGCCTGCTCGTCGCCGCCGATCATCAGGCAGTAGCCGCGCTCGAGTCCCCACACGCCGCCGCTGACGCCGACGTCCAGGTAGCGCAGGTCGTGCCCGGCGAGCTCCTTCGCGCGGCGGATGTCGTTGCGGTACCACGAGTTGCCGCCGTCGATGACGCTGTCGCCGGCGGCCAGGTGCGGGCGCAAATCGCCGATGGTGTCGTCGACCAGCGCCGCGGGCACCATCAGCCACACGTGGCGCGGCGCGTCGAGCCGGCCCGCCAGATCCGCGAGCGAGTCGGCGCCGGCGGCGCCCTCGCCCACCATGGTCTTCACCGCGTCGGGGTCGACGTCGTAGACCACGCACTCGTGCCCGGCGCGCAGCAGCCGGCGAACCATGTTGCTGCCCATGCGGCCGAGGCCAATCATGCCGATTTGCATTGTGTCGCTCCTTCGGCGCGGCACGGTGCCGCGCCCTGCTGTCAGTCCGCGGCCCGCAGGAAGTCTTCCAGGGACACCCGGAACACGGGCAGATCCTGCTCCTGCAGGGCCTGGTAGTCGCCCGCCGCCTGCGCCCGGAACAGGTCGCCGAAGCTGTACGGCCGGCCCGGCACCGGCAGGTCCGGCTCGGTGTCCGCGACCACCTGCACGAACACGCCCGAGCGCGGGCCGCCCTTGTGCAGCTGTCCGGTGGAGTGCAGGTAGCGGGGCCCGTAGCCGAGCGTGGTCGCCACGCGGTGGCGATCACGCAGCCGGGTCCGCAGCGCCTGCAGGCGGGCATAGTCCCGGCTGCCGAGGTCCAGGTAGGCCTGGATCGCCAGGTAGCTCCCGGGGCGCAGCCGCCCGGCCACGTCGGCGACGCTGCCGGCGGGCAGCTCCGGCAGCCCGTGCTCGAGCACGGTGCCGGCCGCCTTCTTGGCCGCCTCGACGTTGGGCTGGTCGAACGGGTTGATGCCGAGCAGCCGGCCGGCCACGGCGATCGCGAACTCCCAGCGGAACACCTCGGCGCCGATGCTGTAGCGGTCCACGTAGGGCAGCCGGATCACCGGGTGTCCGGCCCGCGCCAGCGCATCCAGGCCGGGGGCGTCGCCCAGGGCGACGAACACGCGGTCGTCGCCGTAGGCGCCCGGCTCGCCCAGGGGCTCGCCCGCCACCGGCAGGATGCCGGTGCCGTGCTTGCCGGTCGACTCGGCGATCAGCTGTTCCAGCCACATGCCGAAGTCCCGCACCGGCTCCGGCATCACCAGGGTGCACTTGTCGCGCCCGGCCAGCGCGGCCGCGCCCAGTGCGGCGCCCAGCCGCATGCCGGGATGCCGCTCCGGCGCGATGCCCGGCCCGCAGGCGGCCGCCATCTGGCCGGCGCGCTTGAGCAGGGTCTCGAGGTCGAGCCTGATCAGGGCGGCCGCCACCAGCCCGAAGTGCGACAGCGCCGAGTACCGTCCGCCCACGTCGGGCTCGTTCAGGAACAGGTGCCGGATGCCGCGCTCCCGGGCCAGCTCGGCGAGCGGCGAGCCCGGATCCGTGATCACCGCGTGGCGTTCCGGGTCGTCCACCAGCGACCAGAAGTAGTCCAGCTGGCAGCGGGTCTCCAAGGTGCCGCCGGACTTGGACGCGAACACGAACAGGGTCCGGTCCAGCGGCAGGGTCTCCCCGGCCCGGCGCACGCTCACCGGGTTGCTGGTATCCAGCACGGTCAGCTCCAGCGCGGCCTCGTCGGCGAATGCCTGGCGGAGGACCTCGGGAAACAGGCTGGAGCCGCCCATGCCGCTCCAGAGCACGTGCGTGATGCCACCCTCGCGCACCTGCCGCGCGAAGCGCTGCAGCCGGTCGACCTCCTCGGGCATCGACTGCGGCAGGCCCAGCCAGGCCAGCCGGTTGGAGACCTCGTCCGGGTCCTCCTGCCACACGGTGTGATCGTGGCTCCAGATCCGCGGGCCGGCACGCTCCGCCTCCAGCGTCTCCAGCCGCTGCCGCACGTCCCCGGCGAGCTCTCCCAGCGCTTCGCGGTCGGCGTCGCCGGCCTCGGCGAGCGTGGCCATCTTGTGCTCGATCTCGGCCAGCAGCGAATCGTAGGACTTGCTGAACTTGTCCTTGCCTTCCCGCTGCAGGGTCGCCGCCAGCGCCTCGACGTGCACGCCGGCCTCGGTGACGCTCTGCAGGACCTGCGCCGAATCGCCGCCGTCGGCGGGCAGCGGGTCGCCGACGCGGCCCTTGCGGGCGAATGCCAGCAGGGTCGACTCCGGCAGCGTGGCGACGGTCTCCGGCGCCGTCAGCGCGGTGACGTAATAGCCCTCGGACAGCTCCGGATCCTTGGTCCCGGTGCTGGCCCACAGCAGCCGCTGCGGCCGCGCCCCGGCCTCGGCGAGCGCCCGCCAGTCCCGCGAGTCGAGCAGCTCGCACCAGGCACGGTAGGCCTGCATCGCGATCGCGACGCCGAGGCGATTGCGCAGCGAGGCCGGCAGGTGATCGGCGCTGGCCTTGTCCCAACGCGAGATGAACAGCGACGCCACCGAGGGCACGACCGGGTCCAGGTCGTCCTGCAGGCGCGCTTCCAGCCCACGCATGTAGGCGCGCGCGGCCGCCTCGTACTGCTGTGCGGAGAACAGCAGGGTCACGTTGACCGGGATGCCCTCGTGGATCAGCGTCTCGATGGCGCTGCAGCCGGCCTCCGTGCCGGGCACCTTGATCAGCACGTTGGGCCGGTACATGCGGCGGAAAAGCTCCCGGGCCTGGCGCACCGAGCCCTCGGCGTCGTCGGCCAGCGTCGGCGAGAGCTCCAGCGAAACGAACCCGTCCCTGCCCCCGGAACGGTCGTACACGGGCCGGAACAGGTCGGCGGCGCGCTGCAGATCCTCGATCGCCAGGTCGTAGAAGATCTCCTCGGCGTCCTGGCCGTTGCCGATGCGCCCGCGCAGCGCCTCGTCGTAGTCGTCGCTGCCGCCGATTGCGTGCTCGAAAATCGTCGGGTTGGAGGTGAGCCCGGTCAGGGCGAACTCCTCGATGTACTGCTCGAGGGTGCCGCGCTCGAGCATGGAACGGCGGATGTTGTCGATCCAGATCCGTTCGCCGAGCTGGTCCAGGGATTGCAGGGGATTCATGGGCGGCTCGCTCCTTTGCCGTGCGGGGCGGCCCGGCCCGACAAGCGGTACCCGACCGCCCGGGGGAATGCTCCCATTAGGGTAGCACTCCCCCGCGTCCCGGTTTCGCTGGTGCGTGGTCGCTCCGTCGCCGGGAACGGCCGGCTGGTGACGGAGGAATGCGGCCCGCCCCGGCAGGCCTGGCTGCTAACGCGGCCAGGGGTAATGTCGCATCTCAGCGTGCCTGTCGGCCTGTCCGGCAAGCCGCGAGGAGCGGAGTGCAGCAGCCCTGCACGACCGACGGGCAACGCCGTCCGGACGGGGCGGCAGGAGCGCCCTGCGGGAGAGCGCGCGAGCGGCGACGAGCGCGTTGCGCTCGCTCGTCGCAGCGCTGGGGCTGCGCCTTCGCTCCCGCGCCTTGTCCTCACCACACACGCGCTCTCTGAGACGTGGCATGACCCCTGACCGGGTTCGTCATAGCTTATGACAATCCGGACGGCGATTTGCTCCAACGGAGTCCGGATCCTGCCGGTATCCGTCTCACTCGACCGCGGCGACCTCGCCCTGCAGGTGGCTGCGCCCGCCGCGCAGCAGCAGGATCAGCGGCACCACGACCACGAAGCTCCAGGCCACCAGCACGAAGGCGTCGACCATGGCCACCATCGAGGCCTGGCGGCCCAGCTCCGAGCCCAGCAGCGCCGCAGCCGCGGACGAGGACGGACTCAGGCCGAGCCCGGCGAGGTAGTGCCCGACCGCGCCGCCCACGGCGTGCAGGTGCCCCCCCAGCTGGTTCCAGGCGACCTGGCTCTCGCGCGTGAACACGGTGGTGACGATCGAGATGCCCACCGCCGAGCCGATCGTCCGGGTGAGGCTGAACATGCCGGCGGCTTCCGCGGACACGGACGCGTCCAGCGTGGCGAAGGCCACGGTGGACAGCGGCACGAAGATCATCCCCATGCCCAGCCCCTGGAGGAGGATCGGCCAGACCGCCCACCAGGGATCGATGTCCAGGTTGTAGCGGGTCATGGCGAAGGTCCCCGCGGCGGCGAGGACGATGCCCGTGAACATCAGCGGGCGTGGACCCGTGGTGTTGATCAGCCGGCCCACCATGAACATCGACACCATGCTGGCGATGCCGCGCGGGGCCATGATCAGGCCGGCGGTGGCGGTGGGATAGCCCAGCAGATGCTCCAGCAGGATGGGCTGCAGCACCAGGGTGCCGTACAGGCTCAGGCCCACCGCCGCGATCAGGATGCACGAGAGCGCGAAGTTGCGGTCGCGGAACAGGCGCAGGTCGAAGATCGCCCGCTCGGGGCGGCGCAGACCGTTGATCACGAATCCGACCAGCCCCGCCGCCGCCACCAGCGTGGTGACCAGGATCATGTTGGAGCTGAACCAGTCTTCCTGGTTGCCGCGATCCAGCACCATCTGCAGCCCGCCGATGGCGCAGGCCATCAGCGCGAACCCGGTCCAGTCCATGCGCCGTTCGCGACGTTCCGTGTCGGGCACCGCCAGCCACGCGATCAGGAAGGACAGGATCCCCACGGGCAGGTTGACGTAGAAGGTCCAGCGCCAGCTGAACATGTCGGTCAGGTAGCCGCCCAGCGTCGGGCCCAGGATCGGTCCCACCATCACCCCGATGCCCCAGATGGCCATCGCCTTGCCCCGCTCGCGCACCGGGAAGACCTGCACCATGATCGACTGCGACAGCGGCACCAGGGCGGCGCCGAAGATGCCCTGCAGCAGCCGGAACACCACGATCTCCCCCAGGCTGGTGGAGATGCCGCACAGCATCGAGGCGACCACGAACCCGAAGATGCTGATCATCAGGTTGCGCCGCTGGCCCAGCCGGTCGGTGAAATAGCCGGTCAGCGGCATGAACACGCCGGAGGCGACCAGGTAGCTGGTGAGCACCCAGGTGATGGTATCGGGGGTGGCGGAGAGCTGGCCCTGCATGTCCGGCAGGGCCACGTTCACGATGGTGGTGTCGAGCACCTGCATCACCGTGGCGGACATCACCCCCACGATTATGAGGAAACGGCTCCCTGGTCGGACGTTCATGTGCTGAGGCGATTACCGGCCCGCGCGGTCGCCGGGTAACGCCCGCCGGAAGCCATTGCGTTGTCAGGGGTCGCGGGCTATTGCGCCGAGCCGCCGCCGGCAAGCTTCCCGCTGCCGGCGACCGAGCTGCCCGCGCCGGGGACCGGGTTGTTCAGCACCCCGCTGCCGTAGCTCGGGGCGTCCGGCAGGCTGGCGAAGGAGTGGCCCTTGGGCGTGCTGCCCGCGCCGGTGTGGATGGTGACCTCGGTGCTGGTCTGCACCCGCAGCGGATAGCGCGGGTTCGGGTCGGTGATCAGGATGCGCACCGGCACGCGCTGGGTCACCTTGACCCAGTTGCCGGTGGCGTTCTCCGGCGGCAGCAGCGAGAACGCGGCGCCGCTGGCGGCCCCGATGTTCTGGACCACCCCATGGAAGGTGTGGCCCGGGTACATGTCCACGCTGATGGTGGCCTTCTGTCCCGGGCGGACGCGGTCGAGGTCGGTCTCCTTGAAGTTTGCGTAGACCCAGAACTTGTCGTTGCACACCAGGGCAAACTGCGGGTTGCCGGCCTGGACCATGTTGCCGGCCTGCAGGCTGACGTTGGACACGCGGCCGTTGCACGGCGCGGTGATGACCGTGTGCGACAGATCCAGGTCCGCCTGCTTGAGCTTCGCTTCCGCCTTCCGCAGACGCTCGTTCCGCTGGCCCACGGTCCCCAGCTGCTGCTTGGCCTGCTCGCGCTTGGCCCGCGCCAGACTCACCGCGGCGCGCGCGCTCTTGAGCCGGGCGTCGGCGTCGTCGACCTGGGACTTGGAGACCGAGTGCTGGGTGTAGAGACGGTGCATGCGCTGGTCGTGCAGGCGGGCGTTGGCCAGCTGCGCCTGGTCGCTGCTGAGCTGGGCCCTGGCCGCCTGCACGCCGGCCTGCATGGCGTTCACGGACTGGTGCGTCAGGGCGAGGTTGGCAGCGGCCTGCTCGACGTTGAGCTTGAACGAGCGCTGATCGATCTTGAACAGCAGCTCGCCCTTGTGCACGAACTGCTGGTCGCTGATCGGCACCGAGACCACGCGCCCGCTCACCTGCGGCGCCACCTGGACCACGTTCGCCTTGACGTAGGCG
>DASQZJ010000040.1:0-4466 GCA_035638775.1 Gammaproteobacteria bacterium
GCGTGGTCCTGTGTCTGAAGTGCCGCGGTTCGGACGGGCCCCGGAGCGCGTACGCGCCTTTGCGGATGCCTGCGCGGCGCGCAGGCTCCGGGTCGGGAAGGAACCGTTGGCTCATGTGGTGCCGATGGCCGGACTCGAACCGGCACGGCTTACGCCACTGCCCCCTCAAGACAGCGTGTCTACCAATTCCACCACATCGGCAGGGCATCGCCGCCCGGAAGGGAATCGCCGGGCGGCCCCGTCAGGCCGCGCGTATTCTACCGCAACCGGCCCGCTATTGCCCAGCCTTGGGCGGGTTTTCGGGCACGTTCGGGATCTCCGGTGAACTCTGCGTCTGCCGGGGCACTTCGCCCTGCGGCTTGCCGGAGGAAGAGCCCGCCGGCGGCGCTTCCTGCGTCACCGGGGGTGCCTGCTGGGTCACGCTCTTGGGCTGCTGCGGGTTCGAATAGAGATAGGCGAGCGCCAGGCTGGTGGCGAAGAACAGCGTCGCCAGCAGCGCACTGGTACGGCTCAGGAAGTTGGCCGAGCCGCGCGACCCGAAAACGGTTGCCGACGCACCGCTGCCGAAGGCGGCCCCGGCGTCGGCACCCTGCCCGTGCTGCAGCAGGACCAGGGTAATCAGGGACACGGACAGCAACACGTGCACGATCAGGAGAGCAACAATCATGGTTCCGTTCGTTTCAGCTTGGCGGGAAACCCGGCCGGGGCCTCCCGGGAAACCGGCGCCCGGGACTCACCCGGCGGCGCGGCAGATGGCCAGGAAATCGTCGGCGGCGAGGGAGGCGCCCCCGATCAGGCCGCCGTCGATATCCTCCATCGCGAACAGCTCGCCGGCGTTGTCCGGTTTGACGCTGCCGCCGTAGAGGATCGGCAGGGCGGCGGCTATTGTAGCATCACCCGCCGCGATGGTGTCCCGTATCAGCCGGTGCACCCCCTGCGCCTGAGCCGGGCTCGCGTTGCGCCCCGTCCCGATCGCCCACACCGGCTCGTAGGCCACCACCGCGCCGGTGAAGGCGGCCGTCCCGGCGTGCGAGATCACCGCGCGCAGCTGCGCCTCCACCACCGCATCCGTGCGCCCGGCGTCGCGCTGCTCCAGGGTCTCGCCGACGCAGAGGATGGGCGTCAGCCCGGCGAAGAGCGCCAGCTCGAACTTGCGCGCGACGGTGCCGTCGCCCTCGCCGTACAGGGTGCGGCGCTCGGAGTGACCGACGATGGCATAGCGGCAGCCGATATCCGCCAGCATCGCGGCAGACACCTCGCCAGTGTAGGCGCCGCCCTCGTGGTCACCGAGGTTCTGGGCTCCGATTGCCACGGGCAGGCCGTCCGCGAGAGCGGTGACCTGCTCCAGATAGACGAACGGCGGGCAGATCGCGACCCGCGTCTGCAGGCGATCGATGCCGCCGTCCTTCAGTCCCGCGATAATCTCCCGCGCCAGCCGGCGCGAGCCGTTCATCTTCCAGTTCCCGGCGACCAGCGCGCGTCCCATGTCCATGCCCCGTGCAAAGGCCCGCAAGGTTACCCGGGCCGGGGAATGCGTGCAATGCCTCAGCCGGCCCGCCGGACCGCCTCGGCGATACGCTCGGCATAGCCGGCCACGACGTCGGGCACCTCGCCCTCGACCATCACCCGAACCAGCGGTTCGGTGCCGGACGGGCGCAGCACCACGCGGCCCCTGCCGCCGAGCTCGTCCTCCACCGCGCGCACGGCCGCGGTCACGCCGTCCACGCCGATGACGTCGTGGCCCTGGGTCGCCGGCACGTTGATCATGGTCTGGGGCAGCTTGTGCATGCCGCACACCAGCTCGCGCAGGGACGCGCCCCGTTCGACCATCACCGCCAGCACCTGCAGCGCGGTCACGATGCCGTCGCCGGTACTGGTGCGATCCAGGCAGATCACGTGCCCCGAGGGCTCGCCACCCAGCATGCCCTGCTCGGCCCGGAGCGTCTCCAGCACGTAGCGGTCCCCGACCGCGGCGCGCCGGAACGCCACGCCGAGGCCCTGCAGCGCCAGCTCCAGGCCCAGGTTACTCATCAGCGTCCCGACCACCGGTCCGGCGAGCTGGCCGCGGCGGGCGCGGGCCTCCGCGATCACGTAGAGGATCTCGTCACCATCGACCAGGCGTCCCTCGGCGTCGGCCATCACCACGCGATCACCGTCGCCGTCGAACGCGAGTCCCAGGTCGGCGCCGGATTCCGTCACCCGCTGCTGCATCGCCACCGGATGGGTCGAGCCGCAACCGTCGTTGATGTTCAGGCCACTGGGCTCGGTGCCCATCGGAACGACCCGGGCGCCGAGCTCGCGGAAGACGTGCGGCGCGATATGGTAGGTCGCCCCGTGGGCGCAGTCGACCACGATCGTCAGGCCCCGCAGGCTCAAGCCGCCCTCGATCGTGCTCTTGCAGAACTCGATGTAGCGCCCCTGCGCGTCGTTGATGCGCTCCGCCTTGCCCAGGCGGGCCGAATCCACGGTGGAGAACGGCTCTTCCAGGGCCTTCTCGATGGCCTGCTCGACGGAATCGTCGAGCTTGTGCCCGCTGCGGGCGAAGAACTTGACGCCGTTGTCGGCGTAGGGGTTGTGCGAGGCGCTGATCACGACCCCGGCGCTGGCCCGGAAGGTCTTGGTCAGGTAGGCGATACCGGGGGTCGGCATCGGCCCCAGCAGCAGCACGTCCACTCCGGCGGCGGAAAACCCCGCCTGCAGGGCCGACTCGAACATGTAGCCGGAGATGCGCGTGTCCTTGCCGATCAGCACGCTCCCGGTGCCGCCTTCCGCCAGCACGCGCCCGGCCGCCTGGCCGAGGCGCAGCACGAAATCCGCCGACATCGGCTGCTCGCCGACCGTCCCGCGTATGCCGTCGGTACCGAAGAAGCGTCTGCCCATGGCTTCCGTATCTCCTTGCGCGGGCAATCGACCCGGCCGCCGCCCTTATTGCTCGCTCTTCCCTGTCCGGTTTCAGCTCACACGCCCGCCGCCCGGCGCGAGCTTCCCTCCGGATCCGGCCGGCCGCGATCTCCAATGGCCCCGCACACCGCGAGCGCGTCCACCGTCGCGTCGACATCGTGAACCCGCAGCAGCGCGGCCCCCTTGCATGCCGCCAGTACGGCCGCGCCCACGCTGCCGGCGGCCCGCTCAGCGACCGGCTTGCCGGTCAGGTGGCCGACCATCGACTTGCGCGAGACGCCGACCACGACCGGCGGCCCCAGGGCGACGACCTCTTCCAGGCGCCTGAACAGCTCCAGATTATGCGCGAGCGCCTTGCCAAAGCCAAAGCCAGGATCCAGCAGGACGCGCGCGGCGGCGATGCCGGCGGCCGTGCAGGCCGAGACGCGCTCCTCGAGGAACCGGCAGACCTCGCGCGTAACATCGTCGTAGCGGGGACTGTCCTGCATCGTGCGGGGCTCGCCCTGCATGTGCATCAGCACCACGGGCACGGCGCACTCCGCGGCGGCAGCGAGGGCCCCCGGTTCGCGCAGCGCGCGGACGTCGTTAATCATGCCTGCGCCGGCGGCGACCGCCGCCCGCATCACCTCGGGCTTGCTGGTGTCGATGGACAGCGGGATCGAGAGCTCGCGCCGGCAGGCCTCGATCACCGGGATGACCCGCTCGAGCTCTCCGGCAACCGAAACCGCCCCAGCACCCGGACGGGTCGACTCGCCCCCGACGTCCAGGACCGCCGCGCCCTCGGCCTCGATCCGGCGCGCGCGGGCTACCGCTTGCTCGAGCCGGAGGTGGGTGCCGCCATCGGAGAACGAGTCGGGCGTGACGTTGAGCACCCCCATCACCGCCGGCCTGGACAGGTCCAGCGACCGGCCGCCGCAATCGACAATCACGCGCGTGTCTCCTGAGTCCGTGTGGCCTCCCGAAGCGCCGCCGCCGGTCGGGCAGGGCCCGGCCGGCGGCTCGGAAGGTCCGCATTGTACGCGTGGATACGCCCGGATCAGCTCGCCGGACCGGGGACCTTGTCGCCCCCCACGTTGCCGCCGCTCGGGGACGGCCGCTTACCGGAGGACGGCCTGATCGCGTTGCCGGACCCGTCGTTGCCGTGGTGGTCCTCCCAGTCGCTCGGCGGCCCCGGCTCGTGGCCCGACATGATGGAGTCGATCTGCTTGCGGTCGATCGTCTCGTACTTCATCAGCGCCTCCGCCATCATGTGGAGCTTGTCCATGTTCTCCTGCAGGATCCGCTTGGCACGGCTGTAGTTGCGGTCGATGACCGAGCGGATCTCCTTGTCGATGGCGCTGGCGGTATCGTCCGACATGCCATTGCCGGCCGCCTTGCCGAGCATGACCTCCTCCTGGTCCTCGCCGTAGGCCAGCGGCCCCATCCGCTCGGACAGGCCCCACTTGGTGACCATGTTGCGGGCGATCTCGGTGGCCCGCTCGATGTCGTTGGCCGCCCCGGTGGTGACATACTCGGCGCCGAACACCAGCTCCTCCGCCAGGCGCCCGCCGAACAGGCTCGAAAGC
>DASQZJ010000041.1:0-18254 GCA_035638775.1 Gammaproteobacteria bacterium
GAGAGGGCGCCGGAGCTGGACCGTGCCGGGGTGTTCGCCGGCTCCGACTGGGCGCATCCCGAGATCCTGCAGGCGGACGTCGCGGCGCAGACCCTGCGCGAGGGCCGCTCCGGCGACGTGCTGCTGGAGTGCCTCAGCGACCTGCGGCTGCTGGCGATCGCCGAGGCCCGCTACGTCCACCCCGAGGTGTCCTCGGAGCAGGCCCAGCACTACCTGGCCCAGGTGCTGGCTCTGAACCTGGACCGGCTGTTCAATAGCGGCGGCGAGGCGACCCGGGCGCGCCAGGGGGTGCTCACCGGTGCGGTGCAGGCGGTGCTCCAGCTGTTGCTGGACCACATCGGCTACGACCACATCATGGACCGCCTGATCGAGGAGATCTGGCGCATCCTTGCCCAGCGGCCCGTGCGGGTGGACAACATCAAGGGCATGGTCACCCAGATCGCCGCCTGCCTGTACAACCCGTCCATCCCGGTGACCAGCAGCCGCGGTGCGGACCGGCTCGTGAGCGCGCTGTTCGGCCCCACCCAGGCCTGCATCGAGGACCCGGGCCTGGAGGTCTACGCGGAACGGATGGCGGCCATGGACGCCCAGGCCCTGCAGCAGGAGGCGAACGGGCTCGCGCGGGCGATGCACGATACCGGCCTGGTCTCGCCGTACCACGCCGCGTTCCTGCGCTTCGCCCTCGCGCAGTCCCCGGACCTGCTGCCGACGGCCCTGGGGCTGAGCAGCACCGGCCGCGAAACCCTGCTGTGCTACCAGGATCTGGTGCACGCCCTGATCGATGCGGCGATCTTCCCGGAGACGTCCCAGCCTGCCTACGGCCTCACACTGCTGCTGGAGAACGGCGTGCTGTTCTCACCCCCCGTGGGGCCGGCGCTCTGGCGCCAGATCAGCCTCGCCCTGTCGCCGCAGGCGAACCGGACCATCGTGCGTGCCCGGGGCGAGGTGCGGCCGGCCAGGGTGCTGCTGCTGGGCGATATCCTCGGCGTGCTGGGCCTTCCCATGGGCGTGGGTCAGGGCAACAACCCGACCTGCCAGTCGGCGCGGGCCATCTCGATGTGGGCGCACAACGACCCCGACTACCTGCTGCAGATGATCGCCTGGGCGGCACGGGACGACGACATCGTCACCCACTTCGAGGGACAGCGCCTGTCCTCGCGCGAGCTGGCGGTCGCTGACATGGCCGCGATCGCCCCGGCGGACGTGGACGCGGTCTCGGCGCTTCTGGTACCGCACCTCGATACGATCTACCGCGTGATGATGGATCTTTGCGCCGGGCGCGAGGACGATCCACACCGCTGGATCAACCCCGAATTCCACGGCTGGTGGGTGGGGCGCGGCTTCCGCCTGGCGGTGGAGCTCGCCAGCGGCAGGCTGAGCGACTACGAAGGCTTCGTCCGCCTTTTCTACGCCTATTACAATCCGCTCTACAACGGCAATCAGCCGCTGATCCACCCGCAGCCGGCGGGGCTTGCCATGACCGACAGCGCCGCCCGCTTCGTCGGCTGGCATGCGATCACCATCCAGCGCGTGGCGCTCGATCAGAACGAAGACATGCGGGTGTACTTCTACAACCCCAACAACGACAGCGGCCAGGATTTCGGCAACGATGTGCGCGTTTCCACCGAGGGCCTCGGGGAGCATTTCGGCGAGTCGTCGCTGCCGGTCAAGGAGTTCGTCTCGCGGCTGTACCTGTTCCACTACGATCCGCTCGAGCACGTCGAACCCGACTCGGTGCCCGCGGAAGAGGTGAGCGCGGTCGAGGAACTGGCGCGCGGCAGCTGGGCCGCCAACCGCTGAAGCGGTGTCAGGTGCGGCCCGGCGGGTCGGTGTCCGGCAGGAACGCGCTGCGATGGAAGTCGGCGGCCGCGGCCACCTCCCGGATGCCCCAGTCCTGGGGCTCGGGCGCTTCGCCGCCGGTGAGCACCTCCAGCACTGAGTGCACGCCGCGGGCGAGCGACTGCGGGTTGTAGCCGCCCTCCAGCACCATCGCCAGGCGGCCGTCGCAGTGCTGCCCGGCGATCTCCTGCACGATCCCGGTCAGCGCCGCGAAGCCCTCGCAGCTCATGTTCAGGGACAGGTCCATCTGGTGCGGGTCGAAGCCCGCAGAGACCAGCACCAGGTCGGGCCGGAACCAGTCGGCGGCCGGCAGCAGGATCTCGCGGTAGGCCTTGAGCAGGGCGGCGTCGCCGGCGCCGCCGGGCAGCGGCACGTTGACCGTGGTGCCTTCGCCCAGGCCGCCGCCGACCTCCTCCAGCGCGCCGGAGCCGGGATAGAAGGGCGCGGCGCGGTGGGTGTCGAAGAACAGCACGTCGGGGTCGGCCCAGAAGATCTCCTGGGTGCCGTTGCCGTGATGGGCGTCCCAGTCGACGATCAGCACCCGCGGGCAGCCCAGCACCGCCTGGGCGTGGGCAGCGGCGACCGCGACGTTGTTGAACAGGCAGAAGCCGCGCGCGCGCACCGGCTCGGCATGGTGCCCCGGCGGGCGCACCAGGGCGAAGGCACGCGGGCTGCGCCCGGTGACCACCGCTTCGGTGGCGGCGATCGCGGTGCCCGCGGCGACCAGGGCGGCCTCTACGCTGCCGGTCGAGACCGCGGTGGTGTCGACGTCCAGCCAGGCGTTCTTGCCGCGCAGGGCGTAGATGGCGTCGAGGTAGCTGGTGGTATGGACGCGGGCCAGCTCCTCGCGGGTGGCCGGGCGCCCGGTTTCAAAGCGGACGCCGGGCACGGGCTCGCGCTCGAGGAGCTCCCGTGCCGCGGTCACGCGTCCCGGGTGCTCCGGATAGGCCCACTTCACCCCGAGGCCGGCCAGGATCTCGCGCACGCGCTTGTCCAGCCGGCCCGGCAGGAACGGGTCGTCCGCGTCGGGGCGGTGGCTCAGCACCCGCTCGTCGTAGAATACGCTCACCTCCCGGTCACCGATCATTCGACTTTCCCTGCGCTGTGCTCCGCGTGCCGGGCCCCGCCGGGCCGATACTGCGGGTTATACACTGTAGGCGGCCGCGTTCCAAAGGGTGCCGGCCCGGTTCCGCACGAGGGCGCGCGAACGCGGCGCATCTGCCGGGGGATCGATCCTGTTGGTGTGCACGGCGGGGGCGGTATGATGCCGGGATTCACGCCCAGCACGGGATCGCATGCCATGCCGACGCTCGTCGTCAACGGGGCCCTGTACGTAGGCCCGGACCGCTCACGGCCGCTGCGGGCGGGTCGGCGGTGAGCACGCGCCGCGAGAGGCTGGCCGGCCTGGCAGTCCTGGCGCGCGCGGGCTGGAACCGGCGCGTCGGAATCACGCTGTTCCTGGGCTTCTCCTCGGGGCTGCCGCTGGCGCTGTCCGGGAGCACTCTGCAGGCGTGGATGGCGACTCTCAGCGTGAACGTCTCCACCATCGGGCTGTTCTCGCTGGTGGGCCTGCCGTACTCGCTCAAGTTCCTGTGGGCGCCGCTGATGGACCGCTACGTGCCGCCCTTCATGGGCCGGCGGCGCGGCTGGATCCTGGTGGCGCAGCTGGCGCTGGCGGCGATCCTGGTCGGGATGGCGGTCACCGATCCCGCCGGCCAGACCCTGCGCATGGGCATCCTGGCCTTTGCCCTGGCGTTCGCCTCGGCGTCCCAGGACATCGTCTACAACGCCTATTTCACTGACATCCTGCGGCCCGCGGAACGCGGTCTCGGGGCCGCGGTCCAGACCGGCGGCTACCGGCTCGCGATGATCGTGGCCGGCGCGGTGGTGCTGATCCTTTCCGACCAAATCGGGTGGCGCAACAGCTACCTGCTGATGGCGTTGCTGATGGTGGTGGCCACCCTCCCGACCATGCTCGGGCCGGAGCCGGAGGAGCCGGCGGCCGCGCCGCACCGCCTGGTCGACGCCGTGGTGCGGCCGCTGCTGGAGCTGCTGCAGCGCCGCGGAGCACCCGGCCTGCTGCTGCTGGTGGTGCTGTACAAGTTCGGCGACTGGTTCTCCGGGCCGATGACCAACGCCTTCCTGATCGAGGGGCTGCACTTCACCGCCACCGACGTGGGCGTGGTCAACAAGGGCTTCGGCCTGGCCGCGACCATTGTTGGGGTGTTCGTGGGCGGCGCGCTGATGACGCGCCTGTCACTGTTCCGGGCGATGCTCTACTTCGGCCTGGCGCAGGCCGCGTCCATCGTGACCTTCCTGATTCTTTCCCGCATCGGCCACAGCTACGTCGCCCTGATCACTGCGGTGGCGGTGGAGAACCTGGCGTGGGGACTGGGCACTGCCGCGTTCGTGGCGTACCTGATGGCCCTGTGCGATCACCGCTACACCGCGTTCCAGTTCGCCATCCTGTCGGCCCTGGATTCGGTCTCCCGGGTGATCCTGGGACCGGCGGCCGGCTACGTGGCGCAGCATGCCGGCTGGAGCGCAATGTACGCAGGGGCGATGCTGCTGGCGCTGCCCGGCCTGGGGCTGCTGCTGGCCCTGCGGCGACGCATCGACGAGGTGGAATACCTCAACGCACCGGCCTGAGGCCGTCCCGGGCGCGGGCGTCAATGCAGCGAGCCGGGGTCGCGCGGCGCCGCCTGGCCTCTGCCCGTGGGCGAGGCATGATGCAGCACCATGTGCCAGCTGTCCCGGCTGCGCTGGTAGATGTTGGTGGTGATCAGAGGCGGGTTGCGCCGGTCCCCGTCCGGCAGGCGGATGTGCTCCTGCACCAGGTGCACGACCAGGTCCGGCCACAGGTTCTGGCGCAGGACCTCCACGCGGATGTCGACGCCGACGCTGGCTTCCAGGATGCTGCGCCAGCTCGCGTCCACGGCCTCGCGCCCGACCAGCGGAGGCGCCATCGGGTGCACGCAGGTGACGGCTTCGTCATCGGCCCAGACCGCGATCATGGCATCCGCGTCCGCGTATGCGAACGCCTGGTAGAACGCCCTTTCCGCCTCGGTCGCGGTACGGAACGGTGGTCGGGTCATCGCGGGAAACCGGTGTAGCCTGCCTTGCCGCATGGTAGCTCACCGGGCCTGTCGGGTATATTGCCGGGCTCCGGGGGCGTGCGCCGACGGCCGCGCCGGCCGGCGGCATGAGCGGCGATGCGGGTTGGCTGACGATGCGTGGAGGCGATTCGGCGAATACGCGGCGCGGGGGTGCCGGGCGCGCGCCCTGGCACCTGTGCGACCTGGCGGAGCTGCCGGACCCGGGCAGCCGGGGCTTCGTGGCCGGAAGGGGGCGTGACGGCCTGGGTTTTTTCATCGTGCGCCGGGGCGGGGAGGTGTTTGGTTACGTCAACTCGTGCCCGCACCTTGGCGTCAACCTCGAATGGGTGCCGGATCGCTTCCTGAACCCCGAGGGCACGCTGATCCAGTGCTCCCTGCACATGGCCCGGTTCCGCATCGAGGACGGCTACTGCCTCTGGGGACCCTGCGCGCGCCAGTCGCTCGATCCGGTGGCGCTGGAGGTGCGTGCGGGCAGGGTGCTGCTCACCGATCCCGACCTGCTGATGCTGCGGGAGCGCTACCCTTGATGCAGCGCTTCGGCCAGCTGTTTCCGCTCTGGGCGGTGCTCGCCAGCGTGCTGGCCTGCCTGCAGCCGGACTGGTTCACCTGGATGCGCCCCGCGATCGTGCCGCGGCCGGGCGTGATCATGTTCAGCACCTGGCACAACCTCAGCGGCTCCACCCTGGCGGGGATCTGGTCGCGCAGCCCGCCGGAGCCGGACGCGGCGGGCCGCCCGCGCGGGCGCAATGCCTGATCGCGGCGTTTTCCGGGGCCCTGCTGGCGCCGCGCGAGCGCGCCCGGGAACCTGGAGATGCGCCTGGCCGGTTCGCCATACCGTGCATCGCCGGAATGTCGCCGACCATCTGATCCGCTGGTCCGGCCACGCGGGTTTCGCTTATAGTCGGATCGGGGCGGCGCGGCCCGGGGTCGCCCCTCGCGCGAAGGAGTCCACAGAAGACCGGCGCGATCTCCCGATGCAACTCCGGGAAGGATGCAGTGTGCCGGGACGCCCGGCGCACAAGGGGAGGGCAGCCATGTCCCTGGGAAACAGTTGGCTCGTGATTCCCGGTCAGCCGGTGCTGTCGGGAATCATCCTGGCGATCATCTTCTTCGTGCTCGCGTACCTGGCGCGGGCTCCCATGCTCCAGGCCATCCACGCGCTGGGACGGGTGCTCTACCGCATGTTCCGGCTCGCGGCGCGCTCGGTGGCGATCGCGGAGCGGCGACTCGACGCGCGCAACCGCGAGGTGCTGCTGGCCTCGGGCCGCGAGGCGGCCGAGCGCATGGTCGACCGCGAGTTTCACCGCATCGAGCGCGTGGTCAACCGCGACCTGCAGGCCTACCCGGAGCTGCACCGCCGGATCTCCGAGCACATCCGCAGGATCGACGAGGACTTCCGCAACAACAACGAATCGCCGCCGACGCCCCCGGAGTGGGTCAAGGCCGTGGAGGCCGTGGCGAAGCTGCAGGAGACCGCGGACCCGGCGGTGGCCAGCGTGCTCGGCGACATCCGCAAGTCGCTGGTGCGGGCCCAGGAGAAGGCCACCCACGAATACCGCAAGGCGGCGGCGCGCCGGCATCGCCTGCTGGCGGGCATGGCGCCTTCCTGGCGCGGCATCGAGCGGGACCTCTCGGGGGTGGGGAAGGGCGTCAACACGCTGCTCGACCGTTCCGGCCGGATCGATCGCCAGATGGAGGAGTTCGAGGAGATCCGCAACGCCACCGACCGGGCGCAGCAGACGCTGTCCTCCTCCTCGCTGACCCAGTTCTTCGTCTCGGCACTGGTGATGGCGATCGCCATCGGCGGCGCGATGATCAACTTCTATCTCATCTCCCGGCCGATGCAGGAGATGGTCGGCGGCAACAGCACCATCGGGCCGTTCCTGACCGCGAACATCGCGGCCATGGTGATCATCTTCGTGGAGCTGTCGATGGGGCTGTTCCTGATGGAGTCGCTGCGGATCACGCGGCTGTTCCCGGTGATCGGTGCCCTCGACGACCGCATGCGCCACCGGATGATCTGGATCACCTTCGGCTTCCTGGTGGCGCTGGCCTGCGTGGAATCGGGCCTGGCGCTGATGCGGGCGACCCTGGCGGCGAGCGAGCAGCAGCTGCTGCAGAGCCTGGGCAACGGCGGCGCCGCGGCGGCCGCGTCCGCGCCCCAGCACCAGCTGATCCCGATGATCACCCAGATGGTGCTGAGCTTCATCCTGCCGTTCGCGCTGGCCTTCGTGGCCATCCCGCTGGAATCGCTGGTGCAGTCCGCGCGCACCGTGCTGGGGGTGGTCGGCGTGGTGCTGCTGCGGGCGCTGCGCTTCGTGCTGCGGCTGTTGGGCAATGCCTCGGTGGGCGGGGCGGGCCTGCTGGCGCGGCTCTACGACCTGCTCATCTTCGTGCCGCTGCGCGTGGAGGCGCTGTTCCTGCTGCGGCGCGGGGGCTCGGGCGGCGCACTCTCGGGCAGCCCCCGGCGGGGAGAGGACTGAGATGCGCCGGCTGACGATCATGCTGCTGCTGGCGGGGCTGGTCGCCGCGGGCCTGCCGGGCTGTTCCGGGCAAAGCTCCCGCACCCAGGCGGTGTTCATGCTGGTCGACACTTCCGGCACCTACGCCCACCAGCTGGACAAGGCGCAGAGCATCATCAACTATCTTCTGGCCAAGCTCTACCCGGGCGACAGCCTGGCCGTGGCGCGCATCGACAGCGCCAGCTTCACCCAGAAGAACATCCTCGACCAGGTGACCTTCGACGGCCGCCCGAGCTACGCGATCGCGCAGAAGCGGAACTTCAAGCGGAAGATCGACGACTTCGTCAAGAGCGTGAAGCACGGCAGTGCCTACACCGATATCACCGGGGCGGTGGTGCAGGCGGCCGAGTACCTGCGCGAGACCGGCGCGCCCCACAAGACCATCCTGATTTTCTCCGATCTCAAGGAAGACCTGCCCAAGGGGGACGTGCGCAATTTCCCCCTGCACCTGAAGGGCATTCGGGTGGTCGCTCTCAACGTCACCAAGCTGCGCAGCGACAACGTCGACCCGCGGCGCTACAGGAACCGCGTGAAGCACTGGCGCAAGCGCGTGGAGGAAGGCGGCGGCAAGTTCGTACTGGTCAACGACCTCTCGCGGATGGACAAGGTGCTGCCGCAGCAGTAAGGGGCCTGACCACAGGGCGCACGAGGACCCGGGGCCGCGCGGGGACGGCGGCACATCGCGCGGGCCTTTCCGACGGCGTCGGCAAGTGCTGGCGGGCCGTGGCCGCGCCTCACCGTTCCAGCATCTCCAGCGGGTCCCGCCAGTCGTCGGGGCGTACCCGCTCGAGATCCACACCGTAGTCCTCCAGCACGATGTCCAGTGACCCGGACCAGTCCTCCGGAGGTGCGACCGGCTGCACGCCGTACTCGCTCCAGATGTCGCCGTCGATCTCCTCCAGGGCACCGTCGAAATACTGGATCTCGGCGGTTCCCTCGTCCTCGTCCAGGGCAACCACCTCGAAGGCTTCCCCGGTGGCGCCCCGGTACCACTGGCCGACGGCGGGACGCGGCTCCTCGAACATGATGACCTCCCTTCGCGCCCGTGGCGCGCGCCCGTCCCCGCCGCTGCACCGGCCCTGTGCCGGTGCGCACGGCGCGAAGCGGGCTCACCAGTAACGATAGTCCGCCATGGCGGGTACGCAAGCCGGACCGGTTCCGGCTTCGCCGGGGCGGATTCTGCGCGCAGAGGTCGCGTCAGTGGTCGCCGTGCCGCGTCCGGGCCAGGCGGCGCCGCCGGTTCTCCATCATGTCCTCGATGATCGGCATGAAGACGATCTCCATGGCGAAACCCGTCTTGCCGCCGGGGATGACGATGGTATTGCGCCGCGACATGAACGAGCCCTGCAGCATGCTGAGCAGGTAGGGGAAATCCACCCGGAACTTGCGCGGGTCGGTGAAGCGGATGACCACGAAGCTCTCGTCCTGCAGCGGGATGTCGCGCGCGATGAAGGGGTTGGACGTGTCCACCGTGGGCACCCGCTGGAAGTTGATGTCGGTGCGGGAGAACTGCGGCACGATGTAGTGCACGTAGTCGTGCATGCGCCGCAGCATGGTCTTGGTGACGGTCTCGGGGCTGTAGCCGCGCTCGCTGGTGTCGCGGTGGATCTTCTGGATCCACTCCAGGTTGATGGTGGGCACCACCCCGACCAGCAGGTCCACGTGCCTGGCGACATTGAACCGCTCCGTGACCAGCCCGCCGTGCAGCCCCTCGTAGAACAGCAGGTCGGTGCTCTCGGGCAGCGGCTCCCAGGCGGTGAAGGTGCCGGGCGGCTGGCCGAACGGCGCCGCCTCCTCCTCGTTGTGCAGGTAACGCCGGCGCTGGCCGGTGCCGCTTCCCGAGTAGCTGCGGAACAGTTCCTCCAGCATGTCGAAGCGGTTCGCAGCGGGCCCGAAGTGGCTGAAATTCTCGCCGCGGATGGTGGCCCGGTGGATCGCCTCCTCCATCTCCTCGCGGTCGTAGGCGTGGAAGCTGTCGCCCTCGACGATCGCCGCCGTGATGCCCATGCGGTTGAAGATGTGCTCGAAGGCCACCTTGACCGTGCTGGTCCCCGCCCCGGACGAGCCCGTCACGGCGATGATGGGGTGCTCTGCCGACATCGCGGTTCCCTGTCTCCGTGTCTGCGCCGTGGAGCGGCCCCGCGCCCGGCGCGCTTGTCCCCCGGGCGTCAGAAACCGATCCGCCGGGAGCGCGGCGCGCTGCCCGGGACGCTGTTCTCGCTACGCTTGCGGCAACGGATTGGTCCGCACGCGCGGACGGCATTCTTCGATGCGTACCCGCCGGGCGCGGCAATCTCGCTTGTACCACAAAAACATGGCCGGCACAGCCCCGGCCGGTTCAACCGGGGTCGGACATGCGGCGGTAGACGAGGTCGCAGGTCCGGTGGCCGAGGCGCTCGCCGCGGCGCTCGAACTTGGTCTCCGCGCGCTCGTCGGCCGCCCCGGACGGATCCACCGCCTCGAAGCCGGGGCTTTCGGCCATCACTTCGCGCATGTGTGCGGCATAATCGGCCCAGTCGGTGGCCAGGTGCAGGATGCCGCCCGGCCGGAGCGCCCGGGCCAGCAGTGCCACGAAGGGCGGCTGAATCAGGCGCCGCTTGTGGTGGCGCTTCTTCGGCCAGGGGTCGGGAAAGAACACGTTCACGCGATCCAGCGAGGCGGGCGGGACGCGATCACGCAGCACCTCGACCGCATCGGCGCAGACCACCCGCACGTTGTCCAGGCCGTCCCCTTCCAGCCGCTGCAACAGTCGCCCCACGCCCGGCCGGTGCACCTCGATGCCGAGGAAGTCCCGCTCCGGGTGACGGGCCGCCAGGGTCGCCAGCACCTCGCCGTCGCCGAAGCCGATCTCCAGCACCACCGGGGCCCGCCGACCGAACAGGGCAGGCGGGTCCAGCACGCCCTCGGCGGGCGCGCCGTAGCGGGGGAGCAGGGTGTCCAGGGCCCGCTTCTGGGCCGGGGTCAGCCGGCCCTCGCGCAGCACGAAGCTGCGCACCCGCCGGTGATGCCGCGCGGGCGCTTCGCTTCGGGATCCGTCTTGCCGGCGTCGATGCGCGGCGACGGTCAAAAGAACGTCCCCTCGACCGGCGACGACGCGCTCGCGTAGCGCTTGCGCGGGATGCGCCCCGCGAGGAAGGCCTCGCGTCCCGAGTCCACTGCCTTGCGCATGGCCGACGCCATCAGCACCGGGTTCTGCGCCTTGGCCACGGCGGTGTTCATCAGCACCCCGTCGCAGCCGAGCTCCATTGCCCGGGCCGCGTCCGAGGCGGTTCCCACGCCGGCGTCGACGATGATCGGCACGGAGGCGCTCTCGACGATGGTAAGGATATTGTAGGGATTGGTGATCCCCATGCCGGAGCCGATGGGCGAGCCCAGCGGCATCACCGCCACGCAGCCGATGTCCTCCAGGCGCCTGGCCACGATGGGATCGTCGCTGGTGTAGACCATCACCTCGAAGCCGTCGGCGACCAGCTCTTCGGCCGCCGCCAGGGTCTCGGTGACGTTGGGGTAGAGGGTCTTCTCCTCGCCCAGCACCTCGAGCTTGACCAGCTTGTGGCCGTCCAGCAGCTCGCGCGCCAGCCGGCAGGTGCGTACCGCGTCGCGGGCGTTGTAGCAGCCGGCGGTGTTGGGCAGGATCGTGTAGCGCGACGGCGGCAGCACGTCGAGCAGGTTGGGTTCGTCCGGGTTCTGGCCGATATTGGTTCGCCGGATGGCGACCGTGACCAACGCCGCGCCGCTGGCCTCGACGGCCGCGCGGGTTTCCTCCAGGTCCCGGTACTTGCCGGTACCGATCAGCAGCCGCGAAGCGAACCGGCGCCCCGCCACGGTCAGCGGCGCGTCGGCGCGGGTCTCCGGCGCGGCGGGCGTGGGAGCTGTGTCGGTCATGCTGTGCACCCCGAATCGTGGTTGCAGGCGCCACCACCGATGGCCTGGACGATCTCGACGCGGTCGCCGGCGCGCAGGCGGCAGTCGCCGTGCTCGCTGCGCGGGACGATCTCGCCGTTGCGCTCGACCGCGATGCGCCGACCGGTCATGCCGCGCATCTCCAGCAGCCGCGCGACGCTCACGCCGTCGTCCAGCTCGACGTCTTCGCCGTTGACGAGGATCCGCATGGTGGTGGTCCGCCGGGTTGATCTGGACCGTCTATTGTACTAACCGGGCCGGGGGTAGCACCACGTCCCGGAGGCCGCTCGCGGACCCGGCCCGCGTCTTGTGTCCGGCGACAGGTTGGCTACAATACGTGAGCATCCGCGCGGGTGTAGTTCAATGGTAGAACATCAGCTTCCCAAGCTGAGAACGTGGGTTCGATTCCCATCACCCGCTCCAGCTTCCCCCAGCACGCCAGCAGGCGGCGTCGTGGCGGCGCCCGTGGAGTCTTGCGTGTGACCGTCAGGGTGCGCTGTCCATGAAACGATTCCTCAAGATCTCCGGCGCCGTGATCACGCTGCTGGTGGTGATCGGCGTGAGCCTGGTCTTCATTCTGCCGCACGTGATCAACCCCAACGATTACCGCCAGCCGATCGAGCGGCTTGTGCACGACCGCATCGGGCGCAAGCTCGAGATCACCGGCGACCTGCACCTGTCGGTGTTTCCCTGGATCGGGCTGGAGGTGGGCGCCATGCGCCTGGCCAACGCCCCGGGCTTCGGCAGCACCCCGTTCGCGACCCTGAACAGCGCCGAAATCAAGGTCCGCCTGCTGCCGCTGCTGGCGGGCAAGGTCGAGGCGGGAGCGGTGCGCATCGACGGCCTGGACCTGCATCTCGAGCGCAACGCGAAGGGACAGTCGAACTGGCAGGGCCTGGTCCGCCATGCCGCGAGCGAACCTTCCGGCAAGCCGGCCCCGGCGAAGCAGCCCGCCGGCGGCGGCACGCCGTTGCCGATCACCTCGCTGAGCGTGCGCTCCCTGGAGGTGCGCAAGGCGAGCCTCGAGTGGCATGACGCGCAGACCGGCCGGCACTTCCGGCTGCACGACCTCCGGCTCGACACCGGCGAGATCGCCCCGGGCAAGCCGTTCCACACCCGGCTCGCGTTCGGCTTCGACGGTGACAAGCCGAAGCTCTCGCTGCACGCGGTGTTCTCCGGGCAGGCGGCCATGACCCCGGCTTCGCAGCGTTACAGCATCTCGGGCGCGAAGATCTCGGCCGACATGAGCGGCCCCGCGGTCCCGGGCGGCAAGCAGGAGATCTCCGGCAGCTTCGACGCGCTGGCCGACCTCAAGCAGGGCACGGCCTCGGTCACCGGCCTCAAGGTCCGCACGAGCGATCTCACGCTGAACGGCGCGGTTTCCGCCGCCGGCCTGGACGGCAAGCCCAAGGTCAGCGGACGCATCACCCTGCCGGACTTCTCGCCGCGCAAGGTGATGCACGCGCTTGCCCTGAAGATCCCGCAGACCCGCGACGACTCGGTGCTGCGGCACGCATCCCTGGACGCCGGCTTTGACGCCACCCGCGGGAAGCTGCTGCTGCACAACCTCAGCCTGCGGCTGGACGACTCCCACGTCTCCGGCGCGTTGACGGCGGACACGGCGGGCAAGGTGCCGGACGTGACCGGCCACCTGAAGATCGACCGGATCGACGCCGACCGCTACCTGCCGCCGCCGCAGAACAACAAGCAGGCGAAGGCGGATCCGCCCGTCGACCCGCCGGCCGGACCAGCGCTGCCGCTCGGCATGCTGGACAAGGTCGACGGCAAAGTGCGCCTGCAGATCGGTCGTCTGATTGCGCACAACGTGCACCTGCAGGACCTCGATACCACCGTGCGGATCAATTCCGGCGCGCTCAGCCTGCAGCCGCTCAAGGCGAAGCTCTACGACGGCAGCCTCGCCGGTGAGTTGCACGTCGACAACCGCCGCCCGGGCAAGCCCGCCCTTGCCGTCGACTCGACTCTCAAGGGGGTCAAGACAGGCGTGCTGCTCAAGGATGCCGTCGGCAAGCCGTTCGTGACCGGCACGGGCACGATCAGGACGGCGCTCGCGGCCACCGGCGCGAGCGTGGACACCATGACCCGCACGCTGAATGGCACGGTGCGCCTGGATCTCAGCAACGGCACCATCTACGGGGTCGACGTACTGCAGAAGCTGCGCGGCGCCTGGCTGCAGCACCAGGGGGACCAGCCGGCCGGCGGGCAGGCCACGGGTCCGGGGGCGTCGACCGGCTACGCCAACCTCGGGGCCACCGTGAAGATCCGCAACGGCATCGCGCACAACGACGACCTGCTGATGACCTCGCCGCTGCTGCATGTCACCGGCAAGGGCCAGGCCGACCTGGTCAAGCGGCGCGTCGACTACACCGCGCAGGTGACGGTGCTGGGCACCGGGACCGGCACGGGCGACAAGGTGCTTGGCAATCTCAAGGGCCAGCCCATCCCGGTCAACGTGACCGGGCCGCTGGCGAGCCCGAGCATCCGCCCGGACATCCGCGGCATGCTGGAGAACAAGGCGCACCGGAAGGTCCAGCAGAAGAAGCAGGAACTGGAGAACCGGCTCCGCCAGAAGCTGAAGAACCTGTTCAGGTGAGCGGGAGCGTTCCCGACAAGGCGGAATTCGCAGCCAGGCTGCTGGCCTGGTACGACGCGCACGGGCGCCACGATCTGCCCTGGCAGCGAAAGGCCACACCGTACCGCGTCTGGGTCTCGGAGATCATGCTGCAGCAGACCCGGGTCGGCGCGGTGATCCCGTACTTCGAGCGCTTCATGGAGCGCTTCCCGGAGGTGGCGAGCCTGGCGCGCGCCCCGCTGGACGACGTTCTCGCCCTGTGGGCGGGCCTGGGCTATTACGCCCGCGCCCGCAACCTGCACGCGGCCGCCCGGGTGGTCATGGACGGGCACGGCGGGACCTTCCCGGACGACTACGATTCCCTGCGGGAGCTGCCCGGCATCGGTCCGTCCACCGCCGCGGCCATCGCCGCGCTCTCGGCCGGGCGGCGCCACGCGATTCTCGACGGCAACGTAAAGCGCGTGCTGGCACGCCTGTACCGGGTCGCCGGCTGGCCCGGCCGGGCCGCCACCGAGAAGCGCCTCTGGGCGCTGGCCGAGCGGCACACGCCGGGCGAGCGCGTCGCGGCCTACACCCAGGCGATCATGGATCTGGGCGCTACCGTCTGCATCCGCGGCCGGCCGGCGTGCCTTGCCTGTCCGGTCACGGCTCTCTGCGACGCATACGCGGCGGGCGAGCAGAGCGAATACCCCCGGCCGCGGCTGCGACCCGACCGTCCGCTGCGCCACACCCGCATGCTGCTGGTGCGCAACGGGGCCGGTGAGGTTCTGCTCCAGCGCCGTCCGCCCGCGGGCATATGGGGCGGCCTGTGGGGCCTGCCCGAGCCGGCCGAGGGCCAGTCGGCGGAGGACTGGTGCCGCCGCGAGCTCGGCTGCGAGGGCGAGGTGATCGAGACCTGGGAGGCCCTGGAGCACGGCTTCAGCCACTTCCGCCTGCGCATCACACCGGTGCTGGTCCGCCTGGCCGGGCCACCCGACGCGGTTATGGAAGAGCAGGGACGTGTCTGGTATAACAGCCGGCGCGCCGCCCGGCACGGCGTGGCCGCCCCGGTGGCACGGCTGCTGAAGCTGGTGTCTACACACGCCCCGCACGAGGGAGAACGCAATGGCACGCATGGTTAACTGCGCCAAGCTGGGAAAGGAGGCCGAGGGCCTCGACCGCCAGCCGTACCCGGGCGAGCTCGGCAAGCGCATCTACGAGAACGTCTCGAAGGAAGCATGGCAGATGTGGCTCAACCACCAGACCATGCTGATCAACGAGTACCGCCTGACCCCGGTCGATCCCAAGGCCCGGAAGTTCATCGAGCAGGAGATGGAGCGCTTCTTCTTCGGTGAAGGCAGCTCCCGTCCGGAAGGCTACGTGCCGCCGGAGGGTTCCTGAGGCCGGGTTGACGCCGCTGCTCCGGACCCGCTTTAATAGGCGCCTTCATCGAGTCCGTCCGCACCCGAGGCCAGGTAGCTCAGTCGGTAGAGCAGGGGACTGAAAATCCCCGTGTCGGGAGTTCGATTCTCTCCCTGGCCACCATTTCAATCATACACTTACACAACCCGCGCCAACTGCGGTTTGCGCCCTTGTGTCGCAAACGTGCCGTCAATGCGACCCGCCGCGTCACGCAGGTGGTCCGCTGCGAGATGGGCATAGCGCAGCACCATCTCGTAACTGGACCAGCTGCCGAGCTCCATGAGCTCCTGCAACCGCGTCCCGCTTTGCACGTGCCAGGTCGCCCAGGTGTGCCGCAGATCGTGCCAGCGAAACCCCGGCGCGATCCCGGCCCGTTGGACGGCCTTCTTGAACGCCTTGGTTGAGCATCGTTCGACCGGCTGGCCCTGGTACGTGAACACGTACTCCGGATGCTCGCCCTGGCGCCGCAACAGCACGTCAAGCGCGCCTTCGTTCAGTGGAACGCCAATGGCCCTGCCGGCCTTGGCCTGGTCTGGATGGATCCACGCCACGTGGCGAGCCATGTCGACCTGATCCCACCGCAGGTACGACACGTTGCGCTGCCTCAGTCCCGTCATCAACGCGAACTGCGCCATGTCCCGCAGGTGCGGGGGAAGCTCCGCCAGGAGCCGCCGCGCCTCATCGCGGGTCAGAAAGCGCACGCGCCGCCTCGGTTCCCGAAACAGCCGGACTTTCGGGATGTGATCGATCCACTCCCAATCATCCCGCGCTCGCCGCAGGATCGAACGAATCAGGGCAAGGTAGCGGTTGGCGTTGGCCGGACTGGAGTCCCGCGCCTTCCGGGCCCCGATCTCATCCACGATCTCGCGCGTGACCTGGCTTAGCATCAAGCGCCCGAGATAGCGGTCGAGCCAACGCAACTTCGCCTTGTCCCGTTCGTGCGTCCGCTTGTGGCCTGTCTCCCTCAACCACCGCACCGTCGCTTCCTGCCAACTGTGCTCGGGCCTTACGCCGAGTCGCTGTTCCTCCCAGAACCGGACTTTGAGGCGGTCGTGATACTCCTGCGCCTGGACCCGGTCGGTAGTCCCAGAAGATCGGCGTATTCGCTGGCCGTTTGGCGTGGTGAGGTCGACCCACCAGACATCGCCGCGTCGGTATAGCCCCATTCGGATTCCTCCAAGCTGGAGCCACTTAGCGGCGCTTGCCGACTAAGAGCGTATAGCCGGTTGAGGTAGGCCACAAGATCCTCTTCGAGGAACACCCAGCACTTGCCGGGTTTTGCGGCCTTGACCAGGGCACGGCGGGCCTTCTCACGCAGCACGGTCGGGGACATGCGCAGGAATTGCGCGGCCTCGTGCAGATCGTAGGTGCGCATCGCTCAGTCCTCATCGCTCGCGCCCCGGGCCGAGTCATCCCCATCCCTACGAGCCCGGTAGGCTTCCGCCTGGCGCCTGCGCGCCTCGATTTCCTCGCGCGACTCGTTGCGAAGTGTGTTGAACTTACGGCCCTTGAGCGCGACCTTGTCGGTCACGTAGCCGCGAAACTTGGGCTTGCCAAGGCGCGCGCGTTGGTCGTGGAAGCGATGCGCGTGGGCGATGAACTCCCCGAGCCCCTCGTCGAGGTCCCGGATGCCCTCGCGCGCCATGAAGGAGGTAATACCGGCCATGCCATTGATGAACAGGGACTCGTCCGATGGCACGCGTTCCTTTCGGAGCCGGGCCAGCAAAGGCGGATCCGGATCATTCCAATCCGCCCGGGACAGGGCCTCCCAGACGGGATGGAGGGGCCAGCGGGTACGGTTACTGTCGTCCGGATCGGGCACCGTGAGCCGGAGCCAGTTCTCGGACGCATACCGCCACATCCCGCCCAGGTTGGCGCCCAGGTCCGAAACCGTGAACACGCCGAGCTCGATCAGAACGGGCCGACGAAACTGGAACTCCAACCGCCACACGGTCTCACCGTCACGCCAGCCCGCCTCGCGCCACAGCGGTCGCAGGTAGTCTTTCCGGCTGGTTTCCAGCTCGAGTGTCTTGTCGTACAGGCGCGCACTCATATCCCCGCCGAGTCCGATGCTCCATCCGGAGAAGCGCCGATTGACGTAATGCATCCCGAACTTGCGTGCCCGCGTCACCCAGGCGTCGGGACGAAAGGACTTCACGTCCCAATCAGTGACGAAGTCGACGCAGAGGTCGACCCGACTGAGACTCGCCTCGCCGGTGACCATTCCAAGGGAGTTCACCACGACACGCAGCTCCGACTCGCCTTTCTCGTACTCGAGCACCGTCAGCGCCTCGCTGGCGACCTGGACGTGGGCGAGGGGCAGGGAGTGGGACGTCGATGCCGATACCTGGACCCGATAGCAGTTATCGACCAGAACGAACGGGAAGCGGCCTCGCCCGCGATCTCCCACCTCGAACAGGTGCCCTCCGAGCAACGCCTGCGCGGTTGCGATCTCCCGGTCATCCTCGGACTGGGCGAGCAGCTTGAGGCTGGTAAGCCGCTTCTCCCACTCCGATGACAGGTTTCCCGGATACGAGAGATAAAGACTGTCGACGGCCCGGCGGAGAATGCGGACCGGCGGGACGTGGGGAGGCCCGTAATTAGCGGGTGCTGTGTTACCAGGCGGCGCACCCGCCTGCGAAATGCCGCCGGCTGTGGCGCCGCGGGTCACCCCGCTCTCGCCACAGCCGGCGGCGTTTTCGCAAGGCAGCAATGCGGCCGGACGTGACCTCGGTACTGCTACGAACTGTTCGGGTTGCACGGCTTGCTCCCATGTTGCGATTGAACATGGCTAGGCAAGCTATGCGCCGGGGAAGTGACCTGACAGAAACCGGAACGCCGGTTTCACTTTCTGGACTTTCGTGGGTGCTTGCGGATATGCGC
>DASQZJ010000042.1:0-7316 GCA_035638775.1 Gammaproteobacteria bacterium
CCGGATCGTCAAGGCGCTCCAGCATCGGGGCCACATCGTGGGCATGACCGGGGACGGGGTGAACGACGCGCCGGCGCTCAAGCAGGCGGACGTGGGCATCGCCGTCAGCGGCGCCACCGACGCCGCGCGCGCCGCCGCGGACCTGGTGCTGACCGCCCCCGGGCTGTCGGTGATCGTGCGCGCGATCGATCAGGCCCGGCGCATCTTCGAGCGCATGAACTCGTACGCCATCTACCGCATCACCGAGACCATCCGGATCATGGTGTTCGTGGTGCTTGCGATGTTGGTGTACGACTTCTACCCGATCACCGCCATCATGATCATCCTGCTGGCACTGCTCAACGACCTGCCGATCGTGACCATCGCCTACGACAATACCTGGCTCGACCCGAAGCCGGTCCGCTGGGAGATGCACCGTGTGCTGGTGGTATCCACGGTGCTGGGCATCGTCGGCGTGGCCGAGACCTTTTTGCTGCTGATGATCGCCCAGAGCTGGCTCGGGCTGTCCGGCGCGGCCCTGCAGTCCCTGATCTTCCTGAAGCTGGCCGTCGCGGGCCATCTCACCCTGCTGGTCGCACGCACGCGCAGGCCGTTCCTGTCCCGGCCTTATCCGGCCCCCGTGCTGCTGGCCGCGATCCTGGGCACCAAGGCCGTGGCGACGGTGATCGTCGGGTTCGGCCTGTACATGCATTCGGCGCCCTGGCCGGATATCGGTTTCGTATGGGCCTACGCCGTCGCGTGGACCTTCATCGAGGACTGGGCGAAGCTCCGCGTCTACCATCACCTGGAGCGCACCGGGCCGGTTCACGCCAGGTTCCTCGGAACGATCCAGCAGCCGTTGCATCCGCACGGTACCGGAGCCGCGCGAACCCCCGGCACGCGCCGCCAGTGATGCGACACGGGCCGGTCCTTGACCTGCGTCACGACCCTCCGGCGCCCGGCGCGTTGAAATGTCCGAACGACAGGGACACCGCACCGGTGCGCCGGCAGACGCCGGAAGGAGGCTGACGTGAGCGCGCAATCCCCCCATCGCCACATCCGCTTCTTCGAGGAGATCGGGATTGACGACGTGCCGCTGGTGGGCGGCAAGAACGCCTCGCTCGGAGAGATGTACCGCGAGCTGACGGGACAGGGGGTGCGGGTGCCGAACGGCTTCGCGATCACCGCCGACGGCTATCGCCAGGTGCTTGCCGGGGCGGGCGCCGAGCCGGAGCTGCGGCGGGTGTTCGAGGGCCTCGACGCGGAGGACGTGGGCGCGTTGTCACGCGCCGGCGAGCAGGCGCGTCGGATCGTCTACGAGGCCGGGATCCCGGACGACCTGCGCGCCGGCATCCTGGAGGCGTACGGCCGGCTGCGGGAGCAGTACGGCGAAGAGCTCAGCCTGGCGGTGCGCAGCTCCGCCACCGCCGAAGACCTCCCGACGGCGAGCTTCGCCGGCCAGCAGGAGACCTACCTGAACGTCCGCGGGGACGACGCCCTGATCGATGCCTGCCGGCACTGCTTCGCCAGCCTGTTCACGGACCGGGCGATCCACTATCGGGAGAGCCGCGGCTTCGATCACTTCGAGGTCGCGCTGTCCATCGGCGTGATGAAGATGGTGCGCTCCGATCTCGCATCCAGCGGGGTAATGTTCTCGCTGGATACCGAGTCCGGCTTTCGCGACGTGGTCTTCATCACCGGTTCCTACGGGCTGGGCGAGAACGTGGTCCAGGGAGCCGTCGATCCGGACGAGTTCTACGTGTTCAAGCCGACGCTGGCGGCCGGGCACCGCAGCGTGCTGCGCCGGCGGCTGGGGGGCAAGTCGCTGCGCATGGTGTACGCCACCGGCAAGGGCCGCACCACCCGCAACGAGCAGACCCCGAAAGAGGCGCGTGCGCGGTTCTGCATCACCGACGAGGAGGTGCTGACGCTGGCCGACTACGCGGTCACGGTCGAGCGTCACTACTCGGACAAGGCGGGCGAGCCGCGCCCCATGGACATGGAGTGGGCCAAGGACGGCGTCGACGGCCAGCTGTACATGGTGCAGGCCCGGCCCGAGACCGTGGCATCGCAGAAGAAGACCTCGGTGATCGAGGAGTACGAGCTCCGCGAGACCGGCCGCGTGCTGGCCACCGGCCGCGCGGTGGGCTCCCGGATCGGCGCAGGTGCCGCCCGGATCGTCCCGGACGCCGCCTCGCTCGGCGAGTTCCGGGAGGGCGAGGTGCTGGTGGCGGAGATGACCACGCCGGACTGGGAGCCGGTGATGAAGCTGGCCTCGGCGATCGTCACCGAGCGCGGCGGCCGCACCTGCCACGCGGCCATCGTGGCGCGGGAGCTGGGCATCCCGGCGGTGGTCGGGACCGGCAACGCCACCCAGGCATTGCAGCCGGGGCGGGAGGTGACGGTCTCCTGCGCCGAGGGCGACGAGGGCAGAGTGTACGAGGGCAAGCTGGCTTTCGAGGTGCTCTCCAGCGACGTCACGGGCCTGGCACGACCGCACACCGCGATCATGGTGAACCTGGGCAACCCCGATCTCGCCTTTCGCACCGCGCAGGTCCCCAACGACGGCGTCGGCCTGGCCCGGCTGGAATTCATCATCGGCGAGCAGATCAAGGCGCACCCCATGGCCCTGCTGCATCCCGAGCGGGTCCAGGACCCGGCGGCGCGGGAGGAGATCGCGCTGCTCACGGCCGCGTATCCCTCGCCCTCTGAGTTCTTCGTGCAGACCCTGTCCGAGGGCGTGGGCACGATCGCGGCGGCGTTCTATCCCAATCCCGTGATCGTGCGGATGTCGGATTTCAAGAGCAACGAGTACGCGAGCCTGCTCGGCGGCAGCGCCTTCGAGCCGCACGAGGCCAACCCGATGCTGGGTTTCCGTGGCGCCTCGCGCTATACCCATCCTGCCTACGCGGAGGGTTTCGCGCTGGAATGCGCCGCGATGCGACGGGTGCGCGAGCAGATGGGGCTGACCAACCTGCGCCTGATGGTGCCGTTCTGCCGGCGCGTGGACGAGGCCGAGCGGGTGGTGGCGAAGATGGCGGAGCTGGGGCTGCGCCGGGGAGAGGACGGCCTCGAGATCTACGTGATGTGCGAGATCCCCAACAACGTGGTCCAGATCGACGCCTTCTCGCGCCACTTCGACGGCTTCTCGATCGGCTCGAATGACCTGACCCAGCTCACGCTCGGCGTCGACCGCGACTCCGAGCTGGTGGCGTTCGACTACGACGAGCGCGATCCGGGCATGCTGGAGATGCTGCGGCTCGCCGTCGAGGGGTGCCGGCGCAACGGCCGCCACTCCGGGATCTGCGGCCAGGCGCCGTCGGACTATCCGGAGATCGCGGAGCACCTGGTGCGCCTCGGCATCGATTCGCTCAGTCTCAACCCGGACGCGGTGCTGCGGACCACGATGCGGGTGCTGGAGATCGAGCGGCAGATGCAGTCGCCCGGACAGGCGGGAGCGGCGCGGTGAGCACCTCGCCGTCGCGGATCGACGTACTGACGCTGAACCCGACCATCGACGTCGGCTACGAGGTGCCGCGCCTGCTCGAGGATCGCAAGGTGCCGGCCACCGACACCCGTTACGATCCCGGCGGCAACGGCGTGAACGTGGGCCGTGCGCTGGAGGTGCTGGGCATGCCGGCCTGCAACCACTGTCTGGTTGCCGGCGAGATCGGCGAGTTCCTGGAGCGGCTGTTGCAGCGTCACATCGGGGATGTGCACTACTTCCGGCTGCAGGAGGGCAGCACGCGCATCTGCTGCACCATCCTGCAGGAGACCCCGGCGGCGCAGTTCGAGGTCAGCGCGGTCGGCCCCGAGGTCGACGCGGACACCCTTGCGGAGATCGAGAAGACCTTCGTGGCCCGGGCGCGCGGGTACGCGGTGCTCACCGGCTCGCTTCCGCGGGGCGTGCCGGAGGACATCTACGCGCGGCTGGCGCGGGTGCTCGCCGGGAACGGCGTGCGGGTCGCCCTGGATGCGCACGGCCCGGTGCTCAGCCATGGGGTGCACGAGCCGCTGTTCCTGGTGAAGCCCAACCGTTACGAGCTGGAAGAGCTGTGCGGCAGGCCGCTGCGCAGCCTGCCGGCCGTGGTGGAGGCGGCGCGGGACCTGCAGGCCCGCGACATCGAGTACGTCTGCGTGTCGCTCGGTGCCGAAGGCGCCGTCATGGTCGGGCCCGAGGATGCCGCCTGGCGTGCCCACACCGTGGCCGTGAAAGCCCGTTCGACGGTCGGCGCGGGCGATTCCATGGTCGCCGGGCTGGTCGCCGCCTTTGCCGCCGGGGCGTCGCCCGACAGGGCGCTCGCCCAGGGAGTCGCCTGCGGCAGCGGGACGGCGGCCAAGCCGGGTACGGCGCTCTTTACCCGCGAGGACATCGCGCGCACTCTTGAGTGCGTCTCCGTCCGCCGGATCGACGGCTGAGACCCGTGCCCGATCACAGCGCCCGGGAGGGAACGCATGCCGCTGCGGCTGCCGCGACAGAAGACCCGCATCGTCTGCACCATCGGACCGGCCTCTTCCTCGAAACGCGTGATGGTGGGGCTCGTTCGCCAGGGGATGAGCGTCGCTCGCCTGAACCTTGCCCACGGTGAGCTGGAGGAGCACGCGCGCCTGATCCGACGGGTCCGGGACGTGGCCCGCCGCAGCGGCCGGCGGGTGGCGATCCTGGCCGACCTGCCGGGTGCCAAGCTGCGCATCGGCCGGCTGGCACGCGAGCCGCTGGTCCTCGAGAGAGACCAGCGCGTGCGGCTCGCGGCCCGTGAAAGCGCCCGGGGCGGAGTGCACATCCCGGTCGAGCTTCCGCCGGTGCGCGGCTCGCTGCGCGCCGGCGCGACCGTGTTTCTCAACGACGGCTTCATCCAGCTCCGGGTGGAGGCGGTCCACGAGCACGCGCTCGACTGCCGGGTACTCACGGGGGGCGAGCTGTATTCGCGCCGCGGTCTCAGCCTGCCCGGGGTCGACCTGCCCGGCGGACCGCTGCCGGAGCGGGACCGGGAACGGCTCGCGTGCGTCCTCGAGCAGGGCGTCGATGCCGTGAGCGTGTCCTTCGTCAAGGGACCCGAGGACGTCGAGGTCGTGCGGCGCTTCTGCCAGGACGCGGGGCACGTCCCGTTCCTGGTGGCCAAGATCGAGCGCGCGTTGGCGGTGGAACGCATCGACGGCATCCTGGCCTCGGCGGACGCGATCATGATCGCGCGGGGGGACCTGGGCATGGAGATCCCCATCGAGCGGATCGCCGTGACCCAGAAGGACCTGATCTTCCGCGCCAACGTCATGGGTCGACCGGTGATCACCGCGACCCAGATGCTGGAATCGATGACCGAGCGCAGCCGTCCCACCCGCGCCGAGGTGACCGACGTCGCCAACGCCATCCTGGACGGCACCGACTGCGTGATGCTCTCGGAGGAGTCGGCAACCGGGCGCTACCCCGTGGAGGCGGCGCGCATGCTGGCCCGGATCGCGCGGGTGACGGAGGCGGCCCGCCCCGGTCATGCCGCCCGGGAGGCCCTGGTTCACCAGGCTCCGCGGCCGCGCTCGAAAGTCGAGGACGTGATTGCGCTGGACGTCTACACCACGGTCGAGCGGCTGCAGCCGCGCACCGTGTTCGTTCCCACCCAGAGCGGCGCCACCGCCCGCCGGATTGCCCGCTTCCGGCTGCCCCGGTGGCTGATCGCGTTCAGCCCGGAGGAGGCGACCTGCCAGCAGCTGTGCTTCTCCTGGGGGGTGTATGCCGAGCGGGTGGCCCCGGGACGGCGGGAGTGGGAAGACATCGCGCGGGACTGGTACCGGGAGCGGGGCCTGAGCCGGGGCCTGGGGCTGCTGATCCAGGGGCCTTCGCGGGCGCATCCCGATGCCACCAGCCGCATCGCGGTGATCGATCTCGCGCGCGGGCGGGACGTGACCAGCGCCGCGACCGCGGCGGCACGGCGGCGCTCCCGGGCCGGGGGATAGGAGCGGGCCGTCAGCCCAGCCGTTCGCTCAGGGTCTTGCGCACGGCGACCAGGGCGTTGTCCAGTCCCAGTTCCTGCTGTTCGTTGCACAGGTCCAGCAGGGGCAGGACGCGCGCGGCGAGGTCGAGGCTGTAGGGGAACAGCTCGCTGTCCCGCCCCGAAGCGATCAGCTCCAGCGCGCGCTCGAGATCGGGCGCCTCGATGACGGACTCGTCCACGCCCATTTCCACCAGCTGGCGGCGCGCATCGCGTCGCAGCTCGGCCAGGGCGAGGAGCTGGGGGAAGTCCGCCGCGTCCTCCTCGCCCAGCACCGCGTAACCGACCTTGGGTTTGAGCGTGGCGGCGACGCGCGGGTCGGGGTAGGGGTCCGTGGCGAAGGCCGAATAGTAGCGCTCGGCCAGGACCATCGCTTCCTCGTAGCCGGTGCCGCGGGAGAGCACCGCGAAGGCGCAGTTCTCGAGCTCGGCGATGACCTCGGCGTCGGTGGAGCGGCGCGAGAGCTGGCCGGCGAGCCACTTGCGCAACCGGGTAATGGTTTCCTCGCCGAACGCTTCCCGCAGCTCGTTCAGGGGGGAAAGCTGCAGGGAGATCAGCGCGACGGGGGTTTCGTCGTCCCGGTGCTGCCTGACGGCGGCTTCGCCGCTGTTCATCAGCTCCTCGCGCGTGTGGACCGGCGTATCCTCGGAGACTTCCTGCGGCTCGGCGAGATGCCGCGCGAGATGCTGGCGCACGTCGGCGCTCAGGGTGTCGCGCCGGAGTGGCTTGGGCAGGAAGTTGTCGGCCCCGCAGGCGAACGCGCGGATGCGGACCACCTCTTCCTCGAGCCCGGTGATCACGACGATCGGGATGCGGTGCAGCCTGCCGGCGGGATCGCTGTCACGGACCCGCAGGATCAGCGTGTAACCGTCCATCCGGGGCATCGAGATGTCCGTGATCAGCACGTCGAAGGAGGGATCCGCGCACAGCTTCTCCCAGGCCTCCCGTCCATCACGGGCATCTTCCAGCTCGAACTCGTCCCCGAGAAAGCGCTTGACGGTCTCGCGCACCACCCTGGAATCGTCGGCTACGAGCACTTTTGGTTTTTCTGCCGCTTGTGCCATGTCTCTAGTCTGCGGCCCGGGATGCCGAGTCCTATCTTACCGTTCAAACGCGCACGGCGGTAATCCGGCAATCCGCCGGTCCGTCGGAGCGTTGCACCCGTCCGACGGACGGCGCGAAACGGACGGCAGGCGGCGGCCGGCAAAGAGAAGGCGGGCCGAAGCCCGCGGCGGCGGGAGGACGGGGAAGCGGTACGGGTCTTGCGCGGCGCCCGGGGCGGGGCGTCAGAAGTTGAAGCCGACGCCGGCCTGCAGGACCAGCGGGTTGAGGGTGACGGTGGCCTTGCTGGTG